>NZ_JAMTDQ010000044.1:0-120159 GCF_023806635.1 Accumulibacter sp.
GGGGGGGGGGGGGGGGGGGGGGGGGGGGGGGGGGGGGGGGGGGGGGGGGGGGGAGAGGGGGGGGGGGGGGGGGGGGGGGGGGGGGCGATCGCGCTCGGGACCCGCCTGTTATGCCGATGTCGCGCCGCTCGCGATACGTCGCAGGATACTGGGGCGATGTACGGGATTCGAACCCGTGACCACTGGAATCACAATCCAGTGCTCTACCAACTGAGCTAACACCGCCGTCATTCTGGCGCGCCCGGCGAGACTCGAACTCACGACCCCCGGCTTAGAAGGCCGGTGCTCTATCCGGTTGAGCTACGGGCGCGAGCGCGACACCTGCAGGGCACTGCTTTTCCGCTGGGTATCGCATCCTGCTTTTCCTGGCGACTGCTGCCTGTCCAACTGGTCGGGGCGGTGGGATTCGAACTCACGACCCTCTGCTCCCAAAGCAGATGCGCTACCAGGCTGCGCTACGCCCCGAGGAAGGCGGCATTCTACAAGCTGCCCCGAGCAGGGTCAATGCGCTGCGGGCGCTTTCCGGCGCTTTCCGGTGCTCTGCAGCGAGCGGTCGGCAACACCCGTTGACCCCGGGCACGCCAGGCGGCATGCTGACAGCCGCTCGGGAGTCGAGCCTGGCGCACGGCTGCTGCCGGCGGCAACTTCCCGGCACCGTGATCATCACTTGCGCTGCAGAGGAGAATCAGATGGCGGAAGATCCCCGGAATGAAGAAGTGGCTGTCGCTGGTGACGGCGCAGGCGGTCTGCGTTATTGCTGCCAGCCGATCGTCGAAGCGCGCCAGTTCGATCCGGCGGTGGCGCCCGAACGGGCGCGGGCGATCGTCGCCGGCGGCAAGAAGTGGGTCAACGGCACACAACTGACCTACCATTGCTTCCAGGCTGGCGACGACGTGCCCGATGCCTGGAAGGGCAGGGCGATCGACATCGAAGCCGTCCGCCAGTCCTTCGCCGCCTGGTTCGGACTGGGAATCGGCATCAGCTTCCGCGAGGTCGCGCAGCCGGCCGACGCCCGCCTGCGGATCGGCTTCGATCAGGCTGGCGGATCGTGGTCCTACGTCGGCCGCGACAATCTGACGATTCGCGATCCGCGGCAGCGGACGATGAACTTCGGCTGGCCGCTCGATACGCCCTACGGCCGCGACACGGCAATGCACGAGATCGGCCACGCGCTCGGCCTCGAGCATGAGCACCAGAACCCGTTTGCCGGCATCACCTGGGATGTCGATGCGGTGCGGCGCTACTTCCGGGGTCCGCCGAACAAGTGGGACGACCGCTACATCGACTTCAACATCCTGCGCAAGATCAGCCCGGCGGAGGTCAAGGGCAGCACCTGGGATCCCGATTCGGTCATGGAGTATGCCTTTGGTGCCGGCCTGATCATCGAGCCGGCCGCCTATCGCGCCGGCCTGCAGCCGAAGGGCGGGCTGTCTGCCGCCGACCGGGACTGGATCCGGCAGACCTATCCCGGCGCGGCTGTCCAGCCGGCGGCGCCGACGCTGACGGTCGGCGTGGCGCAGAACCTGACGCTGGGCAGCGGCGAGACCCGCGTCTTCGATTTCCTGCCACCGGCGACGCGCAGTTACCGGCTGCAGACCAGCGGCAGATCGGACACCGTCATGGTGCTGTTCGAGGTGACGCCGGCCGGCAACGTGCAGATCGCCGCCGATGACGACAGCGGAGCCGACGCCAATGCGCGCATCGACCGGGTGCTGCAGGCCGGGCGCCTGCATCGGGTTGGCGTTCGCCTCTATTACGCCACTGCCAGCGCGCAGACGTCGCTGATGATCAGCTGAGCCGTCGCGGCCGGTCCCGGTTGCCGGCAACTCCTGCCGGCGGCGGCCGTGTTGAAGGCTCCGAGGTTGTGAAGAAATCTACTGCGCGACCGATCTGCTGCGTTGCTCAGCCGCTCACTCCTCGCCTATCCACTTGATATGTCTCGTCGTTCGCTCCATCGCGCCTTGCATCTCGGCCTGCTCGCGACGATTTCTTCACAACCTCTCAGTTGAGGTCGATCGCGTGCCGTTTCAGGTCGTCGAGGCCGACGATCAGCAGGCACGCCTCGTTGGTCGCGTTGAGGACGACGCGCGGTGCCTTGCCAGCCTGCAGCGCTTCGCGCCAGCGCGCGGCGCAGAGGCACCAGCGGTCGCCCGGCTTGAGGCCGGGGAACGCGAACTCCGGGCGCGGGGTCGACAGGTCGTTGCCGCGCCGTTTCGAGAATTCCAGGAAGTCGGCGGTCAGCACGACGCAGACGGTGTGGCTGCCGAGGTCTTCGTCACTGGTGTTGCAGCAGCCATCGCGGAAGAAACCGGTCATCGGCTGCTCGCTGCAGGAGCCGAGGATGCCGCCGAGGACGTTGCGCTGCCTGCCGCCGAAGTCGTCGGGCTTCATGCCAGTTCGTCGATCCAGGCCTGCTGGATCGCCTCGAGGATCTTCTCGCCACAGTGCCGGGAATCGTCTTCGAAACCGGGCAGGGCGAGGACCCAGTTCATCAGGTCGACGAAATTGATGCGCAGCGGGTCGACCCCGGGATGTGCTTCGGCCAGTTCCACCGCCACTTCGTTGATGTCGGTCCATCTCATCGCTTGCCCTCCTTGACCATGTTGATCGAGTAACGCGGGATCTCGATGACCAGCGGGGTCTGTTCGACGATCGCCTGGCACGAGAGGCGGGAGTTGGGCTCGAGTCCCCATGCCTTGTCGAGCAGGTCGTCCTCGACCTCGTCGGATGGCTCGAGCGAGGCAAAGCCTTCGCGAACGATGACGTGGCAGGTCGTACAGGCGCACGACATCTCGCAGGCGTGCTCGATGGCGATGCCGTTCTCGAGCAGGTTCTGGCAGATCGACTCGCCCGCCCGGGCGTCGAACAGCGCGCCGTCGGGGCAGAGGTCGACATGCGGCAAGACGATGATCCGGGTCATGGCGCCTCCTCGCTGCGTGCCGGTTGGGCGACGCCCTCGATCTCGCTGATCTTGCGCCCGGCAAAGGCCTGCCGGATCGACTTGTCCATCCGGCGCGCAGCGAAATCCCTGGTGTCGGCTTCCAGGTCGTCCATCGCCAGCATGATCTGCCGCCGGTTGTCGCCGCCGGCGGCGTCGTCGAGGCGCAGCAGGTCCGCTTCGACGCGCGCCCGCTCGTCCACCGACAGCAGGTCGCCGTCGCTCGCCAGCGCGGTCCGCACGGCCTCCAGGAGGCGCTGCGCATCGACCTGCGATTCCTTCAGTGCGCGCGCGGCGGCGTCTTCGCGTACGTGCAGCAGCGAGTCCTTGAGCATCAGTGCGATCTCGTCGTCGGTCAGTCCGTAGGAGGGCTTGACGACGATGCTCGCCTCGGCGCCGGCGGTCTGCTCGCGCGCACTGACCGCCAGCAGCCCGTCGGCGTCCACCTGGAAGCTGACGCGAATGCGCGCCGCGCCGGCAACCAGCGGCGGGATGCCATGCAGCTCGAAACGCGCCAGCGAACGGCAGTCGCTGACCAGTTCGCGCTCGCCCTGGACGACGTGTACGGAGAGCGCGGTCTGACCGTCGCGAAAGGTCGTGAAGTCCTGTGCGCGGGCGGTCGGGATGGTCGAGTTGCGCGGAATGATCTTTTCGACCAGCCCGCCCATCGTCTCGATCCCGAGCGACAACGGGATGACGTCGAGCAGCAGCCAGTCGTCGCCCGAGCGGCCGTTGCCGGCGAGCAGGTTGGCCTGCATGGCGGCGCCGATGGCGACCACCTTGTCGGGATCGAGGTTGTTCAGCGGTTCCTGGCGGAAGAAATCGCCGACTGCCCGCTGCACCTGCGGCATGCGCGTGGCGCCGCCGACCATCACGACGCCCTTGACGTCGCCGATCGACAGGGCGGCGTCACGCAGCGCCTTTTTCACCGGCTGCATGGTCTTGGCGAGCAGCGTGCGGGTGATCTCGGCAAAGGTTTCGGTGCTCAGCGTCAGATCGACCACTTCGCCACTGTTCAGGCGCGCGTTGATCGGCGCCATGCCATGCTGGGTCAGGTATTCCTTGGCTTCACGCGCCAGCGTCAGCAGCATGCGGGCATCCTCGACCGCGAGCGGTCGCAGGGCCGCCGTCTCGAGAATCCAGCAGAAGATGCGGTGGTCGAAATCATCGCCGCCGAGTGCCGAGTCGCCGCCGGTGGCGAGCACCTCGAAAACGCCGCGCGTCAGTCTGAGGATCGAGATGTCGAAGGTGCCGCCGCCGAGATCGTACACGGCGTAGATGCCTTCGGCTGCGTTGTCCAGCCCGTAGGCGATCGCCGCCGCGGTCGGCTCGTTGAGCAGCCGGATCAGTGGCAGTCCGGCGAGTCGGGCGGCATCCTTCGTTGCCTGCCGTTGCGCGTCGTCGAAGTAGGCGGGAACGGTGATCACGGCGGCGGCCAGCGCGCCGCCAAGGGAGGTTTCGGCGCGTTGCCGCAGGACGCGCAGGATGTCGGCGGAGACTTCGACCGGGCTCCTGATCCCGGCGACGGTGTGCAGGCGCAGCATGCCCGGCCGGTCGTCGAAGTGGTAGGGCAACCCCTCATGATTGACGATGTCGCGCAGTCCGCGGCCCATGAAGCGCTTGACCGAGACGATGGTGTTGCGCGGATCCTCCGCCTGTCTCGCCTGCGCGTCGTAGCCGACCTCGACCTGCCCCGCAGGCAGGTAACGGACCACCGAAGGCAGCAGGGGCCGGCCGAGATCGTCGCTGAGGACCACGGCCAATCCGCTGCGGACGGTCGCGACGAGTGAGTTGGTGGTGCCGAGGTCGATGCCGACGGCCAGCCGGTGCTGGTGTGGCGGGGTCGACTCGCCGGGTTCAGCTATCTGTAGCAGTGCCATGAAGAAACGAGGTCCTGAGGCTGGTTGCGGGCGCCGGCAGTTGCCGGCCGGGCGGCGGTCACTCTTCGCCGGCAGCGATCGCGTCGTCGATCTCCGACAGCAGCTTCTCCTGGAACATCAGTCGTCGCACGCGATCGGCGGCCTGTTCAAGATCGCGCTGCTCGTCGAGCAGCGCAGCGATCTCCTCCTGGCGTGCGGCCAGCTCACGCTGCAGGCGGTGATGCAGGCGCTCGAGTTCGTGGTGGTCGCCGGCGGCGCGTGCTTCGGCAACGGCTTCACGCCACTCCATCTGTTCGACGAGAAAATCGGTCGGCATCGCGCTGTTGTTCTCGCTGCCGACATCGTGCCGTGCCAGCTCGAGCAGGTACCTGGCGCGCGGCAGCGGCTTGCGCAGCGTCTGGTACGCCTCGTTGACCCGCGTCGCCCACTGCTGCGACAGGCGTCTCGCACCCTCGCCGGCGCTGGCGAAGCGATCGGGGTGCACCTGCGTCTGCAGCTCGATGTAGCGCTGGTCGAGCAGCAGCGGATCGAGGCGGAATGCGGCCGGCAGACCGAAGAGGGAAAAGTGGTCGGCGGCGAAATCCATCGGCGTGCGCGTCAGGCGTGCCGGCAAGCAGCCGAGGACACGCTCGCGTGGCATCTGCCGGCGAAGCGCGGGCTGCAGCGGCAAGCCGCCGGCCTCATACGTTGAAGCTCTCGCCGCAGCCGCAGGCGTCCTTGACGTTCGGATTGTTGAAGCGGAAGCCTTCGTTCAGCCCCTCGCGCGCGTAGTCGAGTTCGGTGCCGTCGAGGTAGGGCAGGCTCTTGGGGTCGATCAGGACCCTGACGCCATGCGACTCGAACTCGATGTCGTCGGGCTGCGCGGCATCGGCGAACTCGAGCTTGTAAGCCATTCCCGAGCAACCACTGGTGCGTACGCCAAGGCGCAGACCGATTCCCTTGCCCCGTTTGACGATGTAGCGAGCGACGTGCGTCGCTGCCCGCTCAGAAAGCGTCACTGCCATGAAAGCCCACTCCTTTCGTACCTGTCACGACCTCTCAGGCCTGCTCGCCGTGTTTCTTCCGGTAATCGGCCACCGCCGCCTTGATCGCGTCCTCGGCAAGGATCGAGCAATGGATCTTCACCGGCGGCAGCGCCAGTTCCTCGGCGATCTGCGTGTTGCGGATGTCCATCGCCTGGTCGATCGTCCGCCCCTTGACCCACTCGGTGACCAGCGACGACGATGCGATCGCCGAGCCGCAGCCGTAGGTCTTGAACTTTGCGTCCTCGATGACGCCGCCCTTGCCGACCTTGATCTGCAGCTTCATCACGTCGCCGCAGGCGGGGGCACCCACCATTCCCGTCGCCACGCCTTCCTCGTCCTTGGCGAAGGAACCGACGTTGCGCGGGTTCTCGTAATGATCCAGAACCTTGACACTGTATGCCATCTTCCTACTCCTTCAGTAATCCATCAATGAGCGGCCCACTGGACCGTGTTCAGATCGACGCCATCCTGGACCATTTCCCAGAGCGGCGACAGCTCGCGCAGGCGGCTGATCTTGTCGTGCAGGAGCCGGACCGCGTGGTCCACTTCCTCCTCGGTCGTGAAGCGGCCGAGGGTGAAGCGGATCGAACTGTGCGCCAGTTCGTCGTTGCGCCCGAGGGCGCGCAGGACATAGGAAGGTTCGAGCGACGCCGAGGTGCAGGCCGATCCCGACGACACCGCCAGATCCTTGATGGCCATCAGCAACGACTCACCCTCGACATAGGCGAAGCTGAGGTTGAGGTTGTGCGGCACGCGATGCTCCATGTCCCCGTTGACATAGACTTCCTCGATGTCCGACAGGCCGCGCAGCAGGCGGTCGCGCAGCATGCGGATGCGTTCGTTCTCGGCACCCATTTCCAGCCGCGCCAGGCGGAATGCCTCGCCCATGCCGACGATCTGGTGCGTCGGCAAGGTGCCGGAACGAAAACCACGCTCGTGCCCGCCGCCATGCATCTGCGCGTTCAGGCGGACACGCGGCTTGCGCCGCACGTAGAGGGCACCGACTCCCTTCGGACCATAGGTCTTGTGGGCGGAAAAGCTCATCAGGTCGACCTGCAGCGTCTGCAGATCGATCGTCACCTTGCCCGTCGCCTGCGCCGCGTCGACATGCAGCAGGACGCCGCGACTGCGGCAGATTTCACCCATCTCGGCGATCGGCTGGATGACGCCGATCTCGTTGTTGACGAACATCACCGAGGCGAGGGTCGTGTCCGGTCGCAGGGCCGCGGTGAAGGCTTCGAGGTCGACCAGGCCGTTCTCCTGGACATCGAGGTAGGTGACGCTGAAGCCCTGCCGCTCGAGTTCGCGACAGGTGTCGAGGACCGCCTTGTGTTCGGTCTTGACCGTCACCAGGTGCTTGCCCTTGCCGGAATAGAACTGCGCCGCTCCTTTCAGAGCCAGATTGTTCGACTCGGTCGCACCGGAGGTCCAGACGATCTCCTTCGGATCGGCACGGACCAGCTTCGCCACTTCTTCGCGCGCCTCCTCGACGGCCGCCTCGGCTTCCCAGCCGAAGGAATGCGAGCGCGACGCGGGGTTGCCGAACCTCTCGACGAGATAGGGGATCATCCTCTCCGCCACTCGCGGATCGACCGGCGTGGTCGCCGAGTAGTCGAGGTAGATGGGCAGCTTCAACATTGCTCTTGCTCCGGGTTGTGGAAATCGGCGTCAGGCTCGTGGCCGCTCCCGCCTGGCCGGCGGGGGTCGGCCCACTCACCCGCCGCTCAGACAGCCATCGCCGTCATTCGTTGCAGCCGGTCGACGGTCGATCGCAGGGTGGCGAGAAAACCTGCCACCTGCTCCTCGCTGTTGCCGCGCCCGAGGCTGACCCGTACCGCGCCGCGCGCCAGTCCGTCGTCGACACCCATCGCCCGCAGCACGTGTGAGGGTTCGGGGTTGGCGCTCGAACAGGCGGCACCGCTCGCCACGGCGTAGCCGGCCCGGTCGAGCTGGCCGACCAGTGTCTCGCCGTCGACGCCGGCGAAGGCGAAATAGACGGTGTTCGGCAAACGTTCCGCGCTGTGCCCGAAGAGCCTGCCACCAAGCGCGACCAGCCCTTGCTCGAGTTGCGTTCGCAGCCGGTTGAGCTGGACGGCCAGCGCCGCCCGTCGCTCGACCGCGAGCTGACAGGCAACGCCGAAACCGACGATGGCGGCGACATTCTCGGTCCCCGAACGCAGGCCGCGCTCATGGCCCCCGCCGGCAATCAGCGGTTCGAGCTCGACGCGCTTGTCGAGGATCAGCGCCGCTGCGCCCTTCGGTCCGCCCATCTTGTGCGCCGACAGCGTCAGAGCGTGCACGCCGGCACTGTTGAGGCGGCGGAAATCGACCGGCAGCCTGCCGAAGGCCTGCACCGCGTCGCTGTGAAAGCAGGCGCCGGCGGCCCGTGCGCTCGCCGCCAGCGGCTCGATGTCCTCGATGACGCCGGTTTCGTTGTTGGCGAGCAGGAGCGAGACGATCTTCGGCCGGCGCGCGATCACCGCCGCATAGGCCTCGCGATCGATCCGTCCGGCAGTGTCCGTCGGCAGCTTCTCCAGGCTCCAGCCCCGCCGGGCGAGTTGCTCGGCCGGTCTGAGGACGCAAGGGTGATCGGCCGCACCGACCGCCAGCAGGCCCGGCCCGAGGCAGGCGGCGGCGCCCTTGAGCAGCAGGTTGTTGGCTTCGGAACCGCCGCTGGTGAAGACGACTTCGCTGGCATGGGCGCCGGCCGCCGCCGCCACTTGCGCGCGCGCTTCGTCGATCGCCCGTCGCGCCGCCCGGCCGTACTCGTGCCGGCTCGAGGCATTGCCGAACTGCTGCGACAAGTAGGGCATCATCGCCTCGACCACTTCCGGGTCGACCGGCGTCGTTGCGTTGTGGTCGAAGTAGACGGGCGCGAACATGAAGCTCCCCAAGTTCAGCGGTCGTCGATCGACCGACTCGATTCCTTCGCGACTTTTCAGCCGCCGACCGCCATGGTCTTGGCGTTGCGAGGCTTCTGCCGGCTGCGCCGTGCATCCTGCAGGATCGCGACGTGGCCGTTCTTGCGGATCTGCTGTTCGACGAGTTCAGACAGGCTGACCGAGCTGAGATACTCGTACATCTTGTCGTTCAGCGTGGCCCACAGTTCGTGCGTCATGCAGCGCTCGTCGTCGTGACAGTTCTCCCGGCCACCACACTGTGTCGCATCGAGTGGTTCATCGACGGCGCGAATGATGTCTGTGACCGTCATCTGGCTGGTCGGGCGGGCCAGGCAGTAACCACCGCCGGGGCCGCGCACGCTCTCGACCAGGCCGTAGCGGCGCAATTTGCCGAACAACTGCTCGAGATAGGAAAGGGAGATCTTCTGGCGGTCGCTGATGCCGGCCAGAGAAACCGGACCGTCGCTGCAGCGCAGCGCCAGGTCAATCATCGCAGTGACGGCAAAACGTCCTTTTGTTGTCAGTCGCATGGCTCCTCCTTGTAGAGCGGTTGTTCGGACACCCGAAGAATAGTGCAACGGCGGCGATTAGTCAACTATTTTGCTCAGGTATTGCGGGTCGAACGGGTCACTTCGCAGGAGTTCGCCGTCAACCTCGACTCCGGCTGCCTCGACCCGCTTCAGCAACAGGGCAAAACGGCGGTCTACCTCGACGGCGTGGTCAAGCAGCCCGTGAATCGCCTTCGCCAGCGGATCGTCCTGATCCGCCGCCAGAGCATAGGCCGAAAAGCCGAGCTTCCCGGCCATCTGCTCCCGCTTCTGCGCCTGCGCCGGGTCGATGACACGGGCAGGGTTGCCGACGGCGGTGGCGCCCGCGGGGACATTCTTGACGACCACCGCATTCGAGCCCACCTTGGCCGATGCTCCGACCGTGATCGGACCGAGCACCTTGGCGCCGGCGCCGATGACGACGCCGCTTTCCAGGGTCGGGTGCCGTCTGCCCTTGTTCCACGAGGTACCGCCGAGCGTCACCCCGTGGTAGAGGGTGACGTCGTCGCCGATCACCGCTGTCTCGCCGATGACGACACCCATGCCGTGATCGATGAACAGGCGGCGGCCAATCTTCGCCCCGGGGTGAATCTCGACGCCGGTGAGGAAGCGCCCGAAATGCGACACCAGGCGGCCGAACCAGCGCAGGCGGTGAGTCCACAGCCAGTGCGCTAGGCGATGCGAGGCCATGGCATGGACGCCCGGGTAACAGGTCAGCACCTCCCAGAAGGTCCGGGCAGCGGGATCGCGGTCGAATACCGACTGGATGTCTTCGCGCAGGTGGCTGAACATGAGGTGGAGGTCCTTGAGCGGGGCAACGGGAAAGCCTGGCGCGATTGTACAATAGCCGACCAATTTAGTCATCTATGCCTTCGTGGCCGCGATCGACGCGCCTGCCGTGGCTCTGACGTTCCACGGCATCGAGCAGGCCGCGCAGGATGTTGATCTCGTCGCTTTCCAGTGCGGCGCGTCCGAACAGGCGCCGCAACTTGGGCAGCAGGCGGCGTGGACGTTGCGGGTCGAGGAATCCGCTGCAGACCATCACCCGTTCGAGATGCTGGTAGAAGCGCTCGATGTCCTGCAGGCTCGCCGGTGGCGACGCAAAGGCGACGGTTCGGCTGCACGGCGGCGGATCATTGTCGAAGGCTGCGAGGCGCAACTCATAGGCGAGGACCTGCACCGCCGCCGCAAGGTTGAGCGAGCCATAGTCGGGATTCGCCGGGATGAACACCGTGCGCTGGCAGCGTTGCACCTCGACGTTCGACAGGCCCGCGCTCTCGTTGCCAAAAAGCAGTGCCACCTCGCCATCGCCGGTTCTCGCCACGATCTCGGCCGCGGCGGCGCGAGCCGCCAGCGGCGGCGGCCCGAGATTTCGCTGGCGCGCCGTCACGGCGCAGGCGAACCGGGTGTCCGCGAGGGCCTCGTCGACGCTGCGGCACACCCGTGCGGCCGCGAGCAGATCGTCGGCGCCCGCCGCGCGGGCGATTGCTTCCGCGTCCGGGAAGCGCTTCGGGTTGACCAGCAGCAGGCGCGTCAGCCCCATCGTCTTCATGGCACGGGCAGCGGCGCCGATGTTGCCGGGGTGGCTGGTGTGCGAGAGGACGATGCGGACACGGTCGAGCGGCAGGTGCGATGGATCGGCCCCGGCGGCGCGGTTCATATTAGAATCGGGGCTCCTCCACACCAACCGGGCGACAGCAGCCGCCCGTCAGGTTCGTCAGCAGACATGCATCCAGCTCTGAACATCCTCATCAAGGCGGCGCGCCGCGCCAGCCAGATCATCAATCGTGCCGCGCTGGACATCGAGCACCTGCAGGTCACCAGCAAGCGCCAGAACGACTTCGTCACCGAGGTGGACAAGGCGGCCGAGGCGGCGATCATCGACATCCTGCGCGAGGCCTATCCGGACTACGGGATTCTAGCAGAAGAGTCCGGTCAGGTCGCCGGCAGGGCTGCGGGCAGCGAGTACCAGTGGATCATCGATCCGCTGGATGGCACGACCAACTTCATCCACGGCTTCCCGCAGTATGCCATTTCGATCGCCCTGGCGCATCGCGGACAGGTGACGCAGGCGTTGGTTTACGACACGCTGCGCAACGAGATGTTCACCGCCAGCAAGGGTGGTGGTGCCTTCCTCAACGATCGCCGCATCCGGGTCAGCAAGTGTCTGCGCCTCGAGGATGCCCTGATCGGAACCGGATTCCCCTATCGCGTGTATGAGCACATCGACACCTATCTCGCCATCTTCAAGGATCTGGCGCGCAGGTCGGCAGGAATCCGGCGGCCGGGCGCCGCGTCGCTCGATCTCGCCTACGTCGCCTGTGGTCGCTTCGACGGATTCTGGGAGTTCGGACTGTCGCCGTGGGACATCGCCGGCGGCGCGCTGCTGATCAGCGAAGCCGGTGGCCTGATCGGCGATCTGGTGGGCAACGAAAGCTACCTGCAGACGGGCAACGTGGTCGCCGGCACGCCGAAGGTCTTCGCCCAGTTGCTGCAGGTGATCGACGCCCAGCGGACGCCGCTGCTGTCGGCCTGAGCGTCGGGCGGCGACGATCGCTGCGCGCTGCCTCCGTCAGCCGTCGTTGACACCCCAGGTTCCCGGCGCTGGTGGCGGTGATCCGGGCAACTGCGGCGGGCTGACCGGCGGCCGCACATCGGGCGAGCGACGGTAGTCGTAGGCACGGCGCTGGTCCTGGTTGCGGCGCCACTCGTCCCGCGCCTCACGCTCGCGGCGTTCCTCGCGGGCGGCACGCTTGGCTTCTCGCTCCGCCTCCTGGCGGCCGCGCTCGTAGCCGCGCTCGTAGTCCTGGCCGCCGTAGCGGTTGTAGCCCTGCTGCCGTTGCCCGTCACGGTAGCCGCGATCGTAGGCATCGCGCGCATCGTACGACGGCTGCCCGTACGACGGCTGGCGCCCGTAGGAGTAGCCGTCGTAGGGGCGATCGTACTGGTCGTACTGCGGACCGGAGTCCCAAGCGGTGATCAGGAACAGGCTGCCCAGCGCGGCGGCCAGGGACAAGTGTCTGCGGGAAGGGTACATGCGGGATTCCTCCGGGTTTGGTGGTCTGGTCTTCGCATTCGGCGCGCAGGACGGCTCACGGTCGCTTCTCGCGGCGAGCCGGCAAGGCTCTGCGACCAGTGCGCCAGCAAGTGGCAGCGAGCATCACCCCTGCAAGCATAAACCATGTGCCGGTCGCGTTGGGCGTGGCTGCGCCACGGCGTGCGGCGGCGCCAGCCATCGGCCGCCACGCGCATCTCCGGGGCCTGCCGCCGCCGCAGCGCTCGCCCGGTGGCCTCTGGCGCCGGTTCTGGCAGCAACAGCCGGACCGTTGTGCTCGCCGGCTGGCGTTCACGCACTGCGCAGGCGGCACAGGCGGGTCAGCCAGATGGCGGTGAGAGGCAGGACCAGTCCGAGAACGATGGAGGCCAGGAAGAGGAGGCCGAGTTCGCCGTAGTCGGCTGCCACCTTGATCGCCTGGGTCGCCGGGTCGCGTACCTCGCGGCTGACGTGGAATATCTGGTTGAGATACTTGGTGCCGAGCTGCGAGGCCGACAGCGCCAGGTTGGTGAACGAGGCCATCACCGCGAAGTAGGTCGCCTTGAGTCCGGCTGGCGCCGAATTGGCGATCCATGCCAGCATCGGCACCATCGCGATCTGTCCGAGAGGGGATTCGAGGGCGGTATCGATCAGGGCGATGAAGCGCGCGTCGACGATGCCGCCGGTGTGCAGAGCGGTCCATTCGTGCAGGCCGTGGTACATCCCCAGCGTCGGCAGGCTGAGCAGCGTTCCGGCGAGCGTGAGGAAGGCGACGATGTGGGCGATCGAACGTTCGCCCATGAAGCGGCGGAACAGGAAGAGCCCGCACAGCGTCAGCACGCTGGAGAGCAGCGACAGCCTGGCGAGGAACGACTGGTCGAAGCCGAGAACGTCGATCATCCACCAGGTCGATCCGGCACCAGGGCCGGGAATGGCGCGGAAGACGAAGATGATGATCGCCGTCCCGAGCAGCGTCCGGCGCGATTCCTCGTCGAGTTCGCGCAGCAGCCTCGCCATCAGGAAGCCGATGATGGCGAAGGAGCCGACGAAGATGATCTCCTGGCCGAAGTCGATCTGCGCCAGACCGACGCCCAGGCTGAAGGCGACGAAGATCGCACTGCCACCGAGGATCCACCAGTTCGGTCGTGGCCGCTCGCGCGGCGGTGCGAGCAACGCGCGCAGGCGCGCCTCGTCGAGGCCGCGCGCGCGCAGCCGTCGCTCGTCGCGCCGACGGAGCAGCGAGGCGAGCAGCACGCCGACCACCGAAACCAGTGGGATCAGCAGCGCCATGCCATAGACCCGGGCATAGACCGCGACCTTCGCCGTCTGCGGCAGCGCCTCGACGCCCTGGAACATGAGGACGTTGATCAGCGACACGAGCACGCCGCCGCCGATGATCGCCACCCGGCCGAGGGTCTGCAGCGTCGTGTTCAGCAGTCGTCGCGTCTCCGGAGGCAGCGCCTGCCCGTGCTCGTCGACGCGCGGCACAGCCTCGACGGTCATCGCATCGGCGACGACGTCCTGGATGACGTAGCCGACCGGCGACAGCAGGGCGGAGATCACGAACCATGCTTCGAGCGACATGATGGTTCCCATGCGCAGCGGTTCGGTGACCAGCGCGTACATGATCAGCAGGCTGCCGGCGATCAGCGCCGCACCGAGCCACACCAGTGCCGCCTTGTAGCGCCAGATGAGGTCGACCAGATGGCCGATGGGCATCTTCAGTGCCCACGGGATTCCCGCCCAGAAGCCGAGGGCGGCGAGGAAGGTGGCCGACAGCCCGAGGTACTCCTTGACGAAGAAGGTGCCGACGATGCCGGTCAGTCCGGATACCCCGGCAGCGACGTAGACCATCAGTGGCGGCAGGAAGGAAAGCCGCATCTCGCGGCCGAGTTCGAGGATGTTGCGGTCGAGCCAGTGGCGGATGGTCGTGAGCAAGGCGAAACTCCGGAAGGTGCTGCGCGTCGCGAGATGCAGCGGGCGGCGCGCGTCGCGGCCGTGCAGTGACGGCCAGCGGCCGCCCGGCAGCGTCATTGTGCACCATGCGGGTGCCAGGCGGGGCACGGCTTTCGCCATCGCTCGCCCGGCTTCCACACCTGCCGATCGAATGGCTCTAGACTAGGGTCCGCGCGCGGCCCCGGCCGCATCCTGCTGCCGGGCGGGCTGGCAGGCGAGGGCACGAGGCCGGCGCGCAGAGGTGCGGAGGCGCAGATGTGGTTTCTTGGGGCAGTACTCGGTGCGTTGCTGGCCGGCAAGCTCGATTCCGGGCTCTGGCTGGTGGGTGCGATCCTCGGTGGCGTTCTCGGCTGGTCGCTCGGCAGTCGCGCGCGGCAGCGGCAGGAGGAGCGCTTCCGCCTGCTGGAGGAGCGCCTGCAGGCGCTCGAGGGCAGCGTCGCGCTCCTGTCGCGGTCGCCGCCATCGTTGGCGGCAGACATCCAGCCGTCGGCAGCCGCGGCACCAGCCGCTGCGGCTCCGGCGGCGGCAGTCGACCAGACGCGCTGCGCCGGTGACGTCGGAGCGGTCGCCGGCGAGCCGTCTCTCGCCGCGGCGACGCTCACGTCGCCGCCACCGGCAGCGGCAGCCCTCGCTGCCGCGCGACAGGCCGCAGCCCCTTCGGCAGAAGCGGTGCCGCCGACAGGCCCGGCGGTGCAGGGAGCAGCCAGTGCAACGCCGGTGTCGACGACGGGCTGGGCGGCGGCCAGCGTCGACCGGTTGCTGCGCGGCAACCTGATGGCTCGCGCCGGGGTCATCGTCCTCTTCTTCGGCGTCGCTTTCCTGCTCAAGTACGGTTACCAGCACCTGCAGGTACCGATCGAGCTGCGACTGACCGGTGTCGCGCTGGCGGCGGTGGTCCTGCTGCTGCTCGGCTGGCGCCTGCGAGCGACCCGCGAGGCCTACGCTCTGGCGCTGCAGGGCGGTGCCATCGGCCTCCTCTACCTGACGATCTTTGGTGCGCTGCGGCTGTTCGGGCTGCTCGATGCGGCGCCGGCCTTCGTCATGCTGCTGGCCGTCGCTGCGCTGGCAGCGATGCTGGCGGTGCTGCAGGACGCCGTGGTCCTGGCGGTGCTCGGTGCGGTCGGCGGTTTCCTCGCACCGATCATCGCCGCGACGGGGGTCGGCAGCCACGTGACCTTGTTCGCCTACTACGGCGTGCTCAACATCGGCATCCTGGCGATCGCCGTCTTCAAGGCGTGGCGGCTGCTCAACCTGGTCGGCTTCGTCTTCACCTTCGCCATCGCCACTTTCTGGGGTGCGCTGCGCTACCGGCCGGAGCACTTCGCTTCCAGCGAGCCCTTCCTGATCCTCTTCTTCCTGATCTACGCCGCGATGCCGGTGCTGTTCGCCCTGCGCGCTGGCGGACCGCGCGCGAACCGCCTCGACACGACGCTGGTCTTTGCCTTGCCGCTGATCGCGTTCGGACTGCAGGTCGCGCTGGTGCGCGAGTTTGCCTACGGTTCGGCATGCAGTGCCCTGGCCCTCGGCGCCTTCTACCTGCTCCTCGCGCGGGCCCTGTGGTCGCGTCTCGGCGAGGAGCAGCGGCTGCTGGTCGAAGCCTTCCTCGCTCTCGGCGTCGGCTTCACGACGCTGGCAATCCCGCTCGCCTTCGACGGGCGGTGGACCGCCGCCGCCTGGGCAATCGAGGGAGCCGCTCTGGTCTGGGTCGGCGTCCGCCAGCAGCGGCTGCCGGCACGGCTGTTCGGCATCCTGCTGCAGCTGCTTGCCGGCCTGTTCCAGCTCGGCGAGTTGCCGGACCACCCCGGCGCGTGGCCGCTGCTCAACAGCGCCTTCCTCGGCGGCGTGTTGCTGACGCTGGCCGGGCTGTTCTGCGCCTGGCTGCTGCAGCGCGAGTGGCAGCGGGAGCCGCGGCAACTGCGGACCGCCGAGCGCGTGCTGGCGCCGCTGCTCTTCCTCTGGGGTGTCGCCTGGTGGAGCGGCAGCGGCCTGCACGAGATCGACCGTTTCCTGCCACCGCCGCTGCGGGTCAACGCCGCGATTCTCTTCTTCACCGCTTCGTGTCTGCTCTTCTCCGCGCTCGACCGGCGTCTCGGCTGGCCGGCAGCACGACACGCGGCGCTCGCCCTGTTGCCGCTGCTGTTTCTGCTCGCAGGGGTCGCCGCCGGGCACACGACACATCCCTTTGCCGACCTGGGTTACCTCGCCTGGCCGCTCGCCTTCGCCGCCCATTTCCGCCTCCTGTACCGGTACGAGGCCGACCGATCGTGGCCCATGGACTGGCTGCATGGAGCCGGGTTGTGGCTGCTGGCGGCGATCGGCGCCTGCGAGCTGGCGTGGAACATCGATCGCTGGGTCGACGGGCGAGCCTCCTGGACGCTGCTCGGCTGGGCGCTGTGGCCGGGAGCGCTGCTCGCCGCGCTGGCGCTGCGTGGCGAGCGCCTGCGCTGGCCGGTGGCTGCCCACCGAGCAGCGTATTTCGTCCGCGGCGGCACGCCGCTGGCGATCTTCCTCGGCCTCTGGTTCCTCGCCGGCAACGTCCTTTCCGACGGCGATCCACGGCCCTTGCCGTACCTGCCGCTGTTCAATCCGCTCGACCTGGCGCAGGCGGGCGTCGTCCTGCTGCTCGCCACCTGGTTCGGCGAGGCGCGTCGCCTGCGTCTGCCGCCGTATGCCACGGCTTCACTGCCGCTGGCCTGGGGAGTCCTTGGCGTCGCCGCCTTCCTCTGGGCCAATGCCGTCCTTCTACGGGCGCTGCATCACTGGGCCGGGATACCGCTGAGCCTGGCGGTGATGCTGCGCTCGGAGCTCGTACAGGCGTCGCTGTCGCTCTTCTGGACGCTGCTCGCCCTGGCGGTGATGCTGCTCGCGACACGGCGTCTCTGGCGAGCGCTGTGGCTGGCTGGCGCGGGACTGATGGCGGTCGTCGTCGGCAAGCTCCTGCTCGTCGATCTGTCGAATGCCGGCACCATCGAACGGATCGTCTCGTTCCTCGGTGTCGGCCTGCTGATGCTCGTGATCGGCTACCTCGCGCCGGCGCCGCCGAAGGGGGACGCACCATGAAGAGGATCCTTGCCGGCTGGCTGTGGTCGCTGTGGTCGGTCCTGGCGCTGGCGGAAGCGCCCGGCGACTTCGCTTTCGGCATGCTGCTGCAGGCGGACGGACCACAGCCACTCCTGCGCGTCGACCTGCCGGCGGCCGTCCATGCCGGCGTCCGCCGCCCCGATCTCGGCGACCTGCGGGTGTTCAACGCTGCCGGCGAAGCGGTGCCGTACGCCTGGCTGCCGCAGCCAACGGCGCCGCGTTCCCGGCCGCCGCTGCTGCCACTGCCGGTGTTCGCGCTGCGCGGCGACGCGACCGCCGGCGTCGAGGGCGTCGAAGTCCGCATCGAGCGACAGGGCGGCAGGGCGGTGTTGCGCATGGACGGGCGGGCAGGGGCGAGCGCGCCGGCGATGCTGCTCGGCTACCTCGTCGACGCCAGCGCCGTCGGGCAGCCGCTGCAGGCCCTGGCGCTCGAACTACCGGCGAAGGCCGAAGACATCTTCACGCGCGTCCGGGTCGAGGCGAGTGACGATCTCGCTCGATGGACCACGCTGGTGGGCGATGCGCCGGTCCTTCGCCTGGCGGCAGGCGGGCAACGGCTCGATCGCCTGCGGATCGATTTTGCGCCGCGGCGTGCGAAGTACTTCCGTCTGCGCTGGGCAGCCAATGCCGCGCCGCTGCAACTGTCGGCCGTCGGCGGCGAGCCGGCCGCCAGCGTCGTCGAACTGCCGCGGCAGTGGCGGCAGGTGGCGGGCCGCACCGTGCCGGACGAGGCCGGCAGCTACCGCTTCGACCTTGCCGGCCAGTTCCCGGCCGACCGTCTGCGTCTGCTGCTGCCGCAGCCGAACAGCGTTGCCGCCGTCGAGCTGCTGTCACGGGCGCGCGACCCGGATCCGTGGCGGCAGGTGGCGACGGCGACGGTCTACCGGCTCGGTGCTGCCGGGCAGGAAGTCGTCAGTCCCGAGATCGTCATCGCCGCGAACGGCGACCGCCATTGGTTGCTGCGCGTCGATCAGCGCGGCGGCGGTCTGGGTGCGGGCGTTCCCGAACTGGCCGCCGGCTGGCTGACCCGGGGCCTGGTGTTTGCCGCGCGCGGGCCGGCACCGTTCCAGCTCGCCTTCGGCAGCCACAGCGCGCAGCCGACGGCCTACCCGATCACCACCCTGGTGCCCGGGTTCAGCGTCGGCGACGACGGGCAGCCGGTCGTCGGTGCGGCCAGCGCCGCCGGACTCGGGATCGGCCGCGCGACGACGGGGGCCGTGCATACGCTGGCTGGTGAGGGCGCCGGACGCGTGCTCATCGACTGGCGGGTCTGGGGGCTCTGGGCGAGCCTGCTGCTCGCTGTCGGCCTGCTTGCCGGGATGGCCTGGCGGCTTGCCCGCCAACTCGTGCGTTCACCGCGCGACGGGCCGGCCGGCTGAGTCACCCGCGTTGCCGGCAGTCGACGCGCAAGCGGCAGCCGCTCGCGCGACCGGAACGATCCGTCGTCGCGCCGGGTCCATTGTTGCAGGTGGCGGCGCCCTGCCGTTGCCGGCGAGATCGTCGCGGCGCCTGGCGCCGAATGGAGGAGACATGAGGCAATTCATTCTGATGTGGATGGGCATCGCGGCGCTGCTCGGCAGCGGCCGCGTGTTCGGCGATGCCGACGTCGATCGGGCGGTGCGGGCGCTCGGCGGCCGCGACGCGCTGGCTGCCATCCGCAGCCTGCAGATCCGCGGCACGGTGAAGCACTGGGAGCCCGAGCAGTCGCGCGTCCCGGGCGGCGAGAAACGCTTCGCCGGCGAGTCGGCGTTCACCCTGACGCGCGACTTCGACAGCGGCGCCGCACGCATCGACTGGCAGCGCCGGCTGGCTTACCCGGGGGCGCGCGAGTATCGCTTCAGCGAAGTGATGACGAGCGATGGCGGTCATGTCTACGGCATCGACAGCAGCGCTCGGACGAGCCAGAGCCGGGCGGCCGATCCGCCCGGCCATGCGATGTCCGGCGTCCGGCTGCAGGCGGCGCTGCGCGAGCTGGCACGCAGTTCGCCGATGCTGGCGCTCGACATGCAGCGCGCAGCGCCGCGGACGCAGGCGCTGCCGCCGCTCAGGGTCGGCGGGCGGAGCCTGCCGGCCGTGCGCTACGCCGTTGCCGGGCGCGACTTCATCGTCCTCTTCGACCCGGAGAGCGGCCTGCCGGCCCGCGTGCGCAGCCTCGATTACGATTTCGTCCGCGGCGACCTCGATTTCGACCTGGTCCTCTCCGACTGGCGGCCGGTCGGCGGCATCATGGTCGCGCACCGGCAGGTCTACGAACTGGCGGGAGAGGTCGTCGCCGACACGGTCCTCAGCGAAGTGACGATCGACCCGCCAGCGGTCGCCGGACAGTTCGACCTGCCGGCCGGGCGGCGGCCGGCAGCGCTCGCGGGTGGGTCGGGCATCCCCGCCTACCAGTGGGTGCTGCGCCGCCAGTACATCGGTGTCTTCCTCGATTCCGACATGCTCGGCTGGGATGCGGGCGCCGCCCGCGGCCTGGCCTTGCAGGAGATCGCTCCCGGCGTGCTGCTCGTCCAGGGCGGCTCGCACAACAGCATGGTCGTCGAGCTGGCGGACTCGCTCGTCGTCTTCGACGCGCCGATCAACGACGCGCAGGCGCAGTGGACGCTCGACGCGCTGCGCCAGAGGTTCCCGCACAAGCGCGTCCGTCATCTGGTGCTGACGCATCACCACCACGACCATATCGCCGGCGCACGCAGCTTCATCGCCACCGGCGCGACGCTGGTCGTCGGCGCCGGCGCGGCCGATCACTACCGGCGGATGGCGCTCGTCCCGCATCGCCGCAACCCGCTGCTGCCGGGCGCCGTCGGCGAGCCGCGCATCATCGAGGTGAGCGATCGCCTGCGGATCAGCGACGGTGGGCGCGAGGTTCTGGTGCTCGAGGTCGACAATCCGCACGCCAGCGCGATGCTCGTCGGCTATGTTCCCGATGCCCGGCTCGGCTTCGTCACCGATCTCTGGAGCCCCGGTCGCGAGCCGCTCGGCGAACGCGTCAACGCCGGCCAGGCAGCGCTGGTGGCGGCGGTGGCACGCTACGGCATCGACCCCGAGCGCTTTGCCGGCGGCCACGGCAGCGTCGCTCCCTATGCACCGCTGGCGCAACTCGCGGGCAAGTGAGCGGACAGGCGATCGTTGCCGGCGGCGACGATCGCTTCAGCAGGCGTCCGTCCGCGCTGCCGGCAGCGTGCCCCGGGTATCGGGCAGACGCAGCGCATTGCGCACTTCGCCGGCGGCCGCCAGCGGGTGTCCGGCGACCCCGGAGCGCAGGCGGCGAATCTGCAGATGGCCATCGACGTGCGCCGCCGTCAGGGCGAAGTCGAAACGGTCGGCCTGCGCACAGAGGTCGAGATCGCGCGCCGGCAGATTGGGGTTGTCGTCGGCCAGGAAACGGCGTCCGAAATCCGATTCGCGAACCCGCGTCGCGTAGTGTTCGGGATCGGGCTGCTCGCCCTGCAGCAGCGCATCGATGTAGTCGGCGCAGGCGACATCCTCGTCTCCATCGCGGTCGACCCACTCGCCGGTGATGACGAAACACACTTCAGCCGGCTGCAGTTCGAGCAGTGCGCTGGCCGTGGCGCGCGCCAGCACCAGGCTGCCGGCGAACAGCGCCCGCGCGTGGCGGAAGCGCGTCAGTCCGCGCACGCCGGCAGCCGTGGTCTGGATCAGTGGCCGGCCCGCCAGGTGGACGTGCTGCAGTTGGGCGGGCGAGTTGCCGAAATCGAAGCCGGGTATCGGGTCGCCGCCGCCGACGGCGCCGGTCGTCACCGCCTCCGGGAGCTGGCGTTGCAGGCGGAAGGCTGCGGCGATCGTCTCCACCGCGTAGATCGTTCCGGCGCCAGCCACGTAGGCGTAGGCAGCGGTGCTGAAGGAGCGCAGGACGTCGATCACCACCACCGCGTCAACCGGTTCGCGGATCGGATCGAGGCGATTCAGGAAGACGCGACGGGTGCGCATGGCGGCGTGCAACTCCTCAGGTCGTGGTGGATCGGAAGTGGCCGCCGAGTATCCGCGATGTCCGGCCACCCGTCAAACGCCGATTGCCGTCGCCGCCAGGCCGCTGGCTCAGGGGCGGCGCAGTTCGTTTTCCGACCACCAGCGGAGTTGCGACACCTTGCCGCTGCCCAGCAGGATCGACTCGATCGCCGTCGCCAGCCGCTCGACCGTCGGCGCGTTCGGCAGCTTGCGGAACCATTTGCGGACGGTTGGCTTTGCCGGTTCGATGAAGCAGAGAAAGCCATTCGCATGGGCTTCGTAGTTGCCACAACCGACCCACAGCGGATAATCGGCGTGCTGCAGCCCGACGCGGACGCCCCACATCTCGACCGTCAGCGACTCGACCGGAAAGCCGTGCGCCGGCAGTTCCTGTGCCAGGAACTCCGCCAGACGGATGCCGTAACGGCCGGGGTTGAGCTGTTGGTCCTCGCCGGGGTAGGGCGGGAAGTCGGCGGAAACGAACTCCACCTGGGCACGCATCGACAATGGATCGACTCCTTCCGGAACCTGGATGAAAAGCGGCGCGCTGACCGCGCCGGCACGACATTCGGTGGCTTGCCGGCGGGGCCACGGTGCCGTGGCTTGCCAGCCGACGGCGGCGACCCGCTTGCACCGTCACCGCCCGCCGCTCGACCGCGGACCAGCCGCAGCCAGAGTTGCGCATCGTACGGCAGTGTGTGGCGCCTGTCAGCAGTCGCCGGCGCGCTGGCGACAGGCGGGCCGAGCAGCACCTTCTCGACGAGCACGCCGTCGACCCGGTAGGCGGTGGCCGCGAAGGGTGCATCGAGGCGCAGCAGGAATTCCGGCGCCGCGAGCAGCCGGGCGACGAAGCGGTTTTGTTCGGCAGCGGTGGCACGCGCCAGCCGTGGCGTCCATTCGCTGCTCCGGGCAGCCGCCTCGAGCAGGTGGCGCGCAATCCACGGATGCCCGACGGCGCGGCCGAGGGCCAGCGAGGCCAGCGGCGGGGCGTCGTCGCCGCGGCTCGCCAGCCATTCGCCGACGACCCGCCGGTAGTCTGCCTCGCTCAGCGTGCAGCGCGAAAAGGCCGAGCGGTCGGCGCGCAGCACGGCGTGCGCCGGGTCGCGCAGCGTTTCGACATGCGGCTCGCAGGCTGGTGCCGGCAGGATCCAGACGAGCGGCAGCGCCAGCAGAAGGCGGCTGCCGAGCCGCCTGAATCGGCGATCGGCTTGATCACGAGCAGCATGTCGCCCGGATCGCCGGCGGTTGCCGCTGCCCGCCGACGATACGTCGCCGCCGTCGCTGACGGCACCTTCCCGAATCCTCATGCGCCACCTTCGTCTGCAGAATCCGCACCGCCTGCCCGACATCGGCCATGAAAGGCGACGGTCGGCAACGACGCCACGGCTGTCGCGGGCCGTCCTGGACGGCGATTGTCGGCGGCGCCCCGAGGCGTGTCAATGCGCCCGTCAGACAGCCCATGTGCTACCATCGCCGGCGTCTTTTTCTTCCTGGAGGGGTTGGACGATGCAGCGAACAAGAGTTCTTCACCTGGCGGCCAGCCGCCGCAGCCTGCAGGCCCTCGCCGTCGCCGGGTGCGCACTCCTCGCCGGTTGCGCCGGAGACGGCAGCGTGCTGGGCAGCGGGACGACGACCGTCGCCTCGGACACCGCCCGGCTGACGCGCAGCGGCTTTCTCTCGGACTACGCACGCCTGCGAGCGACCGCCTGGGGACATGGGATCGAGTGCTGGCGGGATCCGGCACTCGATGCCACGCGCTACAACGCGGTCCTGGTGTCGCGCATCGACGTCTCGCTCAGGTCGCGCGATGGCGCACCGCAGACCTTCGATCCGAAGGACATCGCGACGCTCACCGACTACTTCCATCACGCGCTCGTCAAGGCGCTGCGGCCGCAGATGCAGATCGTCACCCAGCCGGGACCGGGGGTCGTCGTCCTGCGCGTGGCACTTACCGATCTCGTGCCGACCAAGGTCAGCGACAGTGTCGCGGGGACGCTGATTCCCTACGGCTTCGTCGCCGAGGCGGGTTCCGGTGTCGCCACCGGCCGGCCGGCGGGATCGACCCCGTACATGGGCGAGACGGGCATGGAGATGCAGTTCCGCGACGGCGCCTCGGGCCGGATTCTCGGCGAGTGCCGCGACACCGAGATCGGCCGCAAGTACGCGGTCGATGTCAATTCCTCTGCGGTCGGCGCGGCGCAGACCTGGGCCAATGGTTACCTCAGCTCCTTCCAGGCATGGACCTATGCCAAGGATGCCTTCGACAAGTGGTCGCTGCTGGTTGCCGAGCGCCTCGCGAAGCTGCGCGCCGGGCAGTCGTAGCGTTGCGCGGCTCGCTGCGGCGACGGCTTCAGGATGCCATCCCGAAGCCCAGCGAGCGAAGCCGCTCGCGAAACCGGGCCAGCTGGTTGCTGCGCACCACCAGCGTCCTTGGCCCGGCGCGCAGACACAGCGTGGACGTTTCCGGCCGGCCGGCGATCTGGGCGGCGGTTTCCGGATCGCGGCACTCGATCAGCACGGCGTTGCCGAGCATCTTCAGCGCCTGGCCATTGTGCTCGCAGAGCGCGATGAACGATGCGAACGGCGCCGGCAACGGCTGGCCACCGGCGCTTTCGAGAAAGGCCTTCAGTTCGCTGATGGCGTGGCCTTTCTCGATCGCCGACAGCGACCTTTCGCGGTCGAGGAGCCAGCTTCCCGGCTGCGACGGGACTGCCCAGGTGTCGAGCAGCAGCGCTTCCTCGCCCGCCAGGGCGCCGCGCACGACCTCGATCTGCAGTCCCGGGGAGAATGACAGGGCGACGCTGCTGGCGATGGCGGGTGGCTGGTAGGCAGACTCACGACCCAGGATGTACGCTCCGAGCAGCGTCAGACGAAAGGCCCTGAGGCCGTCGTAGCGGCTCAGGAACGACAGGTCGTCGGTACCCCAAAGATCACGGAAGTCCGAGCGCGCCTGCGCCGGATGGACGTAGGCGACATCGACCACGCCGAGCGTTGCCGCGTACTCGAACAGGAAAGCGAGGATGTAGCGATCCTGCAGGATGTTCCAGCCGCCCCATCCGGCATGGCCAAGGCTGCCATACTGGCGGTCGCCGAGGTAGAGCTTCCAGGCATCGTGAGTCACGGCAAAGACCCGGTCGGTCGCCCGCATGAAGCGCGAGAAGTCATCGACGGCGATCCACTGACCGACCGGACAGGCCTGCAACGTCGCCTCGATGGCCGCTCGCCGCGGAGCGACGGCGGTCATCACCCGTCCCTTGGCGTTCTGTCCCTTGATCGCCTCGACGCGGCTGAACTCGTCGCACAGGGTGCTTTTCAGCCACTTCTGCCAGAGTCCGCGCAGCACCTGTGCCGGCGGTGTGGTGAGGGCCCTGACGCCGCCCGGGCTGAGTTGCAGGCGGCCGGACACGACCGACGCGAGGCCGCCGGCCTGCAGCAGCAGCGGCCAGGCGAAGGCCTTGATCGGGCCGATTTCCTGGCTCCACCGGTGCTGCTGCACCGCATGCGGGTAATGGTCGCCACCCGCCAGCCTGTCGCTCAGCAAGCGCTGGCTGGCGGCGCCCGGCAGCGCCGTCTTGTCGCTGACCTGCACCCGCTCCTGCTCGACGGTACGCAGCATGACGAGCACTTCCTGCAAGGCTTCGCGTTCGGTCAGGCGGACGACCTGGAGCGGGTCTGCGGCCAGCTCTGCCAAGGTCGCGATGCCTGGCGGTGCGGGAGGCGGAACGAAGGCCTGCAGCCGGGGCCGGAGGTCGGTCGGCACGACGTAGCAGCCTTCAGTCGGCGAGTACAGGATGAACAGGCACAAGGCAGTCCTCTTGCCTGCGGAATGGCTGTACGACCTCGCCGGGGCGATGTGGAAGGCCGGTGCGCGCTGGTACCTGGCGCGAAATCGCCGATCGGAGTACTCGCCGAGCGGGTGATGCGCCGCTTCGGCGACTGCAGTCTGCTGCATCTCGTCCAGCAGAGTCCAGACTGCCTTCAGCTCGGGGCCGCACATGGCGACGACGATCCGTTCGATCAGATCGTCCTTGCGCGGGCTCGCGGCGCCACTCGGCAGGTAGCCCACCAGATCCTTCAGCTCGGCTACGGTGAGGCATCCGAGCAAGTCGCTCAGAGTCATCGACATCTCCAGTCGCCCGGCAACGGGCGTCGAATCGTGCACCCGAAGATCAGTCGCCGGCGCCGGCGCGCACGTCGAACTCGACCTTCCAGCGCTGCGGACCGTCGTGCGGCAGGGCCTCGAGTTCGAGCGTGCCGGCTTCGGTGACGCGCGCGTGCAGCCGGACGCGCACGACTTCGCCGACGGCGCGACCATCGGCCGGCAGCGTCGTCTGGATCTCGTCGAGCTCCTGCAGTTCGTCGGGCTGCCATTCCTCGAGCAGCGTGCCGACCTCGTCCTGGCGGCGCACCGACGAGCCGAAGAAGCGGAAGCGTACCTGCTCGCCGACGACCAGACCGAACTCCATTGCCGGCAACGCCGCGTCGCTCCCTTCCTCCATGCCGAAAGGCGCCAGGCACAGTGCCTGCACCGGCGGCTGCATGCCGGGAACGGCAGGCATCACCGATTCGACGGCGACATAGTAGGCGCGCGCCGTACCGCCGCGGATGCGCACGCCCTGGCCGCGCCGGACGTAACCGTAGTAGGCGGCGCCCCGGGCGACGGCGAGGTCGAGGTCGGCGCCTTCGAGCAGCCGCGCCGGCGCGGCGCCTTCGGCGGCGAGCCAGGAGTTGATGATCGCCAGCGTGCGTTCGGCGAGCAGCTCGGACTTGAAAACGCCGCCATTGAAGAGGACGGCGGTCGGATGCAGGAAGCTGGCGCCGTCCGGCAGCCGGCTGCTGAAGCCCTCGAGGTCGGCGGTCGCCGCCACCTGGCGGGCGAGGAAGGCGGCGAGATGGCGGGTGATGGCGGCATCCTGCGCGTAGGGCAGGCCGAGCTGCGTCAGGCCGGCGCGGCCGCGGCCCTGCGGCCGGTCGCCGATCGCCGCCGGCGGGAAGAAGCCGTCGATCAGCGTCGCGCCGAGTTCCTCGCGCGTCAGTTCGCTGCGCAGCGAAGCGCCGATCAGCCGCGCGCCGCGGCTGGCGATGACCAGCGGCACGGACGCCAGGTCGGGATCGCCGAGCAGCGCTTCCTTGGCCGACCGGCAGGCGTGCGTCAGCGCGCGCAACTGCCAGGCGTCGAGCTTGCTGCCCTGCGCCGAGAGCTTGCCGGCAACGGCGTAGGCGAGTGCCAGATCCATGTTGTCGCCACCGAGCAGGATGTGCTCGCCGACGGCGACGCGGTGCAGCTCGAGGTTCCCGTCTCGCTCGAGGACAGCGATCAGCGAGAAGTCGCTGGTGCCACCGCCGACGTCGACGACGAGGATGATGTCGCCCGGCTGCACCTGCTTGCGCCAGCCACCACCGCTCTTCTGGATCCAGCTGTAGAGCGCCGCCTGCGGCTCTTCGAGCAGGATCATCCGCGCGCAGCCGGCGGCGCGCGCCGCCTCGGCAGTCAGCTCGCGCGCCGCCGGATCGAAGGAGGCCGGGATGGTGACGACGACTTCCTGGTCGACGAAGGGCGCCTCCGGTTGTGCCAGGTCCCAGGCGGCGCGCAGATGCGCGAGGTAGCGCAGCGACGCTTCGAGCGGCGACAGCCGGGCGACTTCCGGCGGCGCATCGTTGGGCAGGATCGCTGCCCGGCGGTCGACGCCGGCGTGGCACAGCCAGCTCTTGGCGCTCGATACCAGCCGGATCGGCGTCGCCGCACCGCGGCTGCGCGCCATTTCACCGACTGCGAAGTCCTGTTCGGCCGTCCATGGCAGGTGGAGATCACCGCTGGCGAGTTCGCTGGCGTGCGGCAGGTAGATGAAAGACGGCAGCAGTCCGCGCGACTCGACCGCACCGGGTGCGGTGAGCTGGGGAATCGGCAGCACCTGCTGGCTGACCTGCTCGCCGTCGCAGGCGGCGATCTCGACGAAGGAGAGCGCGCAGTGGGTCGTTCCGAGGTCGATGCCGATCGAGAATCTGGGCTCGCTCACAGTTCCACCTCCGCCGCGGCAACGATGCACAGGTCGTGGCCCATCGCCAGTTGCGGCAGGAGCGTCTCGCGCACCCGCCAGCCGCGATGCGTCAGGTTGCCGGTGAATGGCGGCTGGCCGACGACGTTGCCGGTGACGCGGATCGCCGCTGCGTCGAAGCCGGCCGGCAGCGTCAGGCGGCTCCCTTCGGGCTCGTCGCGCACCGGTTCGATGCGGAAATTCTCGCGCAGCACCTTGCGGCAACCCTCATGGACGACGCGCGCGGCGGCACCGATGTCGGCGTCGCCGTAGGCGGCGACATCCTCCTCGATGAAATCGACGAAGCGCGCCTCGCGTTGCAGTAGCCCGAGGAGCTGCAGCGCTCCGTCGGGCGCCGCGGCGAGCAGCGGCGGTGGCGCCGGCCGGGCCGCGGCGGCAGGCGGGGCCGTCGGCGCCGCTGGTTCGCGGCGCTCCTCGCCGCTGCGCAAGGCCTGGATACGGGCAGCGAGATCGCCGTCGCCAAGTATGGCGAAGAAGGTGCCGAAGGCAATCGAGATTCTGCTCAACAGGGATGGGTTGGCTGCTTTCATGGATCTTTCCTGGTGTCTGCCGCGCTGGTGGGCGCGGGCGGGTGTTCTCGGGTCCGGTCACCGCCTTGCCGTCGCTGCCGGGCGGCTCCGGTGTCGCCCGGCTGACGACGGGCGGGTCGGGATGCCGCAGGCGCGCGCATGGTAGCGATGGCCGGGGTGAGACGCAACGCCGACCTGCGGGCTGCAGCAGGCCTGGTGGCAAGCCGCCGGTGCTGCGACGGGCGCGTCTGTTGCGGCGCAATATAAACCATTTTGCCGCTTCCCGGTAGCGGTAGCGCCGCGGCCGGCTGCCACGCGCACGACTTTGCCGGCAAGGTGCGAGCCCGGTTGAGGCGCGTGCGAGCTGAAGCCAGGGACGTGCGAGTTGAAGCCAGAGGCGTGCGCGCTGAAGCCAGGGGCGTGCGAGTTGAAGCCAGAGGCGTGCGCGCTGAAGCCAGGCGCGTGCGAGCTGAAGCCAGGGACGTGCGCGCTGAAGCCAGGGGCGTGCGCGCTGAAGCCAGGGGCGTGCGCGCTGAAGCCAGGGGCGTGCGTGTCGAAGCCAGTGGCGTGCGCGTTGCCGTCAGCGCGTGCCCACCGGTTCCGGAACGCTTCGCCGTGCGACTGGCGGGCATGCGCGAAACCCTGTGCCTCGCGGCCTTCGTCCGACAGGGTCGATGTCTGGGCTGCGGCAGCTGTCTGCGAACCCCGGTCGGCGGAGGTCGATGGCACGCGCCGGGCGGCTGAGGATCTTGGTAGAATCCGCGAGCAGGCAGAATCCTGATTCCGTGTCGGAGCGTATCGGTTTTTCTTCTGCGCCAGTGATCAAGCTTGTCAAGCCGACGGTTCAGGCCTGAGTCGCGGCACACCTTGCGAGCCTGGGGTGCTGCCAACATTGATCTGCGCATCGGCTGAACTGCGGGGAGAAGAGTCGGGATGGCGGTCGCACTGAGTGACGTGTTTGTCGAAGTGCCCGGTGGCCGTGTCTTCGTCCGCCGCTGGCAGCCGGCTGGCGCCGCGAACGCGCCGATCGTCCTGCTGCACGACTCCCTGGGATCCGTGGAACAGTGGCGCGGCTTCCCGGAGACTCTGGCAGTCCGGACTGGTCGCCCCGTCATGGCCTATGACCGCCTCGGATTTGGCCAGTCCAGCCGGCGGACGACGCCGGCGGAGCCGGGGTTCATCGATGACGAGGCGCGGGTCTATTGGCCCGCCATTGCCGGCGCTCTTGGGCTCGGCCAGTACGTCCTGCTCGGGCACAGTGTCGGTGGCGGAATGGCGTTGGCCGCTGCCGCTGTCGCCGGCGATCGCTGTCTGGCGGTGATCACGGAATCCGCCCAGGCGTTCGTCGAGGATCGAACCCTGTCCGCTATCCGGGAGGCGAGGAGTTCCTTCGCCGACGAAGCCCAGTTTTCAAGGATCGCGCGGTGGCACGGTGAGCGAGCCAGGTGGGTATTGGATGCCTGGACCGAGGTCTGGCTGTCTGCCCGATTTCGCGGCTGGTCGCTGGATCCCTACCTGGGCCGGGTGCATTGCCCTGTGCTCGCGATGCACGGGGACACGGATGAATTCGGCTCCTGTGCGTTCCCTCGTCGCATCGTGGAGGGTGTCGCCGGGCCGGCGAGATTGGAGATTCTCGCTGCGTGTGGACACGTTCCCCATCGCGAGCGGGAAGACGAGGTCCTCGCCCGAATCGGCTCGTTCCTTGCCGAAAACGGCGTTCCGTAGGGCTGGTGAACAAAGGAGGAGGAACATGCGCCTGAATCGTCGCATCCCGTCGCACGTCCTGCTGGGGGCGGCCATCGTGGTCGCCGCTCTGCCGCCGTTGCAGGCGCAGGAATATCGCAGTGATGGCTCGGTGCGCCCGGACCCGGTGCTGTCGCCCGACGACAGCGTCGGCGCGCCGGCGCTGTCGCCGGGCGCAGTCCGTCCCGACAAGGCTCTGGCACCCGACCAGACCGACCCCGGGCCGGTGTGGTCGCCGGGCGCGGTGCGTCCCGACCGGGCGCTCTCGCCCGACGAATCCGGTGGCTCGGCAGTCCTTTCACCCGACGCGGTGCCGCCGGATCCGGCGTTGCCGCCAGACTAGCCGGCCGCCGGTCAAACTGTGCGAGTGGTCGCCAGTGGGGCGGCCGGCAGGTGGTCGATGAACCAGAGCCCGGTGGCGCGCGCGATGGCCTCGAAAGCCGCCGCCGAATCCGGCGCCTCGGCTTTCGCGGCGAGCGGCCGCAGTTCGTGTGGGCAGGCCAGCTCGCGCAACGCGCGGCGGTTGCTCAGCGTGCCGCACTCGTCGTCCTCATCGACGAGGAGCAGCAGCGGCGATGCCAGCGAGCGCAGGTAGAGGACGCCGGCGAGATCGATCAGCCCGCCGCGGCAGACGAGCGCGTAGATGTCCTGGTCGCGCAGCGCGGCGACGCGCAGCACCACCGGCGAGCAGTCCCCGGCGGCACAGAGGCCGATCGGCAGCGGTGGCAGTTCGCCGAGCAGCATCCGTTGCTTGAGCAGGCCAAGGCCGTCGAGCAGCCGCCTCGCGAGGAGCGAGACGTTGTGCTGCAGGTCGGCAAAGCGTTCTTCGGCCGGCGTCAGCAGGTCGAGCGTCAGCGTGCCGATGCCGGCGTGCTGCAGGATGACGGCGAGCGCGTCGTCACGCGCTGCCGGCGCCGGCCCTGCGTGCGTCAGCACGACCAGCGCCAGCAGCCGCTGCGGCAGTGTCAGCAGCCCGTGCAACGTCGCCTGACCGGCGGCGAGCGCAATCGGCGTCTGGCCCGGGCAGGCGAGGGCGCCGGTCAAGGGCGCTGCAACCGGACCGGCACCCGGCGCGGCCCGAAAGGCTTGCCGAAACGGGCAAAGTGGCCGGCGATCCGCGTTCCGCAGTGCGGGCAGCGGCCGTCGGCGGGCAGGTCGTCATGCCGGATGTGGTACCAGTCGCGCTCGATCAGCGCCGCCTGGCATCCCGGGCAGAAGGTGGTGCCGCCCTCGCTGTCATGGACGTTGCCGGTATAGACGTAGTGCAGGCCGGCTTCGATGGCGATCCGGCGTGCCTGCGTCAGGGTGGACGCCGGCGTTGCCGGCAGGTTATCCATCTTCCAGTCGGGATGGAAGGCGGTGAAGTGCAGCGGCACCTGCGGCCCGAGTTCGCGCGCCACCCAATCGGCGAGGGCCTTGATCTCGGTCGGCGAATCGTTCCTGCCCGGGATCAGCAGCGTCGTGATCTCGAGCCAGCAGTCGGTCTCGTGGTGGATGCAGGCGAGGATGTCGAGCACCGGCTGCAGGTGGCCGCCGCAGAGGCGGAAGTAGAAGTCGTCGCTGAAGGCCTTCAGGTCGACGTTGGCGGCGTCCATGACGGCGAAGAACTCGCGTGCCGGCTGCGGATGGATGTAGCCGGCGGTGACGGCGACGGTGCGGATGCCGCGCTCGTGACAGGCGAGGGCGGTATCGATCGCGTACTCGGCAAAGATCACCGGGTCGTTGTAGGTGAAGGCGACCGACTGCGCACCGTAGGCAACTGCCGCGCGAGCGATGGCATCGGGGCTGGCGGCGTCGAGCAGCCGGTCCATGTCCTTCGATTTCGAGATATCCCAGTTCTGACAGAACTTGCACGCCAGATTGCAACCGGCAGTGCCGAAGGAGAGGATCGCCGAGCCGGGATGGAAGTGGTTGAGTGGCTTTTTCTCGATCGGGTCGATGCAGAAGCCGGACGAACGGCCGTAGGTCGTCAGGATCATCCGGCCGTCGACGTTCTGGCGGACGAAACAGGCGCCGCGCTGGCCGGCGTGCAGCCGGCAGTCGCGCGGGCAGAGGTCGCACTGGATGCGCTCATCGTCGATGGCGTGCCACCAGCGGCCGGGGTGCGCCGATTCGGGTACCTTCGGCGAGTGCGTCAGCTCTCTTTCCATTTGCGTACTCCGTAGCGCGCGAGGCGGATCTCCGGATGCCAGAAGTCGGCCGGCAGCCCCGCCTTGAGCTTCAGTTGCGCGAGGAACTGGCGTGGGTCGGGGAGAGACTCCCAGACCTGCGGCAGGAAGGTGGCGCGCCGCTGGCGATGAGCCAGGACGAGGCCATCGACCAGCGGCTGCAGACGGGCGATGGCGTCGGCCTCGTCGACCACCGGGAAGGCTTCGGCGGGCGTCAGCAGCGAGACCTCGACGCGCGTCGTGGCAAACTCGTCGGCGGTCAGTGGCGCAAAGCGGTGGTCGCGGAAGGCGGCGGCGAGTGCGTTCTCGCCGACGTCGACGAGCAGTGGCCGCTGCGCCTCGAGGCTGCCGATGCAGCCGCGCAACTGGCCATCGCGGGTCAGCGTGACGAAGGTAGCGCCCGGTTCGGCCAGTTCGGGCAGTTCGTCGGGCGCGCGCGTCGGCACGCCGAAGCGGTGGGCAATCGCGTTGCGGGCGATGGTCAGCAGGGCCTCGCCGAGGCGGTCGGCGGGATCACCGGACACTGGCGGCCTCCTCGCTGAACGAGAAGGCGCCGTAGCCGACGACGCGCGAGCGATCGCCGGCGGTGTCGCCGGAGTTGCGCAGGTCGATCAGTTGCGCCCGCAGCCCGTGCCGCCGCGCAGCCAGCAGCAGGCCATTGACCGGTGTCGCGCCGCAAGCCTGCTGATGGTCGAGATGGGCGTCGAGGGCGACGATGTGGCGGGCGGTCTCGCCGTCGGTCGCGCGCGCTGTCTGGTAGGGCAGGTAGTGCGACAGGTCCGAGCTGATGACGATCAGCGTCTCGTCTCCGCCCCAGAGACACTCGAGCACCTCCGCCACCTCTGCCGGCGAGGCGCGGCCGACGGCGAGCGGCAGCAGTGCGAAGTCGCCGAGGACAGTCTGCAGGAATGGCAGTTGCACTTCCAGCGAGTGCTCGGCGGCGTGTGCCGCGTCGCTGACGACGACCTGCGGCAGGTGCGCGATCGCCGCCACCGCCTGCTGGTCCACGGCGACGACGCCGAGCGGGGTGGCAAAGGCCCCGGCGGCCGGCAGTGCCAGACCGTTCACCGCGACGCGGTGGGTCGGTCCGAGCACGACGACCCGCCGGATGTCTGCCGCCAGTTCCGCCAGCGGTGCGTAGACGCTGGCGGCGATCGGCCCGGAATAGACGTAGCCGGCATGCGGGGCGATGATCGCCTTGACGCGCCGGCCGGGCGTCGCCGCCGGCGCCGCGCGGTCAGCCAGCATCTGCCGCAGGTCGCGCGCGAGGACGTTCGCCGATCCCGGATAGAACATGCCGGCGACGGCTGCCGGGCGGGTATGCGGTGTCAGTTCCATCACTTTGGTCCTCCTGCACGGGTCGGGCTGCGCCTGCTCGGCACCTTGACTTAAAATTAGCCCATGTCAGCCCTCTACGCAATCGTTCCCGCTGCCGGCAGCGGTTCCCGCCTCGGTGGCGAGGCGCCGAAGCAGTATCAGCTGCTTGCCGGGCGGCCGCTGCTGCATCACAGTCTCGCGACGCTCTGCCGCTGTCGCGCGATCGAACGCGTCTGGGTCGTCCTCGCGCCCGACGACGGCTGCTGGCGCCGGCACGACTGGACGAGTCTCGGCCACAAGCTGGAGACCGTGTTCTGCGGTGGCACGACGCGGGCCGAGAGCGTTGCCAATGGCCTGCGCGCCGCCGCCACCGTCGCGCTCGACGACGACTGGGTGCTGGTGCATGATGCGGCGCGCCCGTGCCTGTCGCCGGCGATGCTCGCCGCGCTGTGCGACGAGCTGGCCGAAGACGCCGTCGGTGGCCTGCTGGCGGTGCCGGTGGCCGACACGCTGAAGCGGGCCGACAGCGGCCAGCGCGTTGCCCGCAGCGAGCCGCGCGACGGCCTCTGGCAGGCGCAGACGCCGCAGATGTTCCGCTACGGACTGCTGACCCGTGTCCTCGCCGAGCATCCGGGCGGCACCGACGAGGCGTCGGCGGTCGAAGCGGCCGGCCTGCGACCACGACTGGTGCGCGGCGACGCCAGCAACCTGAAAGTGACCTTCCCGGGCGACCTGCGGCTGGCGGAGATGATCCTGCAGGCGCAGGCGAGGTGGGGCGAATGATCCGCGTCGGCCAGGGCTGCGACATCCACGCGCTGGTGCCCGGTCGCCGGCTGCTGCTCGGCGGCGTCGAGATCGACCATCCACGCGGGCTGCTCGGCCACTCCGACGCCGACGTGCTGCTGCACGCGATCACCGATGCGCTGCTCGGTGCCGCGGCGCTCGGCGACATCGGTCGCCACTTCCCGGACAGCGACGAGCGTCATCGTGGCGCCGACAGCCGGCAACTGCTGCGCGCGACGGCGGCGCTGCTGGCGCAGGCCGGCTGGCGCGTCGGCAACGTTGACGCGACGATCAGCGCGCAGCAGCCGCGCCTGGCGTCCTACCTGCCGCAGATGGTCGAGCACATCGCTGCCGATCTGCAACTGCCGACCGACTGCGTCAATGTCAAGGCGAAGACGGCCGAGCGACTCGGCTTCGTCGGCCGCGGCGAGGGGATCGCCGCGGAAGCGGTGGTGCTCATCAGCCGCGACGACTGAGGCGCCACCGCCGCTTCAAGGCATCGCTTCAGATCACCCGCACTCGGATGACCTGCGCCACCCCGCGGATGGCGTCGATCACCGCCGCATCAGGCTCGCTTTCGACGTCCATGAGGTTGAACGCGAGTTCGCCGCGGCTCTTGTTCACCATGTCGACGACGTTGACCTTGTGGTCCGCCAGGATCGACAGGACATGTCCGAGGACACCCGGGACGTTCGCGTTGGCGAAGGTGATGCGCACGGTTCCCGGGCTGCGCTCCATGGCAATGCGCGGGTAATTCACCGAGTTGGTGATGTTGCCGTTCTCGAGATAGTCCACCAGCTGGTTGGCGGCCATCACCGCGCAGTTTTCCTCGGATTCCTCGGTACTGGCACCGATGTGCGGCATGGCGATGATTTTCGGGTGGCCGAGCAGGGCCGGTTCCGGGAAGTCGCAGACATAACGGCCGAGCCGGCCGGCTTCGAGGCTGCGCAGCACGGCTGCGGCATCGACGATCGCGTCACGGGCGAAGTTGAGCAGGACGGCCCCTGACTTGATCACCGCCAGCGTATCGTCGTTGATCATGTGCCGCGTCGTGTCCACCGCCGGGACATGCAGCGAGACGTAGTCGGAACGGGCGAGGAGCGACTGCAGGTTCTCCATCCGTCCGACCTCGTTCGACAGCCGCCAGGCGGCGTCGATCGACAGCACCGGGTCGAAGCCGACGACCGTCATGCCCATCGCCAGAGCCATGTCGGCCACCATCGAGCCGATGGCGCCAAGGCCGACGATGCCGAGCGTCTTGCCGCGCAACTCGGTGCCGGCGAAACGCGACTTCGCCTTTTCCACCAGCGGCGACATCTCGGCCGCATCCTTGATCGCCGACAGCGACTGGACGTAGTTCATGCCGTCGATGATGCCACGCGCGCTGAGCAGCATGCCGGCCATCACCAGCTCCTTGACGGCGTTGGCATTGGCACCGGGGGTGTTGAAGACGACGATGCCCTGCTTGCCATACTCGGCGACGGGTACGTTGTTCACGCCGGCGCCGGCGCGGGCGACTGCCAGCAGGGTTGCGGGAACCTCGATGCCCTGCAGCTTCTGGCTGCGCAGGAGGAAGGCGTCGGGATGGGCGATGTCGCTTCCGACTTCATATGTCTTGCGAGGAAAACGCTCCAACCCTCTGATTGAAATTTGGTTGTAGGTTCTGACCTTGAACATGGCTAGGCGATCCATAAGTGGTTTTCGGGGCGATTGCTGGTGACGACAGGTGGCATCACGCAGCGGCTTGCGCATAGGCCCAGGCCAGCCAGGGCATCAGCGCCTGCAGGTCGGCCGTGTCGATCGTCGCGCCACACCAGATGCGGATCCCTGCCGGTGCGTCCTTGTAGGAACCGATGTCGTAGGCGACACCTTCGCTCTCGAGCAGCTTGACCATCTTCTTCACCTGCTCGGCGGCCAGCGTGACACTCAGGCAGACACTGGTGTTGGAACGTGTCGCCGGGTCGCGGGCGAGGAAGGAGATCCAGTCGTTGGCGGCGACGAACCCGGCGATGACGCCGAGGTTGGCCTCACTGCGGGCGATCGCGGCCTTGACCCCGCCGATGCTCTCGATCCACTGCAGGGCGTCGAGATAATCGGCAACACAGAGCATCGACGGCGTGTTGATCGTCTCGCCGCGGAAGATTCCCTCGCTCAGCTTGCCGCCGGAGGTCAGCCGGAAGACCTTTGGCAGCGGCCATGGCGGCGTATGGCTCTCGAGCCGGGCGACTGCGCGCGGCCCCAGGATGAGCATGCCGTGCGCTCCTTCGCCACCGAGTACCTTCTGCCAGGAGAAAGTGACGACGTCGAGTTTCTCCCACGGCAAGTCCATCGCGAAGACGGCCGAGGTCGCGTCGCAGATCGTCAGCCCGCCGCGATCGGCGGCAATCCAGTCGCCATTCGGTACCTTGACGCCCGAAGTCGTCCCGTTCCAGGTGAAGACGACATCGTTGTCGAAGTCGACCTGCGACAGGTCGACAATGTCACCGTATTCGGCCTTGAGGACGCGCGCGCCGGGGAGCTTCAGCTGCCTGACGACATCGGTTGCCCAGCCCGAGCCGAAGGACTCCCAGGCCAGGACGTCGACGCCACGCGCACCGAGCAGCGACCACAGTGCCATTTCGACGGCACCCGTATCCGAACCCGGCACGACGCCCACCCGGTAGCCCTCCGGCAGCCCCAGAAGGCGGGCCGTCTCGCTGCAGGCCAGCGCCAGAGCCTTCTTGCCTAGGGCCGAGCGATGCGAGCGGCCCAGCGTGTCGAGCTGCAGCGCGCGGACATCGTAGCCCGGGCGTTTGCTGCACGGTCCCGAGGAGAAATTGGGATTGCGGGGTTTGACTGTGGGTTGCATGGTAGCCTCTGTCTCGGAAAAGGGAAAGCCGGGTTGGTGCTTCCGCGACGCTCCGCCGACCGCCGGGAAACAAGCATTGGATTGTAGCAGAGAGTGTTTTTTGCGGCAGCAGGCGACCAGTCGCAACGGGCATCGGCGACCCGCGAGCGGCGTCTTGCCGCCATGGTGGCGCCCGGTTTCCCTGGCGCCGGCGGGTCGGTTGTGGCATCCTTCGCCGCTTCGCGGGGGCTGTGGTGGCGCAGGATGAAGATGAAGATGGTGGCCGGTCCAACCCGGGCAGATGGCGGCCGCGGGGGCGGTCGCCGGTATTGGCTGGACGGCGCGTTTCCAGCCGTCGGCGCTTAGGACGGCCAGCCGTGCCAGGCGAGCGGGCGCTGCTGCCGATCCTGTTCCGTGACGAACACTTGGTGGCGATCGACAAGCCGGCGGGACTGCTGGTGCATCGCACGGCTCTCGACAGGCACGAACGCCGCTTTGCCCTGCAGATGTTGCGCGACCAGATTGGCTGCCACGTCTACGCCGTCCACCGCCTCGACCGCGGCACCTCGGGTGTTCTCCTGTTCGCCCGCAGCAGTGAGGTGGCGCAGTCGCTGGGCGCCATGTTCGCCGAGCGCCGCGTCGTCAAGCGCTATCTCGCGGTCGTCCGCGGCCATCCGCCGCTGCAGGGCGAGATCGACCATCCGCTGCGCCGCTGCTTCGGCGACGACGAGAACAGCAGCGAGGCGGCCGTGCCGACGATGCAGCAGGCGGTCACCCACTACCGCCGGCTCGCCTCGATCGAGCTTCCGTACGCCGTCGACCCCTACCCGCAGAGCCGCTATGCGCTGCTTGAGCTGACGCCGCTGAGTGGCCGCCGTCACCAGCTGCGTCGCCACCTGAAGCACATCGCGCATCCGATCATTGGCGACACGACCCATGGCAAGGCGGCGCACAACCACGTCTTTCGCGCGCTGCTGGGCTGCGCGAGAATGTTGCTCATGTGTACCGAGCTGCGCTTCGCCCACCCGGTCAGCGGCGTGCCGCTGCGGGTCGTCGCGCCGCTGACCGGCGAGTTCCTGCACCTCGTCGAGCGGCTGCAGTGGGCCGCGACGCTGCCGCCGGAATGGCTGCCGGCAGGAGTGGCGACCGCCGATGGCTGAGGTCGAGGAATCGCTGCTGGCCGGGGTGCCGCTGCTGATCGTGCGGCGCACCGGTGGCGCCCGGGCGTTGCCGACCGTGTTGTGGGTGCACGGTTACGGCGCCAGCAAGGAGACGCACCTGGCGGAACTCCATCGTCTTGCCGACCGCGGGTTGCAGGCCATCGGCATCGATGCCGTCGGCCACGGCGCGCGTCGCCCTGCCGGTCTGCCGGGCCGGTTCAGTGGATCGCCGCGCGAGAATGCAGCGATGTTCCGCCGGATCGTCGGCGAGACCGTTGCCGGCCTGCCGCGGCTCGTCGACCAGCTGCTCGAACTGGGCCGCTGCGTACCCGGCCGGCTCGCGATCGCCGGGGTCTCGATGGGCGGTTGCATCGTCTATGGCGCCATCGCCGCCGATGACCGCTACGCCGCCGCCGTGGCGCTGCTCGGCTCGCCGGAATGGGTGCGGAGCGATGACGAGGCAGCCTGGCTCGACGCCTTCCACCCGACGGCGCTGCTGTCGATCACCGCTGCCTGCGACAGCGTGGTACCACCCGCCGCGGCGCGGCAACTGCACGCGCTGCTCGCCGACCGCTACAGCCGGCAGCCCGAGCGGCTGCGTTACGTCGAACTGGCGGCAGCGCCACACCTGATGCCGGCCGCGGACTGGGCGACGGCTACCGGTCAGGCTGCGGAATGGCTGACCCGCTTCCTGCTCTGACCGTCTGCCGCGCCCCTGTGCCTCACTGTGGATTGCCCTCGACCCGGCTGACCGATGCCGCGGCGGATGCCGGACGTGCGTCCTCGGCCTCGAGGCCGGCGATCACTTCACCGGCGATGCGATAGGACTTGCCGCGGAAGAGGGCGATCACCTTGCCGTTGTGGTTGCGGATCGTCGTGTCGTAAACGCCGGTGCGCCCCGCCCGCGAACGCTCCTCGCATTCGGCCTCGAGCACCTCGCCTTCGGCTGCCGGCGCCAGGAAATCGATGTGGCACGCCGAGGCGACGGTGTTGCGGTTGTAGGCGTTGCAGGCATAGGCAAAAGCCGAGTCGGCAAGGGTGAACAGGTAGCCGCCGTGGCAGATGTGGTGGCCATTGACCATGTCCGGTCGAACGACCATCGACATTCGCGAGTGGCCCGGGCGAACGCTGATGATCTGCAGGCCGATCAACCGGCTGGCTGCGTCGCGGCTGTACATCGCTTCGGCGGTGAGTTCGGCGAGGCGGGCGGCAGCCTCGGACTCATGGGCGCTGGCATTCTTGGGCATGTGTGGTCCTTTTCGCAGGTTCCCGGTCGGTCGGGATCTGCTGCCCAACCAGGGCCTCACCGCACCAGGTTGCATGCAGTCGGCGCACACGCCCGGTTTGGTGTTCCCCCAGCCTTCTGCTAGAATCCCCAGCCTTCCGGAGAGATGGATGAGTGGTTTAAGTCGCACGCCTGGAAAGCGTGTTTAGGATAATCTCCTAACGCGGGTTCGAATCCCGCTCTCTCCGCCAAGATGCGATCCTGATTCAGCAGTCCGGTGGCGACACCCCGTTCTGGAACTCGACGTCCGCGCCGGCCGAGTTTCCAGCACGGCTGCGTGGTGCCATGCCACACGAGCCACGCCGACAGGCCGCCGACAGGATGCGCCGCCCCGCTCACGTGGCCGGACACCGTGCTCCCGGCCGCTGCCACCGACGGCGGCCGGGGTGGGTGGGTGCTATTGCTGCAGGACGTAGGTTCCGGGTGCGTCACAGAGGGCCGCATAGCCGTGCTCCGGGGCGCCCATCGTCGGCGCCCGCTCGCTGCCGGTCGAGTGATCGACGAGCCACTTCTGCCACGCCGGCCACCACGACCCCTGGTAGCTCGGCGTCGTCTCCTTCCAGGTGGCAGCGTCAAGGAAGCGTTCGCCTTCGCGGCAGACGCTGAGCTGGTAGGAGCGGCGCGGGCGGCCGGGTTCGTTGACGATGCCGACGTTATGCCCGCCGCTGGTGAGGACGAAGGTTAGTTCGGTGGCGTCGCTTTGCAGGTGCAGCTTGTACACCGAGCGCCAGGGGGCGACATGGTCGGCAACCGCGGCGACGGCAAAGATCGGCACGTGGATGCTGCTGATCGAGATGGCGCGGCCGCCGACCATGTACTTGCCTTCGAAGAGCTCATTGTCGACGTACAGGCGGCGCAGGACCTCTGAATGCTGGCGATACGGCATGCGCGTGCCGTCGGCGTTCCAGGCCATCAGGTCGAACATCGGTTCCCGGTGCCCGAGGTAATACTCGCGTACCATCTTGGACCAGATCAGGTCGGCTGACTTGAGGAGCTGGAAGCCGCCGGAGACCTGCTTGTGGCCGAGATAGCCCTTTTCCCACATCATGTCCTCGAGCAGCGTGACTTCGCTGGCGTCCATGAAGACGTTGATCTCGCCGACGTCGGTGAAGTCGGTCATGGTGGTGAACAGCGTGATGCTCGCCAGGCGGTCGTCGCCCTCACGGGCCATCGCGGCGGCGGCGATGGTCAGCAGGATGCCGCCGAGGCAATAGCCGACGGTATGGATCCTGCGACCCGGGAGAATCTCCGAGATGGCGTCGATGGCGGCCATCGTGCCGAGCTTGCGATAGTCCTCCATGCCAAGGTTGCGGTGCTCGGCGCGTGGGTTCATCCAGGAGATCATGAACACCGTGTGCCCGCGGTCGACCAGGTACTTGACCAAGGAGTTGTGTGGCGACAGGTCGAGGATGTAGTACTTCATCATCCACGCCGACTGCATCAGGACCGGTTCGCGCTGCACGGTTTCGGTGGTCGGCGAATACTGGATCAGTTCCATCAGCAGGTTGCGATAAACGACCTTGCCGGGAGTGATGGCGAGGTTCTCGCCGACGCGGAAGGCCTCGATGCCGGCAGGCTTCTCGTCACGCAGCGAGCGGCGCATGTCTTCCCGATAGAACTCGGCACCGCGCGCGAGATTGGCGCCGCGCTCCTGGATGGTCGTCTCGGCGATCTCCGGATTGAGGAAGGGGATGTTGCAGGGGGCGGTCATGTCGAGGATCTGCTTGGCAGTGAACCAGACGGCCGCTTCGGCATGCTTGGAGACGCCACGAATCCCCGTCGTCGCGTTGTGCCACCACTGCTGGTTGAGCAGGAAGCCCTGTGACACCACGTTGTAGGGATAGCGTTCCCACCCCGGATGGTCGAAGCGATGGTCGCCGGGGAGCGGCTTGATGCATGGTTCCGCCTTGCCGGTGACGGCGGACGAGAGCGCGTAGGCGCCCAGACGCATCGCCTTGCGCAGCGCCTTGGCGCCAAGCTGGAACTGCTTGCCGGGTGAGGATGCGAGATGCACCGTCCAGTCAAGATAGGCCATCGCCAGCGATGCCGGCGAGATGCCGCCACTCATCTGGCCGAGCGCGATGTTCGTCATGCGGTCGATGTTTTCCAGGGCGTCCGAGTCCAGCAGGTGGCGGTCACCCAGCCGCCGCGAGAGGTCGCCCTGGGCCGTCCGCGGCGCTGCGGCCGCCGCAGCGGGCAGGGGTTCGGGGGCGGGCGCCGCCTGCGCCGTTGCTGCGGGCGCCGCGTCGGCAGCCGGGATCGCCGGCGCTGCCACGTTCTTCCTGCGACTGCCCGCAGTCGAGCGGCTGCGTCGCTTCGCCGACGCGACGGGTGATGTGCCGGGATCTGCTCCTGCCGCGTCGCCGGGCGGAACTTGTTCAACAGTCTGGACCATGGGGGGCTCTCCGTTGTGCTCTGTGACAGGCGTCCATCGTGCGCACCGGTGCGCGCGTGTGAGGCTATCCTAAGGCATCGCCGGAGTGCCGTCCTGATCCAGGTCAACTGCTGCCGCTGCGACGCGAGCCGCTCGCCGCCGCAGGTCCCGGCGCGGGCTGCCGCCGTTGGTTGCGACGGCTCGCCGCTGTTCGATGTGCCCTTCGGTCTGGCGGCTGTGTTGCAGTGCGCCTGATGCTTGACTCAACGGTGCTCAACGGTCGACAATGCCGGGATTGCTCGTACTGGCAGCAGCAACGTCCGCCGGGGTCGCTGCTGAGGGGAGATCCGGGGCATGCGACACCGGGCTTGCTGCTGCGGGGCAGCATCTTCAGGCGACTTCTTGTCGCCGCGGCGCCGGGCCACGCAAAGGATGGCGGGACAGGCGAATCAGGCACGCAGACGCGGCACGCAATTTCCTGTGACGACGACGGTTTCGAGACTCCTCGGAGCGGTGGTCGGCGCAGGCCAGGAGCGCGGCATCGTGTGATGTCGCGGTATTTTTTTGGGGGTTGACATGCAAATCAATGGCAGTGTGTTTGTGGTAACGGGCGCAGGTTCGGGTCTCGGAGCAGAAACGGCGAGCGGCCTGGTCAGCGCGGGTGGCAAGGTGGTGATCGTCGACGTGGACGCCGGTGCCGGCGAGGCGCAGGCCGCCGCGCTGGGCGCCAATGCGCGGTTTGCCAAGACTGACGTCACCGACGAGGCGAGCGCACGCGCCGCCATCGACCTCGCCGTCAGCGAATTCGGCGGTGTGCACGGACTGGTCCAGTGCGCCGGCGTTGCTCCACCGAAGAAGGTCCTGGGCCGCGAAGGTCCGCACGACCTGGCGACCTTCGCGCGGGTGGTCAACATCAATCTCGTCGGTACTTTCAACATGATTCGCCTGGCTGCCGAGGCCATGGCGCGCAACGAACCGAACGCAGGGGGCGAGCGCGGCGTGATCGTCAACACGGCTTCGGTGGCTGCTTACGATGGGCAGATCGGGCAAGCCGCCTATGCCTCGTCGAAAGCGGGGGTCGTTGGACTGACGCTGCCGGTGGCGCGCGAACTTGCGGCGCATGGCATCCGCGTCGTCACGATCGCCCCCGGCATCTTCGAGACGCCGATGCTCAAGGGCCTGCCGCAGGCGGCGCAGGATTCCCTCGGCAAGATGGTGCCGTTCCCGTCGCGCCTTGGCAAGCCGGCCGAGTACGCGGCGCTGGTGCGCCACATCTGCGAGAACGGCTACCTCAACGGTGAGGTCATCCGCCTCGACGGCGCCATCCGCATGGCCGCCAAGTAATTCGCGGACGGGCTGGAGATCAACCAGGCGGGCGTTGCCCGCCCATTTGCAAGGAGTGTCTCATGAGTGAGTCTGTTGTCATTGTCGGCGCCAAGCGGACGCCGGTGGGTTCCTTTCAGGGCCAGTTCGCCGCGCTGAGCGCGCCGCAGCTCGCGGCCGTTGCAATCAAGGCTGCCGTCGAACAGGCGGGAGTCAAGGGAGAGGATATCGATGAAGCGCTGATGGGCTGCTGCCTGATGGCCGGTGTGCGGCAGGCGCCGGCACGGCAGGCCGTGCTCGGAGCGGGTCTGCCGAAGTCGGTGCCATGCACCACGCTGACCAAGATGTGCAGTTCGGCGCAGAAATCGGTCATGATCGCCCACGACGAGTTGTTGGCGGGTTCGATCAACGTCGCCGTCGCCGGCGGCATGGAGTCGATGACGAATGCACCGCACGTCCTGACGACCGCCCGTTCGGGTTACCGGCTGGGCAACGGCGTCCTGCACGACCACATGTTCCTCGACGGCCTCGAGGATGCCTATGAGCAGGGCAAGCTGATGGGCGCCTTTGCCGAACTGTGTGTCGACAAGTACAGCTTCTCGCGTGAGGCGATGGACGCCTTTGCCGTCGAGTCGGTGACGCGGGCGCAGAAGGCGGTGACCGCTGGCGTCTTCGCGGCCGAGATCGCTCCGGTCACGATCACCACGCGCAAGGGCGAGGAAGTGATCTCTCTCGACGAGACGCCGATGAAATGCGACGCGTCGAAGATCAGCAAGCTGAAGCCGGCCTTCAAGAAGGACGGTGCGGTGACGCCGGCCAATTCGTCATCGATCTCCGACGGCGCAGCCGCCTTCGTCCTGATGCGCGAATCCGACGCCACCAAGGCGGGTATCAAGCCGCTGGCCCGGATCGTCGGTCATGCCACCTTCGCCCATGATCCGGCCTGGTTTACGACGGCACCGGTCTATGCCTTCCAGAAGCTGCTGCAGAAGGCCGGCTGGCAGACCAGCGACGTCGACCTATGGGAGATCAACGAGGCCTTCGCAGCGGTGACGATGGCCTCGATGCGTGACCTCGACCTGCCGCACGACAAGGTGAACGTCAATGGCGGCGCGTGTGCGCTCGGCCATCCGATCGGCGCCACCGGTTCGCGGATTCTGGTGACGCTGCTCTATGCGCTGAAGGCGCGCGGCCTCAAGCGTGGCATTGCCGGACTGTGCGCCGGTGGTGGCGAGGCAACCGCCATCGCCATCGAAGTCCTCTGAGCCAGTCGCCAACCCATGCACCCACCCCGCATGGCGGGGTGGGCCAGGAGTGAATCCGATGTTGATCGACAAGAAACATATCGGCATGAAAGTGCCGCCACACTCGGTGACCCCGACGGCGTGGCAACTCAAGTGGTTTGCGAAGGCGACCGGGGAGACGAACCCGATCTACTTCGACGAGGCGGCCGCTGCGCAGGCCGGCCTGCCCGGCGTGCTGGTGCCGCCGACCTTCTTCTTCTGCATGGACATGGACAAGGACCATCCTTTCGACTACCTCGAGACGATGGGCTGCGACCTCGGCAAGATGCTGCATGGTGAGCAGTCATTCGTCTATCACCAACCGGTCCATTCGGGTGAGAAGCTGGATTTCGATGGCGTCATCACCGACATCTACGACAAGAAGAACGGCGCTCTGCAGTTCGTCGTCAAGGATGTCAAGGTGCTGCGCCAGGGCGAACTGGTGTGCGACGTGCACTCCGTGATGGTCATTCGGGCATAGGGGAAGGTCGATGACGAAACCGAATTTTGATGCGCTGAACGTTGGCGATGCGATCCCGTCGTTCACCACCGAGCCGGTGTCGCGGCTGACGCTGGCGCTCTACGCCACGGGTTCCGGTGACCACCATCCGCTGCACCTCGATCAGGATTACGTGCGCTCGAAGGGGATTCCGGACGTTTTCGCGCACGGCATGCTCGGCATGGCCTATCTCGGCCGACTGTTGACGCAATGGGTGCCGCAGGCGGCGATTCGCAGCTTCGGCGTTCGTTTCACGGCCATCACGCAGGTTGGTGAGCGCCTCGTGTGCACCGGCAAGGTGGTCGAGAAGCTGGAGCAGGCCGGTGAGAAATGTGTTCGTCTCGAGTTGACCTGCGCCAATGAGCAGGGTGAGGCGAAGCACAAGGCAGATGCAGTGGTGGCCCTGACCTGATACCCCCAGGGCCAAGACATCTGCATGATCGCGGCCGTCGTCAGACGGCCGCAGTTTGGTTGTAGAGTGCACTCAGTCTACCGTCGGGTATCCGCCTGCCGTGCCGGCAGGTGTGCCCGGCACACTGAAAGGAGATCACAGGAGTGGAAAACAAGAATCCGAATGACCAAATCAAGGGCGTCGTCAACGCTTGGGCTGACATGCAGAAGCGGATGTGGGGCGACTGGGCCTCGCTGCTGCAGAATCTCCCTGGCGTTGAAGGTGGTCCTGCCGAGGCCGTCAAGAAGGGGGTGGTTGCCGCGACCACGGGCACGAACGAGGCTGCCCGCATGCTGATGGATCGCATGAACAGCAGCCAGACGGCGATGAACCGCGTGATGGATTTCTTCTTCAAGTCGATGAAGGTCGTCGCGCCGAACATGGATGCCGGCAAGGACTGGCGGCCCGACCTCAAGGGCTTTGCCGAGCAGTGGGCCAAGGAGTCGACGGCCATGCTCGAGCGCAGTTCCGGCCTCGCTTCGCACCTTGGCGCCCTCGGCGGAACGCTGAACAAGGACCTGCCCGAGGCCTTCGGACCCTGGCTGTCCTTCCTGATGCAGGCCGCTTCTGCCGGCCACGTCGGCGAAGCGATGATTGGCGGCACAGCCGGACTCAATCGCCTGCTGTCGATGGAAGGAGAGGGCAGCGCACTCGCAGGGGTCGGCGAGATTCCCCTGTTTGGCGCGTCGCGCGAGAAGAATGCGAAGCTGTTGCGTCTCGTCGACGCGGTCGTTGATCTGCGCAAGGACAGCCTGACCTTCCACACTGCCTTCGCCGAGGCACTGTCGAGAGCAGTCGAAGCGACCGTCGAGGAACTCGCCAAGGTCGCCGCGAAGGGCGAGAAGATCAGCTCGGTGCGCCAGGTGATGGGCCTCTGGTACCGCACGGCCGACAAGTCATTGCTGGTGACCTTCAATACGCAGGAGTTCCTCGACAAGCAGAACGCCTTCACCAGGTCGCAACAGCAATTCAAGCTCGCCCAGCGGGCGGTCGTCGAGGACGTCTTCCGTGGTCTGGACATGCCGACGCGCAGCGAACTGGATGAGGCCTATCAGGTGATCCACGAACTCAAGATGGAGGTCCGGGCTCTCAAGAAGGCATTGCTGCCGGCAGCAACGGCGGCAGCGACCAAGGCCGTCACTGCGCCGCGCAAGGCTGCGGCAGCGCGTGCCAAGAGCGAATGAGCCGGAAGGCTGAACCTCATTTGCCGGCTGACAAGCCAATAGACCTTTAGGAGGGTGCTATCGATGTTTTCTTTCCCGATCCAGATTCTCCCCGCCGACGTGGCGGAGGAAACCGCAGCCTTGAACGCGAAGCTCGCCAAGGGCATCAACAATCTCACCAACCTGACTGACGACGACATCGACATCGGCAGCACGCCGAAGGACGTCGTCTTCGCGCAGGACGGCATCAAGGTCTATCACTACCACCCGCTGGTCGATCAGGCGAAGATCATGAAGACGCCGCTGCTGATCGTGCCGCCGCTGATCAACGGCTACGAGGTGGCCGACCTGCAGCCCGATCGTTCAGTGGTCCGCAACCTGCTGAACGAGGGCCTCGACGTCTACCTCAACGACTGGGGCTACCCGCGCCAGGTGGACAAGTACCGCACCGTCGACGATTACATCAACGGCTACCTCGATGAAACGGTCGATTTCATCCGCCGGCACCATGGTGTGGACAAGATTTCCCTCTTCGGCATCTGCCAGGGAGGGACGATGTCCACCACCTATTCGTCGCTCAATCCGGACAAGATCAGCCACCTGACGCTGACCGTCTCGCCGATCGACTTCGACGCCTACAAGGCGAACCACAAGCCGCACGAAGGCTTGATGTTCACCATGGGTGCCGACGCCGATGTCGAGAAGATGGTTGCCGTGCATGGCAACGTACCTGCTTCGGTGCTGAACGAGTCGTTCATGATGGCTTCGCCGTTCATCCTCAACTACGGCAAGTATGCGGACGTGATCGACATCCTGGATGACCGGCCGGCCCTGCAGAACTTCCTGCGCATGGAAAAGTGGCTGTTCGGTGGCCCCGACGCCGTCGGCCAGACCTTCAAGGAGTTCATTCGCGACTTCCTGAAAGGCAACAAGCTTGTCAAGGGAACGCTGGAGGTCGGCGGTCGCAAGGTGGACCTGAAGAATCTGACGATGCCGATCCTCAACATCTTTGCCGAGAAGGACCATATCGTGCCGCCGCCGTGCACGGTGGCCCTCGGCAAGCATGTCGGCAGCCAGGACTACAGCGAGTTTGCCATCAATACCGGGCATATCGGCATCTACACCGGCGGTCTGGCGCAGAAGGTGCTGGCACCAAAGGTGGCCGGCTGGATGCGCGAGCGCGGCGCCTGAGTTCCGCCAGCCGACTCCTCTGACGGGGGGAGCGGAAGTGAGCGGAGCGGACGCCCCGCGCGACGTCAGGCTGCGTTTCTGCAGCCGCGGCGCCGCGCGGGGCGTCTTCCGTTTGCGCCGACGACTTGCGTGCCCGCCATGACGCTGATGTTCGACCTGAGGAGCGCCATTCTGGCGCTCTCCGACGCGCTCGACCTGGTCGGAGTGAATGATTTCCAGCATGGCAAGCGGGTGGCGATGATCGCGCGCGAGACGGCGCGCGTACTGGGCCTGCCGGAACAGCGGCTCGACCGCATCGTCTGTGCTGGCCTGTTGCACGATGTTGGCGTCTCTTCCACGGCCGTTCATCGGCGCCTGCTGCGCCAGACCGACTGGCACGACCGCAACGCACATTGCGAGACCGGCTACCGCCTGCTGCGGCCCTTTGCCCACCTGTCGCTGCTCGCCAACGCCGTGCGCCACCACCATACACCGTGGTGCGAAATCCCGCTGGCGCTCGGCGAGCCGGATGCGCTCGACAGCAACCTGATCCAGCTCGCCGACCGGGTGGACGGCATGCTGTTGCAGCGAGGTCTCGACAACCCGCTCTTCAACAGGATCGGCATCGTCGAGGCGATCACGGCTCTTGCCGGCAGCGTTCTGTCACCGGAGGCCGCGCGCGCCTTTGCCGCGGCAGCCGAGCGCGAGGCGTTCTGGATCGCGCTGGCACCGCGCCATGTCCTGCGCTATCTCGCCGACCTGGCGCTCGGCGAGTGGCAGATGAGCATCGACTTCCCGCAGTTCAGCCATGTCGCGCGGTTGATCTCGAGCATCGTCGATGCCAAGAGCCCCTTCACCGCCGCCCACTCAATCGGCGTCGCCCGACTCGCACGCCACCTCGGCGAGCGGGTCGGCTTCGACGACGATGCGCTGGCGAAGATCGAGGTCGCGGGCCTGATGCACGATGTCGGCAAACTCTGCGTGCCGGACGAGATCGTCGACAAGCCGGGCAGCCTGACCCCACTCGAGTTCTCTGTCATGGAAAGGCACGCCTTCGAGACCTACCAGATCCTTCGCCATATCCCCGGCCTGGAGCAGGTCGCTGAGTGGGCGGCCTTCCATCACGAGGCGTTGAACGGCCACGGCTACCCGTTCCGGCGTGACGCCGGGAGGCTGTCGACCGAGGCGCGGATCGTTGCCGTTGCCGACGTGTTTCAGGCGCTGGCGCAGGAGCGACCGTATCGCGGCCGGCAGCAGGCCGAAGAGATCCCGCGTTTCCTCGACGACTTCGTTCGCCAGGGCGTTCTCGACGGCGACCTGGTCGGCGTCGCCTGCGATGACCTCGACGGCAGTTGGCGGGCAGCGACCCTGCCGCTGCCAGGCGACGGGGATGGGTGAACAGCGGCTGCCAGCGGCGTCTGCCGGCCTGCCGCCCGTTTCGCCGCCGGCAGCCTGGCTGCGCCTGTCGGCGATCGTCGCCATGCTGCCGCTCGTCGGCAGTGCCTTCGCCGCGCCGCCGCTGTGGGTCGGCCGCTTCGATGGCAGTGCCGGTGGTCTGCCCGCTGGCTGGACGGTCGAGCACCTGAACCCCCGCTTCACGGCGACCGAATACCGCCAGCGCTTGTGGGATGGCGTTGCCGCCGTCGAGGCGACGGCGGTCAGGAGCATGGCGCTGCTCGTCCGGCCGCTGGAGGTCGATCTTGAGATCACGCCGGTTCTTTGCTGGCGATGGCGTATCGATGCGCCATTGCTCACCGCCGATCTCGACAGCAAGGCTGGCGACGACTACGCGGCGCGCGTCTACCTGAGCTTCAGCGTCCCTCCGGCCTCGCTCGGCCTGGCAACCCGCAGCAAGCTGGCGATTGCGCGCAGCCTCTGGGGTGCCTCGCTTCCCGACGCGGCGATCAACTACGTCTGGGACAACAAATACCCCATCGGCACATTGAGGGCCAACGCCTATACGGATCGTGCCCAGATCCTGGTGCTCGAAAGCGGCGCCGGGAGGGCTGGCCGCTGGGTCAACGAGAGGCGCGACGTGAGCAGCGATCTTCACCGTGCTTTCGGCGACCTGCCGGCGCGACTGAGCGGGCTGGCGATCGCCAGCGATACGGACAACACGGGCGAGTCTGCGCGTGCCGGCTTCGCCGACTTCCACTTCGTCGCGCGGGACGCAGCCTGCGCCTTTCCTTGAGTCGGCGCCATGAGGATCCTGATCGTCGAGGACGAGGTGAAGATGCGACTCGTGCGAGGCCCTGTCCGCGGACAGCGGGCTGCATCTGGATGCATGTGGGTCGGCCATCGTCTGTGGCAACAGGCTGATGCTGCGGCGTGCGATCGGTAAACTGCTGTCGAACGCCGTCCGCCACGCGCTGCCGGGCGGTCCGGTCACGATTGGTGTGGCCGGCTCCGCAACGGCTGAGGCAGTGGTCAGCCAGCGGCTGCGCATGCCGCAGCGAGCTACGCGGCATGGCGTTGTTTCGCTGATCGAGCCGCCGCGAGGAGCAGCCGAACGCATCGTCGCACGTGCCTTCCCGCAGCGCTGACGGCGTCGCCTGGCCCCCGCAAGTGCGGGCAACCGCGCTGCCCCTGGCCGTCGCGGATGGTGACGGCACAGTCGCGGCGCTTGGCGACGGAGCCGCATGCGGCTAAACTGCCGTCTCCCGGGATCAGGAACCAAGTCTCGCCAACCGGGTGGCGCACAGCCTGCGGAGCCCACCTCAGATGCATCGTTCGCTCATCGTCCTGCCCGATGATACGGGCCAACCGATCGTCGACGCGATCAACGCGGCGCAACGCTCGATTCGAATCAAGATGTTCCTCTTCTCCGACCCGTCGCTGCTGGCAGCGGTGATCGCGGCGCGGCAACGTGGGGTCAGGGTGCGGGTGATGCTGAACCCGGCGCGCCGCAGTGGCGAGGCCGAGAACAAGTCGAGCCGCCGGATGCTCGAGGAGGGCGGCGTCGAGGTTGCCGACAGCAATCCAGCCTTCGACATCACGCATGAGAAGTCGCTGGTCGTCGACGAAGAAACGGCCTTCGTGCACTCGCTCAACTGGGAAACGAAGAACCTCACCGTGACGCGCGATTATGCGGTGGTCACGTCGCACCGACACGAAGTGGACGAGATCGTCCAGTGCTTCGATGCCGACTGGTCGCGCGAGAAATTCGATCCGGGCGAGGAGTCGCACCTGATCTGGTGCAACATCAACGGCCGCAATCGCATCGCGCGTTTCATCGACGCGGCCAGCGAATCACTCTTCCTGCAGAACGAGCGCTATCAGGACGAGGTGATCATCGAGCGACTGGTGCGCGCCACCCGCCGCGGCGTCAAGCTGCACGTGCTGGCGCGGCCGATGCACTTCCTCAAGGCGGGGAAGCTGGTCGAAGGCGTCGAGGGACTGCGCATCCTCGAAGACCTGGGTGCCAAGGTGCACCGTCTCAAGGGACTCAAGCTGCATGCGAAGATGATGCTCGCCGACGGCAAGCGGGCGATCATCGGCTCGATCAACCTGGCACCGGGCAGCTTCGACAGCCGCCGCGAACTCGCCATCGATGTGCGCGACGAGGTGGTCGTCAGGCGCCTCGGGGAGGTGGTCAACCAGGACTGGCACAATTCGCGGCCGCTGGATCTGTCGGACGAAGGCCTGCTCGCGGATCTCGCCGAGGACGAGCCGGATGTGGCGGAAATGCTGGCCCTGGACGTCCCGCACGGCGATTCTGGCGAGCATCACCGGCGCAGCGCCGACAGCGCAGCGGACGCTCACGCCGGGCACAACGGGCACAACGGGCACAACGGGCACGGGCATGAGGGGCACAGGCATCACGGCAACTAGCCATTGCCCACTGGCAATGGAAGCGACTTTGCAGCAACCGGCTGGAGGCTGCCGACAAGTTTTTGGACCATACTGGACAAAAAGGAGAGAAGGCTGATGAGCAATCTGATCGTAGTTGCTTACGAGGACCAGTTCCGGGCAGAGGAAGTCCGCACCAAGCTGCGCAAGTTGCAGCAGGACTACCTGATCGACCTCGAGGATGCTGTCGTCGCAGTGAAGGACGAGAAGGGCAAGGTCAAGCTGCACCAGATGTACAACCTGACGGCGAGCGGCGCCCTCAGCGGTGGCTTCTGGGGAACGTTGATCGGCCTCATCTTCATGAATCCCCTGCTTGGCCTGGCGGTCGGCGCAGGCGCCGGTGCCGTCGGTGGAGCACTGACCGACGTCGGGATCAACAATGATTTCATGAAGGATCTGGCAGCAACCTTCGGCAACGGCAGTTCGGTGCTCTTCGTCCTCGTCCGCAAGGCGACTCCGGACAAGGTTCTGGAAGAACTGCAGGGCACTGGCGGCAAGGTCATCAAGACTTCATTGACCCATGAGGAGGAAGCGAAACTGCAGGCCGTCCTGGACAAGGTGCAGACGCCGGCTGCAGGCGAAGGCTGAATCAGATGTGGTGGCAGCCAAGGGGGAGGACATGGCGCGGGAGTCACTTCGTGCTGAGCGGCTTGCTGTTCTTCGTGACGCTGGCCACCGCACAGCCGGTCTACGAAAGCCGTGACCGGGCTGGTCCGGTCTTTTCGGATATGCCGAGCCAGGGCTCCCGCGAGGTGCACCTGCCACCGGTCAACGTGATCGATGCGCCGGCGGCAGCGGCGTCGCCGGCGTCGCCGCCGGCGGCTGCCGCATACGCCCGCGTGCAGATCACGGAGCCCGAGGACGGTGGTACGGTCCATTCGAATACCGGTCAGTTTTCCATTGCGCTGATCCTCGATCCGCCGCTGCAACCCGGCAGGGGGGATGCCATCGCAGTCCGCCTCGACGGGACCGTGTTGCCCGACAGGCGCACGACACTGCAGTTCGATCTCACGACCGACGAATGGCAGATGGCGGCTCGCGACGCGGTCGAGCATACGCTCGAGGTGGCAGTCGTCGACCGGGCTGGCAAGGCGCTGCTGGTCGCTGCTCCGGTGCGCTTCTACGTCCATCGGGCGTCCCGGCACGATTGAACGCGGCTGCGGCGGTGACGAGCGCAGGAGCATGATCGAGCCGGCGGCGCCGACGCGGCATCAAGCCGGACGAGCCCCTGTGGGTCGTTGGTGACTTCGAGGTGAGCGAGCGGGGCGCCATCAACCTGCTCGACAACGTGTTGCGGCACGCTCGGGCAGGCGGCGAGGTCGGCATCGGAGTGCAGCGGCCGGGTGTCGGCAGACTCCGCAGACTCCGCTTCTGGGGCGACAATGAGGGCGTCGCGGCGAACGACAAGCCGTGCCAGCGGATGCTCCAGCGCTTGAGCCGCACCGACGCGATGCAGAAGGGCTCTGGATCCGGACTCGGGCTGTACTTCGTACGCACGCTGGCGGCACCTCATGGCGGTGCCGCGGGAGTCGAGCATGCCGCCGGCCGCATCCGCTTCTGGGTCGAGTTGCCGGCAGCCGTCGATCCAGCGCCCGAAGCAGACGACCAAGGCGGCTGAGTGGCCCATTTTTTTGGTAAGCTTCGGCGATGCGCATCGCCCAGCTCTCCGATCTCCACCTGAGCAGCCAGCCGCTGTACGGCGTGGTCGATACGCTGGGCGCTCTCGATATGGCGTTGCAGCGTCTGAGCGCGGGGCCGGCACCGGATCTGTTGCTGCTCAGCGGCGATCTGGCGAGCGGTGGGCGTCGCGAGGAGTACGCCTTGCTGCGTTCGCGGATCGCCGCGCTACCGTTTCCCAGCGCCCTGCTGCCGGGCAACCATGACGATCGCGACAACCTGCGCGCAGCGTTCTGCGCGCAGGCCTGGACGCCGCCGCCGCTGTGCTGCCAGCGGATCGACCTCGACGGTGGCACGCTGCTGCTCCTCGACTGCATCGTTCCCGGTGAGGAGTGGGGGCAGGTGGCGGCGCCACAGATCGACTGGCTGGAAAGTGCCTGCCCGCGGCGTCGACCGGTGCTGCTGGCGCTGCACCATCCGCCCTTCAGCGTCGGCATCGAGGGAATGGACCGCATTCGCTGCCGCGGTGAGCGGTCGCTGGCGGCCTGGCTGGCTCGGCACGAAGAGGTCGAGGCGCTGCTGTGCGGGCACGTCCATCGTTTCGTCAGCACCACTTTTGCCGGCCGGCCGGCGCTCGTCGCGCCGTCGCCCGCGCACCAGATCGCCCTGCAGGAGGGACCGTTGGCCTATACGCTCGAGCCCGGTGCCTACCTGCTGCACGACTGGTTGCCTGGCGAGCGACTGTGCAGCCACTACCTGCCGGTGGCGGTGAGCCCAACGCAGTGCTACGGCGACGGCTAGGCGGGTGTTGGCCGGCATCCAGCCCGCCCGCTTCCGGGTTTGATCCACCCACTCTGTCCTGGCGAGGTGGCCGATGGGAAAGGAAGTGACAGGGAAGGGCTGCACGGCAGACGACTTCGAGCGTTTTCGACGGCGTCTGGACGAAGAGACCCGGCATGCGCATTCGGCATACTTCCGGGGCGCATTCGCCGACGACGCGCTGGTTGCCGGCTTCGAGCTAGAGGCCTGGCTGGTTGGCCAGGATCTCCAGCCCGTGCCGCGCAACGTTTCGTTCCTGGCGCGCCTGGACAGTCCGCTGGTCGTTCCGGAGCTGTCGCGCTTCAACGTCGAACTCAACGGTACACCGCAACCGCTGCACGGAAGCGCACTTTCACGTCTGGAGGGCGAGCTTGCCGCGACCTGGGAGCAGTGTCAGCGCGTTGCCGCCGCCGACGACAGCGCACTGCTCGCCATTGGCACCCTGCCGACGCTGCGGGAAGAGGATCTGTCTCTCAGCAACATGTCGCCGGCGCGACGTTACGAACTGCTCAACGAGCAGATTCTCCGGCTGCGTGGCGGCAGCCCGCTGAGCCTCAACATCGCTGGCATCGACACGCTCGCCACCATCCACAGCGATGTCATGCTGGAAGCGGCGACGACGTCCTTTCAGGTGCATCTGCAGGTACCTGCCGGCGAGGCCGCGCGCGCCTACAATGCCTCGCTGATCCTGGCAGCGCCATTGGTTGCACTGGCTGCCAATTCACCTTTCCTCTTCGAGCGTGCACTGTGGCACGAGACGCGTGTGCCGCTCTTCGAACAGGCCGTGGACTGCTGCGACCCGGGGTGCCCACAGCACATGCGGGTCACCTTCGGTTCCGGCTACCTGAGCGCCGACCCGACCGCCTGTTTCGCCGAGAATCTCGCCAGCTATGCCGTCCTGCTGCCTTTCGAGATCGCCGGACCGATTGAGTCCTACGCGCACCTGCGCCTGCACAACGGCACCATCTGGCGCTGGAACCGAATGCTGATCGGCTTCGATGACCGGGGCCGACCGCACCTGCGCATCGAGCAGCGGGTGATGCCAGCCGGCCCGAGCATCGTGGACATGATTGCCAACGCCGCCTTCTATTACGGCACGGTCCTCATGCTGATGCGGCAACCGCTGGCTCCCGAGGCACAGCTCTCCTTTGCCGAGGCCCGTGAGAACTTCTACCGCGCCGCACGCTACGGGCTCGATGCACAGCTGCTCTGGTTGGGTGGCCAGCGCGTGTCGGCTGGCGAACTGCTCGAGCAGCAGTTGCTGCCACTCGCGCGTGCCGGACTTGATCGCCTCGATCTGTCCACTGCCGATGTCGCGCGTTACATGGAGGTGATCGCCGGCCGTCTGCGCAGCCGGCGCACCGGCGCCGCATGGCAGTTGGCCCACCACGCGCGGCACCACGACTTTGCCCGGCTGACCGCCGACTATCTTGATCACCAGCGCCACCTCATGCCGGTGCATGAGTGGCCGATTTGAACTGCAAGCTTGATGCTGACCGTCCTCGATACCCTGCCCGAACGCTTTCTCGATACCCCCGCCCGCGAACTGCATCAGATCTTCAGTGGCCCGACGCTGATCCACCTGCCCGGCCGCCGGCAGCCCGCACTGTTCGTCTCGGTGCTGCTGCATGGCAATGAAGACAGCGGCGTCGTCGCCTTGCAGCGCCTGCTGCAGCGCAATGGCAGACGAATGCTGCCGCGCGCGCTGTCGATCCTGATCGGCAATGTTGCCGCTGCGCGCAAGGGACTGCGCCGGCTCGACGGGCAACCCGACTACAACCGCGTCTGGCCCGGAGGGCACGCGCATTCCGATTCGCCGGAAGCCGCCAGCATGGGCGAAGTGCATCGGCTGATGCGCGAACGCGGCGTTTTCGCCAGCATCGACATTCACAACAACACCGGCCTCAACCCGCACTATTGCGTCGTCAACCGGCTGGAGCAGGCAGTCCTGCATCTCGCCCTGCTGTTCTCGCGCACGGTCGTCTGGTTCCGTGGTCTTGCCGGCACGCAGACCACTTCGTTTTCGCCGCTCTGTCCGGCGCTGACGGTGGAATGTGGCAAGCCGGGCAGCGAGGCCAATGCCGAACACGCGGCACGCTTCGTCGAAGCGTGCCTGCACCTGTCGCAGTTTCCTTCCCATGAGGTGCACGAACACGACATCGACCTCTATCACACGCTGGCCACCGTTCGCGTTCCCGCAGCGGTCTCCTTCGGCTTCGGCGAGTCGCGAGCCGACATCGACTTTGACCCGAAACTGGACCACATGAACTTCCGTTCGCTCGAGCCCGGAACCGTCTTCGGCCACACCCGGCTGCCGTTGCCGATTGGCGTCATCGATGAAAGTGGCTGCGATGTTGCCCGTGAGTTCTTCAGCTGTGAGGATGGCCGCATCACCCTGCAACGGCCGGCGACCCCGGCCATGCTGACCCTCGACGAGAAGGTGGTGCGCCAGGACTGCCTGTGCTACCTGATGGATCGGCTGCCACTTGCCAACTGGCAGCCGCACGGGCGCGTGCTGTGTACCAGCGCCTAGCGCGCTGGCGAGTCCCGCCAACGATCCTCGCCAGCCGCGCTTTCCGCTGGCGGCGGGCAAGCGGCCAGCAGGATGCACGCGGCTCTTGCGGTCAGGATCGGGAACGGCAAGCGCCGTCCACATCGGCGATCCAGCTGCAACAGGCGCTGGTCGCGGGTCAGCAGCAGGTCCGCGCGACAGCGCCGGGCGAGGACGAGGAACTTTTGGTCGTCGGCATCACGGCACGCTGGCAGGGGATCGTCCCCATCCCGCTCGCCTGCGTCCTCGCAGGCGAGCGCAAAGCGGCGATAGGCGTCGAGCAGAGCTGACCGAGCGACGGCGGTCAGGCGAAAACGCGGATAGCTGCTCACCCGCTGCAGTTCAGCAAGGCAGTGGCGGTCGGTGAAGCACTGCAGCTGGCCGCGGTCGATTGCCGCCTGCAGGCTGCAGAGGTACGGATCCCGAAAGTGCAGGAGGTCGAGAACGATGTTGGTGTCGAGGACCGCGCGCATGGCCTACCAGGGCTGCAGTTCGCCGACGACATGGTCGGCGATCGCGAGACAGGCGGTGAGGCCGGGGGACTCGATGCCGAACAGGTTCACCAGGCCAGGGATGCCATGCTGTAGTGGCCCCTGGATCAGGAAGTCGGCAGCCGGCGCAGCCCGGCCAGCGAGCTTCGGCCGTACGCCGGAGTAGGCCGGTTGCAGGCTGCCTGGCGGCAGCCCGGGCCAGTAGCGGCGGACCTCCTTCTCGAAGGCGGCTGCCCTGTCGCGGCTGACGCTGTAGTCAAAGGCGCTGTGCCCACCTCCAGCGGGCGGGTCGGGCAGCCACTGGACGTCCGGCCCGAAACGCGCCTGCCCGGCGAGGTCGAGGGTCAGATGAATCCCCAGTCCGCCAGTCTCCGGCAGCGGGTACACCAGTCGCGAGAACGGTGCGCGGCCCGTGAGGGCGCAGTAATTGCCCTTGGCGTAGTGCATCGCCGGCAACGCCACCGATGGAAAGCCTGCCAGTGACGCGGCCACGTCGGCAGCCCAGAGACCGGCGGCGTTGATCACCAGCGGGCAGCGCAGCCGCAGCTTGTCGTTGCCCCCGCATTCGAGCACGATGCCGCTTGCTTCGATCACGCCGCCGAGGAGTGGGCTGCGGCAGGCAAGCACTGCCCCGGCGCGCTCGGCATCACCGAGCAGCGCCAACATCAGGCCGTGGCTGTCGATGATGCCGGTGGACGGCGACAGCAGGGCGGCGGTGCACGCCAGTTCGGGCTCGAGAACGCGAGTCTCGGCGGCGCTGAGCCAGCGCAGGTCGTCGACGCCATTTGCTTCACCCTGTTCCTGCAGCGCCGCTAGCCTTCCCTCGTCGGCGCTACTGGTGGCGACGATCAGCTTGCCGCAGCTGCGGTGAGCGACGGCATGAGAGCGGCAGAAGTCGTGCAGCCGGCGCCGGCCAGCGACGCACAGAGTCGCCTTGAGCGAGCCGCTGGGGTAGTAGAGCCCGGCGTGGATGACCTCGCTGTTGCGCGAACTGGTCTCGCGGCCGAAGCCGTCGTTCCGTTCCACAATCAGCGTTTCGATTCCTCGCCTTGCCAGCGCACGCGCGCAGGCCAGGCCAATCACCCCGGCGCCGATGACCGCTGCGGCAATCCGTTCCATCTTCGCTCCACGGCCAAAGGACGCATTGTACATGCCGCCGGCAGCGAAGCCTGGGGTGCTGACGGGGCGTGCAGGGCTTTGCCTCGGCCGGCATCAGTGGTTACACTGGCGGTAATCATCCCATCCCGGTCAAGGCGGCCGCCGCCGTATCGCCAGCCATGCTCAGCCAAACCCGCCCGAGCCACGACGAGGTCATCGCCAGTACGCGGCATTGGCTCGAGCGCGCGGTGATCGGGCTCAACCTCTGTCCCTTTGCCAAGGGTGTCCACGCCAAGGGACAGATCCGCTACGTCGTGAGCCCGGCAGAGAACGATGAGTCGCTGCTCGACGACCTGCAGCTGGAATTGCTCTCGCTCTGCGCTACCCCTGCCGACGAGGTGGATACGACCCTGCTGATCCATCCGTGGGTGTTGACCGACTTCGCCGACTTCCTGCGCTTCCTCGATCTGGTCGATGTCGTCCTGCAGACCCATCGCCTGCATGGTGTCCTGCAGGTGGCCAGCTTCCATCCCGACTACGTCTTCGCCGACAGCACGGTCGATGACATCACCAACCATACCAATCGCTCGCCGTTTCCGACGCTGCACCTGCTGCGCGAGGCCAGTCTCGACCGGGCGGTGGCGGCTTTTCCCGAAGCGGCGATGATCTATGAGCGCAACCTGCAAACGCTGCGGCAGCTTGGTGCCGACGGCTGGCAGGCACTCGCAGCCGGGGTTTCACGAGCGGCCAAGGAGTAGGCTGGCGATGCCCGGGTTGCCGTTCCGCGTCGCAGTGCGCGAGGAGGAGGTCGAGATCACTGCCGTGCGCGCGCAGGGTGCCGGCGGCCAGAACGTCAACAAGGTTTCGAATGCGATCCATCTGCGTTTCGCCATCGCCGCCTCGTCGTTGCCCGATGAGCTCAAACGGCGTTTGCTGCTCTGGCGCGACCAGCGGATCAGTGGCGACGGCGTCGTGATCATCAAGGCACAGGCCCACCGCAGCCTGGAGCGCAACCGGGACGATGCGCTGTGCCGTCTGCGCGAACTGATCGCTCGCGCCGCGGCGGTCGCGCCGCCGCGCCTGCCGACGCGGCCGACCAGCAGTTCACAGAAGCGCCGGCTGGACGGCAAGCGGCAGCGTGGCGCAGTGAAACTGCTGCGCGCGCGGGTCAACGACGACCAGTAGGGGAGGGTAGAGGAGATGCCGATGACTGGGGCAGGGATTCTGCGCCTCCGGTTCGAGGGAATGCGCCCGGCGCAATGGCCGAGTCGCAACGCGGTCCCCGGTCAGCAGTCCACGGCGGCCGCGATCGATTTCCTCATCACAACAGTATCCGCTTGCAGTCGGCGGCAGGAGAGGGGCCATGGCCTATCAGGATAGCTTCGACATCCACAGCCGCGGTCGCGGCACGATCGAGATTACGGCCGAGGTGGGGCGCATTGCACGCGCTGCGGGAGTAGCGGCTGGTATCGCGCACGTTTTCGTCCTGCACACGAGTTGTTCCCTGCTGCTGACCGAGAACGCCGATCCATCGGTGCGCCGAGACCTGGAGACCCTGGCCGGGCGCTGGGCGCCCGACGCCGATCCGGCGTATCAGCACGACTGCGAGGGTGACGACGACATGGCGGCACACGGACGCAGCATCCTCGCCGGAGTGTCGGTGACGGTGCCCGTGAGCAACGGCACGCTGCGCCTCGGAACGTGGCAGGGAATCTATCTCTGGGAGCACCGGACGGTCGCCCATCGGCGGCGGGTGGTGGTTACCGTCGTCGGCTGACGGGACCGCTGGTGGCAGCGGGCCTGCCGAATTCTTGCTAGACTGGCTCCCGCGCAGTCCGCGCGCAGGCGACAGGGCGGTTGCATCGGGCGAACGGCAGCAGCGATCATCTGCCACACCCCTACGCCCGCTGTTCGCCCTCAGCGTGGATGACTGAGTATGGGCGCACGGCAGCGGCGACCGCCAACACTTGAAAGGGGACGCAATGAGAATCGGATTCATCGGCCTCGGCATCATGGGGCGTCCGATGGCGCTCAACCTGCTGCGCGGTGGGCACCATCTCACCGTCTGGGCGCGCCGGCTGGAGTCGATGCAGCCACTCCTCGACGCCGGCGCCAGCGGCGCCGACAGTCCGGCGGCGTTGGCCGCGGAGACCGAACTGGTGATCTCGATGGTGGCCGATGCGCCCGATGTCGAGCAGGTGATGCTGGGCGAGAACGGCGTCGCCAGCGGCGGCCGGAGCGGACTGGTGGCCGTCGACATGAGCACGATCCGGCCGTCGGCCGCCCGCGCCATCGCCGGCAGGCTTCTGGCAGGAGGAATCGATTTCCTCGATGCGCCGGTTTCCGGCGGCGAGGTCGGCGCGATTGCCGGCACGCTGTCGATCATGGTCGGCGGCAGCAGCGCCGCGTTCGATACGGCGCAGTCGGCCTTCGCGTGCATGGGACGGAACATCGTCCACGTCGGCGATTCGGGTGCCGGCCAGGTCGCGAAGGCGGCCAACCAGATCGTCACCGGCGTCGGCGTCCTGACCGTTGCCGAGGCGCTGAACTTCGCCGCGCGGAGCGGCGTCGACCCGGCTCGCGTGCGCGAGGCGCTGCTCGGTGGCTTCGCCTACTCGAGAATCCTCGAGAACCACGGTCAGCGGATGCTCGACCGGAACTTCAAGCCTGGCTTCAAGTCGTGGATGCACCAGAAGGACATGAACATCGTCATGCAGAGCGCGCACGAACTGGGTCTGTGTCTGCCGGTGGCGGCGGCGACGGCGCAGATGTTCAACGCCATGGTCGGCTCGGGGCTTGGCGAGGAGGATTCGATCGCCATTCTCAAGCTCCTCGAGCGTTTGTCCGGGGGTGAAGGCTGATGCGGCTTGGTTTCATCGGCTGCGGCGTGATGGGGCGGCCGATGGCGCTGAACCTGTTGCGCGGCGGCCACCGGCTCGCGCTCTGGGCGCGGCGGCCGGAAGCCGCGCAGCCGTTGCTGGCGGCGGGCGCGGTGGCCTGCGCCAGTCCGGCGGCGGTGGCGTCCGCGGCCGAGGTGGTGTTCACCGTCGTCACCGCAGACGCCGACGTCGAGCAGCTTGCCTTCGCTGCCGGCGGGTTGGCAGAAGGATTCGCCGCCGGCTCGATCCTGGTCGACATGAGCACCATCGCGCCGCAGGCGGCGCGCTCGATCGCCGGGCGGCTGGCGAGGCTGGGTGTCGCCATGCTCGACGCGCCGGTCTCCGGTGGCGGGCAGGGCGCCAGCGATGCCAGCCTGTCGATCATGGTCGGCGGCCAGGCGGCGGTACTGGAGCGCGTGCGGCCGCTTTTCGAACTGCTCGGCAGCACGATCGTGCACGTCGGCGACCATGGCGCCGGGCAGGTCGCGAAAGCGTGCAACCAGATGGTGATGGTGGCGACGATCCAGGCGGTTGCCGAAGCGTTGTACCTGAGCCGCGCCGCCGGTGTCGATCCGTCGAGGGTCCACGCCGCCCTGGCAGGGGGTTCGGCCGGCAGTCGCGTGCTGCAGGCGATGGGCGGCCGGATGGTCACGCGCGATTTCGCTGCCGGTGTCGAGGCGCGTCTGCATCACAAGGACTACGCGGTGTTGATCGCCGAAGCGCACCGTTTGGGGCTGCCGCTACCGGTTTCGGCGCAGGTCTGCCAGCAACTCAACGCGCTGATGGCGTTCGGCTGGAGGCATTGCGACACCGCTTCACTGCTGCGCGTCCTTGAAGCGGGGCAGTTGGCGAGCGGCAGCCACTGAACGCCCGACGGCGCAGCGCCTGCGGCAGCAAGCCGCGCCGCGTCACTTGTCGACGAACGCCCGCTCGATCACGTAGTCGCCCTGCGCACCAATGTACGGCGAAACCCGGAAGCCTCGCACGTCGAGCAGCGCGCAACAGTCCTTGATCATCGCCGGACTGCCGCAGACCATCGCCCGGTCGCGCGCGGGATCGAGCGGCGGCAGGCCGATGTCGGCGAAGAGATGGCCGCTGTCGATCAGTTTCGTGATGCGGCCCTGATGGCGGAAGGCTTCGCGGGTGACGGCAGGGTAATAGATCAGCTTGTCGCGCACCAGATCACCGAAGAACTCGTGCTGCGGCAGTTCCTCGCTGATGAAGCGGTGGTAGGCCAGGTCGTCGATCCAGCGCACGCCGTGGATCAGCACGACTTTCTCGAAGCGCTCGTAGGTTTCCGGATCCTGGATCAGGCTGATGAACGGTGCCAGCCCGGTGCCGGTCGCCAGCAGGTAGAGGTTCTTGCCCGGCCGCAGGTCGCGCAGCACCAGCGTGCCGGTCGGCTTGCGGCTGACGACGACCTCGTCGCCGACCGCCAGGTGCTGCAGCCGGGAGGTCAACGGCCCGTCCGGCACCTTGATGCTGAAGAACTCGAGGAACTCGTCGTGGTTGGCGCTGGCGATGCTGTAGGCGCGGGTCAGCGGTCGCCCCTCCTGCGGCAAGCCAAGCATGACGAACTGCCCGTTGATGAAGCGCAGCGCCGGGTCGCGCGTGGTGCGGAAGCTGAACAGGCGATCCGTCCAGTGGCGGACCGAAAGGACCCGTTGTGCGGAGTAGGTGCTCATCTTGTTTCCCATCGTGATTCCTGACGAAGCCATCGTGCTCCGTCGTGATATATTTGTAAAACAGATTATTTACATAAGTGTTATCGATTGGAGCGATATGAGATTCACCTTGCGGCAGATGGCAGTCTTCGTTGCGGTTGCTCGACACGAGAATGTGTCGCGCGCGGCCAGCGAGGTGTCCCTGTCGCAGTCGGCGACGAGCACGGCACTCGCCGAACTCGAACGTCTCTATGACACACAGCTTTTCGACAGGTTCGGCAGGAGCCTGCGGCTGAACGAGCGCGGGCAGGCGCTGCTGCCGCAGGCGGTCGAGCTGCTCGAACGCGCGGCGGCGATCGACAGCGTTCTCGAGGGCAGGGCGGGCTACGGCAGGCTGCGCATCGGCGCGACGCTGACCATCGGCAACTACCTCGCGACGCTGATCGTCGCCGACTTTCTCCGGCGACACCCGGAAAGCGGTGTGCAGTTGAAGGTGCACAACACGGCGACGATCATCGAGCAACTGGCGCAGCACGAACTCGATCTCGGCCTGGTCGAGGGGAGTTGCCGCCATCCCGACCTGGTTGTCGAGCCATGGGTGGCGGACGAGTTGGTCGTCTTCTGTTCGCCGACTTACCCCCTGGCGCGAAAGGGCAGCGCGACGATCGCGGAGTTGATCGAGCAGCCTTGGATCGTGCGCGAAACCGGTTCGGGTACGCGCGAAACCCTCGACCGGGCTCTGCGCGAGGATTGCTCGCGGCTGCGGATTCGCCTCGAACTCGAGCACACCGAGGCGATCAAGCGCGCCGTCGAGTTCGGGCTCGGAATCGGCTGCATTTCGCGTCTGGCATTGCGCGAAGCATTCGGTCGGCGCAGCCTGGTGCCGATCGCGACACCGGAACTCGATCTCCGACGCCATTTCCACTTCCTGCAGCAACGGCGCAAGTTCCAGACTGCGGGCATGCGTGAGTTCGTCGGCATCTGCCGCTCGCTGACTGTCGGCGCCGAGCGGAGCGACCTGATCAGGTGGTCGCTGGCCGGCGAGGGGTGAGCAGGGGAACACAGGCTGCGCCTCGTCAGCCGCGCGGCCGCCGGCGTTGCGTCGTGTCACCGGCGACATGATGTCGGGGATCGACGGGCCCGGCACGGGGTACCTGATGCCGGCTCTCGTGAGGTGGCCGGCGGCTGCCGTGCGGCAGGCGGTTCAGGTAGAATGCGTTCGTGGTCGGCGGAGTGGGTACTCGGGGGAAGTTCGGATGGACAGGGTGCGGGACATCGAAGAAGCAATAGGCGCCCACGCGCGCTGGATGTCCGAGCTCCGGCAGGCTGTCCTCGACGCCACGGCGGGCGTGGATGTGGAAGCGATCCGGGCCGACGACCGCTGTGACTTCGGACAATGGCTGTACGGCCCGCGCCTGTCAGCCGAGGACCGTGCGGCCGAGGACTTCGACGAAGTGCGCCGTCTGCACGCGGAATTCCATCAAATGGCGGCTGAGGTGGTCGAGCGGGCCATGGCCGGACAGACGGTCGAGGCTTATGCGCTGCTTTATGGCGAGTACGTGACTCTGTCGGGGCGGCTTGCGCTCGCCATGCGTGCGTGGCAGGCGCGCCTGCTGCGGGGGATTGCCGGCGACGCCTAGCTCATCATCGGGCAGTTGCTCGCCCGACGACGGCTCTGCGGCGCCGCACAGGCGATTGCGGATGGACGTGGGAAGCCCAGGCAGACCGCTGACGGCAGCGCGAAAGGCAACCACGACCCGTTGCGGACGGCGTGCCGGTCAATTCGCCGTCACGGGTGCGGCGACGGCCGGCACGGCGACTGCGAGTTCATCGATCCGGCGCAGGCGACGGCTCAGCTCCCGGGCCAGGTTCATGACGATCAGCGTGAAGGTCGGCAGATCCGCCTCGTGGATCTGGAAGAGGCTGCCGTTGTCAAGCGCCACGAGCCGAACGGGCTCGAGCGCGCGGATGCTGGCCGAGCGGTACTGCATGTCGATCAACTCCATTTCGCCGAAGACGTCGCCGACACTGAGGAGGGCAATGCCCCTGCCGAGAGGATCGACTGCTGCCGGGCACGCCTTGAGAACCTCGACCGCTCCGCTGCAGATGACGAAGAGCGAGTCACCCTCTTCGCCCTCGCGCACGATCACTTCACCGGCTGTGAACTCCTGCGGCCGCATCAAGTGCATGATCGCTCGCATTGCCGCATCGCCGACGCCACCGAACAGCGGTTGCTCCTGCAGGAACCGGACCGTTTCCATTGTGCTCTCCGTCACCCGTGCTCGGAGACGTATTTTGCAGCGACCGCTCTCGGAACGGAAGGGCTGCGCCACGGCTGCCGGCGTACGGTGGTGTTCCGTCCGCCACTGAACGGTCGACTCGTGCCGGCATCGGTACTGCGCGCGAGATCGTTCGGCGAACGTCAGTGGCCGGCAAGCCCCTTGGCCGCGAGGCCGCTGACCAGCGTCAGCAGGCGAGGCAGGGTGCGGGTCGCGAGATCGAAGTGGTCGACGATGTCGCGCCGCGCCTGCGCGCGCAGGGGCTGCGTCGCCAGCGGGTCAGCGAGGACGGAGACGATCGTCGTCGCCAGCTCGTCCGGCGAGAAGAAATCGACCAGCAGTCCATTGTGTCCCGGTCGCAACACTTCGCGGACAGGGGCTGTGTCGGAGGCGATCAGCGCACAGCCGCAGGACATCGCTTCGAGCAGTGACCACGACAGGACGAAAGGGTAGGTGAGATACACGTGCGCTGTCGACAAACGCAGAACGTCGATGAAGCGCGGGTAAGGAATCTTGCCGAGGAAGTGTACGCGGCCGAGATCGATTTCGCTGCCGAGTTCGCGCAGGTAATGCTCCCGGTAGGTACCGCCACCGGGCAACGGGCGGCCGTAACTGACCTCGTCACCACCCACGATCAGAACCCGCACGCGAGGCCGCGCAGCAAGAACCGCAGGCAGTGCCCGCATGAAAGTGTGAAAGCCTCGATACGGTTCGAGATTGCGGGCGACGTAGGTCAACACCTCGTCCCCCGAGCGCAGGGTACCCCTGCCGCCAGGAAGGACGAAGCCAGCAACCTGTCCCGGGGAGACGAGATCGCTGCGTATGCCGTCGTGAATCACCTCGATGCGCGGCCGATAGACGTCCGGGTATTGCTCCCGCTGCCAGTGCGTCGGGCTGACACCCGCATCGCCAGCATCGAGGCTGATCAGTTGCGCCGTGTTGCGGGCACGAACACGGCAGCGGTCGTCGAAGGAACTCGGAAACTCGGGGTCAAAGCCGACGTCGGAGCCGCTGCCGCGATAGAAGAACTCGAGATAGAGCAGCAGCGGTGCGGTGGGGAAGACATCCTTCAGGAACAGGGCCTCCCCCCAAGCCGGGTGGGCGCAGATGACGTCCGGAACGAAGCCGTGACGGCGCAGTTCGAGTGCCAGGCGCGCGACCGATTGACCGCGGCGGACCGCAGCCTCGCTACTGTGAAGGTAGTGGTGTGTCTGCCGCGAGGCACCCTGGGGCTGCGGGTAACCAAGCAGACGCACGCGCGGATGAAAGCCCTGCATGCGTCTGAGGCTCGCCTCCTCGCCGATGGCGACGACCTCATTCGCCCGTGAATCGGCGAGGGCAGGCGCGAGGTGGCGGTACTGGCCGGGGAAGTTCTGGTGTACGAAGAGAATGCGCATTGCGGGTCGTCTGGAAGAGTGGAAGCAGAAAGCGAGCGACCTGAATCTTAGCCGATCGACGACGCGGCAAGCGCCAGGAAAGCGTTCGTCGGTGCGCTTTCGCAGAGCGGCGTCCGCTGCCTCCGGGCAGGACCGTGGTCTTGGCTCACCTGAAGCTGGCAACGGCAGCCGGCAGGCTCGTTGCAGTACAATCGCGGCCGATGGACGACGAATTCTTCATGCGCGAGGCGATGTCGCTGGCTCTTGCTGCAGAGTGTCTCGGCGAGGTGCCGGTCGGCGCGATCGTCGTGCAGGCGGGGGTCATCGTCGGCCGTGGCTTCAACTCGCCGATCGGCGACCACGACCCGACGGCGCATGCGGAGATCACGGCCTTGCGTGACGCGGCACGCAACCTGCGCAACTATCGGCTGCCCGGCTGCGATCTGTTCGTCACGCTCGAGCCCTGTGCGATGTGTGCCGGGGCAGTCCTGCAGGCACGACTGGCGCGTCTGGTCTACGGTGCGCGCGACCCGAAGACCGGAGTCCATGGCAGCGTGGTCGACCTGTTCGCCGTCGAGCGGCTGAATCATCACACCGAGGTGGTCGGCGGCGTGCTGGCAGCCGAGTGCGGGCAACTGCTCTCGGCTTTCTTTGCCGAACGGCGTGGCCGCAGCGAAGGCAGAGGGGAGGGCAGACGTGCATATCGAGATCTCGATCGCTAGGCAGGCTCTGAGCCTTGTGGGCGACTGCGGGCAAACGGTCCGCAGCTATCTGGTGTCGACCGCGACCCGCGGTGTCGGCGAACGGAAGGGCAGTTACTGCACGCCGCGTGGCCGCCATCTGATCCGCGCCAAGATCGGTGCCAACCAACCGGCGAACACGGTGTTCATCGGGCGCCGGCCCAGCGGTGAAGTCTATTCGCCTGAACTCGCCGAACGCTTCCCGAAGCGTGACTGGATCCTGACCCGGATCCTCTGGTTGTCCGGCTGCGAGCCCGGCCGCAACCGCCTCGGTGATGTCGATACCATGCGCCGTTACGTGTACATCCACGGCAGCCCGGATAGTGCGCCGATGGGGCAACCCGGATCGATCGGCTGCATTCGCATGCGCAATGACGACATCGTCGAGCTTTTCGACCTTGTGTCCCCTTATACGCCGGTTTACATCAGCGAGGACTGAAAGCTCGTGCAAACCTCGCCGATCGGCGTTGCGCCAGCGCCGTAGCTGCGTTCGTGGAGGGTGACCAGGCCGTCGCGGCGTCTGGTCAGCAGCGTCGATGCGCGCGTTCCGTAGTGCTCGGAGCTGACGAAGACGGCCGAGAGGATGCGTTCCCACTCGAGCGGAACACCGGTTTCCGGCAGGTGGGAATCCGCAACCACCTCGCGGTCGGCGAGCAGGTTGAAGAAGGGCGCGGCTTGCGGCAGTGTCTGCAACGCCGCGGCAAACGCGGCCCTGGCGCTTGCCAGTTTCGGCCAGGGCGTGTCGAGCAAGTGGTTCGACAGCCCGTAGATGCCGGGCCCCAGCCACCGCACCCGGCCTGCGTCGCGGTTGCTGCAGTAGCCGAGCCGGTCGGCGTCGCCGATGAAGAGATTGAAGCCGTTGTACTCGCCGGCCAGGACCGCGACTTCCTCGAGGTACGCCTCCGGCGTCTCGCGGCCGACGAGGAAGTCGGCCACCAGCGCACCGCGCGACCGCGCACCCGGGGGCTGCCCGCCGCCCTCCCGGTAGTTGGTCAGGGCGGCGAAGCGCTGCTCGCGACTGACCCCGAGCCAGGTGCCGCCAGCTTCCAGATCGCGGCCGGCGAGCACCTGCGGTGCGTCTGCCCAGAACGCGGCGGCAGCCGAAGGGCGCGTGAAGAACTCGTCACGGTTGGCGGCGACGATCAGCGGATAGTCCGGGTGCGCCTGCCAGGCAAGCAGGATCAGGCACATCGGCGGTCCTGGTCAGGCTGTTGCCGCCGGCGCCACGACCGGCTCGACGTCGATCGCGGCACCACCCGGGTTGCCCAGTTGCAGCCCGCCGACCGCAGCGAAGCTCTCCTGAATGATGGCCAGGGCATCGTGGCCGCCGGCAGGTGCTGCCGCCGCGTTGGCGATCATGCCGCAGGGCTGCTGCGGACTGCTCGCCGAGTAGATCGCCTGGCCGGCCGTCATCGGGCTGCCACAGTGCGCACGGTAGAGGTGGCGCTTCACCTTGCCCAGGTACTGTGTGCGAGCGACGATCTCCTGTCCGGGATAGCACCCCTTGCGAAAACTGACCGCTCCGAGCTGCTCGAAACCCGCCATTTGCGGCACGAATTCCTCCCTGGTCGGCTCGCTGATCAGCGGCACACCGGCCTCGATGTCGAGCCACTGCCAAGCCGCGGCGCCGACCGGCCGCGCCTGCGTCTGCAGTTGCCGCCACAACTCCGGGGTTGCTTCGAGCTTCACGAGGAGCTCGAAGCGACGGCTGTCGAGACGGACTATCAGTGCAGTCTTCGTGGCGGCGATGCCCAGAGGGGTGGCAGGAACGGGCAGGCTGGCGGCACACAGTGCGCGCTCGGCCTGCGGCCCTGCCACGCCGAGCAACAGGAGCTCGCCGGAGCGGTCGTCGATGCTCAGCTTGCTGCGCAGGACGAACATCGACAGGCGCCTGTGGATGAACGGCAACAGGTCGACCGATAGCTGCAGGAAGTAGTCGGGTCCTGAATGAAGGACAAGGAAGCTGGCGAGCATCCTGCCTTTGGCCGAGCACCATGCCGAATGCTGTGCACTTCCCTCGGCGAGGTGCCTGACATCGCTCGTCAGCTGACCGTGCAGGAAGCTCGCGGCATCCGGGCCACTCACCGCGAGCAGGCCGAGGTGGTCCAGAGGCGCGACGACGGTCGCCTCGCGAGCGGCAGACAGCTCGGCCGTCGCGTCACCAAAATCCGTGACCTGATTGTGATCGATTCGTGCACCTGAAGCACGCAGCAACTCCTGCCAGTTCGCGTTCATCATCTTTCCATCTGGTTGGCCGGCGGGCCGGCGGGCGGTCCTCCGCGGGGCGCAGCCGGCAGCGGCGGCCGGCTGGCCGTGCCTTGGGTGCCCCGCTGGCTAGGGCGAGTTTCGGCTATTATAGGGCGACTCGATGCCCGCCCCACCACCCATTCCTCCTCCAGCCCGCCAGCCCGACTGCTGCTCCGGACCGATGCGCAAGACCGTTCGCCTGCTGCTCTCTTTCTCCTTCCTGGCCCTGCTTCTGGGCGCCGCGGCCGCCGTCTACGTTGCTCTGATTCCGATCAGCCTGCCGCGTGACCAGGTCGAGTTCACTCTTGCTCCCGGCAGCAGCCTGCGCTCGGCGGCTCGCGAGATCGCCGCCAGCGAGATCGCGGTCGAACCGTGGGTACTGATCGCACTCGCGAGACTGATGGGCGTCGAGGCTTCGATCAAGGCCGGAAGCTACCAGATCGGTCGTGGCACGACGCCACTCGAATTGCTGCGCAAACTGACGCGAGGAGACTTCACGCAGGCCGAGCTGACCTTCGTCGAAGGCTGGACCTTCCGTCAGATGCGCCAGCGCGTCGATGGCCATCCGGATCTGCGTCACGAGACCCGCGACCTGAGTGACGGCGAGATCATGCGCCTGCTCGGTGTTCCGGAACAACCCGCCGAGGGCGCGTTCTTTCCCGATACCTATCTCTTTGCCAAGCGAAGCAGCGATATCGACCTGCTGGCGCGCGCGGCGCGTGCCATGCAGCGACACCTGCAAGAGCAATGGCAGGCGAGGGCTGATCACCTGCCGCTGCGCGATGCCCATCAGGCTCTGATCCTTGCCTCGATCATCGAGAAGGAAACCGGCCGTGATCAGGATCGTGCGCAAGTGGCAGCGGTGTTCATCAACCGCCTGCGCCTGGGGATGCCCTTGCAGACTGATCCGACGGTGATCTACGGACTCGGCGATGACTTCGACGGCGACCTGCGCAAGCGCGACCTGCTTGCGGATACGCCCTACAATACCTATACGCGCCGCGGGTTGCCACCCACTCCGATCGCCATGCCCGGACTCGCTTCGCTGCAAGCGGCGCTGCACCCGGCGGCGAGCGACGCGCTCTATTTCGTCGCTCGCGGCGACGGCAGCAGCCACTTCTCGCGGACGCTGGCAGACCACAATCAGGCGGTGCGGCGTTACCAGAAAGGGGGCCGACCTTGAACCACGCGCAGTCCGGTTCGCGCGGCCGTTTCATTACCTGCGAAGGCATCGACGGCGCTGGCAAGAGCAGCCACATCGCAACCATCGTCGAGTCTCTGCGTCGGCGCGGAGTCGCCGTCGTCAGCACGCGCGAGCCAGGGGGTACCGCGCTTGGCGAGAAACTGCGTGCGCTGCTCCTGCACGAAACCATGCACCTGGAGACCGAGGCGCTGCTGATGTTCGCAGCCCGCCGCGAGCACATTGCGCGAGTCATCGAACCGGCTCTCGCGCGGGGCGACTGGGTCGTCTGCGACCGTTTCAGCGACGCGACCTATGCTTATCAGAGTGGTGGTCGCGGTCTCGACCCGGTGAAGTTCGCGCAACTCGAAGGCTGGGTGCACCCGCTGCTGCAGCCGGACCTGAGCCTGCTCTTCGATCTACCGGCGGCGGTTGCGGCCCGGCGCATTGCCGAACAGGCACGCGACCGCGATCGCTTTGAGATGGAGCACGTCACGTTCCACGAGCGAGTCCGCCTCGCCTACCTCGAGCGGGCGCGGGTGGCGCCGCAGCGAATCACGGTCATCGACGCCGACCAGTCCCCGGAAAGAGTCTCGAAGCAGATTGAAGAAAGGATTTCAACCTTATGTTTGTGAGGATTATTGATCTGCACGCTTCAGACTGGCAGCAACTCATGATGCGGCGTGACAGACTGCCGCACGCGCTCCTGCTGTGCGGTCGGCAGGGGCTTGGCAAGTTCGACCTTGCCGTCGCCTTGGCCGCCTCCCTGCTTTGCGAGGAGCGGCGAGATTCAGGCGAGGCGTGTGGTCAGTGCCTGGCCTGCGGCTGGCTGGCCCAGGACAATCACCCGGACCTTCGCCTGCTGCAACCACAGTCGCTCGCCGTGGTCGGCGGCGATGCCGGCGAGGAAGAAGACCCGGCAAAGGCGAAGAAGCTAAGTCAGCAGATCACGATCGATCAGGTACGGGCACTCGACGACTTCCTGCACGTCGGAACCCATCGTCACGGCGCGCGCGTAGTGCTCCTCAACCCGGCCGAGGCGATGAATCGCGCAACCGCCAATGCTCTTCTCAAGTCACTTGAAGAGCCAATCGCAAATACCCAGTTCATATTGGTTTCCAGCAACCCACATCGCTTGCTGCCGACGATCCGAAGCCGCTGCCAGACCGTCAGCGTGCCGTTGCCGTCGCGAGCAGCGGGAACCGCCTGGCTGGACGACGCTGGCGTGGCCGATCCTGACGACTGGTTGGCCCTGGCGGCCGGTGCGCCGGTCCTGGCGCTCGCCCTGAGCAGCAGCGGCGAGCGGAGCCTGGTCGACGCTCTTCTGGCCGAAGTCAGCGGCGGGGCTGGAGTGGATCCGCTCGCATCGGCAGCCACACTCGAGCGGGCCATCAGGAACGAGAAGCGCCCGGCGCCGCTGCGCAGATTGCTTGAGTGGGCACAGAAGTGGTTGTTCGACCTGCTTCTCGCGACCGAAGAGCAGCCACCGCGCTATTTTGTACGTCAGGCGGCTCTGCTGCACGACCTCGCGCGCGAAACCGACACCCGCCGGATCTTGGCATTCAGCCGAAAAGCGCTACAATGCAAGGCCCAATGTGAGCAGCCCGTGAACAATCGACTGTTTCTCGAGGACTTCTTTCTCGGCTACGTGCGGGTTTTCCGAAGCCACCGAGCGTGGTGAAGCAATCATCGCGATCCAGGGGCAATGAACGAGTGAGGCATCAGCGAGTGCGCAACGGACTTCGCTCAACTGGGCGATCGATCGCTTCCCAGTGAAGATGGCAGAGACCGACATCGGCAAGGCGGCGTCAGTGACGCCGCCGCGCCCCAGCGTTCTGTCGCTGAACATCAACTCGAAGTCGGCACTTTACGCGGCTTACATGCCGCTGTTGCGCAATGGCGGCATCTTCATTCCAACCACCCGCAACTACTCGATTGGTGACGATGTCTTCATGCTGCTGTCGCTGATGGATGATCCCGCCAAGCTGCCGATCGCCGGCACGGTCGTCTGGATCACGCCGGCTGGCGCTCAGAACAGCAAGGCACAGGGAATCGGCGTGCAGTTCAAGAACGACGAAAGCGGCGCCGAGGCACGCCGGCGCATCGAGGGTCTGCTGGGCGGCGTGATGCAGTCGGGCCGCCCAACGCACACCATCTGATGGCCGGCCGATGCTGGTTGACTCGCATTGTCATCTCGACTTTCCGCAGCTGGCCGATCGCATCGAGCAGATCATCGGGCTGATGCGTGCCAATGACGTCGGCTGCGCGCTGTGTATCGGCGTCACCCTGGAACGTCTGGCCAGGGTTTTGCAACTCGCCGATACGTGGCCGATGCTCCTGGCAACGGTTGGTGTACACCCCGAGGAAACGGGAGTCCGCGAGGCAACGGTCGACGACCTCGTGCGCCTTGCGGCACATCCGCGAGTGGTGGCGATCGGCGAGACCGGGCTTGACTATTACTGGCACAAGGATGCTCCGGAATGGCAGCGTGAGCGCTTCCGCACTCACATCCGGGCCGCCCGCGTGACCGGCAAGCCGCTGGTGATCCATACCCGGGAAGCTGCAGCGGACACGCTGCGGCTCATGGCGGAGGAGGGGGCCGGCGAAGTGGGCGGCATCATGCACTGTTTCACCGAAAGCTGGCCGATTGCCCAGGCAGCACTCGACCTCGGCTTCCACATCTCGCTCTCCGGCATTGTCACGTTCAAGAACGCGCTCACGGTCAGAGAGGTTGCGCTGCGCGTGCCGCTGGATCGTTTGCTGGTCGAGACCGACTCACCCTACCTGGCGCCGGTGCCTTACCGTGGCAAGACGAACCAGCCTGCCTACGTCCGCCATGTCGCGGAAGATGTCGCACGCCTGCGAGGCCTCAGCTATCAACAGGTCGCCGACGCCACGACGGCCAATTTCTTCAATCTCTTTCCTGAAGCCCACACGAAGGTTGCCCAATGAAGATTCTTGCGTTCTTGTTTGCGTTGTGGATTCCCACCATGGCCGCGGCCGGTGCCTATGAAGACATGGAGGAGGCCCTGATCTCCGGCAATACGACTTGGGCCATCCAGCTGATCAACCGCGGCATGGATGTCAATTCGGTGGACGCAGCCGGCAATACGCTACTGATGCAGTGCGTGCAGCGCGAGAACCTGGACTTTCTCGACTATCTCGTGAAACGGCGCGCACGGCTGAACACCCGCAATCGTAACGGTGAGACTGCACTCAGCCTGGCTGCCTACAAGGGCCTGCTCCCTTTCGTCAAGCGTCTCGTCGAAGCGGGTGCCGACGTCAACCTCTATGGCTGGTCGCCCCTGATCTACGCCGCTTTCAGCGGCCGTACGGCAGTGGCCGAGTACCTTCTCACCAAGGGAGCGGAAGTGAATGCGACGACCCCGAACGGGTCGACAGCGTTGCTGTTCGCCGCCCGCTTCGGACACATCGAGATCGTCGAGCTGCTGCTGCAGAACAAGGCGGATCCCAACATGGCCAATGACCGGGGGGCAACCGCGATCGACTGGGCGCTCAAGTCCGACAACACGGACATCGCGGACCTGCTGCGCAAGGCTGGCGGACGCGCCGGCACGCCGCCGGCGGACCCTGCGGCTTCACGGTGAAAGAGCGTTTACGGGCCGGACGACCACCTTGCCCGTGTTCAGGGTGCGACTGACGATCCGATAGACCTCCGGATCGAAGTCCTGTCGGCTGGGTCCGGCAGCCAGCAGCGTCTGCAGACCCGCATCGTCCTGCACCGTGCCGAGAAGCCGCCAGCGGTCAACGACGTGGATGTCCTGGCGCATGCCGAAATCGTCGCGCTCGATCAAAGCGACCGGGCCGCGGTAGGGCCAGCTCCTGATCTTCAGGCGAGCCAGAGCGCTCATCAGTCGTGCGCCGTGCTGCAGCAACGACTCCTTGCCGACGCAGGCGCCGCGGCAGTTCTTTTGCCGATAGGCACTGCACGCAGCGACCGCCTGCTCGATGCCGACCTGTTTCTGACACAGTTGATGCGCCTCGGCCAGCACGCGCAGCGAGCGCTGCGCTTCGCGGCGGTTCGTGTACATCCCGAAGAGGTCGTCGGCGACGGCGAAATCCATTTCGTCGGCGAACACCAGTCGCAGCCTGCAGTCGCCCGATGCGGGCGAGTGCAGCTGCCACGAACAGAGTTCCTTGGCAGGCGGCAGGTGCCCCGCGGTGCCGCCGCTGCCCGTTGCCTTGGCCGAAGTGGTCGGCGGCGCCGAGCGCGCGTAGCGCAACTCATGCAGACGCGCGCCCAACTCGCCGGCTGCCTCGCGCCACTCAGTTCGCCAGGCATCGCGGTAGAGCGCCTTGTCTCGGCTGCCGGCAGCGAAGTGACCGAGCACCTGGCGCCGCAGGTTGTCACTGCGACGCGCGAGCAGGAGGCGACCGTCCTCACCATAGAACGCGTAGGCACCTGGCGCCTCGGGCAGGTCGTCGAGCGCCGCCGGATCGAGTTGCGGTGGCAGTTCGGGACGGCCGACGATCGCTTCCACGGCGTCGCGGACCATCGCTGCGGGCAGCTGACGGTGCCAGCATTGCCAAAGGCTCCAGAGCAGCCGGGCGTCGGCAAGTGCCCGATGGCGCCCGCCGCCGGCAGTCAGGCCATGCCGTTCAACGAGGGTGTCGAGGTTGTGCCGGTGATGCTGGGGGTAGAGCTTGCGTGACAGCTTGACGGTACACAGGCTCGGCTGGCGAAAGTCCACCCCGATCCGGCCGAATTCTCCTTTCAGGAAACCGTAATCGAAGCGCGCGTTGTGCGCGACGAACAGTCGCCCGCGCAATCGCTCGAGCAGTTCATGGGCGATCTGGCGGAAGGTCGGAGCCGGCCGCAGCATGGCCTCACTGATGCCGGTGAGACTGGTGATGAACGGCGACAGCGGCACCTCGGGATTCACCAGGACACTCCATTCGCGGACCCCTGTCGAGTCGACCTCGACCAGGCCAACCTCGATGATTCGGTCGTTGGCGAAGTTGGCACCGCTGGTCTCGAGGTCGACGAAGACCATAGGCTCCGGCGCGAGAAGCCGCGCCTCATCGACGGACATCACGGCAGAGGTTCAGCGCTGGCTGCGGTTGGCAACCGCGGCAATGGCGTCGGCGAAGACTTCGGTCAGGGCAAGCGGGAAATCATGCGCCATTCCATCGATGACGCGCAATTCCGCACCAGGAATGTGAGCTGCCACGTCCTCGCCGCAGGCGAGCGGTATCAGTGGGTCATCTGCACCGTGCAGTACGAGCGTGGGCGCCTTGATCGTCGCCAGCAGTGCGCGGCGGTCGCCACTGGCAAGAAAGGCCGCCAGTTGCCGGGTGACGCCGCGCGGATGGAAAGCGCGCTCGTGCTCGTCGGCAATCTGATTGCGCAGGCGATCCGGGCAACTCGGATACTCCGGGCTGGCAACCGCCAGCTGGCGCCTGATCGCGTCCTCGATCAGACTCTCCCGGTCCCGTGCCGCCGGCAATGGCGCGAGCAGGGCCTGCGCAGCCTCCGAACTCGGAGGCGGCAGGTCCGGATGGCTGCTGGTCGACATGATGCTGGTCAGCGACAGGCAGCGCTCCGGGTAACGGGCCGCGACGATCTGAGCGATGGCGCCGCCCATCGATGCGCCGACCACGTGCGCCGCCTCGATTCCCAGCGCGTCCAGCAGGCCGGCGCAGTCTGCCGCCATGTCCTCGAGCGAATACGGGGCTTCCGGCGCCACGCCGCGTCGTAGAGCACGGCCGATGTCCGGAACTCCCGCCTCATCGAGCTTGCTCGACAGACCACAGTCACGGTTGTCGAAGCGCAGCACGCGATAGCCGCGCTCAACCAGAGCTTGACAGAGTTCGACATTCCACCGGCTGAGTTGGGCACCCAGTCCCATGATCAGCAGGATCGCGGGCGCCGTCTCGCTACCGAAGGACTCGTACTCGATCTGCAGGTCGTTGGCGGTCACTGTGGGCATGGCGAGTGGTCCCGGAGATGGGACTGGCTAGGATATCGACAGAACGCGAATCTACCACCGATTGGATCGGAAGCGAACCCGATGGCCGCCGCGGGAGCCGCCATTCCGAACCCGGCACGGCCTGGCGAGGCCTGTTGCGCCGTTGTCGTCGGGAGCTGTCGCCCGGCGCAACCAACCGGGCGCCACTGCACATCCAACCCCGCCCAAAAGTACCGATAATTTGTATTATGTAAATTACGAGACGACGGGCTACAGCCCATGTCCGCAGAAAGGCCCTTCGTCCTTGCGTGCGTCCGTGTGCCGCGCCGTCGTTGCCCTGCTTCCTGTGACCCACAAGGCCCTCGGGTCATGTGGCGGACCGCAGCGACCGGTTGTCGCTGCTTCAGGTCTGCAGCTCCGGTCGGTCGCGAAAACACTCGAGCGCATCCGGATTGGCCAAGGCCTCGATATTCTTGACGGGCCGGCCGTGGACGACGTGGCGAACGGCAAGCTCGACGATCTTGCCGCTCTTGGTGCGCGGAATGTCGGCCACCTGCAGCACCTTGGCCGGGACGTGGCGAGGCGTGGTGTTGTCGCGAATCTGCTGTTTGACGCGGTCGATCAATGCCTCGTCGAGAACGAGACCGTCGCGCAGCCTGACGAAAAGCACGATCCGCACGTCGCCCAGCCAATCCTGGGCAATCACGAGCGCTTCGACGATTTCCGCCAGCTTCTCCACCTGGCGGTAGATCTCGGCGGTACCGATGCGCACGCCGCCGGGGTTGAGCACGGCATCGGAACGGCCGTAGATGATCAGTCCCTCGTGCGCCGTCAACTCCACGTAGTCCCCGTGACACCAGACATTCGGAAAGCGGTCGAAATACGCCGCGTGGTACTTGCCACCGTCGGGGTCGTTCCAGAAGCCGACGGGCATGGCGGGAAACGGCGCGGTACACACCAGTTCGCCGCGCTCGCCGCTTCCCGCAGCAAGCGGGCGGCCATCGTCGTCGAAGACTTCGACCGCCATTCCGAGACCGCGACACTGCAACTCGCCACGGTACACGGGCAGCAGCGGATTGCCGAGGGCAAAGCACGAAAGGATGTCGGTACCGCCCGAAATCGAGGCGAGAAGCAGATCCGACTTGATGTCGCGGTAGACATAGTCGAAACCCTCGGGCGCCAGTGGGCTGCCCGTCGAGAACATCGTCCGCAGTTCGCGCAACGAATGCGTGCCGCGCGGTTGCAGGCCGCTCTTGGCGATCGCATCGATGAACTTGGCCGAGGTTCCGAAGTGGGTCATGCGCTCGGCGTCGGCATAGTCGAAGAGAATCGTTCCGGCCGTACCGTCAGCACCACGAGCGAAGGGTGAACCGTCGTAGAGCAGTAGCGTCGCGCCCGATGCCAGACCGGAAACCAGCCAGTTCCACATCATCCAGCCGCAGGTGGTGAAATAGAAGAGGCGGTCGCCAGGCCGCACGTCACCGTGCAGCTGGTGTTCCTTGAGGTGCTGCAGCAAGGCGCCACCATGGCAATGGACGATGCATTTCGGGACGCCGGTGGTGCCCGAGGAGAACATGATGAACAGTGGGTGCTCGAACGGCAGTCGTTGAAAACTGATCTCGCCGGCAACGAAGGGAGCGACGAAGTCGGCATGGCTGACGCCGTTGCGGATCCGCTCCACTGACGGCGACTCGTCGAGGTAGGGAACGACCACGGTTCGTGTGATGCCCGGCATCTGCCCGACCACCTCGATGTTTCGCGCCATGCAGTCGACCGGCCTGCCGTTGTACCAGTAGCCGTCGACGCAGAACAGGACCTTGGGCTCGATCTGCCCGAAGCGGTCGAGTACCCCCTGTACCCCGAAGTCCGGCGACGCCGAGGACCAGATGGCGCCAAGCGAAGCGGTGGCGAGCATGGCGACCAACGCTTCCGGCATGTTCGGCAGGTAGCCGGCGACGCGGTCCCCAGGGGCTACGCCAGCGACCTGCAGTGCCTGCGCACAGCGCGACACTGCCGCATGGAGCTCGCCGTGCGAGAGCCGGCGGCTGACCCGGTTCTCGCCCCAGAAGACGAGCGCGTCCCCATCATCACGGCGTCGCAACAGGTTTTCGGCATAGTTCAGTCGGGCCTGTGGAAACCAGCGGGCGCCCGGCATGCGCTTGCCGTCTTCCAGGATGGTCGCCCCCGCGTCGCCAAGCACGCCACACTCTTCCCAGACCGAAGTCCAGAAAGCCTCCGGTTGCTTGAGCGACCAGCGCCAGAGGGCTGGGTAATCGGCGCAGTCCACCTGCCAGCGCCGCTTCACCGCGGCCGTGAAGGAGCTGAGCCGTGCCGTGGCCATCCGCTCGGCGCTCGGCTGCCAGAGTGGCGTCTCCTGCCCCATCTCCCCTCCTCCCCCTCAGGCCGGCAACTCGGCCCGCAGCGTTTCGGGAATCGGCACCGACTTGCCGCTTGCGACATCCATCCAGACGATCTTCGAGTCGCCGGTGGCGTGGATCGTCGGTGATCCCTGCAGGCTGATCTCGTAGTGCGTCGGCACGCTGCTGCGACCCGGATGTCCGCAGTACATCCTGACCTCGACCACCCCGGGATAGTTCAGCGGGACCTGGAAAGTGCAACTGGCGTTGATGATCACGGGAGCCGAGCCATGCGGCATGATCCGGAAGCCGAGCCGCTCGAGAAACTCGACGCGGGCCTGCTCCATGTAGCGAAAATAAACCGTGTTGTTGACGTGCCCGTAAGCATCCATGTCGCCCCAACGGATGGGGATCAGGCAGGTATGGACGAGCTTTCTCTGATTCTGCATGGTCTTTTCCAGGATGTTGGCGGCGGTCTCGCCCGCACAGGGTCGCCTGCCCACTCCCGCCACCGTTTCTGCCGGTCTGGCGGCGGGAGTGCTGCCGGCGGAGCCACTTATCAGAACATGTCTTCCGGCAGCGCAAGCACACCGGCGGCACCGTCGATCACGCTGCTGGCGAGACCACTGGCCTGCGACAACACGTGGTCGGCATAGAAGCGGGCGGTACCGATCTTCGCCGGGTAGAACGGGTCGGCATCGCCGGCATCGATCTTCGCCTGCGCGACCAGCGCGGCACGCGCCATCTGCCAGCCACCCGCAACGATACCGAGCAGGGTCAGGAACGGCACGGCGCCGGCGGACGCGGCGCGGACATCCTTGCCATAATTGGCGACGAGCCACTCACCTGCCGCGGCGAGCGCATCGATCGCCGCCGAAAAACGTCGCTGCAGCGCGGCGAAGTCATCGCCCGAACGAGCGCCGAGTTCGCCGGCAACGCCGCGCATCAGACCGATGACCGCGTGCAACGTCGCCCCCCCTTCGCGCGCCATCTTGCGGCCGATGAGGTCGTTGGCCTGGATGCCCGTCGTTCCCTCGTAGATCGTCGAGATCTGCGCGTCCCGCAGATGCTGCGCCGCCCCGGTTTCCTCGACGTAGCCCATGCCGCCGTGTACCTGGACGCCGATCGAAGCCATGCTGACGCCGGACTCGGTGCTCCAGCCCTTGACGACGGGAATCATCAGGTCGACGAAAGCCTGGCTGCGCTTGCGCTCGCCCGCGTCCGGATGGTGCACGGCGGCATCGTGTGCCGCCGCCACGACGTACGCCAGCGCCCGCGTCGCTTCGGCCCGCGATTTCATGGTCATCAACATGCGGCGCACATCCGGATGCCGGATGATCGGCACCTTCGGCCCGCCGCGCACGCCGATGTCGGTGCACTGGATGCGATCGCGAGCGTAGTCGCGCGCACGCTGGTAGGCCCTCTCGCAAGCCGCGACACCCTCCAGCCCGACGCCGAAACGGGCGGCATTCATCATGATGAACATGTACTCGAGGCCGCGATTCTCCTCGCCGACCAGATAGCCCACTGCCCCCGAATGGTCGCCGAAGGCCATGATCGCCGTCGGGCTGGCATGGATTCCGAGCTTGTGCTCGATCGACACGCAGTACGCGTCGTTGCGCGCGCCCAGGCTGCCGTCCGCGTTGACCATGAACTTCGGTACGATGAACAGTGATATCCCCTTCACCCCTTCCGGTGCGGTCGGCGTCCGCGCCAGGACGAGATGGATGATGTTCTCCGCCAGGTCGTGTTCGCCGTAGGTGATGAAGATCTTCTGTCCGCAGATCCGGTAGCTGCCGTCGGCCTGCGGTTCGGCGCGGGTGCGGACGGCGGCGAGGTCGGAACCGGCATTCGGCTCGGTCAGGTTCATCGTTCCGGTCCATACGCCACTGACCATCTTCTCGACGTAGACCCGTTTCAGTTCTTCGCTGCCGGAGAGGACCAGTGCTTCGATCGCGCCACTGGTCAGCAGCGGGCAGAGCGAAAAGGAATGATTGGCAGACTTCCACATCTCGCCGACCGCAGCCGCAACCACCTTCGGCAGTCCTTGCCCGCCCCACTCGGGCTCGCTGCCGAGCGCCGTCCACCCGCTCTCGGCGAACAGCCGGTAGGCCTCCTTGAAGCCGGCAGGCATGGTCACCGTCTTGTCGTGCCAGCGGGCGCCTTCCTGGTCACCCGGCCAGTTGAGCGGCGACAGGACTTCCTCGGCAAAGCGCGCCGCCTCCTCGAGAATGGCGTCGACGAGGTCCGGGGTCGCTTCCTCGCAACCAGGCAGTTGCGCTACCTGCTCGAGTCCGGCAAGTTCCTTGAGGACGAATTGCATGTCGCGCACCGGGGCAATGTATTCACTCATCTGTTTCTCCTTTCATGGCTGTTGTCGGAATCTCTGTCGGGGCAGTCCGGGATGCTCAGTGGGAAACTTCACGCGCCGCTGCGAGATCGATCAGGAAGAGGATCTCCTCGGCGACCGGCAACGGAAAGCCCTTGCGCTTGCCCTGCCGGTTGTCACGCAGAAGGTTCTCGAGATAGCCGAGGCACTCGGGTTTTCCCCACAGGGCGACGATTTCGTCACGCAGGCGCGGGACGTCCTCGAGCGTGCGGGCCTTGGCGGCGGCGCCGGCAAGGGGAATCAGCTCCAGTTCGCCGCTCACTTTTTCGTTCTCCCAGGCCAGGATCTCGACGTTGAAGTTGCGGTTGAGCTTGACCGTCAGCGCCTCGAACTCCTCCCGCATGCCGTTGCGCTGGTAGAGATGCAGCAGCCGGATCCATGGCCTGGCCGATTCCTGCGGCAGGGCCGCTATATACTCCTCGAGCGTTCTCGCGGCGCCGCTGACCCGCCCAAAGGACAGCATGATCTCCGCCAACTCGATCGCCGGTGAGGCGCCCCCCAGGCCTTGATCGGGCGGCAGGAGCGCTGCCGCCACCGTCGGCGGTGCTGCGTCGCCCCCTTCTGCGACCGCCGGGGCAACTGTCGCTGCCACGGGTACGGGTGCGGGTAGGGGTACGGGTGCGGGTACGTGTGCGGGAAGAGGGACGGCGGTGCGGCGCTGCGGCGCCTCGATGGGAACAGCCGCTGCCGCCGCCGGCGTCAGCGAGAACTGATGTCTGTCGTTCGTCGTTCCTGCAGCCGCTTGTTCGCTCTCCCCCCCAAGCTGCTCGACGGTCGCATTGCGATGGCGGCGGAAGAGAAACAGCGCGACCAGCAGAACCAGTACCAGCAAGCCGTAGAACAGCCAGTGTTCTTCTTCGGCAGTGGCGGGCGCTGCCGGCTGTGTCCGCACGACGCGCGGCGGCTCGTTCGTTGCTGACGCAGCCGACGCCGGCGTGTTCGCTGCGGCGCTTGGCGCAGCGCCCTGGGCAGCCGCGCCGGGCGGCGAACCCGCTGACCCGGCGACCGCCCCCGAAGGCCGCGGCTCGCCGGCCGCATCGCCACCCGGGAGGGCCGCCGCACCACCCTGCAGTTTCTCTGCCGCTCTCTTCAGCTCGGCGACGTTGGCTTCGAGCCACGCCAGCTTGTTGCTCATCGCCTCCTGGTCGTCGGCTGGGTCGTTGAGCATTGCGAGCGCCCGTTGTTCGAGACGCAGCAGTTCTCTTCCCAGTTCGCTCGCCGGTACGGGCTCGGACAACTCGTCGCTCGACACCAGTGGGGCGGCTTCTCCCTTCGCTGGCGACCCGCGAGCGGCGCGCCCGCCCTCGCCGGTGGTCGCCGGCGATCGCCGCGGCGGAAGAGCGTCCGCTGGCCGCGGTGCATCCGGGAGTGCGCCCAGCGTGCCATTGCCCTGCGCTGATGCCTTTGGTGCAACCGGACTGCGCACTGGCGCCGCCGCCAAGGCACCAGTCGGGTCCGCGAGCAGGATCGTGTACTCTCTGCTGGCCGTCGAGGCGCATTCCGAGCGAACCGCCAGCCGCACGGCCGGGTCGGCGATCGCTGCCCGGGAGACGATGCTCAAGCGGCCCTGCCCACCCTCGCGCCGATAGCTGAGGCGCGCATCGGTGATCCACGGCAGATCATCGCTGGCCGACTGCGGTCGGAAGAGCTTCAGGCAGGCGGGGTCGAAGCGCTCGGCCGGGTGCTCGTTGACCTCGATCTCGGCCTGCAGCACCTGGCCAACGCGCGCCGAACTGCGCAGCTCCCCGAGCATGATGGCATGGCTCGGGGAACCGCCGACGGCGAGCAGCAGGATGAGGAACGGCACGCCGGCACGCATCAGGTCTGCTCGCACGGGCGCAGCCAGGCGCTTCTCGGTGGACTCATTTGCCTCCAGGAAAGAGTGCATCGCTGCCGTCTGCCAGCAACTGCGGTCGATATACAGCCAGCAGCGTGCTCAGCATACCCGACAGCCAGGCCTCTGAGAAAGCGAGCAGGAAAAAGTACGGCAGGTAGTCGTCCGCCAGGTATTGGCCGCTGTAGGCACCCGCAAGCGCGAACACCAGGCTCGATACCAGACCGACCGCGAGGACGGCCAGTGCAGCGGTGAAGAATCCCTTGCAGAAGATGAACACGAACAGGTGGCCCGGCAGCAGGCGGTCGACCAGACGGTGGCCCGTGTGGCTGACGCCGACACCGACACCCGCCATGAGGACGGCATTGAGAGCGAATGCCTGCCAACCCGCGGCGCCGTTCAGCGTGACACCGAGCAGAACCACGCTCAGGCCAAGAAAGGCAAGCTGCCAGCCAAAGCAGAGAGTGAAGACCGTCGCCCCGAGCAGGTGGAGGGACAGGCCGGGCTTGACCCCGGCCTGCAGCTGCCAGAGCAGGATCAACGCGACGATCATCGCGAGGAAGGCATTCAGACGCGAACTGTCGAGCAGCACGCGCCATCGTGCCTGCCTCGCTGCGATCACCGTCGCAACGACGAAGGGCATCCACGCAACCAGCGTCCAGCCGGTGTCGAGCAATCCGTCCGGCAAGTTCATGCTGCCTGCCCTGGCCGTCTCCGCTCAGCCGAGTTCCGCCTGCAGCACCGGCACGACTTCAAAGAGGTCGGCCACCAGGCCATAATCGGCAACCTGGAAGATCGGCGCCTCGGCATCCTTGTTGATGGCGACGATGATCTTGCTGTCCTTCATTCCGGCGAGATGCTGGATGGCGCCGGAGATGCCGACGGCAATGTAGAGTTGCGGGGCGACGATCTTGCCCGTCTGCCCGACCTGATAGTCGTTCGGCACGAAGCCGGCGTCGACCGCCGCGCGCGAAGCGCCGAGCGCTGCCCCGAGCCTGTCCGCCAGCGGCTCCAGCAGGCGATGGAAATTCTCGCCGTTGCCCATGCCGCGGCCACCCGCCACGATCACCTTGGCCGCCGTCAGCTCCGGCCGCTCGGACTTGGTCAGTTCGCGCCCCAGCGTGCGGCTCAGGCCGAGATCGGCAGCCGCAGGCAGCGTCTCGACGGGCGCGCTGCCGCCCTCTGCTGCCGCCTCGAAAGCCGTCGCGCGCACCGTGATGACCTTCACGGGATCGATCGACTGGACGGTGGCGACGACGTTGCCGGCGTAGATCGGGCGGACGAAGGTGTCAGCGGACTCGATTCCCGAGATCTCCGAGATCTGTGCCACATCGAGCAGCGCCGCGACGCGGGGCATGCAGTTCTTGCCGCTGGTTGTCGCTGCCGCCAGCAGATGCGAGTAGGAAGCGGCAATGCTCACCAGCAGTGCCGCGACGTTCTCCGGCGACTGGTCGGCATAATGCGGTGCGTCGCTCAGCAGTACCTTGTCGACGCCGCTGATCCGCGCCGCTTCTGCAGCGGCGGCGGCGCAGTTGCTGCCAGCCACCAGCAGATGGATCTCGCCACCGAGTTTCGTCGCCGCGGTCACGGCATGGAGGGTCGCCGCCTTGATCGAGGTATTGTCGTGTTCAGCAATAACGAGAATGGCCATGGTCAGATCACCTTTGCTTCAGTCTTGAGTTTCAGTACCAGATCGGCGGCATCGGCCACCTTGATGCCGGCTGAGCGCTTGGGCGGCTCGGCCGCTTTCACGGTCTTCAGTCGCGGCGTGACATCAACCCCGAGAGCGGCCGGACTGGTTGTCTCGAGCGGCTTCTTCTTCGCTTTCATGATGTTCGGCAGGGTCGCGTAACGCGGCTCGTTGAGGCGCAGGTCGCTGGTGACGACGGCGGGCAGGACGACCTCGATGTTCTCCAGACCGCCGTCGATCTCACGGGTCACGGTGGCCGTCTGGGCGGAGACGACGACCTTCGACGCAAAAGTCGCCTGTGGCCAACCCAGCAGACCCGCGAGCATCTGGCCGGTCTGGTTGGCGTCGTCGTCGATCGCCTGCTTGCCGCAGACGACCATCTGCGGCTGCTCCCTGGCGCACACCGCCTGCAGCAGCTTGGCGACAGCCAGCGGCTGCAGTTCGACATCGGTCTGGATCAGGATGCCGCGATCGGCACCAATCGCCATCGCCGTGCGCAGGGTCTCCTGACAGTTGGCAACGCCCGCCGAGACCACCACCACCTCGGTCGCGATGCCTGCCTCCTTGAGACGCACCGCCTCCTCGACGGCGATCTCGTCGAAGGGATTCATGGACATCTTGACGTTGGCCAGATCGACATCGCTGCCATCCGGCTTGACGCGAACCTTGACGTTGTAATCCACCACCCGTTTGACTGGAACGAGGACTTTCACTTTCTTCTCCTTGATCACTACACGCAATGCGATGCCACGCGTCGTCCTGCAGGCGACGTCTGACACTCCCGAATTCTGGCCATACCACACACCGTACCGTATCGTATGCATGGCGTACGGTACCGTATGGAGTGCTGGTTGTCAAGACTGCGGTCGGCAGCTTTGGGTTCAGGCTGATAATATTGCCTGACGCGCGCGTTTCAGGAAAGGACCAGATGACGATGAAGCACCGGAACATCAGACCGCGTGCTGCGCTTGGCCGCAACGAGTGGATTCAGGCGGCGATCGACAACCTTGCCGAGCAGGGCGTCAACGGCATGCGGGTCGAAGTCCTGGCGAAGACCTTTGGCGTCACCAAGGGCAGTTTCTACTGGCATTTCAGGGATCGCAACGACCTCGTCGAAGCAGTTCTGCAAGTCTGGCGAGACGGCCGCATCCAGGACATCGAAAAGCAGACCGTCGCCACGCCGGGCGCGGAGGAGCAGCAACTGCTGCATCTGATCGACATCTACTCGGCCACTCGCAACCGCAAGGGGATCTCCATCGAACTGGCCGTACGGGAATGGGCCCGGCGCGATGCGCAGGCGGCGGCGATCGTCGCGGAGGTCGATACCTGGCGTCTCGAAGCGACGCGCAAGCTGTTCGTCGCCCTCGGTTGCTCCGAGGAAGTTGCGAAGAGCCGCAGCCTGCTCCTCTACGCCTATGTCTTCGGGCAGAGTCTGATGGCTTGCGAGAACTACGATGTGCGCATCGCCGAGTTCAAGCGCTGGATCGCCGAACTGATCGTTCGTCAGCGCCAGGAACAGCCTGGCACCGCCACCTGACAACACCACCGTCCATTTCTCGTTGCCGGAGTTCGCCCGATGCCGCAAGCCAGTGCCAGCCCGCAGTTGATCCTCGCTCTCGACCAGGGTACGACCAGCTCGCGGGCGATTCTCTTCGCTCGTGACGGGACGGTTCGCGGTGTCGCCCAGCAGGAGTACGCACAGCACTATCCGCAGCCGGGGTGGGTCGAACACGACGCCAACGACATCTGGCGGACGCAATTGGCCGTCGCCCGCGGGGTCCTTCGCGAGCACGGTGTCGACGCCGGCCAGTTGGCCGCCGTCGGCATCACCAACCAGCGCGAGACCAGCGTCCTCTGGGACCGTGCCAGCGGCGAGCCCTTGCACCGGGCGATCGTCTGGCAGGACCGGCGGACTGCCCGGGCATGTGATGCGCTGCGTGCCGCCGGTCATGCGGAGCGCTTTCGCCAGCGAACGGGGCTGGTGGTCGATGCGTATTTTTCAGGCACCAAGCTGAAGTGGCTGCTCGACAACATTGCCGGTGCCCGCGCCCGCGCCGAGCGCGGCGAGCTCGCCTTTGGCACGATCGATTGCTGGCTGGCATGGAAGCTGTCCGCTGGTCGCGCGCACGTCACCGATCCGTCGAACGCCGCGCGTACCATGCTCTTCGACATTCGCCGCTGCTGCTGGGATGAGGAACTGCTCGCGCTGCTCGACATTCCGCCGGCAGTACTGCCGCAGGTGGTCGACAGCAGTGGCCTCATCACGACGACCGCCAGCGACCTCCTCGGCGCCGAGGTGCCGCTCGCCGGCATCGCCGGCGACCAGCAGGCGGCGACCTTCGGTCAGGCCTGCCTCGCGCACGGCATGGCGAAGAACACCTACGGCACCGGCTGTTTCCTGCTGCTGAATACCGGCAACGAGGCGATGGACTCGCACCACCGCATGCTGGCGACGATCGGCTGGCGGCTGCGCGAGCGGACGACCTACCTCCTCGAAGGCAGTGTCTTCATGGGCGGCGCCGTCGTGCAGTGGCTGCGCGACGGTCTCGGCATGATTTCCAGCTCCGGCGAGATCGAGGCGCTGGCCTCGTCGGTTCCCGACAACGGGGGCGTCTACCTCGTGCCGGCGCACACCGGGCTCGGCGCGCCGTACTGGGATCCGTATGCGCGCGGCGCATTGCTGGGCATGACGCGCGGTACCAGCCGCGCCCACGTCGCGCGTGCGGCGCTCGAAGCGATCGCCTTCCAGAGCGCCGAGGTCCTCAGCGCGATGCAACTCGACTGCGGGCAGCCGCTGCGTGAGCTGCGGGTCGACGGTGGAGCTGCCGCCAACAACCTGCTGCTGCAGTTCCAGGCCGACCTGCTCGGCGTCCCCGTCGTGCGCCCGCGCATCACCGAAACGACCGCGCTCGGCGCGGCCTATCTCGCCGGACTGGCGGTCGGCTTCTGGCACGACGAGGCGGAACTGGCTGCGTTGTGGAACGCCGAGAGGCGTTTCGAGCCCACCATGTCCGCCGACCAGCGGACAGCGCTGCTCGCGGGATGGCGGCGCGCGGTGGAGCGCAGTCGCGACTGGGCGACTGCCGACTGATCAACCGCGGGGAGACACGCCAGGCAGCCTGCCCGGGTGCATCACGTCTGCGTGGCCACCGCGGACCGTCGGGCTGCGGGGGGCGAAGCCCCAGCGCCCCGCCCACCCGCGAACCGCGCCAGAATCAGGGCTTGCGGCCCCGCGCCAGCCACATCGCCGCAGCCGCCAGCGCGAGCAGGCTCAGGGACTCCGGCTCGGGAAGCGGGCTGACGACCGCCAACGCGGGTGCCGAAACGGACAACAGAAGGGCAAGCAACGGCAGAGCACGCATGGCAATCTCCTCCCCGTGAAGTGAATCCTTGGCTCGGCTCCCACTGGCGCCGCTACTGGACCGTCTGCCGTCACGCGCCGGGCAGTCTGCCGGCGCCACCTTCGTCGGCCGGGACGGTCACCCGCCGCCGGTAACCTTTGCCCAGTTGCAACCCCAGCCAGGCGAGCGCCAGCACGCCCGGAACAGCCGCCAGCGCGACGCCCGTCGTGGCGAGGCCGGCGATCGCGTACAGCCAGCCGCCGAGGGCATCGCCGGCGCGCGAGAGCAGCGTGTCGATGACGTTCTTCGCCTTGTACCGCGGCTCGCGCTCGACCGCCGTGAACAGCGCCTCGCGGGCCGGGCGCAAGAGGCCGTGCCCCCCTGCCCGGGCGATCACCTGGATGCAGAGCACCGTCGCCAGCGCCGGCAGCACCGCCAGTGCCGCCAGCGGCAGCACCAGCAGCAGTGGCACCGCGGCAAGCGTGATGCCGAGCCCCAGTCGCTGCATCAGCCGGCCGGCGACGAGCGCCTGCAGCGCCAGTGCAAGCAGATTCACCCCGAGGTCGAGCATCGCGAAGAGCTGCGTGCGCGACTCGGCGGTCAGCGCGGCGGCCTTGACGAGCCGGGCCTGCTCGAAGTAGACGAAGGTACCGACGACACTTTGCAGAACGGCGAGCAAGGCGATCATCGCCAGGTACGGCGAGCCGAGCACTTCGGCGAGACCGGCGAAGACGCTGCCACCGACCGGCTGGCCGTGGTCGCCGCGCCCGCCCGCGTCAGCCACTCGCAGGACGCACAGCAGCGATGCCAGGATCAGCGTCGCCGCCACCAGCAACAGGCCATGGACACCGACGACATGGACTGACAGGGCGGTGATCGTCGGCCCGATCAGCGCACCGGTGCTGCCCCCTGCGGCAATCATGCCGAACAGCCGGCGCGCCTGCGCGTGCCCGAAGCTGTCGGCCATCACCGTCCAGAAGAGGGAGACGACGAGCAGGTTGAAGACGCTGATCCAGACGAACAGCGCCAGCGCCGCAGGCAAGGCGACGCCGCCGGCGATCCAGGCGTGGAAGGCCGCCAGGACCAGCGTCGTGCAACCGAAGACCGCCAGCAGCAGCCGGCGACGTGACAGGCGGGCAGCGGCCCAGCCGTACAGCGGGACGAGCACCAGCATGCCGCCCAGCGCCAGGGTGAAGCCCCATTGCAGATTCTCCGGGCCAATCACCACCCCCATCTCCTCACGCACCGGGCGCAAGACGTAGTAGCCTGCCAGCAGCAGGAAAAAGCCGGAGAACGACCAGAACAGCGCCCTGCCCTCGCCCGGACGGCAGTCGACCAGTTGCCGCCACCGCCAGATCCAGGAGGCCACCGGCGCCGTCATCGCGAACCCCGCAAACCACGGCCGGCGGCAACGATGACAAGGATCGCTGCCGTCCGGTCGGCGCAGGGGCATCCGGGCGCGGCAGGCAGGAAAGTCTGACTGGTCATGATGGCTCCATCCGCACGCCTGACCCGGGGACGAATTGCCGTGGCGTGATCGGCAGCATGCTACGGCAGGAAGCCGGCCGGCGGAATGGTTCATAATCCCGCCGGTTCGCATGGATCAGCTGCGGCAGGCATTCAGCCCAGCCAGCCGCGACACGGAGGGACCCTTGAGCATGCCGCCGCGCCGCATCGCGCACCTCGACATGGACGCCTTCTATGCCTCCGTCGACCTGCTGCGCTACCCGGAACTGCGCGGTCGGCCGGTGGTGATCGGCGGCAGTGGTGCGCAGCAACCCGTCCTGCTGGCCGACGGCAGCCGCCGCTTTGGCTGCCTGAGCGACTATGCTGGCCGTGGCGTCGTCACCACCGCCACCTACGAGGCACGCGCACTCGGCGTCTCGTCGGCGATGGGCATCATGAAAGCGGCCCGCCTGGCGCCCGAGGCGATCCTGCTGCCGGTCGATTTCCCCGCCTATCGCCATTACTCGCGACTCTTCAAGACGGCGGTCGCCGGCATCGCGCCCGACTGCGAAGATCGCGGCATCGACGAAATCTACCTCGATCTCAGCCGGCTGGCCGGCGATTCCCGCCCGCTCGCGCAGCGCATCAAGGACGCGGTGCTCCAGGCGACCGGACTGTCGTGCTCGATCGGCGTCGCGCCCAACAAGCTGCTGGCCAAGATCGCCTCCGATCTCGACAAGCCCGACGGGCTGACGATCCTCGCCGGCGACGATCTCCGGCAACGCATCTGGCCGCTGCCGGTACGCAAGATCAACGGCATCGGCCCGAAGGCGAGCGAGCGGCTGTCGCTGCTCGGGATCGAGCGCATCGGCCAGCTGGCCGAAGCCGACGCCGGCATGCTGCGGCAGCACTTCGGCCGCGGCTATGGCGCGTGGCTGCTGGCCGCCGCGCACGGCATCGACGACCGACCGTTGATCACGGCCGCGGAGCCGAAATCGGTCAGTCGCGAGACCACCTTCGAGCGCGATCTGCACCCGCGCGACGACCGCGAGACCCTGAGCGCCGTCCTCGTCGGTCTCTGCCGCAAGCTGGCCGACGATCTGCAGCGCAAGCGATGCCGCGGCCGCACGATCGGCGTCAAGCTGCGTTTCGCCGATTTCCGCATCGTCACGCGCGACCTGACGCTGGCCGCGGCGACCGATGCCGCCGCCGACATCCTGCGCGCCAGCCGCGAGTGCCTGCGCCGCGTCCCGCTCGAACAGCGGCTGCGCCTGCTCGGCGTGCGGGTCTCGGCACTCGCGGCCGCTGGCGCTGCCCACCCTCCGCGCCTGCCGCAGCAGGGCGAACTCGATCTGCTCGAGCGCGATCGCCAGCGATGAATCCGCCGGCCCGCCAGGCCCCCTTCGCGGGCGGCTCACGCGGCAGCGCTGCGGCCCAGCGCCAGGCGCAGATCGACCGTCCCGCGATCGGCGCCGCTGCGCTGTTCGAAGCCCAGTTTGCGCGCCAGCCCCTGCATGCGCAGGTTGCCGTCGAGGGTCTCGCCACGCAGTTCGCCGATGCCCTCGCTGCGACAGTAGCGAACGAGGCTGTGCAGCAACGCCGCGCCGAGGCCCATGCCCTTGATCTCCGAGGCCACGACGATCGCGAAATCGGCAACCGCCTTGCCCGGTTCGCTGACGGCGCGCACCTCGCCGAGGACGCGTTCGCCGGCGACGCCCGCGTTCTCGATCGCCACCAGCGCCATCTCACGGTCGTAATCGATCTGCGCAAAGCGCGCCAGGCGGACGCGTGGGAGACTGCGGATCGCGTCGAAGAAGCGCATCCGCGAATCCTCGGGTGCGAGCGAATGCAGCAGTTCGCCGAGCAAGGCTTCGTCCTCCGGGCGAATCGGCCGGATCGACAGCCGCCGGCCCTGCCAATCCAGCGACTGCTCGAGATCCTTGGGGTAAGGGCGGATGGCGAAGCGATGGCCGCCAACCGCCGCCGTCTGCGCGGCAACGTCGATGCAGGCATCGATCGCGAAGACACCGTTCCTCTCGACATGCAGTGGATCGAGTTCGACGCCCACCACCTCGTCGTTGTCGGTCAGCAGTTGCGACAGCCGGACCAGCGCCTGGCTGGCGGCCGTCTGCAGTTCGCTGCGTGATTCATCCGGCAGCTTCGCGAGAATGCCGCTGCGCGCCACCAGATCCCGCGCCAGTGTCAGGTTGAGCGGTGGCAGGGCGACGACGACGCGACCGGCGCTCGAGCCGCTGCGTGCTGCCGGACCGAGGACGATCAGCGGCCCGAAGACGGCGTCGACGGCGACGCCGAAGCGCAGCGGCGGAGCGCCGCTGCGCGCGGCGCTCGGTCGCACGCGATAGCCGCTGACGCGTGCCGCCGCCTGCTGCGTGCGCAGCGCGCCGCGCAGCCCACGGGCAGCGAGCCGGATATCGGCCGGCGACCGCAGGTCCACTGCCGCCGCGGCGCAATCGGCGCCACCGCTGCCGACCAGCGCGAGGTCGACCGGGTAACCCACCTCGTCGGCGGCGAGGATCGCCGCCTCGATGCTGCCGCTGACCGGGTGCGCGGCGAGGACGATGCCGTAGGCAGCCAGCAACCGGCGTGCCTGCGTCACAGACAGCCTGCCGGCACGCGCAGCGACCGCCTCGCCGACGGCGCTGCGCGCAGCGGCGAGATCGGGCGCGAAGTCCTCGGCGCGTGACGCCGGCAACTGCAGCAACAGGCGGCGGTTGTGCAGGTAGCTGAGAACGCCGAGGAAGACCGCGATCGCCCGTTCCGGCGATTCGTGGCTGATCACCCCATGTTCGGCAGCGACCCGCTGCGCCGCAAGCATCGACTTGCCGCCGACCCAGCAGGTGAACACGTTGCGCTCGCTCTCCCGGGAAACCTTGCAGATCGCCTCGGCGACCTGCGGACCCGGCGCGAACGGCGACGGCGAACAGACCGTCAGCACATTCTGCGTGCCACTGTCGGCAAGCACGCAGGCCAGCGCCGACGCCCATTGCCGTACCGTCACGTCGGCCGGCAGGGCAATTGGATTGGCCAGTGGCGACCGCGTCTGCAGCAGTCCCTCGAGACGCTTGCTCGTCTCGCGCGACAGCTTGCCGAGCCTGCCACCGCAACGCAGCAGCGTTTCGCCGGCGATGCGCCCGAGACCATGCCCGTTCGCCAGGATCGTCAGGCGCTCGCCGCGCAGCGGACGCATGCGGGCCATGCCCTCGATCGCCTCGAAGACGCCGCCGAGCGTGTCCACGCTCACCCAGCCGGCGCGCCGCAGCGCCGCTTCGTAGACCTCGTCCGGCGGGAAGCCCGAATCGCCATCGCCCGCCAGCGCTCGGCCACGGATGGCGACCACCGGCTTGTGGCGGGCGGCAGCGCGCGCCGCCGACATGAACTTGCGACCGGCCGGTACGCTGTCGAACTGCACCAGGATCGCCTTCGTCTCACCGTCGCCGGCGAGCCAGTCGAGGACGTCGGCGAGATCGACATCGAGCCCCGCGCCGAGATGGAGCACGGTCGAGAAGCCGATGTCCTTGCTGCACGCGCGATCGAGTATGGCCGCCGTCATGGCGGTCGAATGCGTCACCAGGGCGATCTTGCCCGCCGCGATCGCCACCGGCGCCGCACTCGCGTTGAGATGCTGCGCCGGAACGACGAGGCCGCCGCTTCCCGGTCCGAGCACGCGCATCAGGAAGGGTCGCGCCGCCGCGAGGATGCCCCGCTGCGCGGCGGCGATCTCGTTGCTGCGCATGCGGTGCCACAGCCACGGCCCGACCACCACGGCGCGCGTCCCCAGACTGCCGAGCTGTTCGATGATCGACGGCACCTTGTCGAGCGAGGCGCAGATGACGGCGAGGTCGGGAACCGCCGCCAGCGGATCGACACGCACCCCTGCAGGCAGCAGGAACAGCTTGCGCTGGCGGGCGACGACCGACATCACCGGACCGCTGAAGCCACCGCCGGCGAGGTTCGAGCGCACCACCTCGGCGTAGCGGCTCGCCTCGTCGGGCTCGGCGACGATCGCCACCGACTCCGGACGGAAGAGGAATTCGAGGTTGCGGACGGTCATCGCGGTATCGTCGGCTGCTTTCCGGGCCGCGGCCGTGGTGTCGGGCCCGCCGCCAGTGTGCCACGTCCGGCCGGATTGTGCGAACGACGGCTTGCTCGCGGCAGGAACCGCGGCCATTGACCGCCCGAACGCCCGCTACCCCCAGCTCGCCGGGGAGGCGCTCAAGCCCCGGGCTGCGGACGTCTAACGCACGGCCGGCGCGCCCGGCCCGCCCGGCCCGCCCGGCCCGCCCGGCCCGCCAGGCCCGAAGCGACCGCCCTGCCCCATCCGCTCGAGGCGCGTCTGGACGAACTGCCGTGCCTTCTCCTTCTGCGTCACGTCGAGACTGTCGTACACCGCCAGCCAGCGCTCGCGCCCCACCTCGCGCTGCTGGCGCGCGGCGTCGCGGACATCGTCCATGCGCGTCAGCACCGCGCGCAGATCGGCCCCGGGCTTGCTGACCAGAGCCAGGACCTCGGCCCGCTGCTGGCGCATCCGCTCGCCCATCTCGCGCATGCCGTTGCGCGTGAACTGCTCCGCCTCCTGCCACAGCGCCTCCTGCCGCGCGTCGAGCTTGAGTTCGCCATGCAGCCGCGACATCTCCTGCAGGTGCCAGCCCATGCGCTGCTCCATGCGCGGGCCGCCGGCGCCACAGGACTCCGGCCGCACCGCCAGGGCGCCGCCGGCGGCGCCGAGCGACAACAACAGGGCAACGACGACAACGCGGGATTTGAACATCGATTTCATTTTCTGACTCCTTTTCGTCGGGTGGTGATCATCGATCGCCGCTGCGCGGGAGGCGTCGTTGCCGTCCCGCTGGCGATGGAGCCATTCTGCCGCGCCGCCCGTTGCAAAGAATTGCGCCGGCAGTGGCCGCCGATTGCAAATTGTTGCCTCGCCGCAGGTCGCCCGCAGGGGTGGCATAGAATGGCAAGCATCGTCAACCCGCGTACGCCCATGAAGAAGATCCTGCTGATCGACGACGACGCCGAACTGCGCCAGTTGCTCGCCACCTACCTCGGACGCCATGGCTTCGACACGCTGCTGCTGCCCGACACGCGCCAGCTCGACGCCTTCATCGAGCGCTACCAGCCGCAACTGCTGGTCCTCGACCTGATGCTGCCGGGCGAGGACGGCCTGGCCGCCTGCCGCCGCCTGCGCGCGCGCGGCGAAACGCGGCCGGTGATCATGCTGACCGCGCGTGACGAGCCGGTCGACCGCGTCATCGGGCTCGAAATGGGTGCCGACGACTACCTCGGCAAGCCTTTCGACCCGCGCGAACTGGTGGCGCGCATCGAGGCGGTGCTGCGCCGCGCCGCGCGGCCGCCGGCGGCGCCCGATCCCGCCGGCGGCATCGTCCGCTTCGGCGACTGGCTCTTCGACCGGGGCGCGCGACAGTTGTCCCGCGGGTCGGCGAGCGTGCCGCTGACCAGCGGCGAGTTTGCGCTGCTCAACACCCTGGTGGCGAACGCCAACCGGCCGATGAAGCGCGAGCGCCTGATAGAGCTGACGCGCGGCGAGAGCAGCGAAGCCTTCGACCGCGCGATCGATGTCCAGATCCACCGCCTGCGCCGGTTGCTCGAAGTCGATCCGGCGCGTCCGCGCTACCTGCAAACCGTCTGGGGCGTCGGCTACGTCTTCGTCCCCGACTCGGCCGGCGACGGCACGGCATGACGCTGCGCGTCTTCCCGGCGTCGCTCGCCGGCCGCACCGTCCTGCTGGTGATCGCCGTCATCGCCGTCGCCGAGCTCGCCACCTTCTCGCTCATCGCGCACTTCCGCCGTGGTGCGCACGTCAACCACACAGTGCATCTCCTCGCCGGTCAGGTGCGCCTGCTGCAGATCGTCCTGCCTGGGCTCGACGCCGGCGCCCGCGCCGCGCTCGGCGCTGCCGACGCCGGCGAACTGCAGTTGCGCGCCGATGGCGCGGGTGTCCCGCCGCATCGCCCGCGCTTCCCGTTCGCCCGCCGCCTCGCCGACGCGCTCGAACAGCGTCTCGCCGAACCGGTCCTGCTGCGCCACGCCGGACCCGGGCAACGCAGCGGCCTGTGGGTCGGATTCACCGCCGCCGGCGAGCGCTGGTGGCTGGTCCTGCCGCCGCCGCGTCTCGAACCGCAGGCGCTGCCGACCGAGCTCTGGCCGTTCCTGGCGGCGACCCTCGTCGCCGTCCTGCTGATCGCCGGACTCTTCGTCCGCAGCATCGTCGGCCCACTGGCGCGGCTTGGCGAGGCGGTCACCGCCACCGGCGACGGCAGCGCGCGCACGGTGACCCCACAGGGTCCGCGCGAAGTGCGACAGCTCGCCGAGCGGCACAATGCCATGCTCGGCCAGCTTGCCGCCGCCGCCGCCGAACGGCGCGAGATGATCGCCGGCCTGACGCACGACCTGCGCGCGCCGCTCACCCGCCTGCGCCTGCGGCTCGAGCTGCTCGCCAGCGACGGCGAGCGTGCCGGGCTCGAGCGCGACGTCGACGACATGGAGCGCATCGTCGGCCAGTGCCTCGCCTTCCTGCGCAGCGAGGGCGGCGAGGAAGCCACACCCGCCGTCTGTCTGGCGGCGCTGCTGCGCGAGGAGACCGGCCGGCAGCAGGAACTCGGGCGGCCGCTGGCGCTGACGATCGACGAGTCCGCCGAGGGCTGTCGCGTCGCGATCGGCAGCGGCAATCTGCGGCGCCTGTTCGACAACCTCGTCGACAACGCGCTGCAGCACGGCGCACCGCCGGTCGAGGTGCGACTGGTGGTGGCCGCCGACGGCGCCGCGCTGCTCAGCGTGCGCGACCACGGACCGGGAATCGCCGACGGCGACCGGCAGCGCGCGCTCGAACCCTTTGCGCAGCTCGAACCGGCGCGCGCCACCGCCGGCAGTTGCGGCCTCGGACTGGCGATCGTCCGCCGCATCGCCGCCGGCTGTGGCGGCGAGCTGAGCCTCGAGGATGCAGCCGGCGGCGGTCTGCGGGTCGTCGTCAGGCTGCCGGCGGCACAGCCGGGGTGACGCGCTGGCGACCGCTGCAGACCGGAGGGACAGACAGGAGCACACCGGCCGGATCGCTGGACCCGGCGGGTCGGCCGCGACCTCTCCAGCCGAGGACCAAGCTGGTGGGATTTCTCGACAGCGGGCTTGCGCGACGAGTCGGGCGGCGCCCTGGGGCACGAGGCGCGCGGCCCGCGCGGCCGTTCGCCGTTGCGGGATGAGCGTGCGTCCGGTAGCATAGCCGCCGCGTTCGCAGGGCCGGTCGATGGCCGGGCAGAAGGCAACCTGACCTGCACCAGGCGCCGGCGGGCACAGCGGGCAGCGGTGGCGGAGTACCCTGGGCGCACTGCTGGACGACCTGCGTCGTCCGGGCGCGTGTTCCGGCGCCGTGCGCCGGGTCTGCCTGGCGACGCTGCTGTGGCTGGAGGCCACCTCGAGGCACATGGCGGTGAATCCGCCTGTACCTTGCCGCACCGCTGCGGCTGGCGGGCGCAGCCGCACGGCTGGGCACCCCGGCCAGTGGTGTCCCGGGGCCGCGCTGCCGGACACGCGTCCAGGGCCAGCTCCGCGGCGACGTCGCTGATCCGGGACGTGAGCGGCCGGGCGTACGGGGCGGGCGACAACGCCCGTCGTTGTCGGACTGGCTTCCCTTTCCACCCGCCAGGAGCAGTCAGCATGTCGGTCGATGCCCCCCGGGCGCCAGCTGCCCAAGGTTCCTCCCGCCTGTGGCTGGCCTGGCTCGTCTATACCGCTTTCGTCGTCTACGGCAGCCTCGTCCCGCTCGGCTTCCACCCGCGGCCGCTGAGTGATGCGCTGGCCGAGTTTGGGCACATTCGGATGCTCAACCTCGGAATCGATCAACGCGCCGACTGGGTGGCCAACGGCGTCCTCTACCTGCCGCTCGCCTTCCTGACGGCAACGGTGCTCGGAGCAGGAAGACATTCCCGGCGGCGCATCCTTCCCGTGGCTGGTGCGCTCGCCTTCAGTCTCCTCGTCGCCGTCGGCGTCGAGTTCCTCCAGCTGTTCTTTCCGCCGCGTACCGTGTCGATCAACGACGTCCTTGCCGAGTCCGTCGGCAGCATGATCGGCGCGCTCCTGGCTTATTCCCATGCGCGGCACTTGCGCCAACTGGCCGATTCACTGGCGCAGCGGCGGGCCGGGTTGCTGCCGGGCCTGCTGATCGCCTATGCCCTTGCCTATCTGGCGTATTGCGGCTTTCCCTACGATTTTGTCGTCTCCACGGCCGAACTGCAGGCGAAACTTGCCTCGGGCAGCACGGCCTGGTTCAAGGCGGAGAACAACCAGCGCGGCCCCCTGCTGGGCGTCCTGACGCTGGCTGTCGAAGTGCTGGCGGCCGTACCGCTCGGCTTGCTGCTCGGCCGCTGGCTGTCGCCCGCACCGGTCAGACGGCTGCTGCTCGGGGGTCTTGCCAGCGGACTTGCAATCGGGCTGCTGATCGAGCTGGGACAGCTGTTCATCTATTCGTCGGTGAGCCAGGGGATATCGGTGCTGACCCGGGCTGCGGGAGTCACGGCGGGCGCCCTGCTGTCCCGCTCGCCCTGGCGTCTGTCCGACGTCGCCCTGTTGCTGAGGCGTTTCCTGCCCGCGCTGTGTGGACTCTACGCACTGGCCCTGATCGGTGTCCACGGCTGGCTGAACAGGCCGTGGGGAGGGATCGATCAGGCCGCCCGCCGCTTCGCCGACGTCAACTTCCTGCCCTTCTACTACCACTACTACACCACCGAGATGGCCGCCCTGACCAGTCTGGTGTCGGTCGCGTTCATTTACGCCCCGATCGGTGTCCTTGCCTGGGTGGCGCACCTCACTCCCCGGATCGCCGGCATCGTTGCCGCGCTGGCCGCGTCGATCATCGAGGTGGGAAAGCTGTTCAATGGACCGGCGCACCCCGACCCGACGAACGTGCTGCTGGCGACCCTGTCCGCCTGGGTCTGCGTCCGCCTGCTGGCACGCCTGGCCGCAGCCAGCGAGCCGCCGCGAAGCGATGCCGACGGGCCGACAGCGCCGCGTCTGCCCACGAGCGACGACGAACGGCTCGCTCGCCGCCACCGGCAACCGGCGACGCGGCGTGACGGGCAGGAATCGGGCCTGGCGGCGGCAGCAGCCGCGGACGACACGCGCAGCGGGCAGCGCAGGCCGTCGGCCGCCGCCTGGATCACGGCCACGGCGCTCATTGCGGCAGCGGCGTGGGGCGTCCTGTCCCATCCCCTGCAGCCGGCCCTTCTCGGGCTCATGCTCGCCGCCTGCGGTTTCCTCGTCTGGCGCCATCCGCCGGCACTCGTGGTGATCGTCGCCGCGGCTGTGCCGATGCTCGACTTCGCCGCGCAGACCGGCTGGCTGATGCTCAGCGAGTTCGACCTGCTGCTGCTGGTCGTCTGGGCAGCAGTCCTCCTGCTGCCGCGCAGCCGCCGCTCGCCGCTTCCCTTCGATCTGCCCTTCGCCCTGGCAGCGGGCGCCTTCGCCCTCTCCTGGGTGAGCAGTCTGGTCGTCGGCCTGCTGCCGCTACAGGCTCTGGACGCCAACGCCTTCGCCAGCTACTACAGTCACTACAACGCGTTGCGCGTCGCCAAAGGGGCCCTCTGGGGGCTGACGCTGCCGTTCCTCGTCGCCCGTTCGGTCCCGTTGACAGTCGATGTGCGTCGCCTGTTCGCCCTCGGCATGGTTGCCGGCATGGCCTGGACCATCGCCGATATCGCCTGGGAGCGCAGCGCGTTCGTCGGGCTGCTCGATTTCGACCAGCAATACCGGGTCAGCGGACCTTTCTCGGTGCTGCATGTCGGCGGCTCGGTCCTCGAGTGTTACCTCGTTCTCGCACTGCCCTTCCTCGCCTATGCGATTGCCAGGTGGCAGCACCCGCTTCTCCGCCTGGCCGGTCTGCTGCTCTTTGGCGGAGCGGTCTACGGCGTCCTGGTGACCTACTCACGAGCCGGTCTTGCGGCACTGGCTCTGACGGTCGTGCTCATCGTCCTCACCTTCGCCTGGCACGTCTATCGCCGCCCGGGCGGTCGCCCGGTGCACCTCGGCATCGGCCTGTCGTTCGCCGTCGTTGCGCTGATGGCAGCGATACCGGTTGTCACGGGCTCTTTCCTGCAGTCCCGGCTGAGTCACGCGCAGACCGACACCGGGGTTCGCTTCGCCTATTGGCACAACAGCCTGGCGATGATCGACGGCGACTGGCCGAGCCGCCTCTTCGGCATGGGCCTCGGTCGCTTCCCGCTAACCTTTTACTGGCGCAGCACCCATGGCGACAGGCCGGGGACCTACCGCTTCGAAAGCGAGAACGGCAATACCTTCGTCCGCCTGGGCGACGGCAGCGGGATCTATCTGGATCAGACGATCGCCCTTGAGCCGCAGACCGACTACCGGCTCTCTTTCGACGCCCGCAGCAAGCAGCCGGTCGCCGAAGCGCGTGCCTTCGTGTCGATCTGCGAGAAGCGCCTGATCCAGTCCCAACGCTGCGTCACGCCGCTCCTGCGCCCGGATGCCGCGGTCGCGGGCTGGCAGCGATTCAGCGTGACCTTCAACTCCGGGAAGATTTCCGAGCGTGCGCTGTGGCTGCGTGCTCCCGTCAAGCTGTCACTGCACAATGGCGGCGGCGTCGTCGACGTCGACAATCTCGATCTGCGCACCGACGGCGGTCGAAACCTGCTTCGCAACGGTGACTTCGAGCGCGTGAACGAGCGCTGGTGGCTGACCGTGGACGATTACTGGCCCTGGCACGTGGAGAATCTGTGGCTGCACACCTTCTTCGAGCAGGGCTGGTTCGGTCTGCTGAGTCTCGCCCTACTCGTCGCTGGCTCGCTGCTGGCGATAGCCCGGCGCGTCTGGCGCGGCGAACTGTTCGCCGGCGCGCTGCTTGCGTCGTGGGCCGGAGCGCTTGCGGTCGGCGCACTGAACAGTCCGAATGACAGTCCGCAGATCGTCTTCCTGTTGCTCGTCCTGGCCTGGCTCTCCTTCGGCGTTCCGCCTCGGGCGCAGACAGGCGGCCGCGATTCGTCGCGCACCACGTAGGGATGTCGTGGCTTGCCGGCAACCATCCCGGGGTCGAGCGCGGGCAAGTTCCCGACGCGCTCGATGGCGAACCGAAGCCGGCGCGCCGCGTCAGTGGCCGGCGCCGCTCGAGCAACCCGAACGCCGCATCGATCGCGCCGCACGCGATGCGGTGGCCGCAGGAACTTCCCGCCCGCAGCCGGGCCCAATTCCGTCCGATTGACAGGAGATGCAACGAATGAACGAGCAGGAACAGAGCGCCATCCTCACCCTCAGCCTGATGGCTGCCTTTGCCGATGGCCGCAAGGATGAGTCCGAACGCGCCGAACTGAAGCGAATCGCCGATGCGCTCGCCGGCGAAGGATCGATCAACCTCGCAGCGCTCTACCAGGACGTGCTGCTCAAGCGGGTCTCGCTGCCGGCGGCGGTCGCCATGCTGACGAGCCCCGAAGCGCGCCAGCTCGCCTTCGAGATGGCGGTCTGCGTCTGTGACGCCGACGGCGTCCAGTCGCCGCCCGAAAAGCAGTTCCTTGCCGACCTGCGCGCCGCGCTGGCGCTCGACGCGCAGCAGTCGGCGGCGTACTCGCAGCAGGCGGAAGAGATTGCCGCGCTGCCGGTGGCGTGGGGCCACAGCGCCGGCGAGCCGCCGCCTGCCGCTGCGGCACCGGCGGCGGCCGCTGCTGCCGGCTACGCCTCGACGATGAGCGAGGAGGAGATGGACAAGGCCATCCTCAACGCCTCGATCCTCAACGGCGCCCTCGAACTGCTGCCCGAATCGCTGTCCACGATGGCGATCATCCCGCTGCAGATGAAACTCGTCTATCGCATCGGCAAGTCCTACGGCTTCGAACTCGATCGCGGCCACATCAAGGATTTCCTCGCCACCCTCGGTGTCGGCCTGACCTCGCAGTATCTCGAGCAGGCCGGCCGCAAGCTGCTCGGCGGCCTGCTCGGCAAGGCCGGCGGCAAGCTGCTCGGCAGCATCGGCAAACAGGCGGTCAGTTCGGGAATGAGCTTCGCCAGCACCTACGCCCTCGGGCACGTCGCCAGGCGCTACTACGCCGGTGGTCGCAGCCTCTCGACGCAGACGCTGCGCGACAGCTTCGAGCGTGTCCTCGGCGAGGCCAAGGGCCTGCAGACGCGTTACCTGCCCGAGATCCAGGCGCGCGCACGCAGCCTCGACACGGCACAGGTCCTCGACCTCGTCCGCCGCGGCTGAACGCCGTTGCGCGCCTGCCGGCAGCCACCGGCAGGCGCGCCGCAGCCGCACAAGCGATGCTGAACTTCGACAACCGCTTCCTGCGCGAACTGCCCGGCGACGCAGTGAACGATCCGTTGCCGCGGCAGGTCTTCGCCGCGCTGTGGTCGCCGGTCGCGCCGACGCCGGTCGCGGCGCCGCGGCTGCTCGCCCATTCGCGCGAGGTGGCGGCGGCGCTCGACCTCGACGAAGCGGCGATGGCCTCGCCCGAGCTGCTCGCCGCCCTCTCCGGCAACCACCTGCTGCCCGGCATGGCCGCCTATGCCAGCTGTTACGGCGGGCATCAGTTCGGCCAGTGGGCCGGACAGCTCGGCGACGGCCGCGCGATCCTCATCGGCGAGCTGATCAATCGCCGCGGCGAGCGCTTCGAGCTGCAACTGAAGGGCGCCGGGCCGACGCCGTACGCCCGCCGCGCCGACGGCCGCGCCGTGCTGCGCTCGTCGATCCGCGAATTCCTCTGCAGCGAGGCGATGCACCATCTCGGCGTGCCGACGACGCGCGCCCTGAGCCTCGTCGCGACCGGCGAGAGCGTCATCCGCGACATGTTCTACGATGGCCATCCGGTCGCCGAGCCGGGCGCCATCGTCTGTCGCGTCGCCCCGTCGTTCACCCGCTTCGGCCACTTCGAACTGCCGGCGGCGCGCAACGATGTGGCGCTCCTGCGGCAACTCGTCGCCTTCACCATCGACCGCGATTTCGCCGGCTTCGCCAGCGACAAGCCGGCCGAACTCGTCCGCTGGTTCACCGAGGTTTGCGAGCGCACAGGACGCCTGCTCGCGCACTGGATGCGCGTCGGCTTCGTGCACGGCGTGATGAACACCGACAACATGTCGATCCTCGGCCTGACGATCGACTACGGCCCCTACGGCTGGGTCGACAACTTCGACCCCGGCTGGACGCCGAACACCACCGACGCCTCCAGCCGGCGCTACTGCTTCGCCCGCCAGCCGGCGATCGCGCGCTGGAACCTTGAGCGCCTCGCCGACGCGCTGGCACCGCTGCTGCCGCGAGCCGACGATCTGGCGGCCGGCATCGAACGCTACGACGAGACCTACGCCGGTGAATTCTGCAGCGCCTACGCCGCCAAGCTCGGCTTGCGCGAATGGCGGCACGACGATGCCGAACTGCTCGAGGATCTGTTCGACCTGATGCATCGGGCCGAAATCGACATGAGCGTGTTCTTCCGCGCCCTGGCGGACATCGATCCCGCGCAGCCGCAGGCCGCAGTCCTCGCCGACGCCTTCTATCGCGCCGACCTGCGGCAACGCCATGCCGGCCGCCTCGATCGCTGGCTGCAGCGGTACGCCGCCCGGCTGCAGCTCGACGCGCTGCCCGCCGCAGTGCGCGCGGCGCGGATGAACGCCGCCAACCCGCGCTTCGTCCTGCGCAACTACCTCGCGCAGCAGGCGATCGACCGCGCCGAAGAAGGCGACCCGACGCTGATCGGTGAACTCCTCGAAGTCCTCCGCCGGCCCTACGACGAACAGCCCGGGCACGCCGCCTGCAGCGCCAAGCGCCCCGACTGGGCGCGCCACCGCGCCGGCTGCTCGATGCTCTCGTGCAGTTCCTGAAGCGCGAAGAGCGGCTGCAGGCGCGCTAGAATTGCGGCGACACGCCGCACCCGTCCTCTTGCCGCCCCAGGATCCGCCATGCCCTTCACGCCCGAACTCGTCGCCGAACTCAACACCCTGGTCCATTTCGACCTCGACAGCACCCAGCAGGGAATCAAGATCCACAGCACCGCCGATCCGGCGATCATCGCCGCCACCCGCCGGCTGCACGCCAAGGGGCTGCTGACGCAGGTCGACGGCGGCTACCTGACCAGCCTCGGCCGCGACGCCGTCGAACACGCGCGCGCCGCGTTGACCATACTCAGCTCGCAACCCGGCCACTGAGCCCGCGCGCGCCGAGCCTCCGGCGGCGGTGCCTCACGTTTCCGCGGACCGCCGCCTGCCGCTGCCGCGGATCACCGCCCGCTGCCGCCGCACCACCCATCCAGCTGACCACAGGAGCGTCGCCATGCAACGCCTGATCCTCATCGTCCTGCTCGCCCTGAGCCAGCTCGCCGCCGCCGGCGAACAGCCGACGCGACCGCGCGTCGGCCTCGTCCTCGGCGGCGGCGGCGCCCGCGGCGCGGCGCACATCGGCGTCCTCGAGGTCATCGAGAAGCTGCGCGTACCCGTCGACTGCGTCGCCGGCACCAGCATGGGCGCGCTCGTCGCCGGCGTCTACGCCAGCGGCATGGCGCCTTCAGAGATGCGCAACGAGCTGGCGAAGGCCGACTGGGACGACCTCTTCCAGGATGCGCCGCAGTTCGCCGACCGCAGCTTCCGCAACAAGGTGAGGGACAAGCGCTACCTGCCGGCGTCGGAGACCGGTGTCGGCGAAGAGGGGCTGCGCTACCAGACCGGCATCGTCACCGGCCAGAAGATCAAGCTCTTCTTCAATCAGCTCGTCGGCGACGACCGCGGGCTGCGGCGCATCGAAGACCTCGCGCTGCCGCTGTCGATCGTCGCCACCGACATCGTCCACGGCAAGCGCGTCGTCTTCCGCAACGGCTCGCTGTCGTCGGCGATGCGCGCCAGCATGTCGGTTCCCGGCCTGATGTCGCCGGTCGATGTCGACGGCCAGAAGCTGGTCGATGGCGGCCTGGTCGACAACGTGCCGATCGGCGAGGCGCGCGAGCGCTGCCAGGCCGACGTCGTCATCGCCGTCAACGTCGGCTCGCCGCTGCTCAAGGCCGACGAGATCGGCAGCCTGTTGAGCGTCACCGCGCAGATGGTCAACATCCTCACCGAGCAGAACGTCGTCCGCTCGCTGGCGACACTGCAAGCCACCGACATCCGCATCGAGCCCGACCTCGCGGGGATCAGCGCCGGCGACTTCAAGCGCACCTCGGAGACCGCCGATCGCGGCGTCGCCGCCGCCGAAGCCGTCGCCGAACAACTCCGCCGGCTGTCGGTCGGCGAAGCCGCGTACGCCGCCTGGGTCGCGCAGAAGCGCGTCGCACGCGGCCCGCTGCCGCGCGTCGACGACATCGAGATCGCCGGCCTGAAGCGGGTGAATCCGGTGATGATCGAGAAGCACCTGCGCCTCGGTCCGGGCGAGATCCTCGACACCGAAAAGCTCAACGATTCGCTCAACAAGGCCTACGGCGACGGCCATTACGAGCACGTCGATTACTCGCTGATCACCACGCTGCGCGATCGCAACATCCTGCGCGTGACGCCGCAGGAAAAGGGCTGGGGCCCCGACTACCTGCGTTTCGGCGTCAACCTCGACACCAACTTCCAGAGCGACTCGACCTACACGCTGCGCGCCGCCTACCACCGGACGCTGATCAACCCGCTCGGTGGCGAACTCGTCTTCGGCGCCGAGATCGGCTCGGCGAACTACCTCAGTTTCGACTACTACCAGCCGCTCGACCCGGCGCAGCGCTACTTCTTCGAGACCACCCTGCGCTACGGCAGCCAGCTCAGCACCCTCTACCAGGACAACCAGAAGATCGCCCAGTACCGCGTCCTGCGCGGCACCGCCAAGGTGGCCGGCGGCATCAACCTCGGCACCATCGGGCAGGTGCAGGCCGGCTGGGAGCACAACCTCTGGGACCCGAAGCGCAACATCGGTTCGCCTTTCCTGCCCGAGGAATCGAAGATCTACGGCGGCTGGTTCGGCCAGATCGACCTCGACCAGACCGACCGCCTCTACTTCCCGACCGCCGGCTGGTTCTCCGCTGCCCGCTACTTCGACGCGCCGGCCGAGGGCTACAGCCGCCTCGACGCCCGCGCCGGCGTCTATCACAGCATCGGTGACTGGGTCCTCAGCGGCCGCGCCACCTACCAGGGATCACCCGTCGGGCAACTGCCGATCTACGACGCCGGCTCGCTTGGCGGCATGTTCAACATGACCGCCTTCGGCGTCGGCCAGCTCAAGGGCGACGACATGCGCTACGGCAACCTGCGCGCCGAGCGCATCATCGGCCGCCTGCCGCTCGGCCTGCGCGGCGACCTGCGCGCCGGCCTGCTGCTCGAAGCCGCGCGCATCGGCGCGCCCTACACCGAGACCCAGCTCAAGGGATGGATCAACTCGACGGCGCTCTACCTCGGTGGCGAGACGCCGCTCGGACCAGCCTTCCTGGGCTATGGCTATTCCAGCTCGGGCAGCGGCTTCCACAACCTCTACCTCTTCCTGGGGACGCCGTGAATCGCTGCGTCGGCTGACGCTCACGCCACCCGGGCCAGCGGGAGCACGATTTCGACCGCCTCGCAGGGAACCGGGACCGATCCGTCGTCGGCACGCTCGATCAGCCCCAGTTCCTGCACGCGGCCGACTTGGCCACGCACGTATAAGGGCTTCGCACGATCCATCCTGGTTCGCTGGATTTCGTCGCTAGCTGCTCCGCGGCGCAACAGCACGAAGCCACATCCTCTCGACTTGTTCCGTCATGTTCTGGGGCAGCAACTCAACTCCTCGATGGCTGTCCCCATAGACCCTGAACAGTTCGTCGGCGAAAGCCTGCCCAATCTCCTGGACATCCGAGAAGTCAAGAATCACCGTCCGGAACCGGTCAAACCTGGCGATCAGTCGCTTGGCTTGAGAACGTGACACCAGCTGTTCGTCACCGAATTTCGCAAGCCTCATTGGAACGATCGTCTTCGAGAAGTCGTAATCTTCAGGAGCAGCGGTGAATTGAGCATAGACTTCCGCGGTGGTTCGACTGGAGTCGAGTGCAATCCGCATGAAGACCGCCGTGCCGTTCGCGAAGACGCCCGGCGCCTCGTGCAGCCAGTCGTGACGCGAGCTTGCATCGTGATTGAACTGCAGACCATTCGCACGGATCTCGAATGAGTCAAACATGCGCGAGGTGAAGAAGACCCCTTCGCCGGTGTGTTTGCCTGGATCCGTCGTCAGCTTCCCCTTCGCCAGCTCGAAGAGCGCCTGTCTCATGTCGGGCAGACCCAGTGCTGCGGTGATCCTGGCAAAGATTCCGACGCCGTCGTCGGAAATGACCACTCGAAGCGTGCTTTCATCCTGGCTGGTGCCGATGAAGACCGACTTCCCGGCCGAGTGATCAATGGCGTTGTTGACCATTTCAGTGAACCCGTGGCTCGCGATGCTCTGGATGTTTCGGGCCAGGCTGAAGTGGGGTCGGAAATCCTTCTCCCAGACAACATGCTCCTCGAGACCCGAGAGCAGGTATTTCCGCGCGACTTTTCGCTTGTAACCGGGGCTGAAGACAGGATGAGTCGAGGGCCCGCTGCGAGCGATCCACCCCTCGCGCTCAAGACGCTGGATGTACTTGTTTGCGGCGACGCGCGATACGCCCAGGCGATCGGCGTAGTGCCGGGTGAGGTCGCGCGGGTGCTCGGCAACGTCCGTGGTGACGGTCCAGAGCAGATCTTCGAATCTTGAGGGCTTCGCCATCGTCTGGGTCGTAAACCAACGGGAGGTCGATTGTAAATTCAAGATGCTGATGTTGTAAACCACCGTCCGTACGCGGCGCCGTGGTTCTGGGCGGCGTTCATCGCTTGCGGAAGGGAACGAGACATGGCTGACGACCTGCAGCAACTGGCGTTGCTCGACGTAGTGGTCGGCAACCGCGACTGCGTGCACATCCGCCTCGGCGATTCCGCTGCGGCGTTGCAGGCGCCGCTGGCGGCGATCGCCGGGCGCCTTGCCGCCGCTCCCGATGCCGACGCTGTCGCGCTGCTTCTCGACGAGCTGCTCGACCTGCTCGAGGGAAGGCCGGCCCATGCCTTCGTCGGCGCGCTGATCGCCCGCAGTCAACCGGCGCCGGGCAGAACGCGTGCTACTCTCGGCGCACACGTCCGCGGCTTCCCCCCCATGCTTCGCAACCCGACCGGGTGCGGTTCTTCTCCGCACAGTTGCACCGGGCAGAGCGCGTCGGTGCCATCGACGGCACGCGCTTCACCACCGACGGCCTCGCTACCATCGACGCGACGGCGGTCACTACGAGCGTCCTCGGGCTCGGGCACGGCCATTGCGCCGACCAGCGCAGCCTGCTGACCGAACTCGGCATTCTCGTCGGCCCGGGGCTGCCGGCTGGGCAGCGCGGTCTCGCGCAAGCGGAGCGGCAGCGCTACAGGCACTTTCCGCGCCGACGCGGGTGCCGGCTAGGCGTCCAGCGCAGCCGCCGGGAGGCGGCGCCGTCATCGCCACGGGGAGGAGGCGAATCGGGCCGCTCGATCGCCGCGCGCAGCGGCACGCAACGGCGCGCGCTGATGGGCTGCAGGGCAGACATCGCAAGCTTGCCAAAGACCCTACTGACGAGCGAAAACGGCGACAATGCGGTTCACCCCGTCGCCGCTCCGCCGAACATGCCCTACGCCCGCGAACACCCCAGCACCTACCCGCGAAGAACCCTCCTCGCCGTCACCGGCCTGTCGCCGCAGATCGTCACCGAGACCCTGTATGCGCTCGCCGTCGCCCCCGCGCAGGGCGCCAGCGCCTTCGTCCCGAGCGAAATCCACCTCATCACCACCCGCAGCGGCGCCGAGAAGGCGCGCCTGGCGCTGCTCTCCGACGAGCCGGGCTGGTTCCACCGCCTCTGCCGCGACTACGCGCTGCCGCCGATCGACTTCGCGGCCGAGGAGATCCACGTCCTGACGGACGCCGCCGGCGATCCGCTCGAAGACATCCGCTCGCCCGACGACAACCGCTGCGCCGCCGACGGCATCACCGAACTCGTGCGCGACTTCACCGCCGATCCCGACTGCGCGCTGCACGTCTCGATCGCCGGCGGCCGCAAGACGATGGGCTTCTTCCTCGGCTACGCGCTGTCGCTCTACGGCCGGCCGCAGGACAGGCTGTCACACGTCCTCGTTGCCGCGCCCTTCGAGTCGAGCAGCGCCTTCTACTACCCGACGCCGGCCAGCCAGGTCATCGAACTCGCCGGCGGCCGCCTCGCCGACGCCGCCAGCGCGCAGATCACCCTCGCCGACCTGCCGATCGTCAGCCTGCGCCACGGGCTGCCGGAAGCGCTGCTGACCGGCCGCGCCAGCTACAGCGAGGCGGTCGCCGCCGCGCGCCTGGCGCTGGCACCGCCACAACTGACGATCGACCTCGCCGGGCGCCGCATCCGCGCCGCCGGCAAGGTCTTCGCGCTGCCGCCCGCAGAACTCGCGTTGCTCAGCGTCTTCGCTCGCCGCGCGCTGCGCGGCGAGCCACCGCTGCCGGCGCCGCCGAAGGACGTCCCGGACCCCGAATGGAGGAAGCGCTATCGCGTCGAGCTGCACTGGATCGACGGCCCGTTCCGCGACCACGAGAAGACCGAGGCGGTGTTGAAAAAGGGAATGGACGGCGACTACTTCTCGGGACATCTCAGCAAACTGCGGCGCCTCATCGAGCGGCAGCTCGGCGCCGCCGCGACGCCATACCTGATCAGCGACGGCGGCAAGCGGCCACGCCGCTACTGCCTCGCCTTGCCGCCGTCGGCGGTGGGGTACGGCGATATCGACGCCGCCGCCCGCGCCGAAGACTGAAGCAACCACCGGAGAACGCCCATGACCACCCTCATCAGCTTCCTCGGCAAAGGCCGCCTCGACGCCCGGCGGACCGGCTACCAGCAGACCACCTACCGCTTCAGCGCCGACTTCGCGCGCAGCGTCGCGTGGTTCGGCCTCGCCCTCGCCGAACACCTCAAGCCGCAGCGGCTGATCCTCGTCGGCACCTCCGGCAGCATGTGGGACGCCTTCTTCGAGCGCCAGGGCAACGACGACGAGGAGATCCTCCGCCTGATGGAGGCCACCGAGCGCGAGGACGTCACGCACGATCTGCTCGACCTGCCGCGGCAGCGCCTCGCCGAGCAACTCGGCATTCCCGTCGTCTGTCTGCTGATTCGCTACGCCCGCGACACCGCCGAACAGGTGCACATCCTGCACGACCTCGCCGCCGTCGTTCGCCGCGGCGAACGGCTGTGCCTCGACCTGACGCACGGCTTCCGCCACCTGCCGATGCTGGCGCTGGTCGCCGCGCGCTACCTCGAGCGCGTCGCCGGCGTCGAGATCGAGGAACTCTATTACGGTGCCTACGACATGCGCAACAACGCCGACGAAACGCCGGTCCTGCGCCTGCGCGGGTTGCTGACGATGCTCAACTGGGTCGACGCGCTCGCCACCTACGACAAGGACGGCGACTATGGCGTCTTCGCGCCGCTGCTCGCGGACGACGGCATGGCGGCGGGCACTGCCGAACGGCTCGCGCAAGCGGCGTACTTCGAGCGGACGAGCAATCCGGTATCGGCGCAGAAGACGCTGAGCGGCGTCTTTCGAGCGGTCGAGGCGCATCGCGGCCGGCTCGGCGCCCTCTTCGGCGAAACGCTGCAGAAGCGCATCGGTTGGTTTCGCGGCGCGCAGCGTGAAGACTGGGAACTCTCGCTCGCCGCCGCCTACCTCGAGCGGCGCGACTACCTGCGCGCCGCCACCTTCCTCTACGAAGCCTTCATCACCCGCGCCTGCAAACAGCAGGGGCTCGCTGATTCCGACGGCTTCGGCAACCGCAAGCACGCCTACAAGGCGGCGAGCAAGACGACTCCCCAACTGCGCCAGCTCGTCGACCTGCGCAACTCCCTCGCGCATGGTGTCCGGCCGCACACCGCCGAGAGCCAACGAACGCTTGCCGACGAAGATCGCCTGCGTAGCCGCCTGCAGGAACTGCGCCGGGCCCTCTTCCCGCCGGGCACCGGATCGATCTCATGAACCAGCGCCCGACCCCCTTGCCGATCGCGCCGCTGCGCCTGACGCTGCGCTCGGCCGGCCTCGCCTTCCCCGGATTCGCCGGCAGCCTCTGGCACGGCGGCCTCGGCAGGATGCTCGAACGGCATTTCCCGGCATCGTTCCGGCTGCTCTACGGCGGCCAGGGCGATACCCGCCTCTACGCGCTGTGCCCGCCGGCCGGCGAACGCTTCCCGCCCGGCGACCTGCTGACGCTGCGGCTCAGTCTCTTCGGCGAAGCCACCGGGCACCTGCTCGCCTGCACGCAGGCGATCGCCCTGCTCGGCGAAGCCGGCATCGACCCCGCCGGGCGCTTCCAGCTCGAGAGCGCGAGCGTCCTGCTGCCCGACGGCGAAGCGCCCTACTTCAGCGCCGCCGACGGCCTGCTGCAGCCGCCGCCGCTGACCGACTTCGCCGACTGGCTGCCGGCCGGCCAGGCGCCGCGGCAGATCGCCGTCCGCCTGCTGACGCCGCTGCACCTCAAGGAGGGCGGCGAACTGCTGCGGCACGCACCCGATTACGGCCAGCTCCTGCACCGGCTGTTCGGCCGCCTCGACCAGCTGGCGCACGTCATCGGCTGCCCGCCGCCGCTCGCCAAGAGCGACCGCGCCGCACTGCTCGACGAGGCACGCCAGGTCACGCGGCTCGCGGAGGATATCCGCTGGCAGCAGCTCGACCGGCGCTCGGCGCGGACGCGGCAGCAGATGCGCTTCGGCGGGCTGCAGGGCGAGCTGCGCTTCACCGGCGAAATGACGCAGACGCTGCCGTGGCTGGTCGCCGGGCAGCAGGTGCACATCGGCGGCAAGACGGCGTTCGGCTTCGGTGCCTACGAAGTCGAGGCAAGGCAATGACCACGCATGCGGCAGCGACGGCCGCACAGACGATCGGAGGATGTTCATGAAGACGAAACAGGCGGCGCCGAATCTGGACCCGGAGCAGTTGCAGGCCGATATCGAGCACCGAATACGTGACAACGGCGAAGCCTGGCGCCGCTACACCTGCCGGCTGGTGACGCCGATGTACGGCGGCGGCGTCATCCCCGGCGAAGTCGATCGCGACATGCCGATCCGCGCGACGGCGATCCGGGGACAACTGCGGTACTGGTGGCGCTTGCTCAACCGCCATCGCCCGGAGCATTTGACTGCCGAGGGCAGGCCCGACAGCAGCAAGCTGTTTGCGTCCGAACGTGCGCTCTGGGGTGGACTCGGCGATCAAGGCAGTCTCACCGCCAGCCAGGTCAGCGTGCGAGTCGAGGCTGCGGCGGTCGCCGGGAAAACTTCGCCCAAGGATGGATCGGTGCTGGGCAAGATGATCGTCACCGACAGCGCTGCGACGGTCGACTGGTTGCCGTGCAATCGACCCTTCGAGTTCCTCCTCTTGCTGCGCATTGATGCCTGTGAGGAAAGCGTGCTCCAGGCGCTGCGCATGTGGGCCAGCTTCGGCGGCATCGGTGCACGTCGTCGGCGTGGGCTCGGTGCCCTCGAAGTGGTGGATGCGGAAGGGCAGCGCTTGTTTGCCGGCAAGGCCGATCGCGACGCAGCGAAGGTCGTACTTGTCCGGATGGGCGACGACAGTTTCGCTGATTACCGGCAAGCCGTCGAAGCCGGGGTCCAATGTTTGGTCGACTTCCGGCAGAAGCCGGGGCTCGCACGCGGTTCCGGTACCGGCACGCGCCCCGGCGGCAGCCACTGGCCGGAAGCGAATGCGGTGCGCAATCTCACCCGCCGTGCGCGGCCGGATAACGTTCACGCGCTCGGCAGCAGCACTCCCTTGCTGTTTCCCCGCGCGTTGCTCGGCTTGCCGATCGTCTTCCAGTTCAAGTTGCACGAGCGGCTCGGCGATCCGTATGCCTCGACGCTCGAGGTCGCCGACGACGGCGAGATTCGGCGCGACCGCTTCGCCAGTCCGCTGATCTTCTCCGCCTGGCCCGAACCCCAAGGCAACAGGACGATCTATCGCCCGGTCGTGCTGCTCCTGCCGACGCACATCGATCTGCGCAAGCGCGCGTTGAAGTTGAAGATCGCCAGCGGCGCCTCGCTGCCCATTCCTGCGGGTACCTGGTGGCCGAGCGACCCCGTCAAGAGACAGGTGGTCATGCCGCGCGGTCTTCGACACGTGGCTGGCGCCAAGTCCGACGTCCTGTCGGCCTTCCTGCAGTTCTTCCAGAAAGGCGCGACGCCATGAATTCCTGGCTCCTCGAAATTTCCCTCGGTCCGGTACAGGGATTCATCGCCGCGGCGCGGCGCAGTCGCGACCTCTGGGCGGGCAGCTACATCCTTTCCGAACTGGTGCGCGCCGCGGCCGCGAAGATGATCGACCAGCGGGCGGAACTCATCTACCCGCTCGCGTCGCGAGTGCAGCGGGAAAACCCGCAACAGGACAGCAACCTCTCCAACATCCTGCTGGCACGCATCGACGGCGTCGACGAGGAGGCGGTCCGCGCCATTGCCAGTGCGGTCAAGCAGGCAGCGCGCGATCGCCTGGCCAGCTTGGCCGACACCGCCATGCGGGACTGGCAAGGGGCCGGTGTCACGCTGCGCAAGGACTTGTGGAAGAGCCAGGTCGCCGACGCCATCGAGGCCTATGCCGCCTGGGCAGCGATCCCCGCTGCTGGCGAAGGGGGCCGGCCGGCGTACCGCGTCGCCTACGACCACCTCAAGCAGGCACTTGCCGCGCGCAAGAACACGCGTGACTTCGCACCGATGTTCGCGACTGACGTTGCCGACAAGGGCGTCGGCGTCCCGAAATCCTCGTTCGACGGCCTGCGCGAATCGGTGTTGCCCAGGGGTCGGCAGCAGTTCCCCGCCCGTTTCGGCCTCAGCCGCGGCGAGCAGCTTGACGCACTCGGCTGCATCAAGCGCGTCGTCGGGCGAACCGAGCGCTTCACGGCGCTGAGCCGCTTCGCCGCCGATGGTTGGCTGAAGAAGCTCGATGCGGAAAAGCGTCGCGAACTCGCTGGCGCCTACGAAAGACTCGTCAGTGACGACGTCGCTCTGGCGACGCGCAGCAGCGGCAGCGGCGGCGCCGGGATCTTTCCCTACGACGGCGGCCTGCTGTTTCCCGAACGCTACGCCATCGCCGCGCGCGACTGCCAAGGGAACGCCGCCGCGAGCACGGCGCTCGCCGATCTCGGTACAGTGCTCCGGTCGCTGTGGAAGCGCTACGGCCGGCCCTGCCCCTACGGCGTGCTTCTGATCGCCGACGGCGACCGCATGGGCCGTTTCGTCGACCGGGCGCAATCCGCGGCCGATCACCAGCGCATCTCGGACGCCGTTGCTGCCTTCGCCGACCGTGTGCCGCAGCTCGCCCGCGACTTCGGCGGCCAGTGCGTCTTCGCCGGTGGCGAGGATCTCACCGTCTTCCTGCCGCTCACCGTCGTCGTCGACAGCGCCTTCGCCCTGCACGAGGCCTTCACGACCGCGATGGCCGCGGTCGTCGCCGATCTCGCCCGGGACGATGCGGACGCCCGCCCGACGCTGCGCGTCGGCGCGGCGATCTGCCACGTCCTCGAGCCGCTCGGCGTCATCCGTCAGCGCGCCGCTGCCGCCGAGAAGTTCGCCAAGGGCGAGGCCGGCTCGCCGGCGCAGGGCAATGCCCTCGGGCTCAAGCTGCACATCCGCTCGGGACACGAAATCGGTCTCCGACTGCGTTTCGACGACCCCGCCGGCCGCGCGGCTCTCGCCGCATGGCAGGCCGCCTACACGCAGCGGCACCTGCCCGGTCGCCTCGCCTACGACACGCGCGCCATCGCGCTCCACTGCCGGGCGACCGGCGCCAGCACCGGCGTCGCCGCAGGCGAATTCCGCCGCCTGCTCGACCGCGCGCGCCGGGGCGGCGGTGCCGAGCAGATCGACGATGCGCTGCGCGAGCCACTCGACAGACGGCGCGCGACGCTCGCCGGCGACGCTCTTGCGTCGGCAACCGACGCCACCGGGCTGCTGCGCCTCGCCGATGAACTGATCCTCGCCCGCTGGCTGTCCGCCGCCACCGCAGACGAAGTCAGCGCCGCAGAAGGAGCCCAATGATGGACGCACCGACGATGTACGACCACCTGATCGAGCCGCAGGCGCCGCTCGTCTTCCGCTCCGGCAGGCCCTTCGGCGGGGGCAGCCGCGACGGCGCCAACTTCCCCTGGCCATCGTCGCTCGCCGGCCTGCTGCGCACGCAGGTCATGGACGATCGCGGCTGGCGCGGCCCGCTGACCGCCGCGCAGCAACAGGAACTGCATGCCCTCGACGCGCACGGGCCGATCCTTGCCGAACGCCTCGCCGAAGCCGACGGCAAGCGCATCACGCCGATGCTGCCGCGACCCGCCGACGCCGTTCTCCTCGACGACGAAGGCGGCGACAAGGCCTACCATCGGCTGACCCCGGGGACGCTGCCGGACGGTTGCGGCTGCGACCTGCCGCCCGAGCTGCAGCCCCTGCTGCTCGCCGGCGCGCCGAAGGGCAAGCCGCAGCCCGGCCCCGCTTACTGGCCGCTGGCAACGCTGCTCGCCTGGCGCCGCGGCCAAGCCGTCCGCCCCTCCACGCCCGACGAGCCGGCGAGCGAAACGCGCAGCCATGTCGCGCTTGACCGCGCCACCCTGGCGGCCGACCCGGGGCGCCTGTTCCAGACCGAAGGACTCGATTTCTCCCGCCGGCGCAAGGACGACGGCCGCGGCTTCGCCGTGCGCGACTGGGTCTTCCTCTGCCGCTTTGCAAGCCCGCTTGCCGCGCGCACGGTCACCTTCGGCGGCGAGCGCCGGCTGTCGTGGCTGGAACCCGCACCGGCAGCCGCACTCGACGCGCCGCCCGCGCATCTCGCGGCGATCGCCGCCAGCCGGCGAATCACCCTCACCGTCGTGACGCCGGCGCTGTTCACCGGTGGCTGGCGGCCAGCCTGGCTCGACGCCGCCGGCGAGGTGCCCGGAATCGCCGGCCTGCGCCTGCGCCTGCGGGCGGCGGCAGTCGAACGCTGGCAGGGAATCTCCGGCTGGGATCTCGCTGCCTGGCACGCCAAGGGTGCGCGCAAGGCCGTCGCCGCCGGTGCCACCTACTGGTTCGACGTCGTCGGTGAGCCACCCGCCGGCTGGGCGAGCAGACTCTGGCTGGCGCCGATCAGCGACCAGCCGCAGGACCGGCGCGACGGCTTCGGCCTCGTCGTCCCCGGTCTCTGGAACCATCCCTGAACGAAGGAGAAACACCCATGTTGATGCAAGTCTTTCATCTGCACGCGCTGAGCGCCCTGCACGTCGGCGCCGGCCAGGCGCTCGGCGTCGTCGATCTGCCGGTGGCGCGCGCCCGCGCCACCAACCTGCCGCTGGTCCCCGGCTCGGCGCTCAAGGGCGTGCTGCGCGACGAGTTCGCCGGCAACGATTGCCAGAAGTCGCTCTTCGGCCCCGAGACCATCGCCGAAGGCACGCAGGCGCACGCCGGCGCCCTCGCCTTCGGCGACGCGCACCTCCTGCTCCTGCCGGTGCGCTCGTTCGCCGGCATCTCGGCCTTCGTCACCTGTCCCTTCGTCCTGGCGCGCTACGCCGAAGATCTGCGGCGCGCCGGGGCGGCAGCGGCGGACGTTCCCGCAGTCGCCCAAGTGGGCGGACAGTCGGCCCTGGTTACTGCCGAGACGTGCCTCCGGGCAACGGACGACCAACTGGTCCTCGAAGACCTCGACCTGAACGCCGCTCCCGGCGCCGATGACTGGGCAAGGGCCATCGCCAGCCGGGCGCACGCCGACCATCCGCAGTGGCAGATCCAATTCACGCAGCGCTTCGCGATTCTCTCCGACGACGACTTTTCCTTCCTCGCCGACACCGCGACCGAGGTGCGCGCGCGGATTCGCATCGACGACAGCCGCGGCGTCGTCCAGGACGGTGGCCTGTGGTACGAGGAGAACCTGCCGGCGGAGACGATCCTCTGGGGCGTCATCGCCGCCGGACCGGCGCGCGACGGCAGCAAGCTCGGTGAGCGGGAAGTGATGAACAAGGTTCGCGAAGGCCTCGCCGCAACGCCGACGCTGCAGATCGGCGGCAAGGCGACGATCGGCCGCGGCCTCGTTCGCCTGGTGCTCTGAGGAGGATGCCATGAGCAACGAACCGCGCAGCACGCGCGCGCAGCGCCAGGCCGCAGGGGCGCTGGCGGCCATCCAAGTCATCCGCGACAAGCCGCCGAAGGAACGCAAGGAATACAAGGCGCGTGCCGACAACTTCCCGGTGCTGGTCCTGCAGGCCGGCCTGGCGCAGGCGGTCGGCTTCATGCGCGCCAAGGCGGCGAAGAGCCCGGCCTACGAGCGCTATCTCGGCGACCTCGCGGAAATCCTCGGAATGGCGGGCGGCGAAGCCCTGCAGCAGCGCGCGATCGACGCCGGACTGCCCGACTACCGCCAACTGACGCGCGACACGCTCGCCGCGGCCGGTTGGCTCAAGCGCTTCGGCCAGGCGTATCTGAGCGACAAGGAGGGCACGCCATGACGCTCTGCCGTAGCGCAATCAGACCGCTGCTTGACCATGGCTTCTCTGCACTGAGGCGCACCCAACCGCATTGCGGCCTGCTGCTCGTCAAGGGGCTGGCGAGTCTTCCGGAGGGCGACAAGGCCGGCGAGATCAAGGCCGGACACATCCGGGCCATCGCCGAACTCGGCGTCCCCGACTTCTACCGGCTGGCGTTCGAACGTTGGCAGAGAACGACTGCCGACGCGCAGCGCTTCGCCGCCTTCCGCCTGCCACTGGCCGGCCGGCTGTACATCGGCGTCGTCCGCGACAACGCGCTCGAAACCGGCGTCACCGTCTCGCACACCTACGGCATGCCGTTGATCCCCGGCTCGGCGGTCAAGGGGCTCTGCCGGGCCAGCGCCGGCCGATGGCTGGACAATCCTGAAGCGCGCCGCTGGCTGTTCGGCAACGACCCCGGCGAAGAGGAAACGACCGCCGAAATGGGCGGCCTGATCTTCCACGACGCCTGGTGGGTGCCCGGGCGCGGCGAGAAACCCTTCGTCGCCGAAGTGGTCACCGTGCACCACACGGCGTACTACGGCAGCGGCGGCCGCGATCCGGCGAGCGATTTCGACTCGCCGATACCGGCGCCGCAGATCGCCGTCCGTGGCAGCTTCCATTTCGTCATCGAAGGCCAACCGCTGTGGACCCGCCTCGCCCGCCGCCTGCTCGAGGAAGGCCTGCAGCAGCACGGCATCGGCGGCAAGCGCAGTTCCGGCTACGGCCGCTTTGCTGGCGGCAGCGAATGATGCGCGCGCGAGCGGGCGGTTGCGATGCGCTGCTCAACATCCTCCTCGCCTTCGGCATCCTCCTGCTGCAGAGCTGGATCGCCGACGGCATCAAGGGAGACCAGCTCTTTCCGTGGCTGCCGGGCGGCGCGTTGGGCGCCGGCGATGCGCGCTTTGCGTGTTGGATGCTCGCCATGGCGCTGCTCTCGCTCGCCCTGGCCGCCTGGCTGTACGGGCGCCGGCGCACTTTCCTGCCGGTGGCGGTGCGGCGAATCGGCCAGCCGGGCCGCGTCGAGCCGCATGCGGTGCTGGTGCTCGCGCTCTCGCGCACGGCGTGGCACTGGCAGCCCGAGCGGTTGACCCGGGCCTCGGCCGAGCACCCCCTGCCCCCGCAGTGTCCGGACGCGCTGCGCGCGATGGACTCGCTCGGCGAACGCGACAAGTTTGCCTGGGAACAGTTGCTGCGGGCGATCGACGTGCACCGGGCGGGCCTGCAGCGCATCATCCTCGTCGGGTCGCCGGGGAGGGACGGATCCGCGGCATCGTTCCCGGACTGCCGGGAGATGATCACGCATTACTTTCCCCAACTCGACGCCGCGCGCGTCGAACTGCGCGAGGCCTCGTTCGAAGCGCTCGACGAACTCCTCGCTCTCTATCGCCGGATCATCGCCGAGGAAGCGCCGCGCCAGCGCGAGATCATGATCGACGTCACCGGCGGCACCAAGGTGCTCAGCGTCGCGGCCGCGATGGTCACCCTCGAGCACCCCGAGATCGAGTTCCAGTATGTCGAGACCGCGGGCGAGAAGCGCGTGCGCACCTTCAACGTCATTGCCGGCAGCGCCGGCGGGGAGGGAACATGATCTACCTGCTCAACACACCGGTGCTGACCGCCTACGGCGACTATCGCTTCAGCGGCCCGCTCGACGCCGCCGAGGCGCGGCGGCGGCTGGCCGGCGGCTTCGTCTCGGCGATCGGCCACGACGCCAGCGCGCGCCTGCTGTCGGCGCTGCTCGGCGTGTCCGTCCCGGCGCGGCGCGTCGAGATCGCCATGGAAGCGGGCGACGAGGCGCTGGTCCTGCGCATCCGCACGCGCCTGGCGGAGGGCCAACTGCTCGCCGACGCCGAAATCGCCGCCGTCCCGCATGAACTGGCCTGGCTCGAGCGGCTGGCATGAGCGCCGGCGCCGGCGGCGCCGCCGCAGCCGGCAGTCGCCACCACGGCAGCGGCGGTGGCTGCCGCCGCGCGGCCTTGACCGCTGCGCCGGAAATCCCTTCTAATTCCACACGGTGCGAAACGTCTTCGCGCCCGACCGATCAAGGAGACCTGCCATGCCTGCAAACCGCATCGACGCCGCCATCACTCCTGACCAGAACGCCAGGGCGCAAGCCGCGCTGACCGCCCTCACCGACGCCCTCCCCTTCCTGATCGACCTCGCCGACGGCGAACGGACGGCGATGGTGAAGTTTGGCGAAATGAACCGTTCCTTCGTCGTCAAGGCGCTCGCCATCGCCCAAGCCCAACCCGAAATCCTGCCGAGCGGCTTCAGCCTGCCGGAATTTGCCGCCGATGTCGCTCTCGTCGAAGACCTCTACCCGGTGCGTCACCAACTCGAAACCGTCTTCCGCAAGCTCGACGACACCTACTTTGCCGCCGGCAGCGAAGCCTACGCCGCCGCGCTGCTCGTCTACCAGTATGCCAAGCTGCACAACCTCTCGACCGGCGCGCTCGAGGGCAGCCTCGACGACCTCGGCCGCCGTTTCGCGCGCAAGACCAGGAAGGCGGCGCCCACCCCGTGAAGCGGTCGGCACAGGCCGGGCACCCGCCGTGCCCTGCCCGGGCAGTCGACGGGAGTGCGCCCGGCCCGCATGGTCACGGCCGGTGCAGCGAGGTACCGGCGCCCACGTCTCCCGCTCAGCGGTCGCGGGCGCCGGCGCGCGACGCAACCATGCACGCGCCGCTGCGGGCCTGGATGACGCGTATGCCAACCTGCATGGCCGGGCTGCGCCCGTCGCTGCGCGGTGTCGAACGTTCCGTCGCGGACGCGCCGGCACGAACGACGCTGGTGCGTGCGATGGACCTTCGGGATGCTCGCTTCTGCCGACGGGATCGAGCGATCGACCGGCCGGTCGCAACCTTGGGCTCGCCGCATGGAACGACCCGTCCGGCGCATGCAGTGATCGATCCCGAACATGGAGTCATCGATCGGGAGCATGGACCGATCCACCCGCAGCATCGAATGACGGGCGTGGCGCATACAGGCGGGCGCGCGACAGGTGCCAAGCTCCCGCTCGGACACGCCGAGCCCGATCGACGGCCAGCGTCGTCGGCCGTCGCGAGGGGAGCAACGGTCGTCGCCGCACGCAGCGCAAGGCGGCAACGACGCGGCAGAACGTGCGACGCCGCGACGACGGCGACGGTCGCCTGGCGTCGCTGCTCGCTGCGCCACCAGAAGCGATTGGCTGCACTGCAGCCGCATCGACGGCGCTCCCGTGCCGCTGCTTCCCGCGATGTTGTCGTTGTCCCAGGCGCCGGGGCCGCCGAGGCCGTTGGAACTACGCGCAGCGCCCTGATTGGCATGAGGAAAGTGCCATTCTTGCCCCGTCGCCATGATGCCATTGGCCTCATCGGCTGCCACGCGCCGATTCGTGCCCCGCAAACCCTTGCCACAAGCGGCCTTCCAGCGTTAGAGTTCTCTCTCCCCGAATTCCTGAAGGGGATTAAGACG
>NZ_JAMTDQ010000044.1:120259-125396 GCF_023806635.1 Accumulibacter sp.
GTTCTCTCTCCCCGAATTCCTGAAGGGGATTAAGACGAAGATGGATTTTCGTTCGTCGCCGTCGTTCCGTTCTCTCTCCCCGAATTCCTGAAGGGGATTAAGACGCCATCAGCGTGCCCTCCTCTTGACGTCGGGGGTTCTCTCTCCCCGAATTCCTGAAGGGGATTAAGACCTGCGCGGGACTTTGAGCATATTACAGTGCCTAGTTCTCTCTCCCCGAATTCCTGAAGGGGATTAAGACCTTGCCTTCCTTCGTCCGGTCCCATGATGAAGAGTTCTCTCTCCCCGAATTCCTGAAGGGGATTAAGACGCGTTGTCGTCGTCCATTACCGTAGCGATCAGCGTTCTCTCTCCCCGAATTCCTGAAGGGGATTAAGACCCCTGAGGGGTTCCGTACTTGCGGGAAGTCGTTGTTCTCTCTCCCCGAATTCCTGAAGGGGATTAAGACGGGATAGTGGTCGGGGAAAGCTAGGTGATTCAGTTCTCTCTCCCCGAATTCCTGAAGGGGATTAAGACCTGTCTTAGCTTCTGTTGCGATGCGGAACCAAGTTCTCTCTCCCCGAATTCCTGAAGGGGATTAAGACGTATGCGTTAGCGGCTTCGGATGTGCTGAATCTGTTCTCTCTCCCCGAATTCCTGAAGGGGATTAAGACGCCAGCGCCAATTTCACCAGCAGCGTGACCATGGGGTTCTCTCTCCCCGAATTCCTGAAGGGGATTAAGACCAGAGCCGTTCGACGCTGAGAGCCTCGATGCGAGTTCTCTCTCCCCGAATTCCTGAAGGGGATTAAGACGTTTTGCTACTGCCGCTAGTAACGTCGGTGGAAGTTCTCTCTCCCCGAATTCCTGAAGGGGATTAAGACTCCATTTTTCGGCCCCTTTTCTATTCCATGAAGTTCTCTCTCCCCGAATTCCTGAAGGGGATTAAGACCGTACAGACCATTCTGCCAGCGAACAGCAACCTTGTTCTCTCTCCCCGAATTCCTGAAGGGGATTAAGACGCGTAGTCGGCCTCCAGCGGAAAGGCGTGGAGGTTCTCTCTCCCCGAATTCCTGAAGGGGATTAAGACTGTACACGGTGGGGCTTACTGAAGACATTCTTGTTCTCTCTCCCCGAATTCCTGAAGGGGATTAAGACTTCCTTGCCAAGTCTGACGGACAGCCGTCAACTGTTCTCTCTCCCCGAATTCCTGAAGGGGATTAAGACTGGACGCTTTCTTCCCGTTGATGAAAATTTCTCGTTCTCTCTCCCCGAATTCCTGAAGGGGATTAAGACATGTCTTCCTGTTCATCTTTTTTCCGCAGTTCGTTCTCTCTCCCCGAATTCCTGAAGGGGATTAAGACCGATCACCAAGGACACAGTGAGCGTTGCGTCTGGTTCTCTCTCCCCGAATTCCTGAAGGGGATTAAGACCGCTATCGCCGTAGATTAGGATTGCGTGACTACGTTCTCTCTCCCCGAATTCCTGAAGGGGATTAAGACAACGTACGGCTCTGCCGAAAACTCTGTATTGGGTTCTCTCTCCCCGAATTCCTGAAGGGGATTAAGACATCGGCGCGTCGAGCATGTGCCGCAGTTCGGAGTTCTCTCTCCCCGAATTCCTGAAGGGGATTAAGACGTCTTGAATCAAATCTTCCAGCTTGAACGTGAATGTTCTCTCTCCCCGAATTCCTGAAGGGGATTAAGACTGCCAACTCGACAGGAAGGGCCATCAGGTTGTGTTCTCTCTCCCCGAATTCCTGAAGGGGATTAAGACTTGCGCGCCATGACGCCTTGGCGTCGCGCGCTCGTTCTCTCTCCCCGAATTCCTGAAGGGGATTAAGACCTTGCGCGCCAGTTCGAATCCGCCGCGCGAGAAGTTCTCTCTCCCCGAATTCCTGAAGGGGATTAAGACCATACGTCGCCGCTGGGAAGACCGCGCCGAGGGGTTCTCTCTCCCCGAATTCCTGAAGGGGATTAAGACCGATCTCATACTCGGGCAGCAGGTCGCCATAGGTTCTCTCTCCCCGAATTCCTGAAGGGGATTAAGACTAACGTAGCATCCCACCTAAATTGCCCCGACCCTTGTTCTCTCTCCCCGAATTCCTGAAGGGGATTAAGACTGCGCGGGCTGACGCGCACACGGATGGACGGGGTTCTCTCTCCCCGAATTCCTGAAGGGGATTAAGACTTGTCTGCCCTACCCGAACCCGTAGCATACGTTCTCTCTCCCCGAATTCCTGAAGGGGATTAAGACCCAGGTCGGCACGTGGGAGAGCGTCGCCTTTGGTTCTCTCTCCCCGAATTCCTGAAGGGGATTAAGACTTCCCACGGAATTCCTTTGCTGTGTGCTCTTTGTTCTCTCTCCCCGAATTCCTGAAGGGGATTAAGACCAACTACATGCTGCTCGTAGGAAGATACTTCGGTTCTCTCTCCCCGAATTCCTGAAGGGGATTAAGACCTCTTGTGCCATTGCTTCGAGGTCGACATCTAGTTCTCTCTCCCCGAATTCCTGAAGGGGATTAAGACTGTGAAGCGCCTTGTCCCTGATCCGTTTTCCGTCGTTCTCTCTCCCCGAATTCCTGAAGGGGATTAAGACAAGCATCCGGCCAAACGTTGAGGGAAGATTCCCGTTCTCTCTCCCCGAATTCCTGAAGGGGATTAAGACGTGTTTGCCCGGTCGGCAGACTCGGTTGCTACAGTTCTCTCTCCCCGAATTCCTGAAGGGGATTAAGACACGAACACCTGCCCAGCCCATCTTTTGAGCTGGGTTCTCTCTCCCCGAATTCCTGAAGGGGATTAAGACATGAACACGAAACCCGCTCAGCCCTTCTCTCGGTTCTCTCTCCCCGAATTCCTGAAGGGGATTAAGACGAAGTGGCAGGTTTCGGACGGATCGGTCGTGGGTTCTCTCTCCCCGAATTCCTGAAGGGGATTAAGACCGGACCCATGAGCCATGGAGCACCGCCGATCATGTTCTCTCTCCCCGAATTCCTGAAGGGGATTAAGACCTCTCCGCGTTTGCTTTTGTCTGCGCATCATCAAGTTCTCTCTCCCCGAATTCCTGAAGGGGATTAAGACCAATTCCGTCGTTACTTCCTCATATGGGATTTGTTCTCTCTCCCCGAATTCCTGAAGGGGATTAAGACTTCTGACTCGTTGTGAAAGCAAAGGGTTTGTTGTTCTCTCTCCCCGAATTCCTGAAGGGGATTAAGACCTTCCCCCCAAACCTTGGTATTCTGCTTCCGCGTTCTCTCTCCCCGAATTCCTGAAGGGGATTAAGACTGGACCGCTTCCCAGAGCCATTGACTGGTTTTGGTTCTCTCTCCCCGAATTCCTGAAGGGGATTAAGACACTGCCTTGGGTACCCGATTACGCTTGGGCTTGGTTCTCTCTCCCCGAATTCCTGAAGGGGATTAAGACTACGCAGACCCACTCTTCTTGTCCTTTATTTAGTTCTCTCTCCCCGAATTCCTGAAGGGGATTAAGACTTTGTGCCAGAGCCGATAACCGCATCCCATTGCGTTCTCTCTCCCCGAATTCCTGAAGGGGATTAAGACCCCCGCGCCAGCTCGTGCGCCCGCAGGCTTTTGTTCTCTCTCCCCGAATTCCTGAAGGGGATTAAGACCGATGAATTTGTCCGGGCATTACATCTCGAATTGGTGTCGTTGCGTGCGGGGGTTGTGAGCCATGGTTCAGAAGAGTGACTTTCGGACGGTTGGGTTTTTCCGCAAGGTACGTGACGAGCAAACTGCAATGCTGGCTGGCAAGAGCCATGAAGAAATCATGTTGTTCTTTTCGCGTCTTGGTGAAGGTCCGCAGCCCAACGAGGCCTTCCAGCCGCCCCTCGCTGCCGCCCGGGCGGGTGACCTCGCTCTTTAGGCTCCAGAGCGATTCGGCGTTGTGCGGGGCCGAGCGCCGATCTCTTCTCTCCTCGACGATCTGAAGACTCCAGGCCGTCGCCGCGGGCTTCACGAGCCGCCAGAGGCCTTCCCGCTATCCGCGCCCAGGATGGGGCAGCAGCGCCCGGCTCCGTCGGCAGCTTCCACAGCCGTTTCGCGCGCGCTCCCGGCCGGCCCGGCAGCTTGGCAAGCTTGCCATTCGTGCGTGCCGCCGCTGCCTCTGGCAGACTCTCGAGCCATGGCACTCCTCGACCAACTCGTCGCCGAAGACACGCTGGCCCTGGCCTGGGCGCGGGTGCGTCGCAACGGCGGTGGCGCCGGCGTCGATGGCATCGGCCTCGACGAGTTTGGGCGCAATGCGCTGCTGCGACTGGGCCGGCTGCGCGACCAGGTGCGCGATGGCCGCTACCAGCCGGCGCCGCTGCTGCGCGTCGAGCTGCCGCGGGCGGGACGCGAGCCGCGGCAGCTTGCCGTCCCGGCCGTCGGCGATCGCGTGCTGCAGACCGCGGCGACGCTGGTGCTCGGGCCGATCCTCGACCGCCATTTCGAGGACGAGAGCTTCGCCTATCGCCCGCGTCGCTCGGTCCGCGATGCCGTCGCCCGCGTCGCCGAGCTGCGCGACCTCGGCCTGCCCTGCGTCGTCGACGCCGACATTGGCACCTTCTTCGACCGCATCCCGCATCGCCAGCTCGTCTCGCGGCTGGCGGCGCTGCTGCCCGACGGCAGCGTCCTGCCGCTCGTCCGGCAGTGGCTGGCGGCGCCGATCCGCACGGCAGACGGCGACCGGCGCTGCCGCCAGGGCGTGGCGCAGGGTTCGCCGCTGTCACCGCTGCTGGCGAACCTCTATCTCGACGGCTTCGACGAGGCGATCGCCGCCGAGGCCGACTGGCACCTGGTGCGCTACGCCGACGATTTCGTCATCGCCTGCCGCGACGTCGCCACCGCCGAACGGGCACTCGAGGCGGCAGCGCAGTGGCTGGCGGACGCCGGCCTCGAGATCAATTTCGAGAAGACGCGCATCGTCCTTTTCCGCGATGGCCTGAGTTTTCTCGGCGTGCATTTCGATGCGCAAGGCCAGCGTGCCGAGGATCCGGCGGCGACGCCCTGGCTGTTGCCGCCGCACCTGCGACCGGCCGGCGCTGCAGACGGGCCGCCCGCGACCGGGCTGCCGCGCGCGGCAGCGGAAGCAGTGCCGGCGTCGCTGCCGGAACCGGTGCCGGCGCCGGCACCGGCGAGGCACGCCGGGCACGGCGCGCGC
>NZ_JAMTDQ010000045.1 GCF_023806635.1 Accumulibacter sp.
CCCACCCCGCCGTTCGCCCAGATGGCCCTCGTTCCACACAAAACGGAGTAAACCCACAAAACGGGGTCTGTCCCCTATTTAACCCTTCGACAGCAGTGCGCGGTGGCGCCGGGCTGCGTGGCGTCGGTCGGTTGGCCCGCTTGGCTCGCTGGGCAGGCAGGACGAGCAGGCCTGCCGCCTGCAGGCGCTGCAGGAACTCCAGGCAGGCGCCGGTCTTCGCCGTCCCCGTCAGCGTCACCCAGCCCAGATGCTCGCACAATGTCGCCGCCAGTTCGCTGCGCGCCAAACCCGGCAGCCACGCCACCGTCGCGCAGATGTCGGCAACCTCGCGCGCACTGAACTCCCGACCGCAGTGCACCCAACTGCCCGACATCATCACATCCATCGCAGAACCTTCACCGGAAACCTGAAACTGTTGGCCTCCAGCTATTCTGCCAAAGCCGCGAAAAATTGTTTAGCCCCCCAGTGCGAAAGATTTAGTTTCGCAGCGGCCGCAAAGCCTTGCGATCACTGGCTTTCGGGGGTCATGCTTCAGGGCTGCCCCTATTTCCGTTTCCGATTTCCGTTTCCGATTTCCGTTTCCGATTTCCGTTTCCGATTTCCGTTTCCTATTTCCGTTTCCTATTTCCGTTGGTCCGGATGTCGCACCACATCTCTACGCCTTGCGTCGCAGCGCGCTCAATCGTCAAACCGCGCCAGCCATTCTGCTGTTAGCTCCTCGTTCCCCGACCCCGAACAACCAACAAGTTCGGGGTGTGCCGTAACGCGAGTTCCGGTAAGCAGGCGTCCCACCCGGTGATATGTCTCCAAGATATCTCCGCGGTTGCGATCGCCGATATCCGGCCCCATTCCCGCCTGAATCATGATGCCAAAGTCGAGCCTCTGAACTTTGCATACGGGCCCTAACCTTGCGACAAGGCGTTCGGTGCCGCCCAAGTACTCGACTAACGGCGTTCCCAGGAACGTTAGCCAGTTGACGGTCTTGATCGCGGGTCGAGCCGCGTGCGCTATAGCGTATAGAGTAACGTCCAAGTCAGGGATATCGATGCCCGGAAAGCGTCTGGCAATGAAGGGAAAGAGTGCAACAGCATCGACCGCGCGGTCGCCCTTCTCGTCCCAACTCAGGCCAAATCCGCAATGACCCGACATAAACTCCAAGGGTTGGGTAAGAACTCGTGCAACAGACACCAGACCATCCCAATCGTCTTTAAACCGCTCTACGGGGAGTAGCAGTCGAACCGCACCGGCTCGCTCGCCTTCCTGTTCGTTATGATTGAGGATCAATGCACAGTCCGACGGGTTGTTGGGCGTATCGCCGCCATGCAGCGTCAGCATGTAGATGTGCCGCCTGCTCTTTTTCTCACTTAACCATTGTTCAAGCATGTCAAGCGTATTGCTCTTGATTCTTCTCGCACCCGCCATGGCCTCAGTCTCGTAGAAGGCGACTTGCGGCCCGATCAGATCCAGCGATCGGCGGTAAAAGTGCTTCAATCCGCTAGCGATGTCGAAGAGCGACGCCGTCCAGTAAAGCGTAAGGTCGAGACAGCAACGCATATAAACGCCTTCTTCGTCGGCAAAGGAGAGGTTCTCGGGAAAACTGATCGACATGACATGTGCTTCCTGTTGCCGCGGGCGCGTTAATGCGGAGATCATTCAGCACGCGCACGTTTTCGAGCTGATTTCGACTGGACGCTTCCCGTGGCACATGTTGATCATGATCTTCCGTTGATCGCCGCGAAACCGATCTCCGGGGAACTTGAAGTCGAAAATGCGGTCCGCTTGACCGGTGATCGGTCGTCCATTAGTGTGCCTGGCAACCATAACTGCATCCGGAATGGCAAGCCCGGCGCCATAGGTCGGGGAGTGGCAGGGGAAGTCCACGCAAAGTTTTTTCCATGGGTCTCTACTCTGAATCTTGTTGAGTTTCTCCTCCAACTCGTTTGACCAATGACGCGTTTCGCTAATGCTGTCCTTCTTACGCCAACTAACACGACCCTTCTTCGGACGATTGAATCCTTCTCTCAGCTTCTTGCAGAATTCTTTACAGAGTGCATCTCCGATTTCTTGCTCACGATCCGACAACTGAAGACTTACGGGAGGGTTGAAGACGCCCCCCAAATTCACCGTATTCTCATGATTCTGGAACTTCTTGTCAGTCAACCGGCAGGCATTCTTGCCGTCCATCTTCACGTCAAACGAATACAAAATCCAAGTGGACTCCTTCATGAAGGTGGAGGACTTCACTCCGCCAGCAACGCCAGCGTTGTCACCGTTAGACAGTGAGAACTCGGACCCCTTGATCGCGATCATCATGCCGCCGTCGGCCTTGACTGTGGTAGTGCCCTTGGCCAGGGTAGCCGACTGCGAGATATTGGGATAGGGAATCGGCACCGGACCGCCTGGCGACGGCGTCTTGCACACGTCCGGGATCGTTGCGATGGAAACGCCGTTGCTGCCCTTGTGGACCAGCGAGTTGGCAACGCCATTGACCTTGATCGTGACCGGCATCTGAGCTATCCGCTACATGGTTAGCAACGCGGCCCCGCGCTCACCGCCCTCGGAGCCCGCCCAAACAAAGGCATAGGGCCCGTTGGCGTAGCCCTTTGCGCCGGCAATGACTGCTAGCCCGACATGAAGCGGGCCACTCGCCGCGGCAACGTCTCCCCAGCAGTCTGCCGGCGCGATGAAGTAGGATGAAGCTTCGAAGGCTTCCTTCGTCCGCAGACAGGTAAAGCCGTATTCGTCAGCCCGATAGGGCTCGCCATTCATGTCGCAATAGACGTCGGTGACGCGGGCTCCGTCGGGCAGCTTGGCCAGCGCTGAGCGAAAGGTCTGGGTCAGCCCTTCTCCGATGCACACCGTCTCGGTCTTGATGCGTTTGGGCTCGAATCCCTTGCCGACACCCAGTACCTGCGCCAGAGGCTCCAACTGCAGCCGCCGGATAGTCTCCTCGCGGATCAACAGAACTGAGCCGGCGCCCTCTCCCGGAATGAAGCCCCAGGCATTGTTCAGCGGACCAGCCCCGTGAAGTTGATCGCATGCCTCCAGCCATTCCAGGGTTTCCGGATCGATATAAGAATCCACACCGGCAAGAACGCAGGCATCGAGTTCCCCGCTCGTGAGCTTCGTCGTTGCGGCATCGAGCGCGAGCAAGCCACTGGCATGGCCGACAGGAAAGGAAGCCGCCGCACGAAAGGTACCGTTGTACTTCCGGGCGCAACGCCTGACCAGTTGCTTCTGCAAGTCCTCCGGCAAACCCGGCCGCGGCGCCGGCAGGCCAAACGCAATGGCGATGTTCAGAGCCTCGTGCGGACGCGCAAGGATCGGCTCCAACGCCTGGTCAATTGCAGGATGCAGCAAAGCCTCGAACCTGTCGACACCTGTCACCCCGATATCGAGCCAGGGCGCCCGAGCCACCCGCATGGGCTCACCCGCGGTGTCGATCATGTAGGGATGCTGCCCGAAGCCGGCGACGCCCGCCCGTACGGCCGCCGCGCTCGACCACGCACAGCGGCCGACCGGGGTCGAGGCACCGAGACAGGCGACGTAGACGGGTTGGGCTTCCATGTCAGGCCAGTTCCAGTTCCTCTTCCATCGCTTCAGACCCATCGCCATTGAGAAGCGTCTTTAGCGTGACGATGGTACGTTCCAGCTTCTGCACCTTGAAGTGGGACGGCAGGGCCGAGTGCCACACCATGGAAACCCGCGGGACATCAGGTTGCAGAATCACCGAGTGCATTTTGCGTGTCCTGTGGATCTCGCGACTGCCATCGTAGAAACGAGTCTCGAAGCCCAGATAAACCTTGGGCAGAAGGAAGCGCAGATCGCCTCCCGGCGTCAGTCGGTAGAGCACGACCGGTTCGCCGCCGCGCAGAAAATCGGGAGCCTGCTGATCTACAGGCGCGCACTGGAAGAAACGGTCATCGAAGTCCTCCGGCAACAATGGCTGGCGTGTACTCATCCACTCGTCGTCGTAGGTGCCTGCCAGCCCGGCGCGCGGTTGCCAGTGCCCGGCGATTGCGCCGAAGCCGGCGGGGGGTGGGCGATCATTCCATTCAATGAAACGGGCGTCCCGGTACTCGATGTTGGGCAGCAGGCGATCGTCGAGATGCGACTTCTCCACTGCGAAGCCGGTCCCCACGGGGTTGCGCCAGTCCCAGTCGGCTTGAGGGTTTTCGGAGAGCCCGTCCACGCCGCCGAACGCCCGCTCATATACGAGCGGCAGCCTGACGAAGGTTTGCGCCTCGCTTGGCCCCGAGCTTCCCCAAATCCGGTCGCCGAAGACCCGGAGAGTCTTCTGCACAGGCCCCACCTTGAATCCGACATCCAGTTCCGAGACCGCTCTGCCGCCCGGTGCGTAAGCATGTCCGACCACCAGCACGTCCGTGGTCTTCTTGGTCAGTACGAGATCGGCTTCGTACTTGATGCTGCTCTTGCCCGGCTCGCCGTGGTACTCGGGCGCGCGCAGCACTGGTGGCTGTTCCTGCGACGGGATGGTCGAACCATCCGGGAGGATGTCGAATGTCGCTTTCACCGCGACCAGCCAAACCTCCGCACCATCTCGATCGCGGACCCACCCGCGTTCGGCGGCGAAGGGCGTTCGGTTATCGACTTGCCACATGTGCGCTGCGCCTAGTTGATATCGATTGCCGCACCCTTGATCTTGTTGTACCCGGTCGAGCGGCTGAGGATATAGTTGCCCTTGATGATGACTTTACCGGCTCGTGTCAGCGTGATGCTCGCGTCGCCACAGCGCAGGACGATCTCACGCTCTGCCGTTACCACGTAACGGTCGCCGTCGGCCTGTATCGCGACCTGCCGGACCGCTTCGGGTTGCTCCGGGAGCGGGTTCAACTGCTGTTGCAGCACGCCAAGTATGATGGGCCGCAGCGGACTCCCCGACTCCAGAGCTACGACCACATCGGATCCGACCATTGCTCGCCGCAGCGGAACGGTGGATCGCGCTGCCAAGACCTCACCCGGAAGTTGCGGCAAGGAGTCAATCAGCGGCCGATCTTCGAGGTCAAAGCCATGCAAACGCGCTGTAGTGACCTCCGCGGAGAGAGCACGCTGCGCGCGAGGTTCCGTTCTTCCTCGCTGCACGACGGCGAACTCGTCATTGGCCAGCTTTTCCACCAGTGGTTCGAACGGATCTTCGCGCCTGCCCATGTCTGGTTCCCTAGTTGACTCCAACCTTGCTGCCCTTGATCACCACATCGCTGCTCGCCTTGACGTTGATCTTGCCCGAGCCATTGATCGTGATGTCCTTGCCCTTGATGGTAATGGTACCGTCCTTCTTCATCGTGATGCTGGCGCTTCCAGTCTTGATCGTCACGGAATCGCCGGCATCGATCACCAGATTCTTGCCCACTTTGAGCGAGTCGTTGTTGCCTACGCTCGTCGACTGATCAACCCCGACGGCAAGAACCCGGCTGGCGCCCACGACCACCTCCTGCGCGGCGCCGATGGCGATCGCTTCATTGACCCCGACGGCACGCGTGCGCATCAGCGCGACCGTGATGGTCTCATTCTGGCCGACCGTCTCGGTGCGGTCGGCACCAATGGTGATCGTCTCGTTGTTGAGAACCGTTTCGGTGCGATCATGCTGGACGAGCGTGGTCTCGTCGTTGTCGATCGTCTTCGTCCGATCATGCCCGACCCAGTGCGTCTCGTCGTTCTCGACCTCGATCATCTGGTCCTTCTCGGCGTGGATCAGCAGGTGTTCGCTGCCGGTCATGTCCTCGAAACGAATCTCGTTGAAATTCTCGACACCACCACCCTTGCTGGAACGTGTCTTGATTCCGGTCTGCGTCATGTTGGCGGGCAGGTCGTACGGCGGCATCTGGTCGGCGTTGTACACGCGCCCGGTAATGATCGGCCGATCGGGATCGCCCTCGAGAAAGTCGACGATCACCTCCTGGCCGACCCGCGGAATCGCCACCATCCCCCAGTTCTGGCCTGCCCAGTGATGCGCCACGCGAATCCAGCACGAGCTGTTCTCGTCAGCCTGGCCATAGCGATCCCAGTGAAACTGCACCTTCACCCGTCCGTATTTGTCGGTGTAGATCTCGTCGCCCTGTGCGCCGACGACGATGGCGGTCTGTGGCCCCTGGACCGCAGGCTTCGGCGTCAGCCGCGGCGGCTGGAACGTCTGCGCCGATGGAATCGCACGCAAGCGAACGCTGAAAACCTCGTCATCAGCCCTGGCCGACTCGTGCGGACTCTCTTCGAGCTGATAGTCGGCAGCGACGATTAGGTACTCCTGGTTCTGATCGGTGCGCGGGTGACGGGCAAGCTTGAACACCCCGCCGCTGACCAACCCATGCGCATTGCTTTCACCATTGAACACATCGAACTGGTGACGCAGTTCCTCGACGCGCAGGCGTGCGTATTGCTGGCCCTCGCCCGGCTCGTCGTATTCACCCGGATAGTCGAAGATCTCCAACTGGTCCTTGTAGTCGTGACCCAGAGAGCGCGCCGGGGCCGCGTCCGCCTGCATGTCCGCGCGTGGCTTCTCGAAGTTGAAATCCCGCGTCACGTAACTCGTCGGCTGGATCTCGCAGCCATGCGACCACTGCCGAACACCCTCCTCCTGCCGGGCATTGACCGCCTCCGGATCGAGATAGGGCACGGACTCGTAGCGGCTTGCCGCCACGTGTGCCGACGGCCCGTCGGCAATCACCAGTGTGTGTTTTCCCTGCGCGTGGCGGAAGAAAAAATGCATGCCTTCCTGCTCCATCAGCCGGGCGATGAAGTTGAAGTCGGTTTCCCGATACTGCACGCAATAGGACCACTGCCGGTAACTGGCCGTCAGTTTGAACTCGAAGTCGGCGTAAGGATGCTCCTTGAAAACATCCTCGATCACCTCGCGCACCGTCTTGTCCTGGAAGATCCGGCAGTCGCTGGTGCGCGTCAGCAGCCAGGTCCACGGCCGGACGACGATCAGGTAACGGTGGTACCGCCCCTCTGCGCCAAGCTGGAAGAAAGCGGCTGCGAGACCATTGAATTCACGCTGTGTGGCACGTGGCGTGGTCAGCACGACCGACACATTCCTGCCGAGCAACTCGTCCGCCTTGATGTCACCGCGCGCCGAGAGGACGGAAACGCGGAACTCACCGTTGCGCGACAGGCCATCGCTGCCATCCAGGGCCATGAACGACAGGTCGTCCTTGAGCGCGGTGACAACCTTCACCAGTCTTCTTGCCACTGTCGCCTGGACCATCGCGTCCTCCGCATTTCCTCCCGGACCACTGCAAGCGCATGATAGCGCATGCAGTCCGATTCCGCTCCCGTCAGATCATGGCGTGCGCGATTTCTCCCCGCTGCCGCCGGCCCGGCCCGCCTGTGCGACGACGATCAGCCCGACCACGGGACGCCCACCCTCGGTTCGCAGGGTTGCCGGCTGCAGTTCGAGGACAGCGAAACCGGCGTCGTCGAGGCATTTGCGGACGTAACCGGCGCTGTGCGCGTAGCGCCCGTGCGGGTTGATCAGATGACCGGCCGCCAGTGCCCGCTCGCCGCCGTCCTCGACCGAGAACGCCAGCCAGCCGCCTGCGCGCAGCGCCCGGCCTGCTGCCGCGCAGACCCCATCGAGCGGACCGAAGTAGCACAGTGTGTCGGCCGAGAGAACGACATCCCAGGCGCCTGCCTGCTCCGGCAGATCGAGGAAGGCAGTCAGTTCCATCCGGTAGAGCCGGTCGTAACAGGCCTTCCCCTCGGCCCGTTGCAGCATTCCCACCGACAGGTCGACACCGGTCAGGTGGGCAGCGTGGCTGCTGATCAGCGGACCACACAGGCCGGTGCCACAGCCCGCGTCAAGCACCTGCAACTGCCGCGCCGGCGGCGGCAGATACCGCCTCAGTGCCGCAACGACCAGTTCCGGTGCCTTGTACGAAAGCCGCGTCTGCAACTGCTCCTCGAAGCTCTCGGCAAAGCTGTCGAAGGTCTGCACGATGTAGTCGTCGGCAGCGCGCGCCGGAACATCGTGGCCAGAGCAGGCAGCGTACATGTGGCGTGCAAGCGGATCGTCCGGCTGCTGCACCAGCCACTGGCGGAAGACCTCGGCCGCCTCATCGATCTGTCCGATGGTGTAATAGGCCAGGCCGAGCAGCTTGTGTCCATCCGGGTGCTCGGGCATCAGGGTGATCGACCGGCAGTAGTGCTCCACCGCCAGCTGCGGCTTGTCCTGGGCGGCATAGAGCATGCCCAGGTTGTTGTAGGCACGAAAATGCCCGGGGTCGAGTTCCACCGCACGCTTCAGTTCGGCTTCCGCACGCTCCTGGTCACCCGTCACGCGATACCGGACGCCGAGGTTGTTGTGGAAATCGGCGCGCTGCGGGTCGAGCGCGATGGCGCGGCGATAGCTCGCCTCGGCTTCCGCCAGCCTGCCGACCGCGGTGTACAGGTTGCCGAGATTGCCGTGGACATCGGGAAAGTCGGGCGCCTGCGCAATCGCCTGCAGGAGCAGCGCCACCGCCTCCTCGGCCCGGCCCCGCTGGAACCGCAGCAGGCCGAGGAAATGCAGCGCATCCGGATGCCCGGGCGCGGCTTCGAGAACACGGCCATACAGCGCCTCGGCACCGTCGAGCTGATGGCGCCGATGGAGCTGAATCGCGTAGGCGATGGCATCTCCAACGCCCATCTCCGGCGGCCGGTCTGGATCGATCGCGAGGGACGGTGTCTCGACCATTGCCTGCTCAATATGGAGGGTACGGCAAGAACCAGCCAGAAGCTCGCCTGTCGTCCGGGCTACGCGCCGACATCAACCCGCTCGTGATCGCCTCGACCGCGCAACCGCTGTCGAGCAGGCGCCAATGGACCAGGTCCTGTAGATGACTGCCTGACGCAACCTGCAGGCACCCCTTCGGCGAATCAACACCCGGCCTGAAGTCGACCTCGTGCCGCATCATCGCTGCGCGTTCACAGCACGGCACCTGCTGCAGCCATAGCCGGCGATCGGACGACTGACAGCCGCGTCATACTCACGGCTGTCGCGCACCAGATCAACGCCGCTCTTGCCTGGCACCAGCGCCCAGTTGAATACCAGAGGCTTGAAGCTCGCTTCCGGATGCCAGAAATACAGCGCTGACTCACCAAATCTCCATGCCATACCCGCATTCCGGGACACGTACTCAACGGCACTGGGCGTCGGCGGAGCACCCTCCAGCATCTCGATATGCGCACACGCCTCGCGTTGCCGCACCAGCTCCAGCATCTTTGCTGCGCTGGAATCCACCCACTTCTTGACAAGAAACGCTGAGGTCACAGCGACCCCGACAGGGCCGCCCACTGCAGCTCCCAAAGGCCCTGTATTCACGCCGACGGCGTTCATTCCGCTGCTGACCAGTCTGACCAGACTCCATGCTGAACCCAGTTCCATTACCAACTCCCATGTAGCGCCTGCATCACAGAAGGAAATTCTTTCGAATTGCGATTGCTTCCTGTCGTCTCATGATTCGCTTGACTCCATCGGCAGTCCTTTCAAACAGTTCTACAGCTCCTGCGCCCGCCTCACCACCCGCGAGGCATCTCATCCCGACCACCCTTGGCGATCGTCTCGGTCAAGCGATCTACTCAAACCCGTACTGAAAATCCTCCCCCTCGACACCGACATGCACACGCTCGACAGGCTTGCCTTCGAGCATGCGGGTGAGAAACTCGGCGCTGATCCGCGGCAGCATGGTGTTGGTGAGAATCGCGTCGATCATCCGCCCGCCGCTCTCGAGTTCGGTGCAGCGGCTGGCGATCAGCTTGACGACGGAATCATCGTAGGTGAACGGAATGCGGTGATTGGCGCGGACGCGTTCTTCGATGCGGCCGAGTTGCAGGCGGGCAATCGCGCCGATCATCTGGTCGTTGAGCGGGTAGTAGGGGATTACCACCAGCCGGCCGAGCAGAGCCGGCGGAAACACCTTCAGCAGCGGCTCGCGCAGCGCCTTCGCCATCCCTTCGGCGTCCGGCATCAGATCCGGATCCTTGCACAGGCTGGTGATCAGCTCCGAACCGGCGTTGGTTGTCAGCAGGATCAGCGTGTTCTTGAAGTTGATGACGCGGCCTTCGCCATCCTCCATCCAGCCTTTGTCGAACACCTGGAAGAACACCTCGTGCACGTCCGGATGCGCCTTCTCCACCTCGTCGAGCAGCACGACGCTGTATGGCCGCCGCCGCACGGCCTCGGTCAGCACGCCGCCTTCGCCGTAGCCGACGTAGCCCGGCGGCGCCCCCTTGAGCGTGGACACCGTATGCGCCTCCTGGTACTCGCTCATGTTGATGGTGATCACGTTCTGCTCGCCACCGTAGAGCGCCTCGGCCAGCGCCAGCGCGGTCTCGGTCTTGCCCACCCCCGAGGTGCCGGCGAGCATGAAGACGCCGATCGGCTTGTTCGGGTTGTCGAGTCCGGCGCGCGAGGTCTGGATGCGGCGGGCGATCATCTCCATCGCGTGATCCTGGCCAATGATCCGCTGCGCCAGGATCTGCGGCAGCCTGAGCACGGTCTCGATCTCGTTGCGCGCCATGCGGCCAACCGGAATCCCCGTCCAGTCGGCGACGACGCTCGCCACCGCCTGGTAGTCGACCGTCGGCAGGATCAGCGGGTGCTCGCCCTGCAGCTCGCCCAGTTGCCGCTGCACCTCATCGAGACGCGCCAGGAGCGTCTGGCGATCCGCCGTCGCGTCGTCCGCCGGTGTTTCGGCAGTGGTGGTCCCGGCTGTCGCTGCGGCCTCGTCCGCTGCTGCTTCGGCCGCAGCCGTCCCGGCCCTCGCCGCGGCGTCGGCCGCGACCGCCGGGCCGGCCGCGCCCGACGCTGCCCCGGCCGCCTGCGACGCGCTCCGCAGCCGGGCACGCAAGGCGAGCAGTTCATCGACCAGCGCCCTCTCCTGCTCCCAGCGACGCTCGACCTCCTGCAGCCGCAGCCTTTCCGCGCTCAGCCCGGCTGCGACCTGCGCCTCGCGCTCGGCGACATCGATACCGATATCCTTCTCGCGCGCGATGATCTCGTGTTCGGTTTCCAGCGCCGAGATCCGCCGGCGGCTGTCGTCCACCTCGGCGGGCGTCGCATGCAGGCTGACCGCGACGCGTGCGCAGGCGGTGTCGAGCAGGCTCACAGACTTGTCGGGCAACTGCCGCGCCGGGATGTAGCGGTGCGAGAGCTTGACCGCGGCCTCGAGCGCCTCGTCGAGGATCTGCACCTGATGGTGCTTCTCCATGATCGCCGCCACGCCGCGCATCATCAGCGTCGCCTTCTTCTCACCGGGCTCGGCGACCTGGATCGACTGGAAGCGGCGGGTCAGTGCCGGATCCTTCTCGATGTATTTCTTGTACTCGGCGAAGGTCGTGGCGCCGATCGTCCGCAGGGTGCCGCGCGCCAGCGCCGGTTTCAGGAGATTGGCGGCATCGCCGGTCCCCGCCGCGCCGCCGGCGCCGACGAGCGTGTGCGTCTCGTCGATGAACAGGATGATCGGCCTGGCACTCGCCTGCACCTCGTCGATCACCGACCGCAGGCGCTGCTCGAACTCGCCTTTCATGCTGGCGCCGGCCTGCAGCAGGCCGACGTCGAGCGTGCGCAGTTCGACGCCCCGCAGGCTCGGCGGCACGTCACCGCGCACGATGCGCTGCGCAAAACCCTCGACCACAGCCGTCTTGCCGACACCCGCTTCGCCGATCAGGATCGGATTGTTCTGGCGGCGGCGCATCAGGATATCGACCACCTGGCGGATCTCCTCGTCGCGACCGACGATCGGGTCCATCTTGCCGGAGCGCGCCTGCGCCGTGAGATCGACCGTGAAACGCTTGAGTGCTTCCTGCTTGCCCATCTCGGCCGGCGCGATGGCGCCGCTCGCCTCGCCGGGAGCGGCCCCGCGCCCTGAGCCATCGCTGGCGAACAGCAGTTCCTCCGGAGAACCGGCGACGATGCGGGCGAACTCGTCGGTCAGGGTATCGGCGCGAACGCGCTCGAACTGGCGCGAAATGGCGAACAGCGAGTTGCGCAGGGACGAGGTCTTCAGCGCGCCGATGAGGAGATGTCCGGTCCGCACCTGCGTCTCGCGATACATCAGCGAGCCATAGACCCATCCCCGCTCGACGACGTTCTCGACCTGCGCCGACAGGTCGGAGATCGAGGTCGAACCGCGCGGCAGGCGATCGAGAGCGGCGGTGATGTCGGCTGCCAGCTTGCCGGTGTCGATTTCGAAGTGCCGGACGATGTGGTGCAGGTCGGAATCCTGCGTCTGCAGGATCTGCTCGATCCAGTGCACCAGTTCGACGTAGGGATTGCCGCGCAGCTTGCAGAACACCGTCGCCCCCTCGATGGCCTTGTAGCCGAGGCTGTTCAGCTTGCCGAAAAGCGCCACCCGGCTGATTTCACTCATTCTTCTTTCCTCGTCAAGAATTGCTGCTACGGCGGTTCGTTGCCGCTGTCGCCGACCGGTGGCGCTGCAGCGCCATTTCCACATCGAGCACCAGATCGTCGGCGGGGGCATCGCTGCCACGCTTTCCCAGCCATGTCGTGTAGCCCAATCGACAGGCCCCGTCGAGCTTCAACGCCGGCACCTCCGCCGCGTGCAGCAGCAATTGCGCGTCCCAGGCGTACTCCAGACCGGCGTAGTTGCGCACACAGGCTTCCAGTTCGGCGATCGCCTGGCCGCCCGGCAACAACCCAACATAGCGTTGCAAGCCCATCGGTCCGACGCGCAGGCGGAACTTGTGCTGGCGATCCCAGACCCGCCTGCCGACGACGGCGCTGCGCCCCAGGCAATGCCTTGCGACTCCGAGACGGGTGCGATCGTGCCGCGGGATCTTCATCCAGTGACCGACGAACTGCTCGACTGCCACCGGCAGGCAGAAGAATCCAGCCACCAGCATCGCCAGCCCTTCCGCATTGCGCACCTGCCGGTTGAATAGCGCCGCGTGGTGCAGCTTGGCGAAATCGGGCAAGGCATCGCGATCGCGCCATGCCGGCAGGCCGATCCCCGCCAGCGATCCAAGGTAGGCGCCGAAACGATCCTCGGCCGGCCGGTCGAGACTGACGCAGGGCTGTGCCTGTGCCCAGGCGCGGTAGAACAGGCTCAGGAAGCGGTGGTGGATGAGGTCGGCGAAGCGCGCCAGCGTCGGATCGTTGTGGTGCCGCATGCGGCCCAGCGCATACTCGGTGAGGTAGAGCGGCAACGGTCCGTTGGGACCGAAGAGACCGAAAAAGCGAACCTCGAGCCGCGGCGGCAGACCCTTCTCGGTGCTGACGAAAGACGACAGGCTGGCGGGCGCAAACGACAGCGCGGGCTCCTGCCCAAGCCGAATCGCCTCGTGCCGGGGCAGGTCGGCGGTGCCGATGCGCGGCGAATCCTGGCACAGGCAATCGATGCGCCGCAGCACCTGATAGAAACTCCACGCCCAGGGCTCGCGCGCGATGGCCGCGAAGAGAGCCTGCAGGCGCTCTACAGAATCGGTCGCAGTCCGCATCTTGCCGGCCAGTGCATGATCTCACCGCGCCTGACTGTGCGCAGCACGGTTTCGGTAAAGCTGTTGATGCTGACGTGGCGCGCCAGAAAACGCTCCAACACGCTGCCGAGCAGGAAAACGCTGCCGCCTTCGAAACACAACTCATCGATCTCGAGGCCGATCCGGATCCCGCGGCCGAAGCACAGCGGGCCGACCAGTGGCAGGCGGCTGACCACCTGTTCGCAGTTGATCGAGCGCAGGCCCTCGACCTGCCGGTGCATGCCCTCGTCCGCCGTCGTCGCGTAGAGGCTCAGCAACTCGCGCAGCGCGGCCGCGCCCTCCTCGGGGCTGGTGTCGAGCAGGGAAAGGTAGTTCAGCGACAACTGGCTGATGAAGCTCCACGCCTGTGCGCCATCGACGACCGCCGGATACGGTTTCGATGGTCCCTGGACGCAGCGGATCGCTTCCACGGGAGCCGCAATCTCAAGCGAGAAGTCGCTCTTGCCGCCGCCAAGATGCATGTACAGCGGCAGGTCGCGGTTGGTGCAGCGGGCACGCAACGAAAGCTGTCGCAGTTCGGTCCGGTATGGTGCTTCGTTCGGATCGACGAGCGACAGGAACACCTCGCTGCCGAGGTATCCGCTGCCTGCCGTACCAGCCCGCTGCTGCTTCTCGGAGGGAAGGCGCGGTTCCCTCCGCAGCGAGAAATAGCCTTGCGACTGCCCCTCAGCGGCATGATGGTCCGCATAAAACGGCCGGAAGACCTGCTCGTTGTCGGCCCCGGTTCCATAGCCGACGACCTTGAGCAGATCGTAAAGCTCGAAATCGGTCGGCCGTGTCCGGTCAGGCACGACGTGGAACTCATGCGCACTGTCGGTCAGATGGATGCGGTCGATCACCTTCTCGAAGAGATTGATCGCCGGCGAGCAGTGCAGCAGGAAGTTGGTCGTGTCGACGAGCTTCTCCAGCCCGGGCTCGCCGCGCGAAAAAAGGACCACCAGTTCGAGTTCGTTGCTGTTGTTCGCCCGCACGGCTTCGCTGAGGCCCGCCACGTCGAAGAACAGGTAACGCTGCGGCAGGCTGAAGTACTCCTGCAGCAAACGATAGCCACCGAAGTTGCGCGCCGGCACCGGCAACAATGCCTGCTCGTCATCGAAGCCCGTGAGCTGCACCCGGTCGGCCGACAGGAAGCTGTAGGACGACTCGGATCGCGGACCACCGGCGATGCAGAGCGCACCTAGAACCGCGGTACCCAGGAGTTCATGCAGCCTGTACGCCGCGTCGGCGCCGCCGAGATGAAAACTCAGGCGGTCGATCGCCGTCTGCGCAAAGCGCAAACCCGAGGTGCAGCGCAACTTGAGGCGAAAGCCGCCCTTGCAGGGCTTGGCCAGCGGCAGGCGCGAGAGCGGCAGGTCGGCGGCAAAACTGAAATAACTCGCCTCGACCAGTTCAGCCGGCCAGAGCGTCACTGACTGCGAGGTCGAAAACACGCATTTCGTCCCCGAAGCCTTGCCGGAAGCGGCGCGCAACGCCGTTCCGCGGGGTACGACGGCCTTGCCGGCAGCCAGGTTGGCGTCGGCGAGCACCGGCTGAAACTGTGCCACCAGCATCGCCGGCGTTGGCGCCAGGTAATGCGGATACAGCATCTCCAGCAGTCGATGCGAGAAACGCGGGAACTCCGCATCCAGCTTCATCTGGATGCGCGCGGCGAGAAACGCGGTCCCCTGCAGGAGCCGCTCGACATACGGATCGCGAATCTCGAAGCCGCCGATGTCGAGGCGGCCGGCAATCTTCGGGAAGGCAGCCGCGAACTCGGTCCCCATCGCCCTGAGGTGGCGCAACTCGCGCTCGTAGTATTCGAGAAAGTGCGAATTCATTCTCTGGCACGCTTCAATGCGGCAGTTCCAGCGGTGTCACCAGCCCCGTCTCGAGGTCGACTTCCGCCCGCAACAACAACTCGAAGGGCACGGGTTGGGCCCAGACCTGCGCCGAGATGCGCACACCGACGACGTTGTGGCAATCGAGCATGTTCTCGTTCTCGTCCGCCGTCACCTCAAGGCTGGTCGGCAGGATGCGTGGCTCGAAGCAGATGATCGCGTCGCGTATCGCGTTCTCGAGGTCGAGGACATTCAGCGAAGAAGCCGTCTCGCCGGAAAACGCCGGCAGGCCGAAGTTGAGGACCGAAGTCTCGATCTCGGGCCAGTTGCTCAGGTCCGTCGACACGGACAGTCGCGTCGCGTTCATCAGCCAGTGGAGGTTGTCCTTGACGTCATCGCGCAACTGCCTCTTCGACAGCACGCGCGCCTCCAGCGGCTCCTTCGTCGTCCCGCGCTGGTCGTCGCGCAGCCGGTCGAGCAACGAGGGCTGCAGCCGTTCGGGAGGAATGCGTTCGGCCACCCTCAGGCCTCGACGTTGCCGTCCCTGGCGATGACGATCTCGCGAATGTCCATCAGCGGGAAATCCCCCTGATCCGTCGCCAGCACACGCTGCCCCAAGCCATGAAAGACGCCGGCTGACACCTCCTGCCAGTCGGTCTTGCGCGCCAGGCGCAGCAACGGGTCGGCGTGGCTTTCCGAACCCGGATAACGCGTCGGGATGACGCCGACGCCGTCACCGCCATTGGCGAAGTGGAACTGCGTCGGCATCCACACCGAATCGCGCAGATCGGCTGGCTCGTCGATGACGATATGCGCCAGGCGCTCGAACGGCAGCCAGTAGTAGTGCCCATTGATCACCGCTTCGCAGACCGGGCCCAGACGCATGTCGGCGTCGGCAATCCAGGCGAAGGGCTGGCCGTTGATCGTCCCGGACGTTGCCGGCGCAAGATCGAACGCCCTCTGGCGAAGCTCCTCTGCTGCCTGCGGGTCACCCTGCCCGGCAGTGAGAAGCGATTCGATCAGCAGCGCCAGCCAGGTCTCCGGCTCGCCCAGGATCAACGGTGAGCGCTTGCCGGCAAAGACATCGGCTCGCAGCGACTCACAGCGCAATGTTTCCCGGTACATCTGCGCCATCGGCAATGCGGCCGCCTGCAGCTCGGCCACCGTGTTGAGTTGCGCCAGTGCCCGCTCCCACTGGCCGAGGACCGCCAACAGCTGGAAGAGAAAGGTGCGCAGCCTGGCGTCACCGGGCCGGCTGCGAACGCTCGCCTGCAGAAGCTGCAGGGCCCGGTCGACATCACCCTCGCGCAACGCCTGTTCGGCGGACGAACTCGTATTCATGCTCCAACCTTTCGCGCCGGGTCTGCCGACCCCTGCTCTGCTCGATGTCAGGAATTGATCTCGGTCTGGAAGGTCGTCGTGCCCCGTCCGCTGCCGGTTCGACCCTGCGGCACGTACTCCACCATGACCTTCTGGAAACTCAACGCAAAGTCCTCGCTGAGCTCCGCCGAATCGCTCCCCTGCCCGCCGCTCACCTGATGCTGGACGATGCGCGCCCGCTCGAGCGTGATCGTCAGATACTCGAGCGCTTCGGGACCCGCGGACTTGCGCACGGTGAGAACCGCCTTCTTCACCATTTCGTTGAAACGCAGCGCCGACATCAGCGCGGTCGTCGCCGAGTCCACCCGTTTCGTGATGCGCAGGACATCGAACGAGGTCCGTGCCGTCGCGGCAGCGAAAGGGTCGCCCGGGCTCTGCATTCCCCACGACCAGGACATGACCTCGATCTCACCCACGTGCTTGGGATCGCTCGCCTCCCCCCTGATCGGCCCCTGCTTGGCGCCGTCGATCTTGAGAAACATGTCACGCAGAGCCATGAGCCACCTCCCGGGTCCCCACCCCAACGACCGCCAGCCGCAACCGCACACGCGCCGGGCAACGCGGCGCCGGTGCGGACATGCACCGGCGCCGCGTCACACAAGGCCATCCGCCCTCCACCGCCGCAAGCGCCCGTTGCCGCGAACGCCGACACCAACTCGCGCCGAAGGCGGCGGCACTCAGCCGGCAGCCGCGTTCTGCGCGATGTTCCAGGCCGCAATCTTGGCGCCACCTTCCTTGCCGCCCTTCGCATTCTGCGGCTGGTACTCGAACTTGAACTCGGCGAAGTTCAGCGTCACGTTCTCGGTCAGGCGATCCTCGCCGCCGCTGCCACCGGTACTGACGGAACTGATCAGCACCTGCTTCATCGTCAGCTTGATGTACTCGAGAGGCTCCTTGCCGGCCTTGCGGATCACCAGCACCGCATCATCGAAGTGCTCACCGGTGCAGGCACCGAGCATCAGCGCGTTGCTCGCACTGTCGACGTACTTGGTGAACGACAGGTCGTTCACCGACACCTTGCCGGACCCGCCGCCGCCGCCCATGTGCGCGGTGCCGCTCTGCGACATCCCCCAACTCCAGGCAAGCACATCGATCTCCTTCGCGTGCGTCTTGTCGCTCGACTCACCCTCAATCGTCTTGATCTTCATGAACATATCAACGGCCATGTCTATCTCCTTCAGAGTTGGCCCAAACACCACATGTCCTGCTCGCGCAGGACCCCATCACCACCAGACAGGCTTCCCCAGCGTGCTGCAGACACACTGGGGACTCCAGACTACCCGAACCTCACCGCTGCCACGCGCGCGAGTCGCTGCCGCGGCAGCCGACGCCGCCACGCCCAAACCGGCACCGGGCTGACGGCACGGCAGCACCACGGCAACATCTCTGACCGACGAAGCGAACTCGTCACTTGGTCGGCAGTTTCGAAACCAGGCGCAGCGAGACGGTCAACCCCTCCAGTTGGTAGTGCGGCCGGAGGAAGAATTTCGACGAGTAGTAGCCCGGGTTGCCCTCGATCTCCTCGACGACCACCTCCGCTGCCGCCAGCGGACGCCGCGCCTTGGTCTGCTCGGTCGAATGCGCCGGGTCACCATCGACATAGTTCATGATCCAGTCGCGCAACCAGCGCTCCATGTCTGCCCGCTCCTTGAACGAGCCGATCTTGTCGCGCACCATGCATTTAAGATAGTGGGCAAAACGGCAACAAGCAAACAGATAAGGCAGCCGCGCAGCCAGATTGGCATTCGCCGTCGCGTCCGGATTGTCGTACTCGACCGGTTTCTGCAGCGACTGGGCGCCGATGAATGCCGCGAGGTCGGTGTTCTTGCGGTGAATCAACGGCATGAAGCCATTCTTCGCGAGTTCGGCTTCGCGGCGGTCGCTGATCGCGATCTCGGTCGGGCACTTCATGTCGACCCCGCCGTCATCGGTCGGGAAGGTGTGCACTGGCAGGTTCTCGACGACGCCACCCGATTCGACACCGCGAATCCGCGAGCACCAGCCGTACAGCTTGAAGGCGCGGTTGATGTTCGTCGCCATGGCGTAGGCGGCGTTCGCCCAGGTGTACTTCCGGTGGTCCGCCGCGCCGGTATCCTCCTCGAAGTCGAACTCCTCGACCGGTTGCGTGCCGACCGCTGAGCCATAGGGCAGGCGCGAGAGAAAGCGCGGCATCGTCAACCCGATATAGCGCGAATCCTCTGAGTTGCGCAGCGAGCGCCATGCGGCATACTCCGGGGTCTGGAAGATCTTGGTCAGGTCACGCGGATTCGACAGTTCCTGCCAGGAACCCATCTGGAACAGGCTCGGCGCGACGCCGGCGATGAACGGTGCATGCGCCGCGGCAGCGATCTTCGACATCTCGCCGAGCAGTTCGACGTCCGGCGCACCGTGGTCGAAGAAGTAGTCGCCGATCAGGCAACCGAAGGGTTCGCCCCCGAGCACGCCATATTCTTCTTCATAGATCTTCTTGAACAGCGGACTCTGGTCCCAGGCAACCCCCTTGTACCGCTTCAACGTCTTGCCGAGATCCGTCTTGGAGATGTTCATCACCCTGATTTTCAGATTCTCGTCGGTTTCCGTGTTGTTTACCAGATAGCTCAGACCACGCCAGGCCCCCTCCAGCTTCTGGAAGTCCTCGTGGTGCAGGATCTGGTTGACCTGCTCCGAGAGCTTGCGGTCGAGTTCGGCAATGATCGCCTCGATCGACTTGACCACATCGTCGCTGATCAGCTTCGTCTGCGCCAGAGCCTGCTGTGCGAGGGTGTGCACGGCAACGCTGACGGCGTCCCTTGCCTGATCGGTCTTCGGCTTGAACTCCTTCTGCAGGAGGGCGGCAAAATCGCCGCCCTCCAGGACGACTGCGCCCGACGCGAGATCGGATTGAACTTGTGTATCTGCCATTCAGAGCTTCTCCCAAGAACTGATTCGTTGTCCTGCCACAACCACTGCTGCAGCCCATGTCGCGCCAGCCGTTGCGCTCACGCCTCCGCCTCTGCGGCCGGTGGCAGCGGGTTCGCCGCCAGCGCCTGTAGCAGCGCCGGATCCTGCAGCACCTTGGCCAGCAACTCCTCAGCACCGCTCTTGCCATCCATGTAGGCGATCAGCGCCGAGAGCTGCTGCCGCGCCGTGAGCAGCTTGTTCAAAGCGTCCACCTTGCGCGCCACCGCCGCCGGCGAGAAGTCATCCATCGACGAGAAGCTCAGTTCGACGTTGAGGTTGCCTTCACCGGTCAGTGTGTTGGGGACCTGAAACGCCAGGCGCGGCTTCATCGCCTTCATCCTGCTGTCGAAGTTGTCGACGTCGATGCTGTCGAAATGGCGCTGATCGACCGGCGCCAGGGGGTCTGCCGGCTTGCCCGAGAGGTCGGCGAGGACGCCCATCACGAACGGAATCTGCACCTTCTTCTGCGCATCGCCCACCTGCACGTCGTACTCGATCTGGACCCGCGGCGCGCGATTGCGCGCGATGAACTTCTGACTGCTGTCTGCCATTGTGGCCTCCCGATAGGTGGTACAAAAACGCCGCCCGGCCGAGCCGAATACGGACCCGCAGGGCTATTCCTCTTCCTTGTTCAGCTTTTCGCCAACCACCGTCTCCGCCTGTTCGAGGCCATCCGGCGCCAGATCGTGCATCAGCTCGAGAAAGGACATGTTCATCATCCGCTGCGCCCGCCGGAGCAGGATCTGCACCGGATTGGTCGGCTCGTGCCGAACGAGATAATCGCACAAACGCCCGAGGATTCGCACCACGTCTTCGCGGGAGCTGATCTCGCCGGCCGCTGCCGCGGCACGCGCCCTGCCCGTGGGCAGATCCGGACTGCCCGGTGCTTCACTCGCAACATCCGTCGCCGCATCGGCTGCGAGGTCCTCGGGTACGGCGCTGGCGAAAGCCTGATCGACGTTGAACAGGACCGTCTGCAAGGCCTTGAAGTCGACGCCGACGGACTCGCCAGCACGCTCGGAGATGATCGCCGTCACCGCCTTCAGGCTGGCCAGCGCCTGCCCGGCGACGCGCCGGATTCCGGGATCCTCTTCCACCGCTGCGGCCAGCAGCACGCCCAGCTCGGACTCCGAATGGACCCGCGCATCGGCCGGCGGCTTCAGCCGGCCCTGCGCGATCTCGATCTCGCGCACGGCGAGCTGGCCATAGCGTCTCGACTTGAGGACCATGCTGCCACGCACGTCGGCCACCACCGCATCCAGCGAACCGAGCGGCACCAGGGCATTGACGCGAATCGTCGCGTCCTGGTCCTCCTCCTCGAGCCGCGGATGAACGCCCTCCCAAAACTTCTCGAAGAGACCGTTGATCAACGCCAGACCGTCGGCGATCCCGGAAAAGCCCTGCGTATGCAGCAGCGCACGCGTCAGGTACACCGCCACCCGCAGATCCTTCGACCGGGCGAGCAGACCCTCGGCCAGCGTCCGCACCTCGTTCCAGTTGGCCGCCTTGCCCTCGATGCGCATGACATCGCCGCCGTCGCGCCCGAACTCCTCGCCGCGCTTCTCGGTCGCCGCCTCCTCGAGCTGCTGGAACTCGGCATCGTATTCCAGGTTGTCGCCGCATGGGTCCTCGCCAGCGACCGGCTGCAACCAGACATCAAGCGTCATGTTCCATCACTCATCACTCCATCGACCCCATGTCGCCTCGCGGCCGCACACCGCATTCCCGTGCCGGCGTCGAGCCCAACCACATCGCCCCGGAGCGGGGTCAGTTTGCCGCATCCGGTGCCGCAACACAGCTCAGCGTTCCGCCGGCAACGGCGCCATCGCAGGATTCGGCACCCGCCACACCGAGGAACCTGTCGACCGCAGCCTCGCCGACACGCGTCTCGGTGATCACGCCCTTGCGCAACTGTGCGGCAACGTTCTCGTTCGAGAATCCGCTCTCGAACTGCTCGAGCCGCAACTGATTCAGGATCGCCGCGTTCGCCGCCTGGATCGACTGATAGGCCGACGTGTCAACGACCATCCTGCCGTCGATCACCACCGTACGTACGTCGGACAGCGCGACGGCCGCCGGCCGGGCAAGCAATGCCTGCACGGTACCGGTCGGTCCGACACCGCCATTGTTGATCGTGCTCAGGTAGATCGGCACCGGACCCGCGGGCCCACCCGTCTTGCGGAACGGATACGGGGCGATGGTCTGCAGGGTGCTGTTGCCGGCAGCGCCCGTTCCACCGAAGCTGACGGCGATCGGCGAGAATTCCGATCCGTAGTAGAAGTTGCCGGCGCCGCTTGGGGAATCGGCAATCAGGAAGATCGACGGCAGGATCGAGACGCCGTTGTCGTTGACCCCGGCCGGATCGGTCGCGATGTTGCCGCCGCCACGTCTCTGGGTGGCTGCCACCCAGGTCTGGATGCTGCCACCGCCGCCCTCGATCTGGCGTCCGAGGAGCATCACGGTGTCCGAGTTCACCGCTGGTGTCGGACTTGACGCTACGCGGATGGTGTCCGAGGCGATCGCCACGACGCTCTTCCTGCCGCCGGTCTGCGCGTTGTCCGTGCTCGTGACTGCCTTCACGGGCCCGAGCAGCCTGTTCGTGCCACTCGCCGGATGCGTGATCTCCTGGCCATCGACGGGAATGGCGAAAGCCTCGATCAGACCGACCAGACCAGCCGGCTTGGCAGCCACCTTCGCACCGGCGGTCAGGTCGATAGAAGCCTTGCCGGCCTCCAAGCTGAGGGTCACGCCGGGGCTGGAGGCGATCCTCGTTCCGGCACTCTGGAAGATTCCCGCACCGTAGATGAAGAGTTCGAGTGGCGTTCCGCCTGCATCCTGCACCGAAACGCCCTCGACCTTGTTCGTCCGCATGGCGGCCCCATCCCCGTTCGAAACCAGACGAGCGGTACCTGAACCTACGAAATCCAGATTGCCGACTTCGATCGTCGTGTCGCTGCTCCACAGCGACGAGCCTGCAAGGCGGACTTGCCCTTCGAGCTTGAGCTGCTTGGCCGTGAGCTGGGCATTCGTCGTATCCAGCCGGGCCTCAAGGAGATTACGGTCCCCGAGGGCTGTCTCGCCGGCCGTGATGGTCAACGGCAGGACGAAATCGTTGCCCGAACGAATGAGGGTGACCGACTGACCTGGCGCGTCGATCGTCGTCGTGGCCTTGAACACGACGTCGCCATCCTGCGTCACGGCGCCGCTTGAACTGATGCGCGCGATGCCGTCGACCGTCGTCGTGCCGAGCAACAGGCCCTGGCTGGAGGTGCTCAGGGTGCCGCTGGTCATGGCTGCGAGGTCGAGGAGGCTGGCATCCTGCAAGCTGACGTCGCGCCCCTCAACCGTCACGCGGCCGCCGAAGTCGTTCCCGGCACGGTCGAGAAGGACATTCTGGCGCGCAGCGTTGATCGTCGTCGTGCCCGTCACCTGCACGTCGCCATCCTGCGTCAGCGAACCACCGGCATTGAGCACGGCCTTGCCCGTCACGACGCTCGGCCCCAGGTTCAGCTCCTGGCTGGTCGTCGTCAGGTCACCGCTGACCGTGGCGGCGAGGTCGAGGGCGTCCTTGTCGCGCAGCTTCACGTCGTGCCCGCTGATCGTCACCCGGCGTTGAAAGTCGTTGTCTTGCCGATCGAGCGTCACGGCCTGTCCGGCAGCGTTCACCCACAGCCGCCCCTTCACGGTCAGGTCGCCACTCTGCGTCACCGTCCCCGAGGCGGTGAGGCCTGCGTCATCATCAATGACCGTCGTCCCCAGGTCGATGCTTCCGCCCACGTCCGTCGTCAGTCTGCCCGTCACGTTCGCGACCAGACCGAGTGCGTTGGCGTCGCGCAGGCTCACATCCCTGCCGCTGACCGTCACACGGCCCGTGAAGTCGTTCGCCAAGCGATCGAGAAGAACGGTCTGGCCAGCGGCGTTGATCGCCGTCGTGCCGGTCACCTGCACGTCGCCATCCTGCGTCACCGCGCCGCCGGCGTTCAGCACGGCCGTGCCGCCGACCGTCGTCGTGCCGAGCAGCAGCGCCTGACTGGTGGTGGTGATGAGGTTGCCCGTCACGCTGCCGGTGAGGCTGAGGTCGCTCGCGTCGCGCAACGTCACGTCCGCGGCGCTGACCGTCACCCGGCCCGTGAAGTCGTTCGCCAGGCGATCGAGAAGAACGGTCTGGCCGGCGGCGTTGATCGCCGTCGTGCCGGTCACCTGCACGTCGCCGTCCTGCGTCACCGCGCCGCCGGCGTTCAGCACGGCGTTGCCGGACACCGTCGTCGGGCCGA
>NZ_JAMTDQ010000046.1 GCF_023806635.1 Accumulibacter sp.
CCGTGACCAGATCTGCTCAGGAAATGTAAAGATCTGAGTCATAAGTGACTAAAGTTCCTTCGCGGCACGTCGTTACAGGAAATGTCAGCGGGCAAAACTCGCTACCGGGGATGAGCCGGAAGACGTAGAGGTCACCGGCAACCGAAGTCAATCTGATCTCGACAGGAGAAGGAAAATGCCGCAAATCATCAATACCAACGTCGCGTCGCTCAACTCGCAACGCAGCCTCAACAGCTCGCAGAACTCGCTGGCCAGCTCGCTGCAGCGCCTGTCGTCGGGCCTGCGCATCAACAGCGCCAAGGACGACGCCGCCGGCCTCGCCATCTCGGCGCGCATGACCTCGCAGATCAACGGCCTCAACCAGGCCTCGCGCAATGCCAACGACGGCATTTCGCTGGCGCAGACGGCCGAAGGCGGCCTGCAGAGCGTCACCGAGTCGCTGCAGCGGATGCGCGAACTGGCGGTGCAGGCGTCGAACGCGACCAACACCGCGACCGACCGGGCCGCGCTGCAGCAGGAAGTCGATCAGCTCGTGCAGCAGATCAACACGGTCGCCAGCCAGACCGCTTTCAACGGCGTCAAGCTGCTCGACGGCACCTTCAACTCGCAGTCCTTCCAGATCGGCGCCAACACCGGCGAACAGATCTCGATCAACACCATCGCCAGCGCCAAGGCGGATTCGTTGGGTGTCGGTACCAACTCGTCGTACGTGACCTCGCTGTCGGCAACGGTCAGCAACGGCGCCATCTCGACTGGCGGCATCACCGTCAACGGCTACGGCGTTGGCCCGTCGCTGACCGACGGTGTGTCGAGTTCTGTGAGTTTCGCAGGAGCCCTGGTCACCGCCACCGGCGGACTGGCGGACGGCGACCTCAAGATCAACGGGACCTCGGTCGGTTCCGTCACCGCTGGCGCGGATGCCACCGCACAGGCCGCCGCCGTGGCAACGGCGATCAACGGCCAGACGGGAACCACCGGCGTCGTCGCATCTGCCAGTGCCGGCGTCCTCACGCTCGCTTCGCTCGACGGCCGCGACATCAAGGTCGAGCTCACCGGCACCGCCACCGCCACCGAAACGGGGCTCACCGCCGGAACGACCAAGGTCGGTTCCGACAGCGCGATCGCCAAGGCGGCCGCGTTCAACACCGTCACGGGGCAGACCGGCGTTTCCGCGGTCGCAACGGCGACCACCGTCTCCGGTGGCGCGATTGCGGCCCAGGCCGCAATCGCCGGCGACGGGACGGACTACATCAAGATCAACGGCGTCAAGCTCGGCGCCATCGCCGCCGGCGCTGACGATTACGCCCAAGGAAACAACGTCGTCGCAGCGATCAATGCCGTGTCGAACCAGACCGGTGTCACCGCCACCTTCGACACCAGCAGCAAGAAGGTCAACATGACGGCCGCCGATGGGCGCACGATCACGGTCCAGGCTGCGGGTACGGCGGACACGACCAACTTCGGCTTCGCCACCGGTTCGGTCACCAATACGTACGGCGGCATCAAGCTGAGCTCGACCAGCAGCAGCGGCATCAACCTCGGTGGCGCCAACATCGCGGCGACCAACCTGACAGCCGGCTACACGGCGGCAACGGCGACCTTCGGCGCCGGTGTCGCGAGCGTTGATCTGCGCACCGCCAGCGGCGCCCAGAACGCGATTTCGACGATCGACTCGGCCCTGGCCAACATCAACTCGAGCCGCGCGAACCTGGGGGCAGTGCAGAACCGCTTCAGCAGCGTCGTCAGCAACCTCGCCGCGACGTCCGAGAACCTGTCGGCATCGCGCAGCCGGATTCTCGACGCCGACTTCGCGACTGAAACCGCCAACCTGTCGCGGGCGCAGATCCTGCAGCAGGCCGGCACGGCGATGCTGGCACAGGCGAATGCCCTGCCGCAGAACGTGCTCTCACTGCTGCGCGGCTAAGCATCCACCGTCAATTGGGGGTAAGATCGGGGGCGTGGACGTGGCAACACGACGACGCCCCCGAAGTCACTTGCCGAAGGAGTGAAAGATGAACATCCAGCCTAGCGGCGCTTCGCTGCCCACCCAGGCACAACCGATGCTCAACCTGGCAGAACGTGAAACGAGGAGGGCCGGCGAGCGCGCCGGCATCGGCGTCGACCGCGCGCGGTTGCCGGTGGAGAAACTGCAAGCGACGACACGCGAGCAACTCGAGACGGCAACCGCGAGCGTGCGCAGCTTCGTTCAGCCGATCAACAGAGACATCGAGTTCAGTGTGAACGATGACACCGGGCAACTGGTGGTGAAGATCATCGACCGCAGCACCAAGGAAGTGATTCGGCAGATGCCGTCGGCCGAGATGATCGCCATCGCCAAGACGCTCGACAGCATCAAGGGGCTCTTCGTCAAGCAATCGGCCTGAACGCGCTTCGGGCAGCCACTGAGCAGCACGGGAGAAACCGATGGCGATTTCATCACCGGGTCTGGGCTCGAATCTCGACGTCAACACCATCGTCAGCCAACTGATGGCGCTCGAGCAGCGCCCGCTGACCGCATTGGCAAAGAAGGAAGCGGGGTTCCAGGCCAAGATCTCGGCCCTCGGATCACTGCAGAGCGCCGTCGCGGCGCTGCAGACGGCGGCCGGCAATCTCGTCCCGGCGACCGGCTCGACCGCGTTGCAAAAGTTCTCGCTGCTGCGCACGGCGCTCAGCGACACGACGATCGCTGCGGCGAGCGCTTCGTCCAGCGCCGTCGCCGGCACATATCGCATCGAGGTGACGCGCCTCGCCAGCCAGCACGTCATCGCCAGCGCGACCGGCGCGGCGAGTCCTTTCTCCGGCGCAGGCACGACGCTGCCAACCGGCGGCACGTTGACGATATCGCTCGACAGCGCCGGCGGCAGCAGCCCTCACAAGAGCACGGCGATCACGATCGCCGACGGCGCCACACCCGAAAACGTCCGCGACGCGATCAATTCCGCCAGTGCCGGCGTCGCGGCGGTCGTCATCAACGGCACCGCCGGCAAGCAACTGGTGCTCACCAGCGATGCCGCGGGCAGCAACCAGATCATCACGTTGGCCGGGGTTGCCGGCCTCGCCTACGACCCGAATGCGACGCCGGTACCGGCCACCGATCCCTTCGCCCAGACGCAGGCCGCGCAGGGTTCAGCGTTCAAGCTCAACGGCATCGCCGTCGAGGCCAGCAGCAATACCGTGACGACGGCCCTCGACGGCGTGACGCTCAACCTGCTCAAGGGTCCCGAGCTGCCGGCGACTTCAGTCAGCACGACGCTGACGATCAGCCGCGACACCACCAGCATCAGCAGTGGCGTCAACGCGCTCGTCAAGGCCTTCAACGAATTCCACACCACCGCCAGCAGCCTCGGCAGTTACGACGCAGCAAGCAAGAGGGCTGGCGCGCTCAATGGCGACAGCACGCTGCGCACGGCGCAGGAGAGCGTCCGTGCGGCACTCGGCAAGGTGCCGAGCGAACTGGCGAGCGCCAGCCTGCAGCGCCTGACCGACATCGGCGTCACGCTGCAGAAGGACGGCAAGCTGAGCATCGACTCGACAAAGCTCGGCAAGGCGATCGGCGATGATCTGGCCGGCGTCGCCAACCTCGTCTCTGCGTATGGCAAGGCGTTTCGCACGGCCACCGAAGGGCTGACCGGCAGTGGTGGCCTGATCGCCGCGCGCAGCGAGGGACTGAGCGCTTCGATCAAGGGTCTCGGACAGCAATCCGAGATCATCTCGGCCCGTCTGACGCAGATCGAGGCCCGCTACCGCAAGCAGTTCACCGCGCTCGACACGCTGATGGCCGGAATGACCAAGACCAGCAGCTTCCTGCAGCAGCAACTCGCCAACCTGCCCACCTATAACCAGGGGTCCTGAATGTTCGCCAATGCCCGCACTGCGATATCCGCCTACCGCAAGGTCGGCGTGGACGCCGCCATCGAGGTTGCCGATCCGTATCGCCTGATCCTGCTGCTCTTCGCTGGTGCCCAGGCGGCGATCGGCAACGCGCGCGCCGCGATGCAACAGCAACAGATCGCCGCCAAGGGCGAAGCCATCTCGAAAGCCATCGACATCATCGGCAACGGCCTCAAGCTGAGCCTCGATCTGGAAAAGGGGGGCGAGATCGCCGAGCGGCTGGACGCTCTTTACGACTACCTGGTCCTGCGCCTGCTGCGCGCCAACATCGAGAATGACCTGCCGGCGCTCGAGGAAGTCGCCAGCCTCCTCGAGGAGATTCACAGTGCCTGGCGTGAAATCTCGCCCGATCGCCGGCAGCAGTCGGTGGCATGAACCCCGATCTGGGAGCCCTGCAGCAACTGTCCTCACTCTCGCAGGTGATGCTGGCAGATGCCCGGAGCAGTGACTGGGAGTCGCTGCTGCAGCATGAGGCGCAGCGGCGGACGCTGATCGAGGCTCTTCCCACCGACCTCGCCGCCAGACTGCCGGCGGCTGCCGCGGACGAGGCCCGGACGCTGATCGAAAGCTGCCAGCGATGCGACACCGGCATCCGCGCTCTCGTTGCCTGCCGGCAGGCCGAACTGCGCGTCGTGCTCCGCCAGCCGGCAGGCGTGATGAGCGGCCCGGAACACTCCGAACCCTGACTCCCGGCGGCGATGATTCGCACTGATTTCGCCAACCGCCTGCAACCGGCAGCCGACCTGGCGCTGCGGCCGACGCCACCGGCGCAGGAGATCGCCGACCGGCTCACCGGGCTGGTCGTCGGCCAGAGGCTGCTGGCCGAGATTCAAGCGCTGCTGCCGAACGGTAGCTACCGCGCCATGATCAACCAGCGCAGCGTGACGCTGGCGCTGCCCTTTGCCGCCCAGACCGGCGACGCGATCGAACTCGAGGTGGCCGAGACCGATGGCAGGCTGACGCTGGCAGTCGTGGCCGGCGGCAGGACGGCGGCGGCCGATGGCGAATCGGCGGCAACCACGCTCAGTCGCACCGGGCAACTGATCGGCAACCTGCTGGTCGACGGCAGCCGCTCCGGCAGGAACGGTGGTTCGCAACCTCTGCCGCTGAACGAGAACCAACCGCTTGCTCCGAGTCCGCCGCGCCAGGGCCAGGACTTGCTGCCGCTGCTGCAGCAGGCGATCAGCCGCAGCGGGATGTTCTACGAGGCACACCAGGCACAATGGATCGACGGACGCCATGCGAAGGCACAACTGCTGGCCGAGCCGCAGGGCCGGCTCAGTCCGTTGCAGGCCGACACGGCCACACCGGCGCATGTTGTGCTCGCCGAGGAACCTGCCATGCGCACCGCCAGCGGCATCCCGCCGGCCCTGCCGGCACGCGAGGCAGGCAATGCGCCCCCGCTCGGCCAGGCATCGACGCCCGCACCGTCGCCAGTGGCGCCACAGGCGCAGGCGATCGTGCAGCAGCAACTCGAGGCCTTCGCCACCCAGGTCTATTCGTGGCAAGGCCAGGTCTGGCCCGGGCAGGACATCCGCTGGGAGATCGGGAACCCGCCTGAGCGTCAGGGCGCCGCCGCTGCCGATGACGATGCCCCCTGGCAGACCCGCCTGCTGCTCAGCATGCCCCTGCTCGGCGAACTGGATGCCCGGCTGTCCCTCGTCGGGGAACGACTCAGCATCGCCGTCACCGCCGCCAGGCCCGAGGCGATCGCCCTCCTGCGCGACGGATCGACCGTCCTCCGGCAGCAGATGGAGCAAGCCGGCATCGCCCTCACCGGGGTTTCCTTCGCCGAGCGGACGGCGACTGGCGAGGATGCAAGGCTTGTCCGCTGAACCGGACAGCACGGCGCCAGCGGCCATCGGCCTCGACGAGACGCTGTCACGAGCCCTGGCAAAGGCCCACCAGTGTCATCAGTCAGGGCTCCTGCCTGAAGCCGAGGAGCTTTACCGTGCGATCCTGCAGGCGCAACCCGCGCATGCAGCCGCCAACCACGGGCTTGGCGTCCTGCTGGTCGAACGTGCGCAGCCAGCTGCGGGTCTGCCACACTTCATCGCTGCGCTGACAGCGGACCCGCAGTCCCGCCACCACTGGCTGAGTTACATCGACGCACTGCTGCGCAGCGGCCAGGCTTGCCAGGCGCGCGAGGTTCTCCGGCTCGGTGAGCAGCATGGACTCGAGGGCGCCGAAGTGGAGGAGCTGCGACGGCAACTGGCGACAACCCCGGTCAGCGGTGGCGAACGAAAGGAAGCCCGGCGCGGGCGAGGCGAAGCGACCGCAGCGCGCGCTGTCGCACGGTCACCAGCCGGATCAGACGCCGCCGACGGGTCGAGCGCGAGGCTGGCCGATGCGGCGATCGATCTCTACCAGCGCGGCGAGTACGCCGCCGCCGAGGTTGCCGCACGCCGTCTGACGGAAACCCATCCGCAGGATGGTCCCGGCTGGAAGATTCTCGGCGCCCTGCTCAAGGCGCAGGGCCGCGATGCGGACGCATTGGTCGCGATGCAGTGCGCGGCCGATCTGCTGCCGGCAGACGCACAGGTTCTCAGCAATCTCGGTCTGGTGCTCGCTGATCTCGGCCAGCTGGCGGAGGCCGAAGGCTGCCAGCGGCGCGCGCTCGCCGTCAGAGACGACTTCGCCGAAGCGCACTACAACCTCGGAAATGCCCTCCTGGCGCAGCGGCGCTACGAGGATGCCGTGATCAGCTACCGGCGCGCAACGGAGTTGCGCGCCGACTTCGCGCTCGCCCACTGCAACCTGGGCAACGCCTTGATGGAAATCGCCCGCCCGCAGGATGCCGAGGGGGCGTACCAGCGGGCACTGGCGCTGCAGCCGGATCTCGCCGAGGCGCACAACAACCTGGGTCGCAACCTGAAGGCACAGGGCCGCCTGCAGGAGGCGGAAACCTGCTACCGGCGCGCGCTGGCACTACAGCCGGACTATCCCGAAGCGTACTGCAACCTCGGCGAAGTCCTGACCGTCCAGGGCCGGCTCGGCGACGGTGAGGCCGCACTGCGCCAGGCATTGCTGCTCAGGCGGGATCTCGCCGCCGCCCACTACAACCTAGGCAACAACCTGGACGAGCAGAAGCGGACCGAAGAGGCGGAAAGCGCCTGGCAATCGGCAATCACCTGCCAGCCGGACTTCGCCGAAGCCATGGTCGTCCTCGCGGCGTCACGGCGCGCACGGAATCGGCTCGAAGACGCCGAAGCGGACCTGCGACGAGCGATCGCCTGCCGTCCGGACTTCGCCGTGGCGCATTACAACCTGGGCAACGTACTCAACCAGGCCGATCGACTCGACGAAGCCGAAGCGAGCTTCCGCTCGGCGATCGCCCTCGCACCCGACCTCGCGCATGCGCATCTCAATCTGGGCGTCGTCCTGACCGCACTCGGACGCTACCCCGAAGCCGATGCCGCGCTGCGGCAGGCGATTCAGCTCAAACCCGATTCGCTGCTGGCACGCAGCAACCTGCTCTATACCCTGAGTCACCATCAGGCGATCGACGCCGCAGCACTGTTCGCCGAGCACCGGCAATTCGGCGAGATGATCGAGGAACCCCGGCGTGACAAACGCCGACCGCACGACAACCGGCGCGACCCTGACCGCTGCCTGAACATCGGTCTGGTCTCCGCCGACTTCCGCAACCACGCCGTCGCCAGCTTCATCGAGCCGGTTCTCGTCGAGCTGTCCGGCTACCCTGGCCTGGCGCTGCATGCCTACTACAACCATGCGCAGGAGGACCACGTGACGCAGCGGCTGCGCCGGCACTTCGCGCACTGGCAACGGGTGGCCGACCTGGGCGACGCCGATCTGGCGGAGCAGATCCGCGCCGATGGCATCGACATCCTGATCGACCTCAGCGGGCACACCGCGCACAATCGTCTGCTCACCTTCGCCCACAAGCCGGCACCGATCCAGGCGAGCTGGATCGGCTACCCCGGGACCACCGGCCTGCAAGCGATCGACTATTTCCTCGCCGACCGCTTCTTCCTCCCGCCCGGCGAGTTCGACGACCAGTTCACCGAGAAGATCGTCCGCCTGCCGGCCAGCGCGCCCTTTCTGCCATTCGCCGAGGCGCCGGACATCGCGCCGCTGCCCGCGCTCACACGCGGCCACCTCACCTTCGGCAGCTTCAATCGGCCGACCAAGATCGGTCCGCCGGTCGTCGCTCTGTGGAGCGCCCTGCTGCGCGCCCTGCCCGACGCCAGCATGCTGCTCGCCGCAATGCGGCCGGACCGGAATGCCGAGCGTCTGGCGGACGAGTTCGCCAGCAATGGGATCGCCCCTGATCGACTGGTCTTCCACCCGCGTTGCGAGATGCGTACCTATCTCGCGCTGCATCAGGAAGTCGACATCTGTCTCGACACCTTCCCCTACACCGGCGGCACGACCACCCTGCACGCCTGCTGGATGGGCGTGCCGACGTTGACCCTCGCCGGCACGACGGTTCCCGGACGCGCCGCGGCCTCGACTCTCGGACATGTCGGGCTGCACGGTTTCATCGCCCACGACGCCGACGACTTCGTCAGACGCGGCTGCGAATGGGCAGGCCAGCTCGAGCAACTGGCGGATCTCCGGAGCGAACTGCGCACGCGACTGCGGCAGTCGGCACTCGGCCGGCCGGCGCTGGTTGCCGCCGGCCTCGAGCGCGCCTGGCGGACCATCTGGCAACGCTGGTGCAAGGGGCTGGCACCGTGCTCCTTCTCTGTCGACACGCAGGACCTGTCGCTTCGCGCCGCGGCACGAGACGCAAGGCGGCCGCACTGAAGAGGGCAAGAGCGACGTGCGACTGGCGATAATGCAGCCCTACTTCATGCCCTACATCGGCTACTGGCAGCTCGTCGCCGCGGTCGACCGCATGATCGTGCTCGACGATGTCGCCTTCATCCGTGGTGGCTGGATCAACCGCAACCGGATACTCGTCGCTGGCGCGGCACATCGCTTCAGCCTGCCGCTCCGGCTGGCGTCGCAGAACCGCCTGATCAATCAGATCGAGCTCGCCACCGACGCCGGCTGGTGGCGGCGCTTCCGCTCGACGCTCGCGCAGAGCTATCGCCGTGCCCCTTTCTGCGAGGAGACGCTGGCCATACTCGAGCCGATCGTGAGCGAGGGGCGCGGTCCCCTGCTCCCCTTCCTGTTGCACAGCGTCAGATCGGTCAGCGCCCACCTCGACATCCGCACGCCGCTGATTGCCTCGTCGGAGGTCGATCCCGAGCATCGCCAGCGTGGCCAGGAGCGCATCCTGGGCCTCTGCCGACACCAAGGTGCGGCGGAGTACCTCAACCTTCCCGGTGGTCGCACGCTGTACGATCCGCTCCGGTTTCGTGACGCCGGCATGGAGCTGCGTTTGCTCGTGCCGCACGAACGGCCCTATTCCCAGCTGGGCGGCGGCTGGCGCCCGTGGCTGTCGATCATCGACCTGTTGATGCACCTGGGACGACAGGCGACGCGCGCGGAACTGGCACGATGCGACATCGAGACGCCGCTCGCGACACGTCCATCATGAACACGCCGACTGCTCGACCGTCAACACTGCTCTTCCCGGCCGTCAACGGTCTGGCGTCCGAGTACTGGCGCACGGCGCGACAACTTGGCGAACCTCTGGTCCTCGCCGCCTCGGTGGCCTGCGATCCGGCGGATTTCGGCGGGGAGGCGGTATTGCGCCTGCCGATGGTTCATGACGACAGCTTCACCAGGGCGTTTCTCGCCCTCATCGAGCAGTGCTCGATCCGCCGCATCTTCTGCCCGGTGGCCAGTGTGTACAGCCATCTTCAGGCCTGGCTTCCCGGGCACGCGGCAGGCGTCGAGCTGGTAGGCGATTCACCGATACGCCGGCAGGTCGAACAGCACCGTGAACTCATGCTGCGGGCCCGCTCCCTGCGCGCCTGGATGTCCACGTGTGCGGGCGCCGAGGTCCTGCCCGAGATCGAAGTCGCCGCACTGCTGCGCCAGGCGGGTCTGGTACACGGCGAGTCAAGCGATGAGAAGCTGGCAGCCATGATCGCGATTGCCGCCAGTGCGCCAGCCGGCGACCTGGTCGAGATCGGCGCTCTGATGGGGCGGACGGCACTGGTGCTGTTGTACCTTGCCCGACGCTACCAACTCGGCCCGCTGTTGACCGTCGACCCCTGGCTGGCGGCGCACGCGATCCATCAGGAATCGCCGGCAAACATCGGCCGGCTGGTTGACGAGTGGGACTACGAGGTGCTTGCCGAGTCCTTCTTCGTCAATCTGGCGCCGTGGCCCGGCGATGATCACGCGCATCTGCGCCTGCCTTCCGCGCAGGCGCATGCGATCTACGCGGCAGGATTGCCGCTCGCCAACCGCGAGTCGGTGGTCGTGCCATTTGCACGTCGAATCGCCATCCTGCATGTCGACGGCAACCATGATCACGCCGCTGTCAAGCAGGACTGCGAACTGTGGCTCAGCCACATGCTGCCCGGTGGCTGGCTGGTTCTCGACGACTACCAGTGGGCACATGGGGATGGCCCGCAGCGTGTCGGCGACGATCTGCTTGCCGCCTGCAGCCAGAGGATCGAACGGGCGTTCGTCTGCGGCAAGGCGCTGTTCATCAGGCTGGGCAGCGACCCGGCACGCGAGGAATGAGTTGATGAGACCTGAGGAAGCTGAAGTGTATGTCTGTCCCGCCTGCAAGCGACCGATGCAGTTGCGGATCAGGCAGCAACGAGACGACGAAATCGTCGACGGGGCGCTGGCATGCCCCTGCGGCGAGGAATTCCCGATCGTGGACGGCATCCCCGATCTCGTCTTTCCGCGTCAGCTCGCTGCCAGCGACCTCGAGGCGAAACTCTGGTACGACGCCAACGCCGACACCTACGACGAGAACCTGCACCTCACCTTCGACACCTTTCGCGAAGACGAGAGCCGGGTACGCAGCCGCCTGGTCGACCGGCTCGAGTTGCAGCCGACGCACCGAGTTCTCGAACTGGGTGCCGGCTCCGGTCGCGATTCGATCCTGATCGCCGACCGTCTGGGCGCGCAGGGTCGTCTCTACCTGCAGGATCTGTCGCTCGCCATCCTTCGCCACAGCTTTCCCAAGATGATGGCGAAGTCGGTGCCAAGCGAATTCCATGTCGGCAACGCCTGCCATCTCCCGTTTGCCGATGGCGTCTTCGATGCGGTCTTCCATTTCGGCGGTCTGAACACCTTTTCCAACATTGGCGCTTTCTTCAGCGAGATCAACCGGGTGACCAAGGTCGGCGGCAAGGTCGTTGCCGGCGACGAGAGCATGCCGGTCTGGCTGCGCAACAGTGAATTCGGCCGCGTGCTGATGAACTCGAATCCCCTCTACCGCTACGAACTGCCGCTGCAACACCTGCCCGTCTCGTGCCGTGAAGTGAAGCTGGAATGGATCATCGGCGGCGTCTTCTACGTCATCGAGTATCGTGTCGGCGTCGGTGAACCCTTCGCCGACCTCGATTTCGAGATCCCCGGCATCCGCGGCGGAAGCCATCGCACGCGCTACTACGGACTGCTGGAAGGCGTCACTCCGCAAGCCAAGGCGATGGCGCAGGCGGCCAGCGCGAACAGCGGCAAGAGCCTGCACCGCTGGCTGGACGAAGCCGTCCGCCAGGCAGCGGTGCGCGACCTGGAAGGAAAATGAGTGGCAACGCAGATGAATGCCCGCCCGGAAATCGACGAAGACTGCCGCGCGCGTTACGAGGCGTACGAACGCGAGCACTGGCAGGAACTGGAGCAATGTGTCAGCCTGGCCAACCTGAGTCTCAAGGATGTCATGCTGCACGCGCCCGCGTTCATCCGCCGGCGGGAAATGGCGCGCCTGCTGGCGCACTACGAACTGTTCAGGCTGATCGCCGAGATGCCTGGATCGATCGCCGAACTCGGGGTGTACCTCGGTGCCGGCTTCTTCACCTGGAGCAAGCTCCTGGAAACCTTCAACCCGGGTGATCGCGGACGCAAGGTGTATGGGTTCGAAAGCTGTGCCGGCTACGAAGGCTTCACGGCGCCGGACGGCGCGTGTCGTCCCTGGGTCAACCGCCTGATCGGCAGCATGCAGCCGGGCGAGGAGTACCTGCAGCGGATGGTCGCGCTGCACAACAACGACAACTTCCTGCGCGGGGTCGAGCGCTGCAAGCTGATCAAGGGCGACATCTGCCGCACGGCCGAGGAGTTCGCCCGCAACGCACTGGGCACCCGCCTGAGTCTCCTCTACTTCGATGTCAACCTTTTCGAACCGACACTCGCCGGCCTGCACCATCTCTACCCACTGGTCCTCAGTGGCGGCGTCGTCGCCTTCAACGCCTACGGTTCACCACCCTGGGAGGGCGAGGGCCAGGCCATCGAGCGCTATTTCACCGAGATCGGCCAGTCCGTACCGAAAATGCGGAAGTTTGCCTTTTCGATCTATCCCAACGCCTACTTCGTCAAGCCCTAGGGAGGTGCCACAGAATGTTGCAGTGGCGCAAGCTGGGAATGCTCTTTCGGCCTGCCGGCCGGCTGCCCTGGATGCACGAGTTCGCGCAGGTACCAACGACCCTGCTGCTGTCCGACCGCCTGCGCGTCTACTTCAGTTGCCGACCGCAACGCGCGGCGGATGGCTCGTGCCTGAGCTACAGCGGCTTCGTGGACCTCGACCGCAACGATCCGCAGAGCGTGCTCGAAGTCTCGCCGCAGCCGGTCCTCGATCTGGGGGCAACCGGCTGCTTCGACCAGTTCGGAATCATGGCCGGAACAGTGGTCGCGGTCGGCGACGAGTTCTGGCTCTACTACTGCGGCTGGTCACGCCGGGTCGCCGTCCCCTACGACTGGGCCATCGGGCTGGCCGTCAGTCGTGATGGCGGCCGCAGCTTCATCCGTCGCGGGCAGGGACCGGTCGTCGGCCCCTCGCTGGACGAGCCGTACCTGCAGGCCTGCCCGATCGTCCGGCGTCTGGCCGACGATGACTGGCACATGTGGTATCTGTCCGGCACCCGCTGGCTGCAGCCGGCGGCGCAGCCGGAGTCGGTGTATGTCATCATGCACGCCACTTCGCGCGACGGGCTCAACTGGCTGCGCAACGCGCAAGCCGTGATCCCGACCCGCGTCGCCGACGAGTGCCAGACCAGCGCCGCGACCTTCGCCTGGCAAGGCCACCACCGGATGCTGTTCTCCTACCGGCATGGCCTGGACTTTCGCAACTCCGATCGCGGCTACCGCATCGGTCACGCCGTATCGGACGACCTGATCCACTGGCAGCGCGACGACAGTGAAGCCGGAATCGTGCCGTCGGCTGCCGGCTGGGATTCGCAAATGATCTGCTACCCGCACGTCTTCGAGCTGGACGGCCGGACGCTGCTGCTCTACTGCGGCAACGAATTCGGCCGCGAGGGATTCGGCTGGGCGGAACTCATCGCCTGAGCCGGCAAGAGGCACGAGGATGGAGGGATGATGAAGAAGCTGCTGCTCTTTGGTGCCGGCAAGATTGCCGACGTGATGTCGGATTATTTCCTCCGCGACAGCGATTACGAGATCGTGGCCTATACCTGCGAAGCGGGTTTTGCCCACGGTGACTCGTACCGCAGCCTGCCACTGCTCCCCTTCGACGAGGCGACCCGCCTGTTTCCTCCTGCACAGCATGAACTGCACATCGCCGTGGGCTACCACGAACTGAATCGCGTGCGGCAGAGACTGTTCGATGCTGCCAGGAGCAGGGGTTACCGTCTCGCCAGCTACATCAGTTCGCATTCGTGGCCGGGACCCGACGCGGTCGTCGGCGAGAACTGCTTCGTCGCCGACGGTGTATCGCTCGAGGCAGGTGCGCGAATCGGCGACAACGTCGCGCTCTGGAGCAACGTCGTCGTCGGCCACCATGCGCAGGTCGGCGACCATTGCTGGATCGCGGCGGGAACGGCGATCGGCGGCGGTACGATCATCGGCGATCGCTGTTTCGTGGCGCTCAACGCGACCATCGGCAACGAAGTGGTCGTCGGCGCCGACAGCATACTCGGCGCACGCACGCTGCTGACGAAATCGGTTGGCGACAAGAGCGTCCTCGTCGAACGGGATACCGAGCTGTTCCGGCTCGACAGTGAGCGCTTCCTGCGCATGTCGCGACTGCGCTGACCGCCGCCGATGGGCTACCTCTACAACCTGGGCCTGGCGTTCGAAGACGTCGTCGCGAGCGACCCCGAGCGACCGGCCCTGATCCTCGCCACTGGCCGCTCCACTTCCTTCGCCGCTCTCGACCGCTTGACGAACCAGTTCGCTCACTGGCTCGGTTCGCTCGGGCTCGGCCACCGCGATGTCCTGGCACTGTTCAACGCCAAGTCGGTCGAGGGCCATGCCCTGATGCTCGCCGCCCTCAAGATCGGCGCGGCGTACGTCAACCTCGACGACCAGAATCCGCCGCAGCGTCTGGCGATGATTCTCGCGTCCTGTCAGCCGCGACTGGTGGTCAGCGATCACCCGCTGCCGGCAGCGATTCTGCGCTGCTGCCGGGAGGCAAGTGTTCATCTGCTGATGCTCCCGGAAGACGCCGTCGTCAACCGCCTGCCGGCGGCGCGCCCGCCATCGACCGACCTGGTCACGGGCAGCGATCCGGCCTACCTGATGTTCACCTCCGGCTCGACGGGCACCCCGAAGGGAGTCGCCGTCGCCCACGCCAGCGTCCTCAACTTCATCCGCTGGGCACGGACGGAATTCGGCATCGCTGGCGGCGACCGCCTGAGCGGAGCGAATCCCCTGCATTTCGACAACTCCGTCTTCGACTTCTACGCATCGCTGTTTTCCGGAGCAGCACTCGTGCCGCTCGGGCGCGAGATCGTCAGCGTTCCGGCCGAGCTCGTGCGGCAGGTTGGCGAACGCGGCTGCACCCTGTGGTTCTCGGTCCCTTCGCTGCTGATCTATCTGATGACCATGCGCCAACTGAGCGCAGACAGCTGGCCGACGATGCGCTGCCTCGTCTTTGGCGGCGAGGGTTACCCGAAAGCCGAGCTGAAGAGACTGTTCGACCTCTTCCACCCGCGCGCGCGTCTGGTCAACGTCTACGGGCCAACCGAATGCACCTGCATCTGCTCCGCCCACACACTGTCCGCAACAGACTTCGAGCAGTTGCATGGTCTGCCGCCGCTGGGCAGACTGGCGCCGAACTTCTCGTCGCTGATCATCGACGACGAAGAACGGCCAGTCAGCGCCGGGGAGGTCGGCGAATTGTGTCTGCTCGGCCCGCAACTGGCGCTCGGCTACTACCGCAACGCCGACAATACCCGGCAGCGCTTTGGCTGCAATCCTCACTGCACCGGCTTCGCCGAACGCTTCTACCGGACCGGCGACCTGGTGCGGCAGGACGAGAACGGCCTGCTGTGGTTCGTCGGGCGCAGCGACAATCAGATCAAGCACCTCGGGTATCGCATCGAGCTCGAGGAGATCGAGGCCGCTCTCGAGTCGCTGCCGCAGATCCGCCAGGCGGTCAGTGTCTATCACCGGCTGCGCCAGCAGCACGGGCGGATCGTTGCTTTCGTCAGTTGCCACTCGCCGGTCGACGAGGCGACCCTGCGGCAGGCGCTACGCGACCGCCTGCCCGCCTACATGATCCCGGCGCAGATCGAGGTCCTGGCCGAACTGCCGAAGAACGCCAACGGCAAGCTCGACCGCAGACAGATGCAGCAGCGAGTGGACGGGAGCTGACGCGCACCGGGTGTCAGAGCTTCAGGCCACCGTCGAGTTCGATCACCGTTCCCGTCAGGTAGTCGTTGGCGACCGCGAAGAGCACGGTATGCGCCACTTGCTCGGCTGTACCAAGGCGGCGCAGCGGAATCCTGCCCACCCATTCGCGCAGGCGTTCCTCGCTCATCGCGGCATGCGTCGATGAGGTGTCGATGAAGCCGGGCGCGATCGCCAGGGAGCGAATCCCGAGCCCGCCCAGTTCCTTCGCCCACGACAGCGCGAGCGCGTTGACACCTGCCTTGGCAGCGGCGTACGCACTCTGGCCGGCGTTGCCACGGGCGGCGACCGAGCTGATGTTGATGATCACACCGCGCGTGCGCTGGCGCAGCATCCTTTCGGCGACGCAGGAACCCATCACCAGCGTCGTCGTCAGGTTCATGCGCAGGGCCTTCTCCCACAGGCCGATGTCGTGACGACCGGCGGCGCGATCGAGCAGGTTGTACAGTGGCGCACTGCAGATCCAGCCGGCCGCGTTGACCAGGATGTCGATCCGTCCGTGCTGGCCGTTGACGGTGTCGACGATCCGCGCCGCCTGCTCGGGGTCGGCAGCGTCACCGGCATGGACGTCGATGCGCTCGTCCGCCAGCGCCGCCAGCCGCTCGCCGTCGAGGTCGAGTGCCGCCACCCGGCAGCCTGCCTCCGCCAGTGCCAGAGCAATGCAGCGGCCGATGTTCTGCGCCGCCCCGCTGACGATCGCCACCGCTCCGTCAAGCCGCATCGTCGACCAGCCCGCGTCTGGCGAGTTGCCCGATGATGCGGGCAACCGAGGTCATGTCGGCAATCTCGTCGGCATCGAGAATCACCTGATAACGCTCCTCGATGCCGATGATCAACTCCATGTGCGCCAGCGAGTCCCAGCCCGGCGTGTTCTTCATCGAGGTTGCCGGCCCGATGGCAGCCGGCGGCAGCTTGAGCGCCGCCGCGATCAGGGCGAAGAGTTCATTCATGCGAGTCCTTGAGAACGGTACTTCATGGCGGCGATGAAACGATGTCGATGATGCGATCGACAATCTGTACATCGAGATCGGGATAGATCGGCAGGCAGAGGATCTGGCGGGCGATGGTCGTCGCCACCGGCAGGTTGGCGGGGGCCGCCGAGGCGATCGCGCGGTACATCGGCAGATCGCTGATCAACGGAAAAAAATAGCGACGGACATGGATTTGCTGCTGCCGCAGCCGGTCGTAGAGCTGGTCGCGCGACAACGGATGATCGGCGCCGATCAGCACCGGAAAGTAACCGGCGTTGCGCCGCACCCCATCGGCTACCGGCAGGCATTCGACGCCGGCAACGCCAGCCAGTGCCTGCCGGTAGCGCTGATCCAGGGCCAGCCGCGCGGCGATCGCCTGATCGACGTGTTCGAGTTGCAGCAGACCGAGTGCCGCCTGGAACTCGTTCATCTTGCCATTGATCCCCGGCGCGACGACGGTGACTTCGTCGGCAAAGCCGAAGTTCTTCAGGTAATCGATGCGGTGCTTGAGTTTCGGATCATGGCAGACGATGGCGCCACCTTCGAAGGTATTGAACACCTTCGTGGCGTGGAAACTGAGCACCGCCAGATCACCCTGCGCCAAGAGCGAGGTGCCGTCGACGGTGACGCCAAACGCGTGCGCCGCGTCGTAGATCAGCTTCAGCCCGTAGGTGTCGGCGATCTGCTGCAGGCGCCCGCCGGCGCAGGGCTGCCCGTAGCAATGCACGGGCAGGATGGCGGTGGTTCTTGGCGTGATCGCGGCCTCGACGAGTTCCTCGTCGAGGTTGCAGGTATCACGACGGATATCGACGAAAACCGGCTTGATGCCGTTCCACAGCAGGGCATGCGTGGTTGCAGCAAAGGTGTAGGGCGTCGTGATCACCTCGCCGGTGATCCGTAGCGCCTGCAACGCCGTCATCAGCGCGAGGGTGCCATTGGCAAACAGCGACACGTGCCCGACGTCGAGGTAGCTCCGCAGCTTCTCTTCGAACTGCTGGTGAAAGGGACCACCGTTGGTCAGGAGACGGCTGTCCCAGATCCTGGCCAGATAGGGGAGAAAGTCCTCCAGCGGGGGCAGATACGGCCGAGTGAGGAAGGTTGGTCGGTCTTCCATGAAAACCAGGGGCGGCAGGTGATGGTTCGTGGCCGACATTATGCCCCAGCGGAGTGCGCCGCGGCGCGCCGACGGGCCAGCGGACCCGGCCGACGGTCAGCGCGCGGCAATGCTCGCGTCCGCCACACGGCGATCTGCGGCAGCCCGGCCTTGCGCGACTGACGGGCGAGGGCTAAGATCAAGCACGCCGGTCGGTACGGCCGACGACCTTGTCCCGGTTCGCTGCGCCTCGCGCAACGCGCGGGATGAAAGCGAGCAAGCATGCCCCTGCCAGCCGATGACCCGCGCAAGACCGCCGTCGCGCTCGCCTACAATCAGGCCGATGCGGCGCCGCGCGTGCTCGCCAAGGGGCGTGGCCTGGTCGCCGAGCAGATCATCGCCCGCGCCCATGAGCACGGGGTCTACGTGCATGAGTCGGCGGAACTGGTGTCGCTGCTGATGCAGGTCGATCTCGACCAGCACATCCCGCCCAACCTCTACGTGGCGGTCGCCGAACTGCTCGCCTGGCTCTATCAGCTGGAGAGTGGTCAGGCCGGATCGCCCGCACCGCCGTTCAGCCCCTTGCCGAAAGCAGGCGGCAGCACCGCTTGAGCGGCGAAAGCCGACTGCAGGCGCACGCTGCATGCACCCATGGCGGCATGGCGGCGCTGGCTCCAGCCCGGCAGCGCTTTCTGCGTTAAACTGCCGGCTGCAGATGACGCGCAGGAATGACCATGCACGAAGCGGATTCCCGGATGCTGACCGATGGGCAGCCCGTTCGCCTGGAGATCGAGCGACCCGACGAGCACGCCCGCTTTCTCCTGAGGTCGAGGATCGAGATCATCGCCGTCCTGCGCAGCCTGGTGCAACGCCGGTCGCTGGTCACGGCCTATTTCGACCAGGGGCGCTCGTTCTTGCTGACCTCGATCGTCGACGTGGATGCCGATGCCAGCCGGATCGTCATCGACAGCGGTCGCGAGGAGGCGGTCAACCACGCGGTATTGCTCGCCGAACGAGTGTTCCTCGTCAGTACGCTGGACAAGGTCAAGATCCAGTTCAGTCTCGGCAGACTGTCGCCAACGCAAAACGGCGGCCTGGCGGCGTTCGCCGCGGCACTGCCCGGCCAGTTGCTGCGCCTGCAGCGGCGCGAGTACTTTCGCCTGACGACGCCGGTGACCAGGCCCGTGCGCCTGGTCGCCACGCTCCGGCGCACCGATGGCAGTGCCCTGCCGGTGGACACCTCGATCCTCGACATCAGTGGCGGAGGTGTCGGCCTGATGGCGACGCCCAGCCTCGCCGCGCTGCTGCCACGTGGCCAGCGCCTCGACGACGGCAGGATCAGCCTGCCCGAAGAAGGCCTGCTGACCGCCAGCCTGCTGGTCTGCAACAAGGGGGAAGAGGCAACCCGCGGCGGCGCCCGCTATTTCCGCGTCGGCTGCGAGTTCATCGGCCTCACAGGGGCGCGGATGAACATGCTGCAGCGTTACATCACGCGCATCGAGCGCGAGCGCAAGGCCAGACTCAGCGGCATGGCCTGAAGAAGAAGGCAGTGGGCGAGAGGCCGGGCGCAGCGCCCGGCCTCTCGCCCACTGCTGGTGCCGCTAGAAGCCAATGGCCAGCAGAGCGTAGGCAGCGATCAGCGTCCCGAGCATTGCGCTGCCATAACACAGCAGCTTCGCGCCCGTACCGGCGTGAATGCCGATATCGTGCAGGCTGTGAAAGATGCGGTGCGCCGCATGCCACAGGAAGAGCGCGATGATGGCGAAGATGAAGCCCTTGCCGATGATGTTCTGGGCAAAGGCAAGCATTTTCGGATAGCTCATCGTATCCGCCGGCAGCAGCAGGCCGAGCGGCAGAGCGAGGCCGGTGATGAAGACCAGCATCGGCCCGAACAGCGCCGACAGCATGCCGCCGGCGCCGAACAGCGCCCAGAAGATCGGTGCGTTGGAGCGTTTCAACGGAGCTTTCATCGTGCCATCCCCCATACCAGAGCGAGCAGACCGAGACAGGACGCGGCGGCGGCCGCGAGGCCGCCGGCGGTGATCACCCAGCCCGGCAGGCGCTCGCCGCCGACTACCACCGGCGGCATGGTGCGCGGCATGATCTTGAACCAGGTGTAGCTGTGGTAAGTCAGCGCCGCCAGCGCCGCCAGGTGAAAGGCGATGTACCAGGGGTTCTTCAGCGCAGCCAGCCAGGCATTCCAGGCGGCCTCGCCCTGCGACAGGCGATACAGCCCGGTGAGCAGGACGCCGGCGTAGGCGGCGACGAAGAGGGCGGTACCTTCGTGGATCATGTACTCGACGAAGAACGGGTTCTTGCGCCACCACCCGTCCATCGAGCGCACATAGGGACGTCGCTTGCTCACTTGGCACCTCCTTTCGGAGCGAGGAAACGCAGGAAATAGTCGGCTGCGCTGTTGGTCTTGTTCTGGTTGACGGCGTTCGCCGGGTCCACGTGCTTCGGACAGACCTCCGAACAGTAACCGACTGCCGTGCAGTTGAAGACGCCTTCCTCGGAATTGATCAGTTCCATCCGTTCAGCCTTGCCGCCATCGCGTGAATCGACGTTGTAGCGGTGCAGCAGCGCCGTCGCCGCCGGTCCGATGAAGCTCGAATTGAGACCGAACTGCGGGCAGGCGGCGTAGCACAGCAGGCAGTTGATGCACGAGCTGAACTGCTCATAGGCATTGAGTTGCTCCGGTGTCTGCAGATACTCGCCCTGCGCCAGCGTGCGCTCCTCCTTCGGGATGATGTAGGGCTGGATGCTCTCGAGCTTCTCGATGAAGCCTTCCATGTTGATCACCAGGTCGCGCTCGATCGGGAAGTGCGCAAGCGCTTCGACGCGCACGCGCGCCGGGTAGTAATCGCGCAGGAAGGTCTGGCACGACAGGCTCGGAATGCCGTTGATCATCATGCCGCAACTGCCGCAGATGGCCATCCGGCACGACCAGCGAAAACTCAGCGAGCCATCGAGGTAATCCTTGATGTACTGCACGCCCTGCAACACCGACATGTCGTCGGTGAACGGCACCTCGAACACCTGCCGGTGCGGCTCCCTGTCCTTTTCCGGGTGGTAGCGAAGGACCTCGATTTCGATCGTCTTCTGCATCTCAGACATTGGACGCCTTCCTTTCCTGCTCGGCCTTTTCTCCTGCGGCCCCATAAGCCCTTGTACCCGGCTGCGACTTGGTGATCCTGACCGGTCCGTAATCGATCCGCGGCGGACCGCCGGCGACGTAGTGCGCCTGCGAGTGCGCCAGGAAGTTGACATCGTCGCGCTGCTCGAAACCGTCGAGGCGCTGGTGGGCGCCGCGCGACTCGCGCCGCTTGATCGCCGAACACGCCATCGACTGCGCGACGTCGAGCTGGTACTCGAGCTCGATGGCGAGCAGCCATTCGGTGTTCCAGACGCTCGACTTGTCCTCGACATTGACGTTGCGGAAACGATCCTTGAGTTCGTCCAGCTTGTCGCAGGTCTTCTGCATGGTGTCGGCGAGACGGTAGATGCCGCAGCCGTCCTCCATCGTCTGCGCCATTTCCTTGCGCAGCGTGGCGATGCGCTCGCTGCCGCCGCTCTTCGTCTTCAGCCCCTGGACGCGCTGTTCGACCGCCTGCGCCTGCTTCAGCAGCCTGGCGGAATCACCAGCCGGCACCGAGCGTGCATGCCGGGCGGCTTCGACGCCGGCGACCTTGCCGAAGACGAGCAGTTCCGACAGCGAGTTGGAACCCAAACGGTTGGCACCGTGGATGCCGACGCTGGAACATTCACCGGCGGCATAGAGCCCCGGCAGCGGCGCTGCGCAGCGGCCGTCGACGAGAATGCCGCCCATCGTGTAGTGCACCGCCGGGCGCACCGGGATGGGCGCATGCGCCGGGTCGACGCCCATGAACTGTTCGGCCAGCTCATAGATCTGCGGCAAGCGCTCGCGCAGCTTCTGCTCACCGAGGTGGCGCAGATCGAGGTGCACCACCGAGCCGTGCGGCCCCTCGATCGTGCGGCCCTTCTGCTGCTCGTACCAGAAAGCCTGGCTCAGGCGGTCGCGCGGTCCGAGCTCCATCGCCTTGTTGCGCGGCGTCGGTTCGGCCGGCCCCAGCCCATAGTCCTGCAGGTAGCGATAGCCGTCCTTGTTGACCAGAAAGCCACCCTCGCCACGACAGGCCTCGGTAAACAGCAGACCGGTTCCCGGCATGCAGGTCGGATGGTACTGGACGAACTCCATGTCGCGCAGCGGCACGCCGTGCCGATAGGCCAGCGCCATGCCGTCGCCGGTGACGACGCCGCCGTTGGTGTTCTCGCGGAACACCCGGCCGGCACCGCCGGTCGCGATCACCACCGAGCGCGCCTCGACCAGCGTGAATTCGCCGGAAGCGATCTCGATCGCGACGACACCCTGGACACGCCCGTCCTCGACGATCAGGTCGACGCAGAAATGCTCGTCGAAACGCTTGATCGAGGGATACTTGATCGACGTCTGGAACAGCGTGTGCAGCATGTGGAAGCCGGTCTTGTCGGCGGCGAACCAAGTCCGCTCGATCTTCATGCCACCGAAGGCACGGACGTTCACGTGGCCGTCAGGCGTCCGGCTCCACGGGCAACCCCAATGCTCGAGTTGCGTCAGCTCCTCGGTACAGTGGGCGACGAAGTACTCGACCACATCCTGCTCGCAGAGCCAGTCACCACCATGCACGGTATCGTTGAAGTGATACTCGAGACTGTCGCTCGCCTGCTTCACCCCCGCTGAACCACCCTCGGCGGCGACGGTGTGGCTGCGCATCGGATAGACCTTCGATACCAGCGCGATCCGCAGCGCCGGGTCTGCCTCGGCGACGGCGATTGCCGCCCGCAGGCCTGCCCCGCCGCCACCCACGATCACCACGTCTGCCTTGTATATCTCCATGCTTGATCCTTTCTCGCACCGGACCGGAGCCGGTGACGATCATCGTGCGGAAAGCCGCGACAGCACGGTGCGCCGCGGCCGGTCGATTGCGTGTCCGCCAGCCCGCTACCCGCTGGCACCGGCGACGACGCGGAGTGTCAACATCTGGTACATGCCCCCGAAGAAACGTTGCTTGCTGACCATGATCGAGCGGCCGTCGCGCGGCAGCCAGGCGGCCACCTCCTCGCTGAAGAGATCGTGCGCAAACGGCTCCAGGCGGTCGAGAACCGGCTTCCAGAAGTAGCGCAGCGGATTCAGGCGGCTCGGCGGCGCATAGTCCACGATGGTCAGCGTTCCGCCCGGTCGAACCACGCGCAGCGCCTCGGCCAGCGTCCTCTCGCGAACCGCCTGCGGCTGCTCGTGCAGGAGAAAGAACAGCAGGGCGCGATCGAAAGCGGCGTCGGCAAAGCTCAACGCCGCCGAATCCATGCAATGCATGCGTACCGGCGCCGCGGAAGCCAGCTTGCCAGCGAGGTTCTCGAGCTGGATCGGCAGGATATCGACGATCTCGAGCAGGCCGCCCGGCGCCACGCATTCCGCCAGGCGCGGCGTCAGATCGCCATAGGCACAAGCGACCTGCAGCGTGCGCCCGGGCAGATGATGCCCGTACTCCTGCAGCAACGCATTGCAGAGGCGCTTGTAGTTGCCCCAGAGAATCAGGTTCACCAGCCACTGCCGCTCGAAGACGCGGATGGCGCGCGGGTGGACGTAGGCCCACCAGTAATGCGCCTGCAGGTACTGCGGGATCGCAGGCACGACTTTCTTCAGTGCCACGGTCGTGGCAACAGGTCGATCGAAGCTGTTTTTCATGATGGAAAACGCCAACGTTTGCGCTCGCAGAGCAGTCCGTCGAGATCGACGACACAGCCGCCGCAACCGACATGGCAAGCGCTGCACCAATCCCGGAATGCCACCCGCGCCATCAGATCAATGTGCTGTCAGATCGTTCCTCGCCCCGCCCCCGACACGCACAGGGAGGACAGCCCGACGCCCTCAGGCCGTACCCTAACCGATCAATCGTCCGAAAGCAACCGAGGCAGCACGGCGCGCGCGTTGTCGCTGGTGACGCGCGCCAGTTCGTCGACGCCGATATCGCGCAGTTCGGCCAGCAGGGCGGCGATCCGTGGCAGTTCGGCCGGCGAGTTGCGTCCTCCCGCCAGCCAGGCTGGCGGCATGTCCGGCGCATCGGTCTCGAGGACGATCGACGACAACGGCAGGGTCGCAGCCAGTTGCCGGATGTGTCGCGCGCGGTCGAAGCTCAGCACCCCGCCGAAACCGAGCCTGAAGCCGAGCGCGATGAACTCGTCCGCCTGCTGCCGGCTGCCATTGAAGGCATGCGCGATACCACCCGGCAGCGGCACACGCCGCAGGTACTTGAGCACCCGATCCACCGCACGGCGCACATGCAGCAGCACCGGCAGGCCAAAGTCACGCGCAATCCGCAGTTGTTCGACGAAAAAGTACTCCTGCCGCTCGACATCGACGCCGGCAACATGGAAGTCGAGGCCGATCTCACCCAGTGCGATCACCGACCGGGGCGCCGACATCGCCCGCTCGAGCCATTCGCGCAGCAGCCGCAGATCGCCGTCGCCCACCTGCGGCACGTACAGCGGATGGATGCCGTAAGCGGCGGCGCAACCCGGGACGGCCGCGCAACAATCGCTGACGGCAGCGAAGCTTGCCAGATCCACCGCCGGCACGACGATCGTCGCCACCCCGGCGGCACGCGCCGCCGCGGCCACCGCTGCGCGATCGTCGGCGAACTCCCGGGCAGCGAGGTGGCAGTGCGTGTCGACCAGCACCACAGGGCGCTACGAACGGGAGTACGCAGCCGGCCGCCGTTCGAAGAAGGCTGCCAGTCCCTCGCCAAAGTCCGTCTCGGCGGCGCAGGCGGCAAAGGCCCGCTGCTCGGCATGCAACTGTTCGACCAGCGGCGTTGCCAGCGACTGGTTGAGCAGCGCCTTGGTCCGCGCCAGCGCGCCGGTCGGGCCGCTCGCCAGTCGCTGCGCCAGCGCCATGGCCGCTGCCGGCAACTCCGTCGCCGGCACGACCCGGTTGAGCAGGCCGAGTTCGCACGCGCGCGCAGCAGCGAAGCGATCGCCCAGGAGGGCGATCTCCATCGCCTGCTTCAGGCCCACCTGTCGCGGCAGCGACCAGGTCGCGCCGCCATCGGGGGAGAGCGCGATGTTGCTGTAGGCGAGCGTGAAGTAGGCATCGTCCGCTGCCACGACGAGATCACAGGCCATCATCAGCGACATCCCGAAACCGGCGACCGCGCCCTGCACGGCGGCGACGACCGGCTTCGGCATGCTCTTCAGGTTGATGATCGCGAAGTGCACGTCGGCGATCACCCGCTCGAAGCGCATCTGTCTCTCCCCGGCAGGCTGCGCCACCTGCTCGCGAAACCACCGGAGGTCACCGCCAGCCATGAAGTGCTCCCCCGCTGCGCGCAGGAGCACGCTGCGCACCTCGGGCGCGAAGGCGGCGCGTGCCGTCGTCTCGCGCAGATCCTGGATCATCGCCAGGTCGAGCGCGTTGAGCGCCTGCGGCCGGTTGAGGGTGAGGATGGCGACATGGTCGCTGACTTCGTAGCTGACGCTGCTCATGCTGTCTCCAGGCGTTCACAGGAAGTGGAATGGCGGCTCGGGCGAGCGGCCGCTGATGATGTCGGCGAGGGCGGCGCCGGAGCCACAGGCCATCGTCCAGCCGAGCGTCCCATGGCCGGTGTTGAGATACAGATTGGCGATTGGCGAGCGCCCGACAAGCGGCACGTTGGACGGTGTCGCAGGCCGCAGACCGGCCCAGAACTCGATCTCGCCGGCCGGCCGCAGGTCGGGAAAGAGTTGCCTCGCACGTGCCATGAGCGCCTGGCAGCGCACCGGGTTGAGCGCGGTGTCGTAGCCATTGAACTCGGCCGTGCCGGCGATTCGCAGGCGCTGCCCGAGGCGGGAAAAGACGATCCTGTGCGCGTCGTCGATCAGGCTGACGGTCGGGGCGACACTGTCCACCGCCAGCGGAACGGTCGCCGAGTAGCCCTTCGCCGGGTAGACCGGCAGGCGCAGACCGAGCGGCCGCAGCAACAAGGGCGTGTAGCTGCCGAGAGCAGCCACGTAGGCGTCCGCCTGGTGCTGCTCGCCGCCGGCAAGAACGCACTGTACCCTGCCGCCAGCAGTACGCAGCGCAGCAACGGTGACCCCGTAGCGGAAGACCACGCCGGCCGCCGCGCAGTGTTCTGCCAGCTGCTGCGTGAATCGGTGCGCGTCACCCGACTCGTCGGCGGCCGTGAAGTCGGCACCGACCAGCAGCGGGCGCGCTGACGCCAGTGCGGGCTCGACGGCGACGCACTCATCCACGCTCAGGGGACGACGATCGCAACCGTGCCCGCGCATCATCGCCGCGGCACCGAGCGCCGCCGCGAAATCGCGACGATCGGTGTACAGGTGCAGGATTCCCCGTTCGAGCTGATCGTAGGCCAGTGGCAGTTCGGCGCGCAGCGCCTGCAGCTGGCGTCGGCTGTAGAGCGCCAGGCTGACGATCTGGCGCGTGTTGGCGCGCGTGCGCCGTGGCGAGCACTCGCGCAGGAAGCGCAGCGCCCAGTCGAGCAGGGCGGCATCACGGCGCAGCCGGAAGAGCAGCGGCGAATCCTCGCGCCACATCCAGGCGAGCGCACGCAGGGGAGTATGCGGATTGGCCCACGGTTCGGCGTGCGACACCGAGATCTGGCCGCCGTTGGCAAAGCTGGTTTCCATCCCTGCCGCCGGCTGGCGGTCGAGGACGCAGACCTCGTGGCCAGCGCGGGAGAGATACCAGGCCGTGCAGACGCCGACGACGCCGGCACCGAGGATAAGCACTTTCAAGGCGGCGAGCGCCGCTGCTCAGGCGTCGTCGAGCGGCCGGAACGGCGCGACTTCAAGCGGCCTGCCCCTGCTCACGGGCAATGCGGATCACCTCTGGCAGGCGGCGAAGACTGCGCATCAATCGCGCCAGAGCGGTGCGACCGGCCACCTGCACAGTGAAGTTGATCGTGGTATACAGGCCGGGATGCTTCTCGTCCATGTTGACATGGACGATGTTGATCCCCGACTGCGAGATTTCGGTCGCGATTCGCCCCAGGGCACCGACGGTGTTCTGCACCGTCAGGCGCAGGCGCACGCTGAACAGCCGGCCCGGCTCCGGCTCCCACTCGACGTCGATCCACTTCGCCGGCTTGGCGCTGCGCAGCTTGCGAATCGCCGGACAATCATGGGTATGGATCACCAGACCCTTGCCCTTCCAGATCGAACCGATGATCGGGTCACCGGGGATCGGTTGACAGCACGGGGCAAACTGCACGGCCATTCCCTCACTGCCGCGAATGACCAGCGATGCGGGCGCCCTGGCCTGCGCCGGTGACGAATCCTCGCGCGCCAGCAGACGACGGGCAACGACCCCGGCGAGACGAAAACCGAGTCCGATATCGGTATACACTTCCTTGATCAGCTTGTTGCCGGAATCGCGCAGGACGTTCTTCCAGCTCGACACCGGCAGTTCGGAAGCGGCCACACCGAGTGCCCGCAGCTCCTGATCGAGCATCTTCTCGCCCAGCAGCGTCGACTCGTCATGCTGGACGCTCTTGAGGTAGTGGCGGATCTTGCTGCGCGCACGACCGGTCTTGACCGTATTCAGCCACGCCAGGCTTGGATGCGCATCGGCTGCCGTGACGATCTCGACCCGGTCGCCGTTGGTCAGCTCGGTGACCAGCGGCATTGGCTGGAAGTTGATGTTGGCGGCGACACAGTGGTTGCCGATGTCCGAATGCACCGCGTACGCGAGATCGATCGCCGTCGCGCCGCGCGGCAGCGCAATGATCCTGCCCTTCGGCGTGAAGACGTAGATCTCGTGCGGAAACAGGTCGACCTTGACATGCTCGAGGAAATCGCCCGACTCGTCGCTGGTACTCTGCAGGTCGAGCAGCGAGTGGAACCAGGTGGAAGTCTTCTGTTGCAGTTCAGCGCCAAAGTGCTCGCTGTCCTTGTACAACCAGTGCGAGGCAATGCCTTCCTGCGCCAGGTTGTCCATCGCCTCGGTGCGAATCTGCAACTCGAAGGGGGTGCCGTGCGGGCCGATCAGAGTCGTGTGCAGCGACTGGTAACCGTTCTGTTTCGGGATCGCGATGTAGTCCTTGAACTTCCCCGGCACCGGCTTGTAGAGCGCGTGCAGGACGCCGAGCGCAACGTAGCAGGTCGTCTCGTCGCCCACCAGCACACGAAAGCCGTAGACGTCGAGCACTTGCGAGAACGACAGCCGCTTGTCGAGCATCTTGCGGTAGATCGAATACAGGCTCTTCTCGCGACCAGAGGTGCGTGCCTCGATGCCCGCCTCCTGCAGCCGCCTGCTGATGCCGTCGAGGATGCGCGACAGGAGTTCGCGCCGGTTGCCGCGCGCTGCCTTCAGTGCACGCGCCAGGACGCGCGCGCGCAGCGGATAGATGAGCTGGAAGGAGAGATCCTGCAGTTCGTGGTAGAGCTTGTTGAGGCCCAGCCGGTTGGCGATCGGCGCGTAGATCTCCAGTGTCTCGCGGGCGATGCGGCGGCGCTTGTCCGGCCGCACGGCAGCCATGGTCTGCAGGTTGTGGTGGCGATCGGCGAGCTTGATCAGGACGACGCGCAGATCACGCGCCATCGCCATCAGCATCTTGCGGAAGTTCTCGGCCTGCGCTTCCTCGGCCGACTGGAATTCGAGCTTGTCGAGCTTCGACAGGCCATCGACGAGATCGGCAACCGGCTTGCCGAAGCGTTCGGCGATGGTGCTCTTGCTGACCGGGGTGTCCTCCATCACGTCGTGCAGAAGAGCGGCGATCACCCCCTCGACGTCCATCTGCCATTCGGCGATCTCGCCGGCGACTGCCAGCGGGTGCGTGATGTAGGGCTCGCCCGACTGCCTCTTCTGCCCCCGATGCGCAGCCTCGCTGAAACGATAGGCCTCCTCGACGAGTTCAACCTCTTCCGGTGGCAGATACACCAAGCTGTCGATGAAGACCCGGTAGGCGGGATCGTCCTCGGCGGAAAGAGGCGCTTCGGGGGTTTCCTGCAGCACGGGTTCCGCCTCCGCAGCAGCGTCGACGCTGGCTGGTGCAGGTGGCGCGAGTGCCGCCTCGTCACTCACCGAAACCACCGGCTTGCTCTCGACAACGGGTGCGTCAGGCACGCCGGTCGCCGCTTCCTGCGACACATCCGGCCGCAGCGGCCGCCCGTCGCCGCATCCGGGCCCGCCAGGTTTGCCGACGACAGGCTCTGCCGGCCCACCTGCCGCGTCGAGAGCAGCCGCCGCGGCAGCGGCCACTTCGCTCCGAGCACCGGCGTCCATGGCTGCGCCTTGGCAAATGGGTATGCGAAGGCTCAGGCCTGGCCGCGGTTGAGCACTTCCAGGCCGACCTTGCCGAGCGCGATCTCGCGCAGGGCCGTGACGGTCGGCTTGTCACGGTTGGCATCGATCAACGGCGATGCGCCGGCGGTGATCTGGCGCGCCCGGTAGGTGGCAGCCAGCGTCATCTGGAAACGGTTCGGAATGCGGTTCAGACAGTCGTCTACGGTCACTCTTGCCATGCGTATCTCCGGGGGCTCAGATCATGGTTGCGAACAGGGTGGAATGTCGCCGACGCTGCGTGGCGCAGCGCAGTCGCGCCGCACGGGTCACCGCCAGCAGATCGTGCAGCGCACGTTGCAGGTCATCATTGATGATAACATAGTCGAAATCGCCGACATGCCGCAACTCTTCCCGCGCCGCAGCCAGGCGACGCCTGATCGTGTCCGCGCTGTCGGTGGCGCGCGCGCTCAGCCGTCGCTCCAGTTCAGCCAGCGATGGCGGCAGGATGAAGATGCCGATCGCCTCCGGAAAGAGCCGCCGAACCTGTTGCGCGCCCTGCCAGTCGATCTCCAGCAGCAGGTCGCGACCGCCAAGCAGTGCGGCTTCGACGACACTTCGGGCGGTGCCATAGTAGTTCCCGTGGACTTCGGCCCACTCCAGGAAGCCGCCTGCAGCCACCAGGGCGCGGAACTCCGTAGCGCCGACGAAGTGATACTCTCGTCCGTCCTGTTCACCGCTGCGCGGTGCGCGGGTGCAGTGCGAGACGGAGACGTCAAGCGCCGGGTCGTGGTCCCGCAGCAGTCGCACCAGGGTCGTCTTGCCGGCGCCCGATGGCGCGCTGACGATGAAGAGCTGTCCGGTCATGGGCTCGCTTCGATGAGGGATGCAGACCGTCCATTGTACTCGCCTGCCCGGGCTGTCGGAGCCCGCCAACAAACGGCAGGCGTTTCCGGTGTCCGCCTTCGACAGGCGTGGACTCGCTCCCGGCAACCGACGAAAATGGCGCTGTCTACTCTCGGTTCAATCAGCACGGAGCCACTCGATGTCCCGCTGCCACCCGCCGGCAAACACCGCCCTGCTGCTTGCCGCCCTGGCGACGCCATACGCGCATGCGGCACTGCCACTCAAGATCGTCGGCTTCGACGACATGTCCTGCCGCGCCTGGGTGGCGTCAAGGAACGATACGGAGCAGCGCGCGGTCTATGTCGCCTGGATCCGGGGCGTCCTCACCGGACACAATTACGCCAATCCGGGGCAGCAGGTATCGGCCATATCGAGCAACACGGTGGAACAGCATGTCGATCGCCACTGCAGCGAGAAACCGCAGGGCAGCTTCAGCGATGCCGCCCTGCGCCTGAGTGACCGCCTCTCCGGTCGCAACGCGCCGATCACCAAGTAGGGCGGGAAACGACGGGGCGACAGACCACCACCGATCGGGAGAACGAGCACATGAACACCACTGGCAGCAGCGGCACGTGGGCACCCTGCGCGCCATCCATGGCCTTGCCACGTCATTGGCCGGGCGGAGCGGACCGATGAACGAAATCCTGTGGATCGTCGCCTTCGCGGCCATGCTGCTCGGGCTGCTCGGTGTCTTTCTGCCGCTGCTGCCCGGCGTACCGCTGCTCTTCGGCGGCATGCTGCTGGCCGCGTGGCTCGACGACTTCGCGCGCATCGGCGTGCCAACGCTGATCCTGCTCGCCGTGATGACGCTGGCCGCGTGGCTGGGCGAGACGCTCGCCTCCGTCTGGGGCGTCAAGCGCGCCGGCGCCAGCGGCATGGCGATCGCCGGTGCCGGCGTCGGAGCGCTGCTCGGCTTGTTTCTCGGCCTGCCGGGCCTGATCCTCGGGCCGATCCTCGGTGCCGTCTGCGGCGAATACCTCGCGCGCCGCGATCAGCGCCGCGCCGCCCGCGCCGGCGTCGCCGCCGGCATCGGTTTTCTCGTCGCCATCGTCGCCAAGCTGGCGATCGCCGTGACCATGCTCGCCGTCTTCGTCTTCGCCTGGTTTGCCTGACTCCGCGGAGAGCCGAGGCGGCGATCACGCGGCCTGGTGAGCCACGCTGACTGGCGTCACCGCCTGCCTGTGTCGCTGCACGGACTGCCTTGCGTGCATCGCCGTGGCGCCGCCAGACGGGCGCTGCCTTGCAGGTCTGCGCTGCTGTTGATGTTGGCAAAGGCTGCCGGCTGATCTTCGAAGCCCACTTCGACCAACGGCAGCGAATTCAGCCAGCGCTCGATCCGCCGCCCGCCAGCGGCAAGATGCTCGCTCAGCGCGGGCAGGACGGTGCGCCGGCACAGGCAGAAGACCGGCTGCACCCGCCCCAGGCTGCGCGCGACCGCCAGTTCGGCGCCGCTCTCGTCGAGCGCGGCGCGCAAACGTGCGACCAGATCGCTTGGCAGGAACGGCGAATCGCAGGGAACCGTCGCGACCAGGGGATGTCGGGCGACCGACAGCGCCGCATGCAGCCCGGCCAGCGGGCCGGCAAAGCCGGCCATGCGGTCGGCCACGACGCGATGACCGAAGGCGGCGTAGCGTTCGGCGTTGCGGTTGGCGTTGATCAGCAGTTCGTCCACCTGCGGCGCCAGACGCTCGATCGCCCAGCCTGCCAGCGGCCGGCCTTCGAACTCCAGCAGCCCCTTGTCGACGCCACCCATCCGCCGCCCCAGACCGCCGGCGAGGACGACGCCACTGATCCCGCAAGTGTTCATGCGCGCGATTCTACGGCAGCTTGCCGCTCGCCACGGATCCTTGTCGGCAAGCACGGGCGCCAGCGCGAGGGCCACAGAGGTTGTGAATAAATCTACTGCGCGACCCATCTGCTGCGTTGCTCAGTCGCTCACTCCTCGCCTATCCACTTGATATGTCTCGTCGTTCGCTCCATCGCGCCTTGCATCTCGGCCTGCTCGCGACGATTTCTTCACAACCTCACAGCGGCGCCACGGCCGGATGCCGCCAGCCCGACCGGCATGTGGCCGGCAGAAATCCACCAGCCGGTCTAGAATGAGGCTGCCGCATCCGCGTGCCCGTCCGGGAACTGCTGCCTGCCGGTCGGCCAGCCGACGCCGCGGACTCCTGCCGTATCGACCCTCTCTCCGAAAGCTCACAGCCATGCGACCCTCCCCTCTCGCCGGCCTGCGCGTGCTCGATCTGACGCGCCTGTTGCCGGGCCCGCTTGCCAGCATGCACCTCGCCGATCTCGGCGCCGACGTGATCAAGATCGAAGACACCGGAGCCGGTGACTATGCGCGCAGCGCCGGCGCGGTACACGGTGCCGTCAGCTACTTCCAGCTGGTCAATCGCAACAAGCGCAGCCTCAGGCTCGACCTCAAGCAGGCAGCTGGCGTGAACGCGTTCATGCGCCTGGCGACGACCGCCGACGTGATTCTCGAAGGCTTCCGACCCGGCGTGGTAGACAAGCTGGGGATCGGCTACGCGGCGGTGGCGGCGATCAACCCGCGCATCGCCTACTGCGCGATCACCGGCTACGGCCAGGACGGCCCCTACCGGGACCGCGCCGGGCACGACCTCAACTACCTCGGCTACTGTGGTCTGCTCGACCAGATCGGCACTGTCGGCGGTGCGCCGGCGATCCCCAACTTCCAGATCGGCGACCTGCTCGGCGGTTCGCTGAGCGCGTTGGTCGGCGTCCTCGCCGCAGTCATCGACGCGCGCACGACGGGCCACGGTCGCTACGTCGATGTTTCGATGACCGACGCCGTCTTCGCCCACACGCTGTTCCCGCTGCTCGCCGTCCTCGGTCTCGGGCATGCCGTGCCACGCGGCGAGGACGTCCTCTCGGGCGGCATGCCGAGCTACGGCGTCTACGCGACGAGCGACGGCCGCCATCTCGCGGTCAGCGCGATGGAGCCCAAGTTCTGGCAAACGCTCTGTACCACCATCGGACGTCCCGATCTCGCCCCCTTCGCCTTCGCCTCCGGCAGCGAAGGCCAGCGTGTCCGCCTCGAGCTCGAGGCTGCATTCGCCAGCCGCAGCCTGGCTGAATGGAGCACCGTGTTCGACCGGGTGGACTGTTGCGTGACCCCGGTCCTGCGCTTCGAGGAGAGCATGGAGAACGAACACCTGCAGGCCCGCGGCATGCTCGTCGACGTCGATGGCGTGCGCCAGTTCGCGCCGCCGTTCAAGCTCAGCGAACTGCCCTTCGCCGTCCGCCTGCCAGCACCCGAGGCCGGCGAGCACAGCGACGAGATCCTTTTGGCAAACGGATTCAGCAACGACGAGATCGCGGGCCTGCGCGCGCAGAAGGTGATCTGATGCCGCCGCCGGCAGCGGTTCGGGGTTCGCTTCGGCGACACGACCCGTGTCGGCGGGCCCTCTCCGCTCAGGGTCCGCTCGCAGCAAGATCCCGCCGAGGGACGCTACGACGGCTGCGCCTTCTCATTCTCGAGGCCCTTGGCGGTGATCTCCTCCTAAAGGTTCGCCATCTTGGCCGCCAGTTCCAGGTACTCGGGATGCTCGCAGACGACCTTTTGCGCCGCCTGCATGTCACCAAAGACCCGCTCGAGAAAGGCGATGTCGAGTTCGTCCAGTCTCTCTCCGCCATCGACTTTTGCCTTGAGGTCGAGTGCTCGAGGTAGACGCTCCCGTTCCAGTCGTTCCAGAATGACTGTCGCAAGGCCCAGACTATCGGATTCCTGACTCATCGCACCCTCCTCTCGGGTCATGGCAGCGAACCGAACGGCGCGGTTGCACGCCGCTCCGCTGCCGGGATCAACAAAGCTCGAGCGACGAATCATGCCAGCTTCCGGTAGCCGCAGGCAATAGGACTCCTTCGCCGCGGCTGAGGCGATCCCTGAAGGCACGTCACATGCCGTTACAGAAGGGAACACAGCGGCAACAGACGGCCCTGCCGGCAGTTGCTACTCTTCGTCCCGTCGCTGCCACGCTCTCCTCCCCCCTCCTCCGCATGGCGGCGATGCAGCACCCGGCCCGCGCAGCCCTCCCTCTGTGCGGGCCTTTCCACGTTCTGGCAGGAGAAAATCTGCCAATCCCGACAACCTGCGAGGCCATTTGCCGGCCACGGCGCGCCACTGCGAGCCGCCAGCCCGGCAGCCATGAGCCGGATGGAGCGCGCAATGAACAACTCGAGCACGATGGTGGGCGGCTTTCTGGCGTGGCTGACGCTGGCGCTGCTGCCGCTCGCAGCGTTCGCCGAACAGGCGAAAGTCGTCCGCCTCCCGACCGGCGTCACGCACGTCGCCACGGTCGAGGGGATCAGCGAGTACCGACTGGCCAACGGCTTGCGCGCGGTCCTGTTCCCCGACGCCGGCAAACCGACCGCCACCGTCAATGTCACCTACCTCGTCGGATCCCGGCACGAAAACTATGGCGAGACCGGCATGGCCCACCTGCTCGAGCACCTGATCTTCAAGGGCTCGAAACGCTTCCCGGACCCGGCGCGACAGTTCCAGGCACGCGGCTTCGACATCAACGGCTCGACCTCGCTGGACCGCACCAACTACTACCTCACCTTCCCGGCGAACGACGGCAACCTCCGCTGGGCCCTCGACTGGAGCGCCGACGCGATGGTCAATTCGTTCATCGCGCGCAAGGACCTCGACAGCGAGATGAGCGTCGTCCGCAACGAGTTCGAGATGGGCGAGAACGAGCCGGCGAGCGTGCTGTTCAAGCGCATGCAGTCGCTGCTCTTCGACTGGCACAACTACGGCAACAGCACGATCGGCGCGCGCAGCGACATCGAGAACGTGCGCATCGAGAACCTGCAGGCATTCTATCGCCGCTTCTACCAACCAGACAACGCCGTGCTGACGGTCGCCGGCAGGTTCGACGAGCAGCAAGTGCTCGACCGGATCGCCGCCAGCTTCGGCAAGCTGCAACGACCGAAACGGCAGTTGCCGGAACAATGGACGGTCGAACCGACGGCCGACGGCGAGCGCCAGTTCGTCATCCGGCGCAAGGGCGAGGTACAACTGTTGACCGTCGCCTATCGCACGCCGGCGAGCCTGCACCCCGATTCCGAGGCGATCGCCATCGCCAGCGACGTTCTCGGCGACACACCGAATGGTCGTCTCTACCGCGCCCTGGTGCAGACCGGCATGGCGACGCAGGTGTTCGCGTCGCCGGTCGAAACCCGTGAACCGGGCTTCGTCCTCTTCGGTGCCGTCCTGGCCAGGGATCAGTCGGTCGACCGCGTTCGCGAAGCGATGATCGAGGCGATCGAAGGCGGGCTGGCACGGCAACCGACGACCGCCGACGAACTCGAACGTGCGCTGGCGGAAGCGCGCACCTCTTACGAGCGCGCGCTCACCGATCCCGAGTCGTTCGCCGTGATGCTGTCCGAATACATCGCCCTGGGTGACTGGCGGCTGTTCTTCCACGCCCGTGACCAACTGGACCGGATGACGGTGGAACGGGTGGATGCGGCCGCTGCCCGCTACCTCGTGCGCGACAACCGCGTCGTCGGTGCCTTCATCCCGGACGATTCGCCGCAGCGTGCCGTGCTGCCCAAGGCGCCGACCGCCGCCGAATTGCTGGCCGGCTATCGGCCCGCGACGCGCGGCGACGCCAGCGAGGCTTTCGACCCCGGCTACGAAAACCTGTCCAGGCGGACACGGTTGAGCCGCTTTGGCGATCTGCAGGTCGCCCTGCTGCCGAAGCAGAACCGGGGCCAGACCGTCAACGTCGCGATGAGCTTCCGCTGGGGCGACGAGCAGTCGCTGCGCGACCGCAAGATGGCCGGTGCGCTGGCGATCGCCATGCTGCCGCGTGGTAGCCGCCAGTTGAGCCGGCAGCAGATCGCCGACGAAATGACGCGGCTGAAGGTTCGTGGCGGACTGACACAGTTCGAGACGACGCGCGACCGGCTGCCCGAAGCGCTTGCCCTGGCGGCGCAACTGCTCGCCGAGCCGAGCTTCCCGCCGGCCGAGTTCGAGGAACTGCGGCGGGAATACCTGACCGCCCTGCAGGCGCAGCTCGACAACCCCGAGGACCTCGCCAGCGACGCCCTTGCCGCGCATTTCAACACCTACCCGCCCGGCGACCCGCGCCACCACACGCCACTGCCGGAGCGGATCGAGCAACTGCGCCGGCTGCAACTCGCCGAAGTGGTCGACTACCAAGACCAGCTCGTCGGCACGGCGCGCGGCGAGATCGCGATCGTCGGCGATTTCGATGCACAGGCCATCGAGGACGAACTGCGGCGACTGTTCGCCGACACCCGCTCGAGATCTCCCTACGAGCGCCTTGAGCGGGAGTTCCGCCCGGTGCCACCGGCGAGGATCGTCATCGACACGCCCGACAGGGAAAATGCCGTCCTGCGGGCGCGGCTCGACATCGACCTGCACCGCGACGATGCCGACGCGGCCGCACTGTTCGTCGCCAATTACATCTTCGGCAACAGCGGCGGCCTGACCAGCCGACTGATGGACCGCCTGCGGCAACAGGACGGGCTCAGCTACAGCGTCGCTTCGAGCCTGTCGATCGGCCAGCGGCAACGCCTGACCACGTGGACGGTGGCCGCCATGGTCGCACCGCAGAACGCGGCGCGCGCCGAGCAGGCACTGGGCGAGGAAATTCGCCGGGCGCGCGACAAGGGCTTCACCGCCGCCGAAGTGGCTGCTGCCCGCAAGGGCATCGTCGAGGCCAGCGCGGTCGCGCGTTCGCAGGACGCGACGATCGCCTCGCGCTGGACATCGCTGCTCGATCTCGGCCGCGACTGGCGAGATTCGCAGGCCTTCGAAACCCGGATCATGGCAGTCAGCGCCGAGCAGGCCAGCGCCGCATTCCGCAAGTACATCGATCCCGGGCGGATGACCCTGGTGCTCGCCGGTGACGCCAGCAAGGGTCTCGGCAAGTGAGTGCTGAATCCCTGCGTCACTGAGTCGCTTGCGGCAGCGGCGAACGAGCCCGGCGGGAATGCGAGCCTACTTCTTGAGGCTGTCGCGGATCTCGCGCAGGAGCAGGACATCTTCGGGCGTTTCGGGAACGGCGGCCGGTGCCGCCGCGGGCTCGGGCTCCGTCCGCTTGAGGCGGTTCATCTGCTTGATCATGATGAAGATGATGAACGCTAGGATGATGAAGTTGACCAGGATGGTGACGAAGTTGCCGTAGGCGAAGACCGGGACCTGCGCCCTGCGCAGCGCGTCGAGCGTCATCGCCGTGCCTTCCGGCACCTTGCCAAGAACCAGGAACATGCCCGAGAAATCGAGCCTGCCGCCCATGATCCAGGCAATGAACGGCATGATCAGGTCGCCGACCACCGAATCGACGATCTTGCCAAAAGCACCGCCGATGATCACGCCGACGGCGAGATCCATGACGTTGCCCTTCATGGCGAATTCCTTGAACTCCTGCAGCATGCTCATCGCATCTCCTTTCATCGTGCTTGGTATGGTTGGGGAACAGTGCATCAGAATTGCCGAAGTCGCTGCAGCGGATCGGCTTCGACGCACCAGCCGGCAGACAGCAGTGGTCGGCAGGCAGAGCGACCCAGGCTCGACAGACAGCCGTTCGCACCGACACCCGCGGCAAAGTCGATCGATCGCCTGCCGCAACGTGCCGTGTGGTCGGTGCGGCGCGGATACTACACTGTCCCGGCGAGATTGTCCCCAGAGAACTTGCAGGAATTCACTCTCGCCGCGCAAACGGCGGCAAGCGGCGTGCCGGATCGAAGAATTGAGTATAGCGTCACCGAATCTCACCCGTCGCTGGCTGCCGGGCGCCGACGCTACAGGCGGCGCAGCCGCTCGCCGGCGGCGGCGAGCGTCGCCTCCTGCTTGGCGAAACAGAAGCGGACGACGCGATCATCGGCACCGTCGTGGCGGAAGACCGACACCGGGATCGCCGCGACGCCGGCCTCGCGCGTCAGCCAGCAGGCGAACTCACCGTCCGGCAGGTCGGAAATCGCCGCGTAGCGGGCGAGCTGGAAATAGGTTCCGTGACAGGGCAGCAGCTCGAAGCGTGAGGTTGCCAGCTGCTCGCGGAAGAACTCGCGTTTCGCCTGATAGAAGCGCGCCAGCCCGAGGTGGCGCGACGCATCCTGCATGTACTCGGCGATGCCGAACTGGCACGGCGCATTGACCGTGAACACGTTGAACTGATGCACCTTGCGAAACTCGGCCATCAGTTCCCGCGCGGCGAGGACGTAGCCGACCTTCCAGCCGGTGATGTGGTAGGTCTTGCCGAATGACGAGACGACGATGCTGCGCGCGGCGAGTTCGCCGTGCGCGGCGACGCTCGCGTGCTGGCGCCCATCGAAGACGATGTGCTCATAGACCTCATCGGCGAGGACGACGATGTCGCTGCCGCGCGTCAGCTCGGCAAGCCGATCGAGATCCTCGCCACGCAGCAGGCTGCCGGTCGGGTTGTGCGGCGAGTTGATGATGATCATCCGCGTGCGCGGCCCGAGCAGCGAGCGGACCTGATCCCAGTCAGGCCGGTAGTCGGGAAAGCGCAGGCTGGCGAACACCGCGCGCCCGCCGAGCGTCTCGATCGCCGGAACGTAACTGTCATAGACTGGCTCAAGGACGACGACCTCGTCGCCAGCGCGCACGAAGGCGGCAATGGCGGTGAAGATCGCCTGTGTCGCGCCGGCGGTGACGGTGATCTCATCCTCGACGTCGTAATCGGCGCCGTAGAGCGCGCGCACCTTGCCGGCGATCGCCGTCCGCAGTTCGGCGATGCCGGCCATCGGCGGATACTGGTTGCGGCCGGCGCGCATCGCCCGGCTGGTCGCGTCGAAGAGCGCTTCGTCGGCCTGGAAATCGGGGAAGCCCTGCGACAGGTTGATCGCGCCGCAATCGGCGGCAAGCCGCGACATGACGGTGAAGATCGTGGTCCCGACCCGGGGCAGCTTCGAGTCCACGGCAACGGCGGAATTCGGCATGGCGATCCGCGCCCGGCGCGGCCGAGAGTGAGCAAGGGCACAGTTTAAAGGCGCGCCAGCCGGGCAACAAGGCTGGCCGATCGACGCCGCTGCCGCGGCAGCGGCGAGCCCGGCCGCAGGCAGTATCTGGTAGCATCGCCGCTGCCACTTGCACCCTTCTTCCTGGAACTCGGCCCGATGAAAACGCACCCCGGCTCGTGCCGCGGCCTCGCCGCCTTGCTCGTCTTCGCCGTCGTCGCCGGTTTCCGGAGCGTGCTCGCCGCCCCGCCGCTGCCGGCACTGGCAGCGGATCTCGGTCAGCTGACCGTGTCCGGGATTTCCTCCGGCGGCTACATGGCGGTCCAGTTCCAAGTGGCTCATTCGCGCCTGGTGCGCGGCGCCGGTGTCCTCGCAGGCGGACCGTACGATTGCGCCGACGATTCCATCTGGCGGGCACTGACGCGCTGCATGTCGCCTTCCTGGTGGGCACCGCTGCCGCTGGTCGGCGAACTGCGCGAGCGCGCCGAGGCACACGCACGCGCCGGACGCATCGACCCGCCGGAGCATCTGCGCGATGACCGGGTGTGGCTGCTTTCCGGCGGTCAGGACGACAAGGTGAGGACCGCGGTCGTCGAGCGACTCGCCGCCTTTTACGGCGAGTGGCTGCCGCCGGCGGCGATCCGTTTCGTGCGCGTGCCCGAGGCAGCGCACGCGATGATCTCGGTCACCGACCCGCAAGCCGCCAGCTGCGGCAGCACGGCATCGCCGTTCATCAACCGCTGCGGCGACCTCGATCCAGCCGGGGAAATGCTCGGCCACATGCTCGGCCCGTTGCAGGCCCCCGCGGCCACCGACCGCGGCGAGATGCTGGCCTTCGACCAGCGCCCCTTCGCAGCCGGTGCGGCGATCGATTCCGGTCTCGCCGACGAAGCCTATCTCTACGTTCCGGCCGCCTGTCGCGAATCCCCCTGCCGCGTCCATGTCGCCTTTCATGGCTGCCGCCAGAGCGCGGCGCAGATCGGGCGACGCTTCGTCGACGGCGCCGGCTACAACCGCTGGGCCGAGAGCAACCGCCTGCTCGTCCTCTACCCGCAGACCGCGCCGCGCCACGGCCTGGCGTCGGGTTCGCGGAGATGGATCAGCAATCCCTTCGCCTGCTGGGACTGGTGGGGCTACACGGGCAGCGACTACCCGACCCGTGACGGTCTGCAGATCAGGGCGGTACGCGCCATGCTGGAGCGGCTGGCGGCGCCGCGCCAGCCCGAGTAGTCGGGGTAGGCGCCTGCGAGTCCGCAGCGCGCGCGACGCGCAAGCCCCTCAGAGGGGCGGAATGCGCAGCACCTGGCCGGGGTAGATCTTGTCCGGATGGCCGAGCATCGGCTTGTTGGCCTCGAAGATCAGCATGTACCTGTTGCCGTCGCCATAATGTGCCTTGGCGATCTTCGACAGGTTGTCACCCGCGACGACGGTGTAGAAGCTCGCTTCGGCAGAGCCTTGATCGACCGAGAGCATGTCGTTGACCTGCGCCACGCCGGCAACGTTGCCGCAGCAGAGCAGGATCTTCTCCTTGCTTGCCTGGTCGCCGGCGACACCGAAAACCGTCGCCGCGCCGCTGGCGCCATCGAAGCTCACGGCCAGACCGGTCACCGGCAGATCCTGCGTCCGGATGTAGGCCTCGATCGCATCACCGGCGGTCCGGTTCAGTGCTTCGAGGCGGTCCCTGGCCGCCTGGTCGTCGGGTGCAGCCGCCGCTGCGGCCGCTGCCGACTCGGTGTCTCCGGCACGAAACAGCTTTTCGCCAGCTGCCCTGACGAAATCGAACAATCCCATCTTCGCTCCTCCTTGATTGCCCCGCGCCGACCGGCGCTGCGTGAACCCGCGCGCCAGCGGACACGGCACGGACCGCTGGCCGCGCGCGAGTCTAGCAGCCGGCCGCGCAATCACCAAGACCGTAGCTGGCGAAGTGGCGGCGTCGTCGTACAACGCCGGCGGCACGATCGCCGAAGCGCTGGCAGACGCGGGCGGCAGGGTCTATGCTGTCGGCTGATCCCGCGACAAACCCTGCCGGCTCACCCCACCTGCCTCCGGACCACCCTCGTCATGCGCCAGACATTCCACCCCGCGTCGCTGCTCGCCACCCTGCCCGCCATCGGCTGCCTGCTCGCCGCCTGCCAGGGCGTGCCAACACCGGCACCCGGCCCGGCAACCGGCATCGAGATCCACATCGCCCACATCAACGATCACCACTCGAACCTGGAGCCGCAGCCCGACTTCGAGCTGCGGCTCGACGGCGTGCCGACACGCGTCGCCGCCGGCGGCTTTCCGCGCCTGACGGCGTTGTTCAAGGCCAGCTCGGAGCTGCCGAACCTGCTGAAGATTCACGCCGGCGACGCCATGACCGGAACTCTCTACCACACGCTGTACAACGGCGAGGCCGACGCAGCGCTGATGAACACCGTCTGTTTCGACGTCTTCGAACTGGGGAACCATGAATTCGACGAAGGCGATGCCGGACTGCGGCGCTTTCTCGATCACTTGCGCCGGGGACCGTGCCGGACGACCGTCCTCGCCGCCAACGTCGAGCCGGCAATCGGCTCACCACTCGCGCCGGTGAGCGCCAACGACTACCTGCAGCCCTACCTGCTGCGGCAGTTCGGCGACGTCCGCGTCGGCATCATCGGCATCGAGGTGCGCGGCAAGACGATGAACTCGTCGCGTCCGCTGCCCGGCACGCGCTTCCACGACGAGGTCGAGACCGCCCAGAAGCTGATCGACGAGTTGCGCGCGATGGGCATCCGGCACATCATTCTCGTCACCCACCAGGGCTACGAGGCCGATCGGGCCATGGCGGCACGCCTGAGCGAGGTCGATGTGATCATTGGTGGCGATTCGCACACACTGCTCGGGGACTTTTCGGCGATCGGCATCGCTGCCGCCGGCCCCTACCCGACCGTCGTCCGCAATCGCGATGGTGATCCAGTGTGTATCGGACAGGCCTGGGAATACGCCAGGATCTTCGGCTTGATGCGGGTCCGTTTCGACCCAGGCGGCGCCGTCGCGAGCTGCGGCGGCTCGCCGACTCTGCCGATCGGCGACGACTTCCGGCAGCGGGACGGCAGCGGCACCTTCGTCGCCGTCGACGCGACGACGCGCGCCCGCATCCTCGGTGCACTGCACGGCACGAACGCCCGCCCGGTCGTTCCCGATCCCGTGGCGCAGGCCGAACTCCTCCGCTTCGCCAGTCGCCTCGACGACATGAAGCGACAGCGGATCGGCACCGCCAGCGACTCGCTGTGCCTCGTGCGCGTCCCCGGTGAAGCGACCAACCGCAGCGCTGGCGTCAGTGGCTGTGAAGACGCCAACCGGCTGGCGCGCGGCAGCGACATCGCGCAGGCGGTTGCCGAGGCCTATCGCCAGGCGAGCAGGCTTGCCGACATCGCCCTGCAGAACGGCGGCGGCATCCGCACGCCATTGCCCCGGGGCGAGGTCACCTATGGCACGGCCTACACCGTCCTGCCGTACACCAACGTCCTGTACGAACTGCAACTGACCGGTCGCCAGGTCACCGAGGTGCTCGAAGACGCGGTCGCCAACTACCTCGACAACGGCGGCTCGGATGGCTCGCACCCGTACGCCGCCGGCCTGCGCTGGCACCTCGACCTGCGCCAGGCACGCGGCAGCCGCTTCAGCCGCATCGAGGTGCGCGCCAGGGATGGTGGTGGCTGGCAGGCACTCGACCCGGAGCGCGGCTATACCGTCGTCACCAGCGACTACCTGGCAACCGGCGGTGACGGCTACGCCACTCTCGCCCGGATCAATCAGGCCGGCCACAGCGTCAACACCTATCTCAGCTACACGCAGACCTTCGTCGACTACCTGCAGGCGCGCGGTACGGTCGAACGGCCGCCGGCAGCCGAATACAGCCACCAGCGCGTGATCGCGCGTGACGGCAGGCCGCTGCCGTGACGCAGCCGCCGTGGCGACTGGCCACTACTTGCTGAGCAGGCGCATCGCGCGCTCGAGGCCATCGAGCGTCAGCGGGAACATGCGGCCGCCGAGGAGGTTGTGGATCAGCGAGGTCGACTGCCGGTACTGCCAGGAGTGCTCGGATTCCGGGTTGAGCCAGACGGTGTGCTGCCAGGTGTCGGCCAGGCGGCGCAACCAGACGGCGCCCGGCTCGGCATTGTTGAACTCGATGCTGCCGTTCGGCTGCAGCAGTTCGTAGGGGCTCATCGCCGCGTCGCCCACGAAGATCAGCTTGTAGTCGCTGCCGTACCGGTGCAACACGTCGTGCGTCGCGACGCGCTCGCTGTGCCGCCGGCGGTTGTCACGCCACAGGTAGTCATAGACGCAATTGTGGAAGTAGTAGTGTTCAAGGTGCTTGAACTCGCTGCGGCAGGCGGAAAAAAGCTCCTCACAGACGCGGACGTGATCATCCATCGAGCCGCCGATGTCGAGCAGCAGCAGCACCTTGACGGCGTTGTGCCGCTCCGGCCGCAGCTTCAGGTCGAGCCAGCCGGCGTTGCGCGCGGTACCCGCGATGGTGCCCTCGAGATCGAGCTCGTCGGCTGCGCCCTCGCGCGCGAAGCGGCGCAGGCGGCGCAGCGCGACCTTGATGTTGCGCGTGCCGAGCTCGATGCTGTCATCGAGGTTGCGGTACTCGCGCCGCTCCCAGACCTTGACCGCGGCGCGGTTCTCGCTCCGTCCGCCCAGCCGGATGCCTTCGGGATGAGTGCCGCCGTGGCCGAAGGGTGAGCTGCCGCCGCTGCCGATCCACTTGCTGCCGCCGGAGTGGCGCCCCTTCTGTTCGGCCAGCCGCTGCCGAAAGGTCTCCATCAGCTTTTCCCAGCCAAGCTTCTCGAGCCGCGCCCGCTCGGCGTCGCTGAGATGTTTCCTGACCGCCCGCCGCAACCATTCCTCCGGGATCAGCACCTCCATCCCGGGCAGCGCCTCGACGCCCCTGAAATACTCGCCGAAGGCCCGGTCGAACTTGTCGAAGTGGCTCTCGTCCTTGACCAGCACGGTGCGCGAGAGCAGGTAGAAGTCGTCGATGCTGTGCTCGATGACGTGCTGCCGCAACGCCTCGAGCAGCGTCAGGAACTCCTTGATCGACACCGGCAGGCGGCTCGCCTTGAGGTGCAGGAAGAAGTCGATCAGCATCGTCGGCGGTCGTCGGCACCACTCACGACGCAGGCGCGAGCGGGTTCACGATCGGCTCAGCGATTGTGCCGCGCCATGAAGATCAGGCGCTCGAACAGGTGCACGTCCTGCTCGTTCTTCAGCAGGGCACCGTGCAGCGGGGGTATGGCGGCCTTCTGCTCCTTGCTGCGCAGCACCTCGGGCGGAATGTCCTCGGCCAGCAGGAGCTTGAGCCAGTCGAGCAGTTCCGAGGTCGATGGCTTCTTCTTCAGGCCCGGAATCTCGCGCAGTTCGAAGAAGACTTCGAGCGCCTCGCGCAACAACGCCGGCTTGAGGCCGGGAAAATGGACATCGACGATCGACTTCATCGTCTCCCTGTCGGGAAAGCGGATGTAGTGGAAGAAGCAGCGGCGCAGGAACGCGTCGGGCAGTTCCTTCTCGTTGTTCGAGGTGATGACGACGACCGGCCGCTGGCGGGCGCGAACCATCTGCCGCGTTTCGTAGACGGAGAACTCCATGCGGTCGAGTTCGCGCAACAGATCGTTGGGAAACTCGATATCCGCCTTGTCGATCTCGTCGATCAGCACCACCGACGCCGTTTCGCACTCGAAGGCCTGCCACAGCACCCCCTTGACGATGTAGCTGCCGATGTCGGCGACCTTCGCCTCGCCCAGTTGCGAGTCGCGCAGGCGCGAAACCGCGTCGTACTCGTAGAGGCCCTGCTGCGCCTTGGTGGTCGACTTGATGTGCCACTGGAAGAGCGGCAGGCCGAGCGCGGCCGCCACTTCCTCGGCGAGCATCGTCTTGCCGGTGCCCGGCTCGCCCTTGATCAGCAGCGGCCGCTGCAGGGTGATGGCGGCATTGACCGCCAGGTTGAGGTCGCGGGTGGTGACGTAACTGGCTGATCCGGAGAAGCGCATGGTGAAGTTCCTCGGCAAGTGCCGTCGATTGTACGCGCAATCGCGCCGCGCGGACTGTGCCGTGCGGCAGCCGGCCCCCTGCCGGACGCCACCTCAGCTGGCAGCAGCCCGCCGCACGCAGTCGAGGTAGGCGTTCGCGTCCATCGCCTGGCGATGGCGTTCGGCACGCCAGATCGTCTCACCGAGGCACTCGAGGATGGCGTGCGCCGCCTCGTGATCGCCGACGCGGGCGCGTAGCGCCTGGTAGGCGGAGCGAATCCCCGGCGGCTGGTCGATGCTGATCTGCTCGGCGACGGCCAGATGCAGCGAGAGATGCAGGAAAGGATTCATCTGCCCGCTCTCGGGACTGAACTCCTGTTCGATCGCCGTTGCCGGGTCTTCGAGCAGCGCATGGTACTCGGGGTGCTCGAGGATCAGGTCGGCGGCCGTCACCTCGGCGCCTTCGAGGATCAGGCGCTGGCGGTGCTTCTGCCACGCCTGACAGAAGAACTGCCGGACCTGTTCACGCGTCGGGTTGAACATCGCTCCTCCTTGCTGGTTGCCTGATCAGGGCGGTGACGACGGCGTTCTGCAGCAGCCGGTTGCCGCCATGCCGAACCGGCGCTATCTGCCCGGTGCCGTAGGCGCCGATCAGCGGCAGCTGCGGCAGGAGTTCGTGCAGGCAGGCCAGATCCTCGTCGGCACTGCCATAATGATAGGGGCCGCGACCGATGCACGAGAAGGCGATCGCCGCCAGCGGCGGCGGCACGAGCGGCAGGAGGGGGGACAGGCTGCGGCGCATGTCGGCGACGCTGGCTTCCGGCAACCGTATCGCCCACAGCAGGTGGGTGCCGGGAACGACATGCTGCGCCAGCGTCAGCGATCCGTCGGCGTTGGCGGCAATGATCGCCACCGGCCGCAGCAGACCATCGGCGAATGCCTGCTGTCGCAAATCGTCGCCGACAATGCCCGGACCGTCGAGCAACACTGCGCACAGTGATGCGAGCGGCAGCCGCTCGGTGCACCGCTGTTGTGGCGGCAGGCTGCGCCGCAGATGAGCGAGCGCCGGCTCGCCCTGCAGTTCCAGCAGGTCGAGCGCCCGGCTGCCGGTCACCACCGTCGGCCGGCCAAGCAGTCGCCAGCCCCTGGAAACGGCGAGATCGACTCGCGCTCCCTGCAGTTCGACCGCACACTGGCGCACCAGGCGACTCTGCTGCCAGGCGATCGCTTCGGACCTTCCCGGACGGCCGGCAAAGTGGCCGCCGAAACGGTCGCGGCCGGGATCGCTCCAGGCGCGCGGCAGGCTGCCGTCGCCGTAGGTGAGGATCGGCCCGGTATCCGCGACAGCGGCCGGCCGCTGCGTCACCAGCGCCAGGTCGCCGGCAAAGACCATCACCGCCGCCGCCGGACGGTCGAGTACCCAGCCTGCATCGCTGAAGACGCCCGCGGCGATGCCGCCGGCGACCTCGGTACAGCGCAGCGCGCGGGCGACGGCAGTCACCGCTGCCTGCGCCTGCGCGGTGAACTCGGCCGAGAGAAACAGCAGGGCACCGCGTGCGGGGCAATTGCCCATCTTCTCCAGGGCCGCGCTGGCGGCAGCTACCGCCAGCTCCGGCACGGCGTCGTTGCCCGCCAGCAGCGCACTGGCAACGCTCATCGGCGAGCGCCGCCCGGCGCCGCGCTACCTTTCTCCGGATAATCACAGAGATCGGCGATGCCGCAACGCCAGCACTCGGGCTGCCGCGCCTTGCAGACGTAGCGCCCATGCAGGAGAAGCCAGTGGTGGGCAGACCGCCGGAACTCGGGCGGCACCACCCGCAGCAACTCGTGTTCGACTGCCAGCGGCGTCTTTCCCGGTGCCAGGCCGGTGCGGTTGGCCAAGCGGAAGATGTGTGTGTCGACGGCGATCGTCGGCTCGCCGAAAGCGGTATTGAGAACCACGTTGGCGGTCTTGCGACCGACCCCTGGCAGCGCCTCGAGCTCGGCGCGCTGCCGCGGCAGTTCGCCGGCATGCCGGGCCAGCAACTGGCGGCAGGTGGCGATGACGTTTCTCGCCTTGCCCTGCCAGAGCCCGATGCGGTTGATGTAGGGCGTCAGCCCGCTCTCGCCGAGCGCCAGCATCTCCTGCGGCGTCGGCGCGTCGACAAAGAGCCTGCGGGTGGCGAGATTGACGCTCCGGTCGGTCGCCTGCGCCGACAGGATGACCGCGATCAGCAACTGGAACGGGGTGGCGTACTCGAGTTCGGTCGTCGGCTGCGGATTGCCGGCGCGCAGCCGGCTGAAGATCGCCGCGGCTCGCCCGCCGTGCGACCCGTCCCGGTCCAGCGGCGGCTCAGACACGGTCCGTCAGTGGCGCTGGCGGCGTCGGCAGCGAGCGCTGAGCCGAATGGCGCGCGGCGGCACGTGCCTCGACCCAGTTCTTCCAGGCGATCAGGCAGCCGAGCAGGATGAAGGCGCCTGGCGGCAGCATCGCGAGCAGCAGTCCGGGGTAGTCGCCGGGCAGCAACTGCAGCGGCTGCAACCCCGGAAAGACCATGTCGATGCCGGCAAAGAGCGTGCCACCGCCGAGGAGTTCGCGCAGTCCGCCGAGCAGCGCAAGGGTCCACAGCATGCCGACGCCCATGAAGACACCATCGAACACCGACTGCAGCGGCGGGTTCTTGTTGGCGAAGGCCTCGACCCTCGCGAGGACGATGCAGTTGGTGACGATCAGCGGAATGAAGATGCCGAGCACCAGGTAGAGCTCGTGCAACTGCGCATTGAACAGCAGATCGACGACCGTCACCAGCGCGGCGACGATCAGGATGAACACCGGAATGCGAATCTCGTGCGGAATCAGGTTGCGCAGCGAGGCGACGGCAAGGTTGGCGACCGCCATGACAATGATCGTCGCCAGCGACAGCATGACGCCATTGACGGCGTTGGTCGTCACCGCCAGCAGCGGGCACAGGCCAAGAATCTGCACCAGACTCGTATTCTGCTTCCACAGACCGTTGTCCCTGATCTCGATGAACTCGTCGCGACCGATCATTTCCCCATCCCTTCGACCGTGAACAGCTGTTGCCGGTTATCCGCCACGTACTGCAACGCGCGATGGACGGCCTTGATGACCGCCCGCGGCGTCACCGTAGCCCCGGCCAGCGAATCGAAGCGGCCACCATCCTTGCGCACGCGCCACTCGCGCTCGCCGACCGTCGCCAGCGACAGCCCGTCGAACTGCCTGATCCATGGCCGCTCCTTGTTGCGGTCCTTGCGCGGCTCGATGTAATCGCCGAGGCCTGGCGTCTCCTTGTGCTGCGTCACCCGCACGCCGAGCAGGGTGCCGTCGGCCGCAACCGCGAGCAGCAGCCGGATGCGGCCCGAATAGCCATCGGCAGCGACGGCCTCGAAGACGATCGCGCTCGCCTCGCCGCCCTGGCGCGCCAGATAGGCCGTCGATTCCTCGTCCAGCCCGAGCCCGGCGGCCGGCGCCAGGCGCCGGCTGTCGGCCAGCAGGTCATTGTCGTAGAGGTCGCGCGGCAGCACCTCGCCGATCAGCTTCATCTTCTCCGCTGCCGCCGCCTCCTCGATCGCTGGCCGCGTCCACAGGTAAGCGGCAGCCAGCAGGCCGGTGAAGGCAACGACGAAGACCAGCAGGATGAGTGCCGTTCGCAGGGCCATCGCCGGAGCCGTCGGCGTCCGCACCGGTGGCGTCATTTCGGATTCTTCATGCCGAAGATCGGCGCCTGCGTGTACATGTCGATCAGCGGCACACAGAGGTTCATCAGCAGCACGGCAAAGGCGACGCCGTCGGGATAGCCGCCGAAGACGCGGATGACGTAGGCGATGGCACCGGCCAGGAAACCGAAGATCAGCTTGCCGCGGAAGGTCGTTGACCCGGAGACGGGATCGGTGACGATAAAGAAGGCGCCGAGCAGCGAACCGCCGGAGAAGAGATGGAACAGCGGATTGGCGAACTGCTGCGGGTTCCACGCCCAGAGGATGCCGGCCAGCAGCGAGAGGCCACCGACGAAGGCGGCCGGCGCCTGCCAGGTGATGACCTTCCGCTGCCACAACCACAGACCACCGAGCAGATAGCCGGTACTGACCCACTCCCAGCCGCGGCCGGCGAAATTGCCGAAGACCTCCTGCGTCGCCAGCAGCGTCGGCACGTCGACCGCCCCGTCGCCGAGCTTCAGCGCCGTCTTCAGCGCATCGAGCGGCGTCGCGCCGCTCATCGCATCGACGCGCGGCGCCAGTCCGGCGATGATCCCGAACTGCTCGGCGAGGCTCAGCCTGAGACCCAGCGCCGGCCATTGCGACATCAGTGCCGGGAAGGAGACGATGCATGCGGCGAAGGCGATCATCGCCGGATTGAAGGGGTTCTGGCCCAGCCCCCCGTAGAGGTGCTTGGCGACGACGATGGCGAAGAGGACGCCGACGACCGTCAGCCACCACGGCGAGAGCGGCGGGAAGGCGAGGGCGACCAGCCAGGCGGTGACGATCGCGCTGCCGTCGGTGAGAAAGAGGAGCAGTGGCCGGCGGCGCAGCCGGAGCATCAGCGCTTCGCCGAGCAGCGCCGCCAGCGTGGCGATCAGCAACTGCAGGATGATCGCCGGGCCGATCAGCCAGACGTAGGCGGCGATCCCCGGCAGCAGGGCGACGAGGACCTGCAGCATGACTCGGCGCACGCTGACGTCGGCCAGCAGGTAGGGCGGCGTCGACCAGGACATCAGTCGTCCCGCCGCGACCCGGCCGGCGGCACGGCAGCACCTCCGGAATCGGTCGCTGCTGCCGTCCCGCTCGCCGCTGCCGTCGCCGCCGTCGAGCGTGCCGCGCGCCGCGCCTCGACGGCGGCAATCTCGCGCTGCTGGCCTGCGCTGAGTCGATCGGTATTCCTCGGCTGCGCCGACTCGCGCTGGCTGCGGGCGCGCTCGATCGCCGCTGCAATGGCGGCCTTCCTGATCGCTTCGGCGTCGCCCGCCGTCATTGCCACCTCGCCCGCTGCCGCGGGTGGCTGGTCAACGGCCGGCGCCGACTCGGGCGCTGGCTTGTTCCCTGGATCGGGTGGCGCCCTCTTCTCGCTCGCCTTGGCGCTGGCGGCCCGGGCAAGACGCTCGGCCTTCTCGGCCTGCTCGCGCTCGGCGCGCGCGTTGCGCAGCTCGAAGCGCTCCTTGGCGGCGTCGGCCGCCTGCTTCTCGCGCTCGCGCGCCCAGATTTCGCTCTTCGCAAAGCGGAAGTACTGTACCAGCGGAATGTGCGACGGGCAGACGTAGCTGCAGCAACCGCACTCGATGCAGTCGAAGATGTAGTACTCCTGCGTCTTGCCGAAATTCCTCGCGCGCGCAAACCAGTAGAGCTCGAAGGGCTGCAACTCGTGTGGACAGGCCTCGGCGCAGGCGCCACAGCGGATGCAGGGCATTTCCGGCGGCGGCGGCGGAAAGAGCGCCGGCGAAGCAGCGATGATGCAATTGGTCGCCTTGACTACCGGCGCGTCGAGGTCGGGAATCTCGAAACCCATCATCGGGCCACCCATCAGGAAGCTGCTGCTGTCGGCCCGAGGTCGGGCGAGGGCCACCACCTCGCGCATCGGTGTTCCCAGCCAGACCTCCCAGTTGCGCGGCCGCTCGACGTTGCCGGTCAGCGTGACGATGCGCGAGAGTACCGGTTCGCCACAGGCGAGCGCGCGATAGGCAGTGTAGACGGTGGCGACGTTGAAGCATTGCACGCCAAGCTCGGTCGACCGGCGGCTGGCCGGGACTTCCTTGCCGGTGAGCACGCGAATCAGCTGCTTCGCGCCGCCGGCCGGATAGCGCGTGGGCACGGCGACGACGCGATAGTCCGGAGCCAGGCGAAGGACAGCCTCCTGCATGGCGGCGATCGCTTCCTGCTTGTTGTCCTCGATGCCGATCAGCACCTCGCGCGCTGACAGCAGCTCGCGGAAGATGGCGATGCCGCGCACGATCTCGTCGGCACGCTCGCGCATCAGCATGTCGTCGCAGGTCATGAACGGTTCGCACTCGGCGCCATTGATGACCAGATGCTCCATCGCCACGGCGCGTGCCGGAGTCAGCTTGGCGTGGCTGGGAAAGGCGGCGCCGCCAAGACCGACGACACCGGCATCGCGTAGGAGTTCGCGCACGCGCTCGGGAGGCAGACTGTGATGGTCGACCGGCCGCCGCTCGATCCACTCGTCGCGCCCATCGGGTTCGATGACCACGCAGAGCGTCGGCAGGCCCGATGGATGCGCAGCGACATGCTCTTCGACGGCCAGCACGCGGCCGGATGTCGGTGCATGCACCGCTGCCGACACCCAGGCGTCTGCAGCGCCGATCAACTGTCCCTTGAGCACCGAGTCGCCAGCCTGCACCAGCGGATTCGGCGCGCCGCCGATGCTCTGGTGCAGCGGCACGAACAGGCGCGCGGGCAGCGGCGCCCGGCCGATCGGCTCGTGCACCGAGATCGCCTTGTTGGTCTGTGGCTTGACTCCGCCCTTGAAGCGGAACAGTTTCGCCAGCACCGCTGCTGCCTCAGGCTGCACGCTTGATCTCGAACACCGGATACTTCCACTTCCAGTTGTCGATGTTCTCGGCGATCGGCTGCATGCTGATGCACTCGACCGGGCAGGGCTTGACGCACAGTTCGCAGCCGGTACACAACGGCTCGATGATGGTGTGCATCTGCTTCGCGGCGCCAACGATCGCGTCGACCGGACAGGCCTGGATGCACAGGGTGCAGCCGATGCACGTTTGCTCGTCGATGATCGCGATCTGCTTCGGCTTCTCCTCGGCTTCCAGCGGCTTCACCTCGCGCCCCAGCAGGTCGGCAAGCTTGCGCACACCGTCCATTCCCCCTGGCGGACACAGATTGATGTCCGCCTCGCCGGCCGAAATCGCCGCCGCGTAGGGCTTGCAACCCGGATAGCCGCACTGTCCGCACTGCGTCTGCGGCAGGATGGCCTCGATCTTCTCGACCAGCGGGTCGCCCTCGACCCTGAAGCGGATCGACGCATAGCCGAGTGCCGCGCCGAGGACGACGGCGCCCAGTGCCATGATCGCCAGCGCGCTGATCATTGGTACCGGTCCAGACCGGCAAAGCCCATGAAAGCGAGGCTCATCAGACCGGCGGTGACCATCGCGATCGCCGCGCCGCGGAAGTGCGGCGGCACGTCGGCGCCCTCGACGCGCTCGCGGATGCCGGCAAACAGCACCAGGACGAACGAGAAACCGATGGCGCTGCCGGCGCCGAAGAGCAGCGACTCGACGAAGTCGTGCCGATTGGCGATGTTCAGCAGCGGCACGCCGAGGACGGCGCAGTTGGTGGTGATCAACGGCAGGTAGATACCGAGCACCTGATGCAGCAACGGACTGGTCTTCTGGATCACCATCTCGGTCAACTGGACGATGGCGGCGATGGTGACGATGAACGAGAGCGTGCGCAGGTACTCGAGGCCGAAGGGCAGCAGCAGGTAGCGGTCGATGATGTAGCTGGCGCCGGTGGCGACGGTGAGCACGAAGGTCGTTGCCGCGCCCATCCCGAAAGCGGTCTCCAGTTTCCTGGAGACGCCCATGAAAGGGCACAGCCCGAGGATCTTGACGAGGACGACGTTATTGACGAGAACGGCGCCGACGAGCAGGAAGATGTAATGGGTCACGGTTGCTGGCGGTGAAGGGCTGCGCAATCGACAGCCGCGGCATTATCACCCTCTGCCCGGACGCATTCAACCACAGGCGCGACGCCGGCATCGCTGCTCATGCCTGCCGCTGCCGGGCAATTGCCGCCGCCGCCTCGCCGACGAGATCCGGTCCGCGATAGATGAAACCGGTGTAGAACTGGACCAGCGAGGCGCCGGCGGCGATCCGGGCGGCCGCGTCGGCGCCGCTCATGATGCCACCGACGCCGATGATCGGCAGTTCACCGGCCAGCGCCACCGCCAGTTGCCTGACGATGGCGGTCGACAGTGCGAGCAGCGGCGCCCCCGACAGGCCACCGGCCTCGTCGGCGTGCGGCCTGCCCTCGACACCGACCCGCGTCACCGTCGTGTTGGTGGCGATGACGGCATCGATGCGGTGCCGGCGAAGCAGGTCGGCAATCGCCCGCACCTGGCTCTCGTCGAGGTCGGGGGCGATCTTCAGCGCCAGCGGAACGTAGCGGCCATGCCGGTCGGCAAGCCTCGCCTGCGCCACCTTCAGGCTGCCGAGCAGCGAATCGAGCGCCGCATCCTGCTGCAGGTCGCGCAGGTTGCGGGTATTCGGGCTCGAGATGTTCACCGCGACGTAACTCGCCGCGCCATAGACGCGCTCGAGGCAGAACAGGTAGTCGTCGGCTGCGCGCTCGATCGGCGTGTCGAAGTTCTTGCCGATGTTGATGCCGAGAACCCCGCCCTGGCGCGGGAAACGCGCCGCGGCGACGTTGGCCAGCAAGCGGTCGACGCCGTCGTTGTTGAACCCCATGCGGTTGATGATCGCCTGCCGATCAGGAATGCGGAACATCCGCGGCCGCGGATTTCCCGGCTGCGGTCGCGGGGTGACGGTGCCGATTTCGATGAAGCCGAAGCCCAGCGCCGCCAGCGCATCGACGTGCTCGCCGTTCTTGTCGAGCCCGGCGGCCAAGCCAACGGGATTGGGAAAGCTGAGTCCCATGACCGAGACGGGATCAGGTGGCACCGGACTCGCCAGCAGGCAGCTTGCGCCGGTGGCCCGCAGGAGCTCGACGCCGGTCATCCCGATGCCGTGCGCAACTTCCGGATCGAGCGCGAAAAAGAACTGGCGGAGAAGCGGATAGAGCATGGGCACGATTCTACCGCATCGCAGCAACGAGCGTGTGCGGCGCACGCCGGCTGCCACCCTGATCGCTGCGACCGTGGCGGCAGGCTGGCCCCGATCCCTATTGCCCTTTCGCCTCGACCTTCCCGCCGTGTCCAGGCAGCGGCGGCCCGATGTAGCTCGCTTCTTCGAGCTCCTTCTGCCCCGTCGCGTCGTCGACCAGTTCGGGGTAGACCCGTCCGACGAAGAAGCCGAGGCCAATGACGGTCCGGACGTACCTCGTCTGACCAGGATCAAGCGTGAAGGACAGCTTCTTCTCGACCTCGGTCGAGGTGCTGACCTCCTTGTTGCCGGCAGCCTGATCCACGAAGAAGAATCCCCCCGGTTTCGATTCGCCGACCACGACCCCGTTCAACAGGATCGATGGCTGGACCGCCGCGCCAAACGCACTGCCGCTACGATAGAAATAGACTCGACCTTGCTCCGCACTGAGGGTCGGAATCGAAGATTTCATGTCCGGGTACTTTGGCCCCGTGGCACAGGCGGCCAGTACGACCGGCAACAACCAACTGACACACAGACGATTGACCTTCACTTGCGCAACTCCTTGATCTCAAGTGGCAGGGCGACTGGAATCGCCAACGGCGAGAACGCCTTCTCGACAGGAAGATAGAACCCCACGAGACGGCCCATGTGCACCACGAGGTAGGCCTCGTGCATATGCGCGCCCTCGACGGTGAAATTGGCGTTCGTAGGTTTCAGTATGTCGCCTTGGGCGATTCCGCCGGCGTCGACAAACTCGGTGCCGGCTCTGATGCTCCGATCGTATCCGGAATCAAGGCGCACCGGTACCGTTTGCGAAGCGACAAAGAGCCTGTCAGGCGGCTGCCTCGCCCTTTGCAGATCAGCCGGGTGACGGGTGACCTCGCTCGCACATCCGAAGACAGCCAGCACCATTGGCAACAAGACACACACTGCCTTCATCTCATCTCCCCGCCAGCCGTTCGCGGCAGCTTTTCGCAGCATCAGTCGTCCCGGATTCCACTCAGGCCGACTGCCTGCCGACACTTCGACTACCTCTCACGGGTGGACCGTCAGCACCGGACCTTGCATCCACCAGAGCGGTGCACGAGCCGCCCGACCAGTTCTTCAAGAGACACGATCACTTGACCTGCAGGCGATTCAGGTAATCGACCAGAGCCAGCAGCCGTGCCCAGACGAAGAGCTTGGCGTTGTATCCATAGTCATCGAACTGCGGCTGTGCCTGGGCATCATAGATGTCGCCCCAGATCGGCATCTCGCGTGTCCCGTGACCCTTCACCAACGCGCGACCGTCGATCGACTCGAGCACGCGATTCACCGGAAACAGCCCGCCGTTGTTCCTGGTCAACACGCTCAGGTCCGTTGGCCTGACCGACAGGAACTCGACGAACGGGCCGTCACCCTTGCCCTTGGCGCCATGACAGACGACACAGTTGGCCTCGTATTCGCGCTTGCCGATATCCAGTCGTTCTGCAGCCGCCGCGCTGCCGGCGAGCGCTCCGGCAGTAGCTGCCGCAACGCAGATGTGAAACCACTTCCCGCTCATCGTCGCTCTCCTTGATCAGTTCCGGGCCACGGAAAAATCCCTGTCCCAGAATCAGTTTAGACCCTGATGCACGCTGCGCAAGCGCTTTCTGCAGAGCGACTTCGAGGCCTGGCCGGCGCCACGGGCGGCACCGGGACCACCTGCCCGCACGACGCCGGCACGCTCGGTTGCTGGCCAGTAGCGGCGTCGCCCGGCAGCCTGCGCGGGGTTGGTCGCAGACCGATTTGCCACTGGACTGCGCTTGCTTCGGCCGCCGCTGCGACTGGCCGACCGCTTGCCAAGGAGTGACCGAAATGGATCGGAGATCATTGCGTCTGCTGCTTCCGCTGCACTTGGGCTGCCTGCTCAGCGGCAGCTGGCTGCCGGTTCTTGCGGCCGACGTGCTGCGGCTCGCGACGACCACCAGCACCGACAACTCGGGGCTGCTGCGCGCCATCCTGCCGCAGTTCGAACGCCAGCACGGCATGCGCGGCCACGTCATCGCGGTCGGCAGCGGCAAGGCGCTCAAGCTGGCGCAGAATGGTGACGTCGATGTCGTCCTGGTGCACGACCGGCGCGCCGACGACGCCTTCGTCGCCGCCGGATACGGTGTCGAGCGCCGCGACGTGATGTACAACGATTTCGTTCTCCTCGGGCCGCGCAGCGACCCGGCGGGCGTCGGCCGCAGCGGCGATGTGCTCGACGCCCTGCGGCGGATTGCCGACAGCCAGACGCGTTTCGCATCACGCGGCGACGATTCGGGAACCGATCGCGTGGAGGAGAGCTACTGGCAGCTTCTGGCGATGCCGGCCAGCGGCCGGCCATGGTACATCTCGGCTGGCCTCGGCATGGGTGAGGTGCTGATGATGGCGGGCGAAATGCAGGCCTCTACGCTGTCGGATCGCGCCACGCACGCCACCTACAGCGGGCGCACCGGTCTCGAGATCGTCTTCCAGGGCGACCGCAGGATGTTCAATCCCTACGGCGTCATCGCCGTCAACCCGCGCAACCATCCGCTGGTCAATCACGCCGGCGCGCTGGCACTGATCGACTGGCTGACCGGCCCCGCCGGCCGTAGCGCGATCAGCGCCTTCCGCCCGCAGGGCGAGCAGTTGTTCTTCGTCGCGGCCGGCAACTGTGGGGCGCCGCTTGGGACTCCTGGAAGCCACCCGGTCCGCCTTGCTGCTGCTCGTCTCTGGTGATCCCGAACTCTGGGGCATCGTCGGCGTGTCGCTGTCGGTGACCCTGCGCGCCATGCTCGTGGCGACGCCGCTCGGCATCGCCGCCGGCTACCTGCTGGCCACCGTCGCCTTCCCCGGACAAGGATGCGTCAGCGACTGACGTCGGGCAGCGCGGGCTCCTCCGGCAGCCCGCCGACGACACGCCGTGGCTGCAGGCTGCCCGCGGCGTCGACCTCTCCGAGACCGAGCAGGCGGCTGCCGCTGTAGACCCGGCAGCGGCCGAGCGCCGCCCTGACGCCGACGCGGTTGCCGTGCAGGAAGCGCTCGCCACCGACCTCGTCGAGCTGGACGGGGGGCAGGCTCTGCAACAGGGCATCGGCAGGCAACAGGCACGCCAGGCGTCCGTCGGCGCTCATTGCCGACAGCACATCGAGGGAGAGGGCATCGGCGATCCGCAGCGGACCGACGGCGACCCGGCGCAGGGCGCCGAGATGCGCGCCGCAGCCGAGAACGGCGCCCAGATCCATCGCCAGGCTGCGGACGTAGGTGCCCTTGCTGCAGCGAACCAGCAAGCGACAACGGTCACCGGAGAAATCGCGCAGCCGCAATTCATGGATGCTCACCGCGCGCGGCGGGCGCTCGACCTCGATCCCCTGCCGCGCCAGCTCATGCAATGGCCTTCCTGCCCTCTTCAGGGCCGAGTACATCGGCGGCACCTGAAGCATCGGGCCACGAAACGCCTGCAGGGCGAGCTCGAGTTCACCGGCTGAAAAGCCCACCGGGGACCGCGCCAGGATGCGGCCATCGGCGTCGCCGGTGTCGGTCGTGACGCCGAAGACGAACTCGCACTCGTAGCTCTTGTCTGCCGTCAACAGGTCCGCCGAGAACTTGGTCGCCTCACCGAAGCACAACGGCAACAGGCCGCTGGCGAGCGGGTCGAGGGTCCCGGTATGCCCGGCCTTGGCTGCCGAATAGAGGCGGCGGGCAGCCTGCAGCGCCGAATTCGAAGTCATGCCGCCGGGCTTGTCGAGCAGCAGCACGCCGTCGACGCGACGCCAGCTCTTCCTTGCCGTCACTTCAGGATCGCTCTGGATGCCCGGGCTGGTCGCCGTGATCGGAGATCGCCGCAGCCTCGCTGATCAGGCGCGAGAGCTGCGCGCCGCGTTCGAGCGACTGATCGAAAACGAAATGCAGTTGCGGCGTCATGTGCAGGCTGATCCGCTTGCCCAGCTCGGTGCGCAGAAAGCCGGCCGCATGCTCGAGGCCGGCCATCACCGAATCGAGATGGTCGCTGCCGCCAAGGCTGCTGAAGAAGACCTTGGCATGCGCGTAATCGGGGCTGACCGCGACCTCGGTCAGGCTGATCATGCCGACCCGCGGATCGCGCAGCTCGCTGTGGATCAGGTCGGCGAGTTCGCGCCGAATCTGCTCGGCAACCCGCTCACGACGGGAGAAACTCCTGTTGCCTGCCACTCAGAGCGTCCTCGCGACTTCCGTCACGTCGTAGACTTCGACCTGGTCGCCCTCGACGTAGCCGTTGAAGTTCTTCAACGACAGACCGCACTCGAAACCGCTGCGCACCTCCTTGACATCCTCCTTGAAGCGCTTCAGCGACTCGATCTCGCCGTCCCAGAGGACGATGTGATTGCGCAGGAGGCGGGCACGCGAAGTCCGCTTGACGACGCCCTCGAGAACATAGCAACCGGCGATGGTACCGATCCGGGTGGCGCGGAACACTTGCCTGATCTCTATCAGGCCGGTGATGTCCTCCCTCTTCTCCGGCGCCAGCATGCCCGACAGCGCCGCCTTCACCTCGTCCACCGCATCGTAGATGATGTTGTAGTAGCGGATATCGACCCCGGCCGCTTCTGCCGCCTTGCGGGCACCAGCGTCGGCGCGTGTGTTGAAGCCGATGATCACCGCCTTCGAGGCCTGCGCCAGATGGACGTCGGACTCGCTGATGGCGCCGACTGCGGCGTGGATGACGTTGACCTTGACTTCGCCGGTCGACAGCTTCTGCAGCGACTGCACCAGCGCCTCCTGCGAACCCTGGACATCGGCCTTGATGATCAGCGCCAGGACCTTCGCTTCGGCCTCGGTCATCTGCTCGAGAATGCTCTCGAGGCTCGCTGCCTGCTTCGTCGCCAGCTTGACGTCGCGATACTTGCCCTGTCGGAACAGAGCGATCTCCCGCGCCTTGCGCTCATCCGCCAGAACGACCGCTTCCTGCCCGGCAGCCGGAACGTCGGAGAGCCCGAGGATCTCGACCGGGATCGACGGACCCGCCTCCTTGATCACCTTGCCGTTCTCGTCGAGCATCGCCCGCACGCGTCCGAAGACCTGTCCGGCAAGCAGGACATCGCCCTGGTGCAGGGTTCCCGACAGCACCAGCATCGTCGCCACCGGACCACGACCACGATCCAGGCGGGCCTCGATGATCAGCCCCTTGGCCGGCGCCTGTCGGGGAGCCTTGAGTTCCAGAACTTCCGCCTGCAGCAACACGTTCTCGAGCAGTTCGTCGATGCCGGCACCGGTCTTCGCGGATACCGCGACGAAGGGCGCGTCACCGCCGTACTCCTCGGGCACCACCTGCTCGCCGACGAGTTCCTGTTTCACCCGCTCCGGCTGGGCAGCCGGCTTGTCGATCTTGTTCACCGCGACGACGATCGGTACGCCCGCAGCCTTGGCATGGTGGATGGCCTCGCGAGTCTGCGGCATCACACCATCGTCGGCCGCCACGACCAGGATCACCAGATCGGTGGCCTTGGCGCCGCGCGCCCGCATGGCGGTGAAGGCCTCGTGACCCGGTGTATCGAGGAAGGTCACCATGCCGCGATCCGTCTGCACGTGATAAGCGCCGATGTGCTGCGTGATGCCTCCTGCCTCGCCGCTGGCGACGCGGGTGCGACGGATGTGGTCGAGCAGCGACGTCTTGCCGTGGTCCACATGGCCCATGACGGTGACCACCGGCGCGCGCGGCTCGAGCACGACGTCCTTCTGATCGGCCGCGCTCTCGTCGAGGAACGCATCCGGGTCGTCGAGCTTGGCGGCAAGCGCCTTGTGCCCCATCTCCTCGACGATGATCATCGCCGTTTCCTGATCCAGAACCTGGTTGATGGTCACCATCGTGCCCATCTTCATCAGCGCCTTGATGACCTCCGTCGCCTTGATCGCCATCTTGTGGGCCAGATCGGCAACGGAAATCGTCTCGGGCACGTAGACCTGATGGATCACCGGCTCGACCGGCAGCTGGAAGGAGGAATGCTGCTCGTCCTCGTCGCTGCCGCCACGCGGCCGCTTGCCGTGCTTGGTGTCGCGCCATCCCGTGGCACCGGTGGCGCCACGCGTCTTCAGCCCCGGGCGCTTGCTCGCGCCTTCGCTCTTCCACGTGCCCTTCTTGTCCGCTACCTTCTTGTCCGGAGTCTTCTTGTCGGCCGCCTTCTTGTCGGTCGTCGCCGTCTTGCCAGCTGGCTTGTGCAGGGTCTTGTCCTCGGGCGGCCGATCGCTTGCCGTCTGCGCTGCGGCGACCTTGGCCGCACCAGCTGCCTTCGCCGCCACCGCCTTTTCTTCGGCTTCCTGCTTCAGTCGCAGCAGGTCGGCGCTGCGCTGCTGCTTGCTCTTGAACTCGGCTTCCTGCCGCGCCCGCAACTCGGCATGGCGGCGCTCTTCCTCGGCGCGCAGCCGCTGCTGCTCCTCGCCAATGATCGAAGCGCGCGTGACGACCTTCTTCGCGCCCGGTTTGGCTTCGACCGCCACGGGCTCGGCCTTCGGCTGCTCGACGAGTGGCGCTGCCGCCTCCACCGGCGGCGCCTGCTCCGGCTCGGCAATGGACACCGGCGGCAGGGGCTCGGCCACCACCTCGACGACGGGCTCCGGCGCCAGCGTGACGACCGGCTCGAGCACCGGCTCGACGGCCGCCACGGCGGCCTCGGCTACCACTGCCGGAACCTGCCTGGCAGCCGCATCGGCGACGTCACGCTTGACCAGTACACGCTTCTTGCGCACCTCGACCTGCACCGTGTGCGACTTGCCGTGCGAGTCCTGCTGCCGAATCTCGGAGGTCTCCCGGCGCGTCAGGGTGATCTTGGTCTTGGCCTCGACCGGCCCGTGCGAGCGTCGCAAGTACTCGAGCAACCGCGACTTGTCCTGCTCCGACAGCAGGTCATCGACCTGTTTCTTGGCAACGCCCGCCTTCTGCAACTGCTCCAGCAGCGACCCAGCCGGCATTCGCAGCTGACTGGCGAATTGGGAAACACTTGTCTGCGCCATTCTTACCCCTCTTTTCCCGCTTGCTCGAACCAGTGCGCACGCGCCGTGGTGATCAGTTGTGTGGCCTGCGGCACGTCGATGGCGGTGATCTCGACGAGTTCATCGACCGACAGGTCGGCCAAATCGTCGCGCGTCTTGATCCCGCCACCTGCCAGCTTGCCGGCCAGCGCCTTGTCCATCCCGTCAAGGCTGAGCAGATCGTCGGCGACCTCGGCCAGCGTCTCCTCGGTGGCGATCGCCTCGGTCAGCAGGACGTTGCGCGCCCGCTCGCGCAGTTCCTGCACGGTTTCCTCGTCGAAAGCCTCGATCTCGAGCATCTCGTGCAACGGCACATAGGCAACCTCCTCAAGGGTCGAGAAACCTTCCTCGATGAGGATGTTTGCCACCTCCTCATCGACATCGAGTTTCTCCATGAAAAGGACGCGAATCGCTGCCGCCTCGGCTTCGACGAGTGTCTTCGACTCTTCCTCGGTCATCAGGTTGATCGACCAGCCGGTCATCTCGGAGGCGAGGCGAACGTTCTGGCCGCCGCGACCGATCGCGATCGCCAGGTTCTGCTCGTCGACCACCACGTCCATGCTGTGTCGTTCCTCATCGACGACGATCGAGCTGACCTCGGCCGGCGCCAGCGCGCCAACCACGAACTGCGCCGGATCCGCCGACCAGAGGACGATGTCGACCCGCTCGCCGGCGAGCTCGTTGGTCACCGCGGTCACCCGCGAGCCGCGCATCCCGACACAGGTGCCGATCGGATCGATGCGCTGATCGTTGGACTTGACGGCGATCTTGGCGCGCATGCCGGGGTCGCGCGCCGCTGCCTTGATCTCCAGCAGCCCGTCATCGACTTCCGGAACCTCGAGCGCAAAGAGCTGGATGATGAACTCCGGAGCCGTGCGCGAGAGGATCAACTGCGGCCCGCGCGCCGAACGGTCGATGCGCAACAGGAAAGCCTTGACGCGATCGCCGATGCGCAGGTTCTCGCGCGGAATCATCTGGTCGCGCGGCAGCAGTGCTTCCATCTTGCCGGTCTCGACGATCGCGTTGCCCCGCTCCATGCGCTTGATCGTGCCGGAGACGAGGTGCTCCTTGCGCGCCAGGAAGTCGCTCAGGATCTGTTCCCGCTCGGCGTCGCGAATCTTCTGCAGGATCACCTGCTTCGCCGCCTGCGCGCCGATGCGGCCGAAGTCGATCGGCTCCAGCGCCTCCTCGAGGTAGTCGCCGACCTCGACATCGGGATCCTGGGTCTGCGCCTCCGACAGGGGGACCTGCTGCTCCTCGTCGAGAAAATCGGCATCGGCCACCACTTCCCAGCGACGAAAGGTCTCGAAATCACCCGTCTCGCGGTCGACCGCCACTCGCACGTTGGCATCGTCGTGCACACGCTTCTTGGTCGCCGACGCCAGCGCCAGTTCGAGGGCGCCGAAAACGATCTCCCGCGTCACGTTCTTTTCGCGCGCCAGTACATCGACCAGCAGCAAGATCTCGCGGCTCATTTCCTCATTACCTCCTGGACCGGCTTCCCGCCCGATTTCCCTGTTTCAAATCTGGGCACCAGACGTGCCCGGTCGATGTTGTCCAGCTCGACATCCATGTCACCCGCGTCGATCCGCAGGCGCACCTTGCCGTCGATGACGCCGCCCAGGACGCCGCTGAAGTTGCGCCTGCCAGCCGCCGGCAGCCGGAGCTTGAGCGTGATCTCGCAGCCGGCGAAGCGCGCGAAATCGGACTCCTTCTTCAGCAGCCGGTCGAGCCCCGGCGAGGAGACCTCCAGGCGCTCGTAGTCCACGTCCTCGACCGCCAGCACGCGCGAGAGATGGTTGCTGACCAGCGCACAGTCGTCGACATCGATGCCGCGCGGCTTCTCCGGCTTGTCGATGAAGACGCGCAGGACGCGCCCACGCGGGCTGCGCTCGAAATCGACCAGCTCGTATCCGAGACCGGTCAGCGTCTTCTCAAGTAGTTCGTGTACATCCATGGCTGCAAACAAAAAATGGGCAAAAAGCCCATCCCCGGTTGGATGCCCCGCAAGGGGCGAGCGGAAAACCGTTGGATTATAACGAAAAAACCGGCGCGGGTAAATCGGCCCGCGGTCGCAACAGAACGGCGGCGGCCGATCAACCGGGCCGCGGACGCGGCGGCGGGCGCCTCGGCGCCGACGGTGCCATGCCGAAATCGATCAGCAATCGCCGCACTTCGGGCTCGGCCAGTTCCTGCACCCTGCCGCGCTTGAGGCCCGGCGGCAGCACGAAAGGGCCGTAGCGAATGCGGATCAGGCGACTGACCACCACCCCGACGGCCTCGAAGAGCCGCCTCACCTCGCGGTTGCGGCCCTCGAACAGGGACACGCGGTACCAGCGGTTGGCGCCCTCACCGCCGGCATCCTGGAAGGTGCCGAAGCTTGCCAGCCCATCCTCGAGCTCGATGCCGTCGAGCAGGCGCTGCCGTGCCTCGTCGGGCAGATCGCCGAGGATGCGGACGGCGTACTCGCGCAGCAACTGGTAACGCGGGTGCATCAGGCGGTTGGCGAGATCGCCGGAAGTGGTCAGCAACAGCAAGCCGCTGGTGTTGAAGTCGAGACGGCCGACGGCCACCCAGCGGCCTGCCGCCATTCGCGGCAGCGAAGTGAAGACGCTCGGGCGGTGCTGCGGGTCGTCGCGCGAAACGATCTCGCCTTCCGGCTTGTGATAGAGGAGCACCCGCGGCAGGCGGTCGGCAGAACGCAGTCGCACCAGCTTGCCGTTGATCTTGACGCGGTCGTCCGGGTTGACCGACTGTCCGATCTGCGCCGGTTCGCCGTTGACCGTGATGCGACCGGCAGCGATCAGCGCCTCCATCTCGCGCCGCGATCCCAGGCCGCTGTTGGCCAGCAGCTTGTGCAGCCGCTCAGGCTTGCCCGCAGGCTCGGTGCTGAAGCGGCGGTGCGGCGCGTCGGTCGGGCGCGCGCCGCGCCCCGACGGACGGCTGCCGGCAGCCGGCACGAGCGGTGCTTCCGGGCTCGCCACGGGCCGACGCCGCGTTGCTGCCACGCCGGGGGATGAGCGCGATGGGCGAGCGGAATCAGCCGGCGGACGGCGCTTGTGGTTGGGCATCGGAGAGGTCCAGAGTCGGGTTGATCTGTTCGAGTGTCGGCAACTCGGCGAGGCTGCGCAGACCGAGGTCGTCGAGGAACTTCTTCGTCGTCGCCAGCAGCGCCGGCCGCCCCGGGGTGTCGCGATGGCCGACGACGTCGACCCAGCCACGTTCCTCGAGGACCCGGACCACCTGCGTGGCAACCGTGACGCCGCGGATGTCCTCGATGTCGCCACGGGTCACCGGCTGCCGGTAGGCGATGATCGCCAGCGTCTCGAGGACGGCACGCGAGTAGCGCGGCGGCTTGTCGGGGTGAAGACGTTCGAGATAGGGCATGTACTCGGCGCGCGTGCGGAAGCGCCAGCCACTCGCCACGGGCAGCAACTCGAGCGGGCGCCCCTGCCACTCACTGCGCAGCGCCTCGAGCAACGGACGCAGCACGTCGGCGGTGATTTCATCATTGAACACCTTGCGCAATTCGGGCAGAGAGAGCGGCTCCCGCGCACTCAGCAGCACCGCTTCGAGCACTCGCTTGAGTTCATCCGGAGTGGCCGGCAGCTCGGCACTGGCGGAATTATCGGACGGCACCGTGTTCATCGACCAGTCTCAGGTAGATCGGGGCAAATGCCTCGGCCTGCGTCATTTCCAGCAGATGTTCGCGCGCCAGTTCGAGCAGGGCGAGAAAATGGACGACCAGCACCGGCGCGCCGAGACCGACGTCGAAAAGATCGACGAAATCGACGAACCCTCCGGCGGCCCGCAGGCGGCGCAGGATGACGCCCATGTGCTCGCGCACCGACAGTTCCTCGCGCTGCACCAGGTGGTGCGTGTGCAGTCTCGCCTGTTGCAGGATGCCACGCCAGGCACTCTGCAGGTCGGCCACGCTGACCTCAGGCAGGCGCCGCAACAGGGCCTTCTCGACCCAGACCTCGACCCAGTCGAAATCGCGTTCTGCCTGCGGCAGCTCGTTGATGGCATGCGCCGCGCGCTTCATCTGCTCGTACTCGATCAGGCGCCGCACCAGTTCGGCGCGCGGATCCTCGACCTCCTCGCCCGCTGGCGCCTTCGGCCGCGGCAGCAGCATGCGCGACTTGATCTCGATCAGCATCGCCGCCATGACCAGATAGTCGGCGGCCAGTTCGAGATTTCGTGACCGCATCGCCTCGACGTAGAGCAGGTACTGGTCGGTCAGCGGCGCCATCGGGATATCGAGGACGTCCACGTTGGCCCGGCGGATCAGGTACAGCAGCAGGTCGAGCGGCCCCTCGAAGGCGTCGAGCATGACCGCCATCGCGTCCGGCGGGATGTAGAGGTCGTGCGGCAACTCCGCCAGCGGTTCACCGTAGATCCGTGCCAACGGCCCGGCCGCATCCTCCGCCAGCGAAGGGCCGTCCTCGGGGACGGCAGCAATGTCGCCCATCACTGCTCCGGAACTGGCGACACCGCTCAAGCGTAATCCAGCCCGATCGCCTGCCGGACCTCGCGCATCGTTTCACGGGCCAGGTGTCGCGCGCGACCGCTGCCGTCGGCAATGATCTCGTCGACCAGTCGCGGGTCGTCGAGGTAGGGTTGCGCCCGCTCGCGCATCGGTTCCTGCTCGCGCAGGATGCCGTCGATTACCGGCTGCTTGCACTCGAGGCAACCAATGCCGGCGCTGCGACAGCCCTGCTGCACCCAGGCACGGCAGCCCTCATCCGAGTACACCTGATGCAACTGCCAGACCGGGCAGTTGTCCGGTTCGCCGGGATCACTGCGCCGGACGCGCGCGGGATCGGTCGGCATGCGGCGCAGCTTGTTCGTCACCGACGCCGCATCCTCGCGCAGCGTGATGGTGTTGCCGTAGGACTTGGACATCTTCTGGCCATCCAGCCCGGGCATGCGCGCCGCCGCCGTCAGCAGGGCGCCTGGCTCGACGAGGATCATCTTGCCAGTCCCCTCGAGATGGCCGCACAGCCGCTCGCGATCGGCATGCGAGAGATCGTGCACCTCGGCGAGCAGACGCTGCGCCGCCTCGATCGCCGCCTGCTCGCCGCGCTCCTGATAGTGCGTGCGCAGTTCCTCGTAAAGCCGCGCGCGTTTCGCGCCGAGCTTCTGCAGCGCCTCGCGCACCTTGTCCGCGAAACCGGGCTCGCGACCGTACAGGTGGTTGAAGCGGCGCGCGATCTCGCGCGAGAACTCGATGTGCGGCACCTGATCCTCGCCGACCGGCACCTTGCCGGCACGATAGATGAGAATGTCGGCCGCCTGCAGGAGCGGGTAGCCAAGGAAGCCGTAGGTCGAGAGATCCTTGTGCTCGAGCTTTTCCTGCTGATCCTTGTAGGTCGGCACGCGCTCGAGCCAGCCGAGCGGCGTCATCATCGACAGCAGCAGATGCAGCTCGGCGTGCTCGGGTACCTTCGACTGCACGAACAGGGTCGCCCGCCGCGGGTCGACGCCTGCCGCCAGCCAGTCGATGACCATGTCGCGGGCGGCGCCGACTATCCCGTGCGGATCATCGTACTGGGTCGTCAGCGCGTGCCAGTCGGCAACGAAGAAGAGGCAGGGATACTCGTGCTGCAGCCGGACCCAGTTCTTCAACACGCCGTGGTAGTGACCGAGATGCAGGCTGCCCGTCGGGCGCATCCCGGAGAGGACTCTTTCTGCGTACATTCTGTCTGCCATCGCTCAGGAGGGAAGTTGGAAAAGGAATCCAACGAGTCCGCCGACGAGTTGCATCACCGGCGTCAGCAACGAACTGAGGATGCCGGTGAACAGCAACAGCAGCAGGATCGGGAAACCGAAGCGCTCGATCTGCGCGAAGCGCCAGGCGGCCGCCGGCGGCAACAGGCTGACGGCGATGCGACCACCATCGAGCGGCGGCAGCGGAAACAGGTTGAGCACCATCAGCACGAGGTTGATCGTCATGCCGACCTCCGCCATGCGCGACATCGGCAGGCTGAAGAAGTTGAGCGGCAGAAGCCAGGCGAGCTTGAGCAGCGCCGCCCAGAAGAGCAGCATGGCGAGGTTGGCCCCCGGCCCGGCGGCCGCCACCCACAGCATGTCGCGCTTCGGGTGCCGCAGGCGCCCGAAGTTGACCGGCACCGGCTTCGCCCAGCCGAACAGGATACCGCCAGTAGACAGCAGGAGGATGATCGCCGGCACCAGGATCGTTCCCACCGGATCGATGTGCTTCAGGGGATTGGCGGTGATGCGGCCCTCCTGCCACGCAGTCGGATCGCCGAAATGCAGCGCGGCGTAACCGTATGCCGCCTCGTGCAGGGTGATCGCCAGGATTACCGGCAAGGCAGCGATGGCGATCGTCTGGATCAGGGAATCCATGCGGCTCCTCTCAGTCGAGACCGAACGGCGCCAGCGCGCCGCGGCCTGCGCGAACCAGCAGCGGCAGCGCCGCGGTCAGATCGATGACGGTCGTCGGCTCGATGCCACAGCGACCGCCATCGAGGATCAGCTCGATCTGCGCATCCAGCCGGTCCTGGATCTCCCAGCCCTCGGTCAGCGGACCCTCGTCGCCGGCGATGATCAGCGTCGAGGTCAGCAGCGGCTCACCGAGTTCCTCGAGCAGTGCCAGGGTGACCGTGTGCGCCGGCACGCGCAGACCAATCGTCTTGCGCTTCGGGTGCAGGACGCGCCGTGGCAGCTCGCGCGTTCCTTCGAGAATGAAGGTGTAGCTGCCGGGAGTCGTCGCCTTGAGCAGGCGGTAACGGGCGTTGTCGACCCGCGCGAACTGGCCGATCTGTGACAGGTCGCGGCACATCAGCGTCAGGTGGTGGCGTTCGTCGACGCCGCGCAGACTGCGGATGCGCTCGACTGCCGCCTTGTCGCCGAGATGGCAGCCAAGTGCATAGCTCGAATCGGTCGGCAGCGCGATAACGCCGCCCCGACGGACGGCCTCGGCCGCCATGTGCAGCAGGCGCGGCTGCGGGTTGTCGGGGTGAATCGTGATGTACTGGGCCATTGCCGCATCCTGCCCGTTCAGAACAGTTGCCAGACGGGCCGCAGTCCATCGGGCAGCGGCGGCAGCCGCCCGAGATCGACGTAGCTCTCACCCGGGCCATGGAAATCCGACCCCCGCGAGGCGGCGAAGCCGTATTCCCTCGCCAGCCGCGAATAGAGGTCGACGTGCTCCGGCGTGTGACTGCCCGACATGACCTCGATCGCCTGCCCACCGAGGTCGCGGAACTCGCCGAGGAAGCGCCGCATGTCGCTGCGCGACAGTTTGTAGCGCCCCGGATGCGCCACCGTCGCGACGCCGCCGGCACCATGAATCCAGCGCAGCGAGTCGGCCAGGGTCGCCCAGCGATGATCGACATAGCCCGGCCGCCCGGGAACCAGGTACGACTCGAAGACGCTGCGCAGATCCTTGCACACCCCGCGCTCGACCAGATGACGGCCGAAATGCGCCCGACTGACTAGGTTCGGATTGGCGGCCAAGCGCATCGCGCCGTCGAAAGAGCCGTCGATACCGACCTTCTCCAGCTCGGCCGCCATCCGCCGCGCGCGCTCGATGCGGCCGCAGCGAACCGTCTGCAGGCCGGCGTTGAGCGCGGCATCGGCGGCGTCGAAGGCGAAGCCGAGGACGTGGATCTGCAGGCCCTCCCACTCGATCGAGATCTCGACCCCGTTGACCAGACTCAGGCCAACCTCGCACGCCGCCGCGCGGGCCAACGGCAACCCGGCGATGTCATCGTGATCGGTCAGGGCCAGCATGTCGACGCCATTCTCCGCTGCCCGACGCACCACTTCCGCCGGCGCCAGGAGGCCGTCCGAACAGGTGGAATGGCAGTGCAGGTCGCAGTTGGGCACGGCGGGAAAGGTCCTTGGGGCACGGCAGGACTGCGCATGATAGCACAGCCGCCGCCGCGCCCCGGCGGCAGGCGCGCCCGGTGGGCGATCGGCCGCGCCCGATGGCAAGCCGATGCGTCGGCGAAAGCGGCTCTTGCCCAGCCAGGCTGGTTGACCTCGCGCCAACGCGACCGGCTACGATCCTGAGGAAACGAACATCAAGAATGGGGAAATGCCATGACGACATCCAGCTTCCGACATGTCCCCTGCGGAGTGCCGGTCAATGCGAGCGAGGCACTCGCCATCGCGAAAGTCAAGGGCAGGCTGCAAGGCATTCCGGGTCCGTGGGTGCTGTTGTCGAATATCAGCCATTCCAGCCATTCGACGCGGCTTTCCGATGAGATCGACCAAGTCATCATCGGCCCACAGGGAGTCTTTGTGGTCGAGGTCAAGCATTGGGACGCGGCGTGGATGAAGCAGAACGCAGCGGTCGTCGACAACGAGGCCGAACGCATCAACGACAAGGCCAAGCGTGTCGCCGGAAAGTTGAAGACCGCCTTCGACCCCGGTTTCGTCGCGCCACGTCTTCTGCTCACGCGCGGCGGAACAGGCGTCCAGGCGGGGAAGCGCATGCAGAGTCGCGGCGTCCCGATATTCGGACCTGGCGAGTGCCGCGACTTGGTCGACGCGGAAGGTGCCGTGTGCTTGTCTGCCGCTCAGGTCGAGCGCGCCGCCTTGTTGCTGGAACCGGCGGCCCGGACCACACTGACCTGCGACTTGCGCAGCTTCGCCGGGCTGATCAATCTCGAGCGAATGCCGACGCCCGATGCACCCTTTCACCGAGCCTATCGCGGTCAGCATCCGACGCGGCGCGACAAGGTCGTTCTGCATCTCTACGATCTTTCCGCCACTGACGAGAAGGATGGAGGGAACCGTGCCAGGCGCGAATACGAAGTCATGCAGCGCTGGCAGAAGTCACCGTATCTGCCCAACCTGCTCGACTCCTTCCAGGAAGCCGAGCGGTATCCGGGCGAGCTGTACTGGTTCTCCCTGGTCGACCCTGGCGCGCCAACGCTCGCCGAACGTGTCAAGGACGCCAACTGGGGTCTGGACGACCGCCTGCGCTACGCGCGCCAGGCGCTCCTGGCGCTGGCGGAATTTCATCAGCCGCACGAGCCAGGATTGCAGCGCATCGTTCACCGTCACATCACGCCGCATACCCTGCGGGTTCGCCACAACGGATGCCCGCTGTTCCCCGACTTCAGCCTGGCCCGCCTGGACCAGGCGCTGACGATTTCGCTTGCCCCCACGGATTTCGGGCAGGACTCCCCTTATGTTGCCCCGGAGGTTCGTCAAGATGGCTTGGCGGCTGCGGATACGCGGTCGGACGTGTATGCCCTGTGCGCCAGCCTGGTCACCGTTTTCCCTGGGGACGAACCGCGCGCCCGCGAAGCGCGCCAGTTCCTGGAACAAGGTTGCGCCCATAATCCGGAGGGGCGTGAGTCGCTTGCCGAACTGGCCGCCGTTCTGGAGCGGAACACCGCGCCGCTTGCCAGGCCGACGCTCGACCTTCCGGCGCCGGAGTACTGGGACGAAGACACCGTAGTGCCCTTCCAGCGGGCGCACTTCAAGATCATCAGCCGCCTCGGCCGTGGCGGCGTCGGCCAGACCTTCAAGGTCGTCGAAGTCGATGCGCGCTCCGATGAAGTCTTCGGCAGCTACGTTGCGAAACTGATCCACCACCAGAGCGACGCCGACGTCGCGCTGCGCGCCTATCGTCGGGTGCGCGCCTACACGATCCACCCGCACCTTTCGGCGATCCACGAAATTGCCCCCGAGTGGCAGGCGGATCGCTTCGTCGCCCTGATGAAATGGGTCGAGGGAACCCCCGTGTCGGACCTGACCGGCGTGCTTGCCTTGCAGGCAGATGATTTGGGCGAGGCCAGCCTGCAGGACCTCTTGTTGCGCTGGCTGCGAGACCTGAGCGACGCGCTCTGGGCCTTGCATCAGGTTGGCCTGGTACATGGCGATGTCAGCCCGCGCAACATCATCGTCCAGGGCGGGGAAGTGGTTCTGACCGATTACGATACGGTGACCGAAGCCGGCAAGCCGGTACGCAACCGCAACCCGCTGTACGCGAGCCATGGCGTCGACAACGGTGCGCCGATCCAGCCTGGCGATGATCTCTTCGCCCTGGCCGCCAGTTTGTTCCATGTGCTGTTCGACCGTTATCCCTTCGACTTCGCCGGGCAACGCAGCAAGAATCGTGGCTTGAATTGGCAAGGAGTGGAAGACAAGGGGCTCGAACGGGTGGTCGAATTCATGAAGCGTGCGACCTCGCCCGTCGACGGCGAACGGTTCGCGGATGCCCATGCGGCGTTCGCGTTCCTCAAGGCTGCGACGTTCGAAGGCGCAGCCGTTGGCGAGCCGGTCGTGTCGCCGCTTTCGGCCAACACCGCACCGCGGCTGACCGAACTGCTCTCGGCCTACCCGGGGTCGCGCCATGGCAACAGCGAAACCCGCGGCCTCGATTCACCGGTCGCCGCGACGACCTACGTGGAGACCCGCCTGGATGGTGTCTTGCGGCGGGAGGTTGAGGACGATCAGGTGCACCTGGCGATCCTGTTTGGCAATGCGGGCGATGGGAAGACAGCCTTTCTGCAGCATCTACTGGCCGCGCTGGGGGTTCCCGATGTCCATTCTTCGCAGCGCGTGCAGGAGCGTCGCCTGGCCAACGGGCGCATGTTGAAGGTCAATCTCGATGGGTCGGCAGCCTGGCGGGGCCAGTCGGCCAACACCCTGCTCGACCAGTTCTTCCAGCCTTGCCATGACCTCGATTTCGCCGGCGCCGCACCCCATCCGCGGATTCTCGCGATCAACAGCGGCAAGCTGCTCGAGTGGTTGGACGCGCAGGAAGATACCCCGCTCTGCGAAGGACTTTATGCTGCCCTGTTCGACAGCGAAGGCGACGAGCAAACGGTGCTCGACCCGCGAATTCGCCTGATCGACCTCAACCGGCGTTCGCTGGTGGGAGGTCTTGCCGACGGCGAGCTTCGCACCGATTTTCTCAATGCGCTGCTGGACCGATTTCTCGGCATTGGCGACGAGACCGATCCATGGGCGGACTGCGCCACCTGCACCGCGCAGCACCGTTGCACCGCGTGGGGTTCGGTAAGCAGTTTGCGCGACCGGCATACCGGCCCGCGCCTGCGACTCCGGTTGTCCGATGCGCTGCAAGCCTGTCACCTGCGCGGCGAGATCCACATCACGGCGCGCGAACTGCGGGCAGCGCTGGTTTTCATCTTCTTTGGCGTGCATGACTGCGGCGAACTCCATGCCGACCCGGAATTGATGCCAATCCGCTATTGGGATCGGGCGTTCGCCGCCGAGGCGCCGCAACGGCAGGGAGAGCTGCTGGCTGAACTGGCTCGTTTCGACCCGGCGCTGGACAGCAACCCCTCGTTGGACCGGCACCTGCTCCGAGACACCCCCCACCGCGCGGACGAGATCGGCGCCGCGCTGGCCTCTGCTCGCCGCCGCGCCTGGTTCGAGTGGGATGATGCTCGTTACGCGGCCCTGCAGCTTCCCACCGATGCCCTGCCGTTGTTCGGTGGCCGGCATCTCGATCGCTTCCGCCGCGTACCGCTGATGAACCTAGATTCCTCTGTTAAGCCTTGACCGGATTTGATGAACGCCAGATTTGGCAAGGCTTTGCGGCCGATTTTGGCAACTGCGCCACAGTTCCTTTTGGGTGTCCCAGAGACATTCGAAAAATCCAATCTTCATAGCAACTTAGCTGCCATTCCTGGCTTCAACTGAGGAATCTAGGATGAACGACGACGATCGCGCCGTCCTGTGCCGTGACCTGTGCCTGGGTGTCGCCCGGCTGGAGGATCTGCCCGAAGCCGCGTTCTCGCGCGACTCGGGTCTGCCGCTGCGCATCCAGCCACGAACCCCGACCGAAAGCACCTACTGGGTGGTCAAGCCCTGGCAGCGTTTTCGCCTCGAAGCACGCCTGCCACGGACCGCCGAAGGTCTGGAAGCGCTGCATACGCACTTGCTGCTGATCTATGCCTACGCGGCCGGTGGCGAAGAGCGGTTGCCAGTCGGCCTGGAACTGTTCCATCTGCTGCTGGGGCTGAAAGAGGGCGCCCAGCTTTCCGGCGCCGGCCAGGAAGGTGTGTTCGCGCATCTCGAAATCTTCACCCTGCGCCTGGCGCAGGAGGACGCCCGCGAGCTGTACGGCTGGCATCCCGGTGATGAGGCCGGCGTGTTCAGGGTGTGCGTCGAAGCGCGGAGTGGGCGGCAGATTCTGGTCAGGGAGGCCGCATGAACGCCCGAACCATCGTCGAGAATGTGCTGACGCCAGCGCGCGCCAAGGCTTTGTGGACTGCCAACTATTTGCCGGCCCTCCCTTTCACGCCGCAGGACTTCCAGGTGGGCAGCCTGCTGCCGGCGATGCTGTACATGGCGCGCTGGGGCCACCGGCGCGGAAAGGGGCGTTTTGTCGAGACCTTCGGCCGACCAGACTCCAAGGGAAGAATTCAGCCGCCTTGGCTGATCGATGTGGCGAGGGGATTGCTGACTCGCTGTAGCGGCGATTTTTGTGGCTTTTCCGACGAGCATGGCCCTGCCATGCTGGCCGATCTGCTCCTGACCTATTGCCTGGAGAACAGGCAGCATGAGTTGGGGCATCATGAGGTGGTGCAGCGGGTTTTCCCAACCCATTACTTTGCGAGCTGGATCGATCTACCTGATGTGGTGGTCAACTTGCGCGGTGTTCCGGAACTGCTGACCACCGTGCTCGCTTGGCAGGACATGGGCGAAGCGCTGGTGCCCGAGGCCGGTCGCAGCCGTTTTCCGGTCGGCGTCGGCTTCGCCGAAAACCACTTGCTGAAGCAGTTTGCCCGGCACATGTCGGTACGTGGTCCTGCTGCCAATCTGGGCTCCGACCAGTTCCAAGAGGAGAGCGCCGACGACCTCGGGGTAGACGAACTGCTCGCCGTGCGCCTGGCGGAGAGCTGCGGCCACGCACCCGACCGACTGAGGGGCAGGGAACAGGCACTGATCGCCAATCGCTGGCCCATCGCCAAGGCTGCCGCCAGAAGACTGCGCGACGATCTGGCGACCTTCATCGAAGTCTATGGCACGGCACTGCCGCGTCAAGCCTTCCTGCCGATGCTCGAAGCAGGGATTGGCCTTGGCATGGTCAACCTGCTGTTGTCTACCGCGGTCTGCCTGTTGGGTGCAATTGAAAGTGCGACTGGCGCCGGCGCGAGGCGCTAGTGGCCACGGTAGACTTGTTCTGGCGCCAACGCATGGGGCTACCGTCATTCCGGCGCAGGCCGGAATCCAGCTCGTTCGTCAAGCTTCTCTCTTAGCAGTCGGTCGACAGTCGCACTTTCGATTGCACTCCTGCCTGTTCGAATGGGAACGAACCGGCGGCATACCGGAAGACCGGAAGCCGATGCCCTTGTTGGTGGACTGTTCGCACGGCATGGACACGAAGCTGCGCAACGCTTCTGAAGCCGCAATGAGCGAATGCCGGGCCCGCTACGAGCGGCTACCGGTGCTCATGATGCTGGCGCGACTGCTGGATGACCGTATCAGCCACCACCCGAGGCTGCACCGCGAACTGCCTCCACGGCAGCCTGATCCGACAGTCTGGTTCAATCTGCTGGGCGATATCTACCACGAACGGCATCCTCGGGCGGAGTCGATCAGGGAGCGACTCGACGAAGATTCCCTGCGTCTGGCCGATGATCTGGAGCAGGCGGGTGAGGCGCTGGAAGTCGCACGAGCGTTGCGAAACGACCACAACAATCCGGCGTTGCGCCTGGCGGAAGCACTGGTCGAGTTGCACGGGCATCAGCAACAGGGCGGCCAGTTCGCGAGGGCATTGGACAGCAGCCTGATGCCCAACCGCCCCAACGGCCTCGCCTTCAAACGCCGCGTTACCCGGAGCGAGGCCGGCATCAGGAGGGCGGCGGACCTGCGATCGATCGTGCTCTCGCACGCCCTGCTCGACTTTCTCGTCCATCGCCACCTGCGCAAGGACGGCGAAGGCAAAGCCGCGCGTCCACTCACCCTGCGCAGCTTCCTCGACATTCTGCGCGCGCACTATGGCCTTTACGTGGACCGTGAGCCACCGGGAATGTCCGTTCCCCAGGACCTGCTGCGTGCCAACAAACAGTGGCTCGAACGGCGCCTGCGCGACCTCGGGTTGCTCGTCGGGGTGAGCGACGCGGAATCGATGAAACAACTGCGCGCACGCTTTGATGTAGCATGATCGGCTTCGATCGTATCGCAGACGGCTACGACCATGCTCGCATCACTCCTCTTCGGCGATTACCGCCAGAAAGTCCTCGCCCGCTTGCTGCTGCACCCGGAACAGAGCTATCACGTCCGCGAAATCGCCCGCCTGACCGGCACCAGTGCCGGTACCTTGCACAGGGAACTGGCGCGGCTCGCCCAGGCGGGCGTGCTGACACGCGAGGAGATTGGCAACCAGGTTCGTTACGGCGCCAATCGGCGGTGCCCGATCTACCCGGAGCTGGCCGGCATCCTGCGCAAGACGTCCGGCCTCGCCGATGTGTTGACGGAAGCCTTGTCCACCTTGCGCGAACGCCTCACGCTGGCACTGGTGTTCGGTTCCGTCGCGCGCGGGGACGAGGGGCCAGGCAGCGATGTCGACGTCCTGCTGGTGGGGGATATTGGCTTCGCCGAGGTGGTGCGGGCCCTTCACGAAGCGCAGCCGAGCATTGGCCGGGAGATCAACCCGGTGGTCCTGTCGTCTGCCGAGTTCGACGACAAGCTGAAGGGCGGCGACACCTTTCTCGCCGCGATCCTGAGCGGAAAGAAGATACTCCTGATCGGAAACGAGGATGAGTCTGGAAAACCTGCTGGCAATCCAGCGCCTGGTTCGGCATGAGGCGGGGCGCTCCGTCGTCCTGAAGCTGCTCGCGGCGGCGGAACGGAACCTCGCCGATGCCAGGGTCACGGCGATCAGCGCGGAGAACCGCTTCGATGCCGCCTACAAAGCCATCCTGCAATGCGCGCTGGCGGCCCTCGCGGCCAGAGGCTATCGCAACCTCGACCAGCCAACCCGGGCACCACCAGACCGCCATCCAGACGCTCCCGCTGACCCTGGCCGTGGACAACGGCACCGTGATCGTCCTTGACGCGCTGCGCAAGCAACGCCATCTGACCGACTACACAGGCGACGGTGTCAGCGAAGCGCTGCTGGCGGAATGCATCGCCCAGGCCGAGTCCCTGTTGCGCCACGCTCGAGCCGCCCTCGGAGATCCCTGACATGCCTCTCACCGAAAACGCCGCGCCGATCCTGTCGCTTGCCCTGAGCGATCTGTTGGGACCGGCACTTCCCGGCAGCATGGCGTTCATTCGCTGCCTGCCGGGCGAGGTCGCGCGCGAACTGGCTGCCGACGAACGCTTCGCGGTTCGCGGCTGGCAGATTGCCGTGGTCAGCCAGGCTGCCGACGCGGCCATCCGTTCGATCACCGCCGACCAGGCCGTGGAGTGGCGCGAGGACAAGGCGGGGGCGGTGCTTCTGCTGGTGGATACCGTCCACGCCGGCGCCGGCATGGACGGCATCTACAGTGCGGCACGCGAGATCGCCGAGGCGGAGCTGTTCGCCACGGCAAGATCTCGGGCGCGTGACAAACTGCCGCACGGCGGCAAGAGTTTCGCCGACAAGGCGCTGTCCAAGGCACGCCGACTGGCGCGCAACAAGGCGCAGTCGCCCTGGCGTGAATTCGCCTATCTGTGCCGCGCGGCTCGGGGTCTGCAGGCTCTGGGCGCGGCGCTGCCCGAAATCGGGCTGTGGCCCGTGGCGGTGGACGACAGGCCGGACGACGGCGACCTCGAGAAGTCCGCCCTTCTGGTCGAACGTCTGCTGGCCCGCCAGGGTAACCGAAAGTCGGCCGAAGCACGGGTCGTCAGTCTGCAACTGCCGGAAGCGGATGCGGCGGTCGAGCGCACTCTGGCAGAATTCCTGCGGGCAGCGGAGAGTGTGTCACGGCTGGATGCACTGGCGCGCCTCGAAGGACAGGAATCGCTCTGGGTCAATCGTCTGCGCCCTGGTCTGTTCGATAGCCAGGCCTTGCAGGCGATTCGGTGGGTCAATTGGCGCCAAAAAAACACTAGCCCATCTTTAACATCCCATACGCATGTTTTGAGCTTTCTGGGCAGGGCTCAATCGTAAGCTGTTGATTTTGCGTAGGGTGAATTTTTCTTGCGTTGTGTAGTGCCATAATAGTTCTCGCTTGGTGGGTCGACCTCTTGCTTTTGCGGTACGATCGGGTGCATGTTCATCCGACAAACGAGAACCGGCAACAAGGCGACGGGCGAAAGCTACGTCACCTACCGACTGGTGCGCACCGAGCGGATTGGGGGCAAGGTCCGTCAGATCACGGTGTTGAACCTCGGCCGCCACTTTCCGATCAAGCAGGAAGACTGGCCGATCCTGTGCAGCCGCATCGAGCAGTTGCTGAATCCGCAGGCGTTGCTCCTGCCGCTGCAGTGCTCGGAGCATGTCGAACGTGCAGCGCAGCGTTACCATGCGCAGCTGGTTGCGCGCGCACCGGTTGTCGCGTCGGCGACGGAGGGGGGTACGGCCGGATTGGCCGGCAAACCTTGCTCGCCTGCGGACTTCCAGGAAGTCGACGTGGACTCGCTGCAGATGACGCAGCCGCGGTCGGTGGGCGTCGAACACGTCGGTCTGCATGCGGCAAACGAACTGGGTTTGATCGAGACGCTGAATGAACTGGGCGTCAATGGGGTGATGCGGGCATCGATCCTGGGCAATCTGATCGGGAGAATGGGGCAGCCGGGGTCGGAACTGGCGACCTGGAGCTGGCTGCAGCGGCAGAGCGCGCTGGGCGAGTTGATTGACGTCGACTTCTTGTCGATGTGGCACATGAGCCTGTATCGCGCCTCGGACGTCTTGATGAAACATCGGGAGGTGATCGAGACGCGTTTGTTCAGTACCGCCCGGACGCTCTTTGATCTGCAGGAGACGGTCACGCTGTACGACCTGAGCAACACCTATTTCGAAGGCGAAGCCAAGGGGAATGGCAAGGCTAGGCGAGGGCGTTCGAAGGAGAGGCGCAGCGACTGCCCGTTGGTGACGCTCGGATTGGTTCTGGACGGCAGCGGCTTCGTGCGGCGCTCACAGACCTTCGCCGGCAACGTTTCCGAGCCCGGCACGCTGGCGTCCATGCTCGCCGGACTGGGGACCCCGGCGGGCGCGCTGGTGGTGATGGATGCCGGCATTGCCACCGAGACCAACGTCGCCTGGCTGGTCGAGCACGGCTATCGCTATCTGGTCGTGCGTCGCGGGGGGGTGCGCCAGTTTGATGAGACCCGCGCCGTGACCATCGAGACCGCTGGCGAGGAGTGGCTGCATCTGCAGAAGGAACTGAGCCCGGATGGCCAGGAGCTTTGCCTGTATTGCCACTCACCGAGTCGGCAACTCAAGGAAGAGGCGATGCTCGCGCAATCCTGTGGGCGTTTCGAAGCCGGCCTGCAGCAAATGAGTGCCGGCCTGCAAAAGCCCAGGAGTGAAAAGAACCACGACAAGCTGCTGGAACGTCTCGGCCGACTCAAGCAGAAGAACCGCGGCGCCAGCCAGCACTACCAGGTCCATCTCGTCACCGAGGAGAGTGGCAAAACGGTGACGGCGATCACTTGGCAGAAGGTGCCGGTTCCCGGCACGATGGCCACGCATCCCGGCGTCTATTGCCTGCGAACCAACGAACTCGCCTGGGATGAAGAGAAGCTCTGGCGTACCTACACGATGCTGACCGACCTGGAGAGTGTGTTTCGCAGTCTGAAAAGCGAACTCGGCTTGCGACCCATCCATCACCACAAGGAGCTTCGCTCGGACGGACACCTGTTCATCACGGTAATCGCCTACCAGTGCGTTCAGTTCCTGCGCGTGAAACTCAAGGCCGCGGGAATCACCGACAGCTGGGCGACCCTGCGGGACACCCTCTCCGTACAACGCCGGGTGACCGCCACTTTCAATCAGCGTGACGGCCGCTCCCTGCATGTGCGCAAAGCCACCGTCGCCGAGCCCGACCTGCTGGCGATCTATCGCGCGCTGGGCATCACCGCCGCACCCGGAGGAACCAGAAAACTGATCAGCTGAATCAGAAATTGCGGGCCTGTAGTGCCACTGGAGATTTTCTTGGCGCGCAAGCAATTGATTCGGATGAAGGTTTTTCTTGGCGTGTTAAACTTGGGCTAGGCCTTACCAATGGTCCGGCTTGGCTGTGGATACCGACAACCGCCTGACATTCAAGCTGGCGCTCGAAGACAACCCGCAGCAGCGAGTCAGGCTGGAAGTGCGGTGGGATGCCGAGCCGGCCACCTTGGCCAAGGGCGCCGTCGACTACATCGTTGAAGTCCGCGCCGGTGGCGACGCGCTGGCGGAGAAGACCGTCACGCATGTCGCCCGAGGGCCGCAGAAGTGCGTGTTTACCCAGGATGACTTCGGCGATCTCGAAGGAAACGAGCGCTTCGAGGCGGAGGTCGTCATTCGAGCGCTGACGGAGGAAACCCTGCCGGACAGCGATGCTGCGGGCAGCACGCACCACGCGGTCAGCGAGGACTTCATCCTGTGCTTCGGGGTCAACGAGCAGCCGGCCAGGTCGAGCGCCGGCAACGTCTTCCCCAGCCTCGCGTTGGCCGCGATTCAGGTGGCGAGAGACGCCGAAACGTTCGACCGGCTGGCAGACAACCCGGGCAACCGACAGGCCTTCAGCGCCGACAAGAGGGGCTATATCGCCTGTCGCGTGGAGGGCAAGGCGGCGCGCGTGCTCTGCCCCAACCTGCTGCTCGACTTGGCGGCCGATTGGGCAGTGCATCAGGGCGACCCGGGCGGCCACGGCCGCCCTGCACCCTGTCTGCCAGAGTCGGAACGGCGGCGGGATGGTTGCGCCGGCGCCGACCGCGGCCAAGGGAAATCATCGGCCTTGTGGCTACCCGCGCGCGGCGAGCTGCAGGTGTCCTGGTTCCGCAGGCGACTCACAGCACCTGGTTGAGCAGCCGGTCAGCGCGCGTGCGCGCCAGGCGTGCCAGAATGCGCTGCACCGGCTCAGGGTAGCTGGCGGTCGAGTCGAGAGAACGGTGATGGTCGAGGCGGCGGCAATGCTGCAGGATGCGCTCGATCTCCTGCCGGTGCTGGCCGACCAGGCTGCCCCGCGGATCATGGATCAGTAGCCCGTTTTCGAGGTCGAGACGCCAGGCACGCGGGTTGAGGTTGCTGCCGGTGAGCAGCGCGTAGTCGTCGTCGACGAGCAGCCCCTTGAGGTGGTAGCTGTGCCGGTCGTGCCGCCAGAGGTGCAGGTCGAGCAGGCCGCGGTCAACGGCCTGCTGGTGCTGCTTGCAGAAACGACGCAGGTTGGCCTCGTAGAGGTAAGGCAGTGCGCCGATCGTCGTGAAGGGTTCTTCGGGCGGGATGTAGAAATCGTTGGCCGTCTTGTCGCCGACGATGATCGTCACCCGGCAACCCTGTCCGATCTTGGCCTCGATCGCCCGGCGCAGCGGGCCCGGGAGATTGAAATAGGGAGTGAACAGCAGCAGCTCCCGCCGCGCCCGCTGCACGAGTTGCAGGATCGTGCGATTGAGTTCGTTGTCGCGGGCGCCGAAGCCGAGCAGCGGCGTGACGCGCAGCTCGTCATCGGCCGCCGCCGGAGCGCCGATGCTGTAGCGGGCTTTCGCCAGCACGCGACGAAAGCGGCCGATCGCCGGACGCAGCGCAGCAGTCTTCTGTCGCGGCTCGCAATCGAGGGGCGACACCGCCGAGCTGCCGCCGAGGACGCGCGTCATCAGCGCCGCCATGCTGTCGGCCAGAGCGCGGCTGCTGATCAGGTGGTAACGATCGAGCCGGTAGCGCTCGCCCCGCTGCAGGTAGACGTCGTTGAGACTGGCGCCGCTGTAGAGCACGCAGTCGTCGATGACGAAGCCCTTCAGGTGCATGACGCCCATCCACTCGCGCGTCTGCACCGGAACGCCATGGATCGGCACCCCCGGCCCATGCCGGCGCGCCATTTCGGCATACAGGGCGGCGTTGCCGGCACTGGCCACCTTGCCGATCAGTCCGCGCTGGGCCCGATGCCAATCGACGAAGACGGCGACCTGCAACTCGGGGTGCGCCGCCCTGGCGGCGTGGAGGGCCGCGAGCACCTCGCGCCCGGCTGCATCATCCTGCAGGTAGAGGGCTGCGAGGACGATCCGCCGCCGTGCCAGCGCGATGTGATCGAGCAGCGCGCTGCGGAACTCGGCCGCACCGGCCAGGGTGCGCACGTCTGCCGCCGCCACCGCGAAACCAGGCAGACCGGTGAGCGCCAGCGGGCGGTGCCTGCCGCGCAGGCGCTGCATGGCGGACGCGAGCGTCGATCGCACGGCCAATTGCATGCTGACGGCTCAGCCCGGCGACAGCGGCAATGGCAACGACGCCTGCGCACCGCTGGTGGTGCCGCGGCCGCCCTGCGCCCGTCGCGCCACTAGCGCTGCCCTCGGCCGCGATCGCTGGTCCCCGGGGCGAGAAACATGCCGACCCCCAGCAGGATCAGCAGCAGGGGCCACCAAGTGCTCAGCAGGCGAGCGAAATCGACCTGCAACAGACCAAGATTGATCGCCAGGGCGAGTACGCCGATCAGGATCAGTGCGATGGCGCCAAGGTTTCCTCTCATCTTCGATTCTCCGGTAGCAATCAGACGGCCACTGCCGCATGCACGACCAGGCCGTTCATTCGCCAGCGACGCCGCGACGGCCGCTCAGCGCACATACTGGTCGAGGTAAGCGTTGACCGCCATCTCCCCAAGTTGCCGAACATCCCGCGAGGACTCCTCGATGCGCGCCTGCTGCGCAGCCGGGAAACGGCGGGCGAGGTTAGTCCTGAACTTCTCGACGAGCACCGGAATGCCTTCCGTACGCCGGCGGCAGTGGCCGAGCGGGTATTCGATCGTCACTTCCGGCGTCCGGCTGCCGTCGGTGAAAAAGACCTGCAGCGCGTTGGCAATCGAACGTTTGCCCGGGTCGAGATAGTCGGCTGAAAACCTCGGCTCCTCGCTCACGACCATTCTGGCCCGCAACGGGTCGATGCGTGGATCAGCGGCCGCGTCGTCCTCGTAATCGGCGGCCGTCAGGCGGCCCCTGAGCAGGGCGACGGCGACCATGTACTGCAGGCAGTGGTCGCGGTCGGCGGGATTGTGCAATGGGCCCTGCTTGTCGATGATGCGCAGCGCCGACTCGTGCGTGCGGATGAACACGCGCTCGATGGTCTGCCAACGCCCCGCGACCTGCGGGTGCAGCTCGAGCGCACATTCGACCGCCGTCTGCGCATGAAACTCGGCCGGGAAGCTGATCTTGAAGAGGATGTTCTCGATCACGTAACTGCCGTATGGGCGCAGCAGGCGAAACGCCTGGCCACGGAACAGCACGTCATAGAAGCCCCATTTCGGCGCCGTCAGGACCGCCGGGTAGCCCATCTCGCCCTGGCACGACAGCAGGGCGAGGAAGACGCCGCGGGCGGTCGCGTCGCCGGCCGCCCAGGACTTGCGTGAACCGGTATTCGGCGCGTGGCGGTAGCTGCGCAGCGGCTGGCCATCGACAAAGGCCTGCGAGAGCGCATTGATGACCTGCCCGCGATCGCCCCCGAGCAGCCAGGCACAAACGGCCGCCGTCGCCAGCTTGACCAGCACCACGTGATCGAGCCCGACGCGATTGAAGCTGTTCTCGAGTGCCAGGATACCCTGGATCTCGTAGGCCTTGACCATCGCCTCGAGCACCTGCCGCATCAGCAGCGGCGCCTCGCCCTGCGCCACGCGGCTGCGCGACAGCCAGTCGGCGACGGCGAGGATGCCGCCGAGGTTGTCGGAAGGGTGGCCCCATTCGGCTGCCAGCCAGGTATCGTTGAAATCGAGCCAGCGGATCATGGTGCCGATGTTGAAAGCCGCCCGCACCGGATCGAGCCGGTAATCCGTACCGGGGACGCAGGCGCCGTTCGGCACCACGGTGCCGGCAACCAGCGGTCCGAGCAGCCTGCTGCAGGCTGCATACTCGAGTGCTTCGAGTGCGCAGCCGAGGGCATCGATCAGGCAGTAGCGCGCCGTCTCGAGGGCAGCGCGCGAGTCGACCCGGTAGTCGAGGACGTAGTCGGCGATGTCCACCAGAACGCGATCTGGATCGGGTCGGCTGGCGGAAACTCGCGTGCTCATGGCGCGGCCTCGTCGGGTCCGGGTCGCTGGCGCTCAACCACGCCGGGCGAGGGGGACGAAGTCCTGCACCTCCGGCCCGACGTAGTTGGCCGACGGCCGGATGAGCTTGCCGTCGATCCGCTGCTCGATGACGTGCGCCGCCCAGCCGCTGGTGCGGGCAACGACGAAGAGCGGCGTGAACATCGGCGTCGGCACGGCCAGCATGTGGTAGGCCACCGCAGAAAACCAGTCGACGTTCGGAAAGATCCGCTTCTGCTCCCACATCACCGCTTCGATGCGGCTGGCGATGTCGAACAGGACGAGGTTGTCACCATCGGTGCAGAGCTGCTGCGCCACCGAACGGATGACCCTGCTGCGCGGGTCGGCGATGGTGTAGAGCGGATGACCGAAGCCGGTGATGATCTCCCGGTTGTCGAGACGGCGACGGATGTCCTGTTCGGCCTGTGCGGCGTCGTCGTAACGACTCTGGATCTCGAACGCCACCTCGTTGGCACCGCCGTGCCGGCGGCCGCTCAGCGCGCCGATGGCGCCGCTGATCGCCGCATAGAGGTCGGCGCCGGTACCGGTGATCGTACGCGCGGTGAAGGTCGATGCGTTGAACTCGTGTTCGGCGTACAGCACCAGCGAGGTGTCGAGGCTGCGGGCATGCAGCGGTGGTGGCGCCTTGCCGCGCAGGAGGTGGAGAAAATGGGCGGCAATCGAGTCGTCATCGGTCTCGGTATCGATGCGCCGGCCGTTGTGCGACCAGTGATACCAATAGAGCAGCATCGATGCGAAGCTGGCGATCAGCCGGTTGGCGATCTCGCGTGCCGCTCCCGGGTTGTGATCCTGCGCCTCGGGCAGGATGGTTCCCAGGGCCGAACAGCCACTGCGCAGGACATCCATCGGATGCGCGGAAGCGGGCAGACTCTCGAGCATCGGTCGCAGCATCACCGGCAGACCGCGCAGCGTCTTCAGTTTCCTGCGGTACTGGTTGAGCTGCGTCGGACTCGGCAGGCGCCCGTAGAGCAGAAGGTAGGCGACTTCCTCGAAACCCGCGTCTTCGGCGAGGGCAATGACGTCGTAACCACGGTAGTGGAGGTCGTTGCCCGTGCGTCCGACCGAACAGATGGCGGTATTGCCGGCCACCACACCCGACAGCGCGACCGACTTCTTGGCTTTGGGAAGGTCCGCCTGCAGCGCCTGGTCCATCGTCTTCGCCCCTTTCATCGACCGCGGCACCAAGAAGTGCCGACCGTCCGCGCGAGTATTCCCGACTTTGCCAAGTCAGGTCAACTGCACGGCTGCCCGCGCCACGGCGCCGCAGCCTCGCCGATCCCGAGCTTCGCACGCCCTCATCAACGGCACCGCTCGTCTCACTTCCCGGGAGCCCGCAGGCCCGCGCCGTCCACCGCCTGCAGGTGCGCCGGCGGCTGGAACGCCAGCAGGCAGGCGTGCTCATGACCAACGAGGTACTTCGGCAGGGGAGTCACCTCGACGTCGACCACGCCGGCATCGATCATCCCGAGCGCGACCGCCGCCTCGCGCGAGAGGTCGATCACCCGCTTGCGGTGCCCCATCCGGTCGTTGATCCGCACGACGACGCAGCGCGCCGACGGCACCCGGCGCACGGCCACCAGTGTTCCCATGGGAAAGCGGTTGCTCGCCGCCGTGATGACATGATGCTCGTAGGTCTCGCCCGACGCCGTGCGGCGGCCATGGAAGGCGGTGGAATAGAAGCTCGCGCGGCCGGAGACGATCGGCGCCGCCTCGACGACCCGGCTGTGCGGCCCGAGCGAAGGAAAGTCCTCCGCCATCGCGACAGCCGGGAGCAGCAGAAGCAGGGCAGCGAACGGCAGCCTCACGATTGCCTGCTTCGCGCCACTGCCGACCCGGGCGCCAACCTGCGGCGGCGCACGGGAAGCGTGGCAGGACACCGCATTCGGCCTACAATTCCCGTCGTCGGTGACTCGGTATGCATGATTGATGAAGATGGACCCAGCGGACAGTCGGCGAGGCGTCGCGCCTCATTGGCGCAAGAATAGCGTGCCTGTGGCCACGCGCACAAGCCAGCGGCAAAGAGGCCGCTTGAACCCCGGATGAAGACGCATGTCCTGCCAGACTGGCTGCGCCGGCTGCTGCTGCGCAGCGTCAGCCATCGCTACTACACGGCGGTGGTGGCGGCGATCGCCTTCGGCGCGACGGTGACCTTCGCATTTCCCTTCGTCGCCGTGCTGATCCCGGCCGTCATGCTCTCACCCCGCCGCTGGCGGACTCTCGGTCTCAGCTGTGGCGTTGCCAGCGGCTTCGGCGCCGCGGTACTGGTCGAGATCTTCAGCTTTCTCGGCTCGGAACTCGTTCTCTCGCGCTACCCTGACCTGGTTGCGAGCGCCGCCTGGCAGACCGCCAGCGAATGGATACAGCAATGGGGCCTGTTGGCGATGATCGTGATTTCCGGTGGGCCACTCCCGCAGACACCGGCATTGCTTTTCTGTGCCCTTGCTCAGGTGCCGACACTCGGCATCCTGGTCGCCGTCGCCATCGGCAAGACGACGAAATACCTCTTTCTGGCCTGGGCGACTGCCCTCTACCCGGCGCGCTTCGTGCGCTACAACTGAGGCCTCGCCGATCTCGCTGCGGCGGCGCTCAGGCGACCCCGGCGGAGTGCGCCTGCTGGTCCGCCCAGTAACTCGAGCGCACCATCGGTCCACAGGCGGCGCCGCTGAACCCCATGGCCAGTGCCGCCTCCTCGTAGCTCCTGAAAACGTCCGGGGGAACGTAGCGCTGCACAGGCAGGTGGTGCAGCGATGGCGCCAGATACTGACCGATGGTCAGCATCTCGACATCATGGGCGCGCAGGTCGCGCAGGACCTCGATGATCTCGTCGTCGGTCTCGCCGAGGCCGACCATCAGGCCCGACTTGGTCGGCACCTGCGGATGGCGCGCCTTGAACGCCTTGAGGAAGGCCAGCGAGTGCGCATAATCGGCGCCGGGCCTGGCTTGCCGATAGAGCCGCGGGACAGTCTCCAGGTTGTGGTTGAGGACGTCGGGCAGCGACTCGCCGAGAATTGCCAGCGCGATCTCCATGCGACCGCGGAAATCGGGCACCAGGGTTTCGATGACGGTTGCCGGCGAGCGCCGACGGACGGCGGCGATGACCTCGACGAAATGCCGTGCGCCGCCGTCGCGCAGGTCATCACGGTCGACGCTGGTGATCACGACGTAGCGCAACTGCAGCCGCGCGACGCTGTCGGCGAGACTGTCCGGTTCGCCGGCATCGGGCGGCAATGGCTTGCCATGACCGACGTCACAGAAGGGACAACGGCGGGTGCAGATGTCGCCGAGGATCATGAAGGTCGCCGTACCACGACCGAAACATTCGCCGATGTTCGGGCAGGCTGCTTCCTCGCACACGGTATGCAGCTTCTGCTCGCGCAGCATCCGCTTGATCTCGCCGAAGCGACCGCTGTCGTTGCCGGCCTTGACCCGGATCCAGGCGGGCTTGCGCTGTGGCGCCTGGGAAACGATCTTGATCGGGATGCGGGCGGTCTTCAGTTCGCCCTTTTCCTTGACGCCGGCGACCGCCGTCGATCCGTTGCCGGCCTGTCCGGCGTTGCCTGTGCTCATTGCTTGCCCTCCAGTTGTCTCGCGAGGTGGCCCGCCAGAGCCGTCGCCGCCTGCGCAGGGGTCAGCGCGATGCCGAGATCGCTGGTCTGCGTCACCGGCAAGCCCGGGAAGCCGCAGGGGTTGATCGCCGCAAAGGGCGACAGATCCATGTCGACGTTGAGACTGACGCCGTGGTAGCAGCAGTTCCGTCGCACGCGCAGACCGAGCGCGGCGACCTTGGCCGCGCCGACGTAGACTCCGGGGGCGCCGGCATGACGTCTGGCGGCGACGCCATTCTCCGCCAGCAGTTCGATCACCGCCTGCTCGATCATGACCACCAGCGCACGCACCTTCAGCCGGCGTCTTGCAAGGTCGAGCAGGAGGTAGATCACGACTTGGCCGGGACCATGATAGGTGATCTGCCCGCCGCGATCGGTTCGCAGCAGCGGGATCCCGGGGTCGAACAGGAGGTGCTCGGGCCGGCCGGCCTGGCCCAGAGTGAAAACCGGAGGGTGTTCGCAGGACCAGAGCTCGTCGCCGGTCGCCTCGTCGCGCGCGGCCGTGAACGCCACCATCTCCTGCCATGTCCGCGGGTAACTGCGGCACCCGAGGTGACGCAGCAGCAGCGGCATCTGACCGACCGCTGAAAGCTGCCGCGCTTCGCCGTCGCTCACAACACCAGCTTTACCAGCGGATGCGCACCCAGTTCGCGATACAGCAAGTCCAGCTGTTCGCGGCTGATGGCGTTGATCGTGCACGTCAGGCCCAGGTACGTGCCGGCGTTCGAGGCGCGCATCTCCATTGTCGCCGCGTCGAAATCCGGTGCATGCCGCAGCACCATGTCCAACACCGCCTGGGCGAATCCGTCCTCGGACCGGCCCATGATCTTGATCGGAAAGGCACAGGGAAACTCGAGCAGGCTCTGGCGTTCCTCAGGCATCGGCACCTGCCTCGCGGCGACGGCGCGTGCCCTGACGACCGATGCCCATCAGTTCAACCACAGGCGGATCGTATCGACCATTCGCCCGATGATACCCGCCGCCGGGACGGCTTCGAGCGCCAGCACCGGGTACTCGCCAAAGGGTTTGTCGTCGAGGCTCAGCTTTAGGGTGCCAAGTGCCTGCCCGGCGGCAATCGGTGCGATCAGGGTCTGCGGCGAGACGAGTTCACTGCGAATCCGCGGCCCGAAGCCCTTCGGGACGGTCAGCACGAGATCGCTGGTGAATCCGACCTTGACCGTGCTCTGCTGGCCCTTCCAGACCTTCAAGGTGGCGACGGCCTCGTTCCTGGCATAAAGCTGCACCGCGTCGTAGAACTGGAAGCCGTAGTTGAGCAGCTTCAGCGACTCCTGGGTGCGCGTGCTGTCGGATGCGGCACCCAGAACGACCGACAACAGTCGCCGGGGGCCCCGTTTGGCCGACGACACGAGGCAATAGCCAGCGGCCTCGGTATGGCCGGTCTTCAGGCCGTCGACGCTCGGATCGATATGCAGCAGCCGGTTGCGATTCGGTTGCGTGATGTTGTTGTAGCGAAACTCCCTGAGCGAGTAGTACCTGGCGTAATCCTCGGGAAAGTCGCGAATCAGTGCGGCAGCCAGGAGCGCCAGGTCGCCCGCCGTGGTGAAGTGTTGTGGGTCGGGCAGGCCGCTGGCGTTGCGAAAGTTCGAATTCTTCATGCCAAGCCGTTGCGCCTCGCGATTCATCATCTGCGCGAAGTTCTCCTCGTCACCGGCAATCGCCTCGGCGAGTGCGACACAGGCGTCATTGCCCGACTGAACGATCATCCCCTTGAGCAGGTCGTCCACCTTCACCTGCGTCCCGACCTGGATGAACATCTTCGAACCACCGGTCTTCCAGGCCTTCTGCGATACCGGGACGGTCTGCTCCAGTTTCAGCGTACCCTGTCTGATCGCGGCGAAAGTCAGGTAGGCAGTCATCAGCTTGGTCAGCGAAGCCGGTTCCAGGCGCAGGTCCGGTGCCTGCGCGGTGAGCGTCTGACCGGATGCGACGTCGACCAGCAGCCAGGACCGGGCAGCGAGCGAAGGCGGCGTCGGCAGTTGCTCGGCAACCGCCAGCAGCGGCAGACAGAGGATCAGCAGAAGCAACGAGCGAAGCTTGCACATGGCTTGGTCCGGGAAAAAGCCGCGATTATAGCAACGCCGTCGCAACCGCCTGTACGCCTTTTGTAAGCGACCGCCGTCGCTCGATGCGGGCTGCCGTGACTTACTCCACAGCCCGCGTGATGGCCCGGGACGTACGATGGCGGCACTTTTCCAGCCGCGCCCGGCAGGACCGACCGCCACCAGTTCGACATTGATGCAACCCCCCTTTCAACCGCTAGCGAGCCCACTTGACCTGCAAGGTGTCTTCGCTCAATTGGCAAGGCGCGGGTTTCAGGACAACCGTCTCGACGAAGTGTTGCGCCAGCTCACCGCCACCACCGCCCAGACCCTGAACATCGAACGCGTCAGCCTCTGGGGACTGTGCGAGCAGCGGCAGCAGCTGGAGTGCATCGACCTCTACGAGCTGTCGCACGACCGCCACAGCAACGGCTTCAAGCTGCAGGCCAGACACTACCCAGAGTATTTCCGGGCACTCAGCCGTGGGGAACCGATCGTCGCCGACGACGCACTGAAGCATCCGTCGACGCAGGAATTCCTGCGCGATCATCTGCTGATGCATGGCATCAGTGCCCTCATCAACTCGCCCATTCACGCCGATGGCGAGTTGCAGGGCGTCCTCTCGATCGAGCGCGTCGGCGAGCATTCGGCCTGGACTTCCGTGCAGAGGTTGTTCGTGCACGCCGTCGCCAGCCTGGTCAGCCTCGCCCTGCTGCAGCACGAGCTGCTTTCACGCGAAGAGGAACTCCGTGATGCGCTCAACCTGCGAGAGGCCCTGTTCAACGGCGCCCGCGACGCCATCCTGATTGCCGACGCGCGCACCGGCGAGATCATCGACGCCAACCCGCAGGCGGAGAAACTGTTCGGGCGGCGCTGCCAGGAACTCCTCGGTGCCCTGCACGGCGAGCTCTGGCGGCGCCACGAGGCAGTCGAGCTACGCGACCTCTGCCGCCAAATCGGCAGCAAGGGCGAGATCGAGGTGCTGCGCAGCGCGGTGGTCGCCGACGACGGCACGCTGGTACCGGTGGAGATCAGCAGCCGGCTCGTCCAGCTCGGACGGGGCCAGGAGATCGTACAGGGGATGTTCCGGCCGCTCGGTCGCGGAAGCGACGAAGGCTGATGCTCAGCGAACGACGAAGGTGGGTTTGTAGCCCAGGGCGAGACGAATCCTTTCGGCGACCTTGTCAGCGTCTACCCGACTGGGGTATGGTCCAAGATGGACGCGGTGCAGGCCACCCGCGGAGCTGACCTGAACACTCTCGGTGAGCCAGTCGAGTTCGCGCAGCAGGTGCAGGCGCAGGCTGTCGGCATTGTCGGCGCTGGCGAAGGCGCCGAGCTGGAGAAAGATGCCGCCGCCTGGGGGAGCTGCGGCCGGAGTCACCGCCACTGCCGCCGGCGCCGCCGGCCGCTGCATCTCGCGCGCCGGCGCCCGGGTGGTATCGAAGCCGAGGCGAACCGCGAGCAACTCGATCTCGTCGCGCTCGGCGGCACCACCGGTGGCAGCGGCCGGCGCTGGCGCCGCCATCACCTGCGCATAGCTCATCGTCGTCGCGCCCTCGGGCAGGATCGCCTCGACCTGCACCAGGGTGCTGCCATCATCGACGTAGCCGAGACGGTGCGCGGCGGCGTAGGAAAGATCGATCACCCGGTCGGCGTGGAAGGGTCCGCGGTCGGTGACGCGCACGACCACCGACTTGCCGTTGCCGATCCGTGTCACCCGGACATAGGAGGGGATCGCCAGTGTCGGATGCGCCGCCGTCATCGCGAACATGTCGTACGGCTCGCCGATCGACGTTTTCAGGCCATGGAACTTCTTGCCATACCAGCTGGCAACGCCGCGCTCCTGGTGCGGTCGCAGGCTGACATGCGGCTCGTAGGCCTTGCCGAGAACCACGTACGGCCGGTTGGCGAAACGGTGCAGTGGCTCGAGGCGCGGCTCGGCATCGGGAATGTCGTCGAGATTGTCCGGAATCTCCTCACCCGGGCCGTCGTCCTTGTAGTAGGCGCCGCCACGCTTGTGGACGACGTTCGACTTGCGCAGAACCTTCGCCGGCGGCCTTGTCTGCTCCGGGGGGCGGGCGACCTGCTCGGGCGGCCGTGCCGGTTGCCCGCCGCAGGCAGCCAGCAGCAGCGCCAGCGAGCAGCCAATCACCGGCCAGCACAGCGACCTGAAGATGCCGCGCTTCATGGCCGCACCAGCATCCGGTGCGTGTGGATGCTCATCAGGATGCCGATCCCCACCGACAGGGTGACGAGCGCCGTCCCTCCGTAGCTCATGTACGGGAGCGGCACCCCGACCACCGGCAGGATGCCGCTGACCATGCCGACGTTCACGAAGACGTAGGTAAACAGGCTGAGCGTGATCGAGCCGGCGAGAACGCGCGCAAAGAGCGTCGAGGCATTGGCGGCGATCATCAGCCCGCGTCCGATCAGCAGCAGGTAGAGCAGCAACAGTACGGTGTTGCCGAGCAAACCACGCTCCTCGGCATAGACGGCGAAAATGAAATCCGTGTGGCGTTCCGGAATGAACTCGAGGTGGGTCTGTGTCCCCTCCAGCCAGCCCTTGCCGAAGCTGCCACCGGAACCGATGGCGATGGTCGACTGGATGATGTGATAGCCGGCTCCGAGCGGGTCGCTGCTCGGATCGATCAGCGTCAGGATGCGCTTGCGCTGGTAGTCGTGCAGCATCGTCCAGGCGAACGGTGCCGCCGCCGCGCCGGCCGCCAGCAGGCCGAAGATCACCCTCCAGGGCAGACCGGCGAAGAAGATGACGTAGAAGCCGGCGGCACCGACCAGGATCGCCGTCCCCAGATCGGGCTGCTTGGCGATCAGTGCGAAGGGAAGCAGCAGCAGCAGGCAGGCGACTGCGTAGTGACGCGCCTTCAGTGCCGCCTCGTGCTTGTGGAAGTACCAGGCGAGCATCAGCGGCACGGCGATCTTCAGCACCTCCGCCGGCTGGATGCGCGTGAAACCAAGCGACAGCCAGCGCCTGGCACCGTTCACCTTGATGCCGAAGAAGAAGACGAGGATCAGCAGGACGACGCCGGCAAGGTAGAGCGGAACACCGAAGCGCATCAGCTTCTGCGGTGGCAACTGTGCCACGGTCCACATCACGGCCACGCCAACACTCATGTTCAACGCTTGCGCGAGAAGGCGGCTGCCGCTGTCGGCCGTGGCGCTGTAGACCGTCGCCAGACCGGTTGCCATCAGCGCCAGCGTCAGCAGCAGGAGCGGTCCGTCGACGCGCGCGACGAGGCGTACCCAGGCGCGCTGCAGCAGCTGCGACATCAGTCAGTCTCCCTCGACATCGTCTTCCCTCGCCGCCCCCTTCGGCAGCTTGCCCAGCAGATAGTAGTCGAAAACCATGCGCGCGATCGGTGCCGCCGACTGCGCGCCAAAGCCGCCATTCTCGACCAGCACGGCGACGGCGATCTTCGGTTGCTCGGCGGGCGCGTAGGCGATGAACAGGGCATGGTCGCGCAGTTCCTTCTTCACCCGCGAGGCCTTGTAGTCGGCGCCCTTGAGGCTGAAGACCTGCGCCGTTCCCGTCTTGCCGGCCGAGGTGTAGCCGGCGCCGGCAAAGGCACGCGCGCTGGTGCCAGCGATGTTGACCCCGACCATCGCCCGCTTGATGACCTCGACGTTCTGTCGCTTCCACGGCAGCACGCGCAGCGGCTCGGGCTCGATCATCGTCTTCTCGCCGGTGCGGCTGTCGGTGATGTACTTGACCAGATGCGGACGGTACATGATGCCATTGTTGGCGATCGTCGCGGTGGCCTGCGCCAGCTGGATCGGCGTATAGGAATTGTAACCCTGGCCGATGCCGATCGAGATCGTTTCACCGGCAAACCACTTCTGCTGCTCCGGCCGTCGGAAGCGGCGCTTCTTCCACTCGGGTGAAGGCAGGACTCCCGGCGACTCGCCCTCGATGTCGACGCCCGTCCTCTGCCCGAAACCGAGCTGGCCCATGAAACGGGCGATCGCGTCGATACCCATGTCATTGGCAAGAAGATAGTAGTAGGTATCGCAGGAAACGACGATCGACTTGTGCATATCGACCATGCCGTGCCCGCCCTTCTTGTCGTCACGGAACTGGTGCCCGCCGAAGTTGAAGAAGCCCGGATCGGCGATCGCCTGCCCGGGCGTCCGCTTGCCGGTCTCCAGCGCCGCCAGCGCCATGAACGGCTTGAAGGTCGAACCCGGCGGATAGGCGCCATTCAGTGCGCGATTGAGCAAGGGCTTGTCGGGAGAGTTGTTGAGCTGATCCCAGTCGTCGCTGCGAATGCCGTCGATGAACAGGTTGGGGTCGAAGGTCGGCACCGACACCAGCGCGAGGATGCCGCCGGTCGCCGGCTCGATCGCCACCAGCGCGCCACGGCGGTCGCCGAAAGCCTTCTCGGCCATTTCCTGCAACCTGATGTCCAGCGTCAAGGTCAGGTTGTTGCCTTGCACCGGAGCACTGCGCGACAGGCTGCGCACGGCGCGACCGCCAGCGTCGATCTCGACCTGTTCGTAACCGGTCTCTCCGTGCAGCTGGAACTCGTACTTCTGCTCCACCCCCGACTTGCCGATGTGGTCGGTTCCCTTGTAATTGTTCGTCTGTTCGTTATCCTCGATGACCTCCAGGTCGCGCCTGTTGATCCGGCTGATGTAGCCGATGGCATGGGCACCAACCGAACCCTCGGGATAGTGGCGGAAAAGACGCGCCTTGACCTCGACGCCGGGAAAGAGGTAGCGATTGGCGGCAAAGCGCGCCACTTCCTCCTCGCTCAGCCGCGAGCGGATCGGCAGGCTCTCGAAAGTCTTGCTCTCCTCGAGCAGTCGGCGGAAGCGCTTGCGGTCCTTCGGCAGGATTTCGATCAGCTTGCCCAGGCCGTCGATGGTGGCATCGAGATCGTCGACCCGCGACGGCGTGATCTCCAGGGTGAAAGCCGAGTAGTTGCGCGCCAGAACGATCCCGTTGCGATCGACGATGACCCCACGGTTCGGAACGATCGGCACCAGCGAGATGCGGTTGTCCTCGGCGCGGGTGGAGTAGTAGTCGTGCTGCACCACCTGCAGGTGGAAGAGACGTGCGGCGAGGAGGGCGAAGGCGGCGAAGACGGCAAATCCCGCGAGGCTGACGCGAAAGCGGAAGCGCTCGAGTTCGCGATCGGGAGCAACGAGCTGCGACTGACGAGCGAGCACGCCTGGCCCCTTCAGCGCAGCGGCAACGCCGGTACCGCGGACGTTCCCCGTGGCGACCGCAGCAGAACTTCGAGCCCTTGCTCAGAGCGGGCGATTGGCATCATGGTCGACCGGCTGATGTTGTGGCAACAGGAGGACAAAAGTCAGCACAGGCCAGAGCAGGGTCGCCAGCAGCGGCCCCAGGAGGTAGCCGATGCCGGGGAATTCCCCGCCAGCGACGGTACGGACGGCAACCTGCACCAACGGCACCAGCAGCAACAGTGGCAGGACATGCAGCGCCTGCTGCGCGAGCGGGAACCAGAGGATCCGTCGCGACAGTGAGCCGCCACCATAGACCGCCAGGACATAAGCCAGTGCGTGCTGTCCCAGCAGTCCGGCATCGGCCACGTCCATCGCAATGCCACAGAGAAAGGCGAGCCCCATCCCGACGCGGCGCGGCTCGCGGACGCTCCAGAAGACCAGGACGAGTGCCAGCCAGTCAGGCAGACCGGGCGAGGGAGCGGTTGGCAGCAGGTTCAACAGCAGCGCCGCGGCGAGACTGCAGGCGATGAACCACGGACGAACCGGCAGAAGGATGCGGGCGGACGAACGATAGCTGGTCTGCATGCGCCTACTCCCTCCTGAATCGCTTCTTGCGTGCCGACGGCGACTTGAGCGCCTTCGCCTCACGGCCCGGCTGCGCAAGTTCCGCGGGCAGGGCAACCGGCGGCCGCTGCTCGAGAACCATCACCTCGCTGAAGTTCTCGACGCCCGCCAGCGGCATGCAGAAGATGCGGGCGAAGGAATACGAGGTGTCACGCTCGACATGCACCACCCGGGCAACGGGAAAGCCCGGCAGAAAGATGCCGTCGAGACCGGAAGTCACAAGTTCGTCGCCGTTCTGCACGTCGGCGTTGGCCGGCAGGAAGCGCAGCTCGAGCTGTCCGTTGCCAAGCCCGAAGACGACAGAGCGCTGACCGGTACGAACGATCTGCACCGGTACCGCCTGCTCCTTGTCGGTGATCAGTGTCACCTCGGCGACGAAGGGGAAGACCCGTGTCACCTGACCGACAACGCCGGCGTCGTCGATCACCGGCAGGCCGGCGACAACCTGATCCTGTTGTCCCCTGTCGATGACGATGCGTCGCGTGTAGGGATCCCGCGCCGTATACAGGATCTGGGCCACCTGGCCCCTGGCGTGCTGCCGCTCCTTGACGCCAAGCAGCTTGCGCAGACGTTCGTTCTCGGCCTCCAGTTGCTGCGTGCGCAGCACGGTCGTCGCCTTTTCCATGCGAGCCTGCTGCAGGCGGGCATTCTCCTCGCGCAGGTGGGTCAGGCTGACGAAGTAATCGCCGGCGCTGGCAACGGAATGCGCCGGCAGGTGCGCCAGTTGCTGCAGCGGCTGCGTGAACAGGGACAACGCCTGGCGAACGACCTCCAACGCCTGCAGGCGCGCATCGACGACCAGAAGGGCGAGCGCAAGCGCGACGTAGAACGAAAGCAGCGCCAACGGTGCCGGGCCGCGCTTGAAAAAGGGTGGCGGCTGGTTTTCCATCGCTCAGGCCTGGCAACTGGCAGCGCACGGCAGGGCCGCCGCCACGGATCAGTCGGAAGCGAAGATGCTGCCGAGATTGTCCATCTTCTCGAGCGCCAGACCGCAGCCGCGCGCGACGCAGGTCAGGGGCTCCTCGGCGACGATCACCGGCAGACCGGTTTCTTCCATCAGCAGCCGGTCGATGTCGCGCAACAGCGCTCCGCCTCCGGTCAGGACCATGCCCTTCTCGGCGATGTCGGCACCGAGCTCGGGCGGGGTCTTCTCGAGCGCCGACTTGACCGCCGAGACGACGCTGTTCAACGGCTCGGTCAGTGCCTCGAGGATCTCGTTCGAGGAGATGGTGAACTTGCGCGGAATGCCTTCGGCCTTGTTGATTCCCGACACTTCCATCTCGCGCACCTCGGCACCGGGAAACGCTGACCCGATCCGCTTCTTGATGTTCTCGGCGGTGTTCTCGCCGATCAGCATGCCGTAGTTGCGACTGATGTAGTTCATGATCGCCTCGTCGAGCTTGTCACCACCGACGCGCACCGAACCCGCATAGACCATGCCGCCAAGCGAGATGACGCCGACTTCGGTCGTCCCGCCACCGATGTCGACGACCATCGATCCGGTCGGCTCGGAGACCGGCAGACCGGCGCCGATGGCCGCTGCCATCGGCTCCTCGATGAGGAAGACCTGGCTGGCACCCGCCCCGATTGCCGACTCGCGGATTGCCCGCCGTTCGACCTGGGTCGAACCCGACGGCACACAGATGATGATCCGTGGCGACGGTGACAACAGGCGCGAGTCATGCACCTTCTTGATGAACTGCTTCAGCATCTGCTCGGTGACCGTGAAGTCGGCGATCACGCCGTCCTTCATCGGCCGGATGACGGTCAGCGCCCCCGGCGCCTTGCCGAGCATTTCCTTGGCCGACTTGCCGACCGCCTGGATGGTCTTCTTCGAGCTTGGCCCGCCCTCGGTCCGGATGGCGACGACCGACGGTTCATCGAGAACGATCCCTTTCGAGCGCACGTAGATCAGCGTGTTGGCGGTACCGAGATCGATCGCCAGATCATTCGAGAAGTAACTGCGCAGAAAACTGAACATGCTTGCGAAATCCGTGATGGCCCCAAGCCGGGGCTGCGGTGGGAAAAACTTTTATGATACCTTATATGGCTCGCCCTTTTGCCACCTTAGTGATTTCGTAACCATGTCGCTCACCCTCGACCAGGTCCACCGCATTGCCCACCTGGCCCGCATCGAAGTCGACGAGACCGAGGCGCGCCGCACCCTTGGCCAGCTCAACGGGATCTTCGGCCTGATCGAGACGATGCAGGCAGTCGACACGCAAGGCGTCGAACCGATGGCGCACGCCCAGGACCTGGCGCAGCGCCTGCGGCCCGACTGCGTGACCGAGAACGATCAGCTGGCCTGGCGCTCTGCCTTCCAGGCAATCGCGCCGGAAGCCGAGGCTGGCCTCTACCTCGTGCCAAAGGTCATCGAATGATCGAACACAGTCTCGCCGACATTGCGCAGGCCCTCGCCAACCGACGAATATCGAGCGTCGAACTGACGGCGCTCTACCTCGATCGCATCGCCCGTCACGACCCGCAGCTGAACGCCTTCATCACCGTCGACCCCGAGCGCAGCCTGGCCCAGGCGCGGGCCGCCGACGAGCGGCTGGCGCGAGGCGACACGCAGCCGCTGACCGGGATTCCGATCGCGCACAAGGATATCTTCTGCGCCAGGGACTGGCTGACGACCTGCGGCTCGAAGATGCTGGGCAACTTCGTCAGCCCCTACGATGCGACGGTGATCAGCCGCTTCCAGCAGGCCGGCGCGGTGCTGCTGGGCAAGACCAACATGGACGAGTTCGCCATGGGCTCGTCGACCGAAACCTCGTTCCATGGTCCAACGGCCAATCCCTGGGCACTCGATCGCGTTCCCGGTGGATCGTCCGGTGGCTCGGCAGCGGCGGTGGCGGCCCGTCTGGCGCCAGCGGCAACCGGCACCGACACCGGTGGATCGATTCGTCAGCCTGCCGCCCTGTGCAACCTTTCCGGGATGAAGCCGACCTATGGCGTCGTCTCGCGCTACGGCATGATCGCCTTCGCCTCGTCGCTCGACCAGGCGGGCCCGCTCGCCCGTTCCGCAGCCGACTGCGCCTTGCTGCTCAACTGCATGGCCGGCTTCGACGAACGCGACTCGACGAGTCTCGACCGCCCACGCGAGGACTTCGCCCGCGAACTCACGGCTACCACCGCTGACAGGCCACTGGCCGGACTGCGCATCGGCCTGCCAGAGCAGTTCTTCGGTGAAGGCTGCAGCCCGGAAGTCATGCACTTGGTCGAAGCCGCCATTGCCGAATACCGCCAGCTCGGCGCCGAGACCGTGCCCGTCAGCCTGCCGAGCATGAGTCTCTCGGTCGCCGCGTACTATGTGATCGCACCGGCAGAGGCGAGCTCGAATCTGGCACGATTCGACGGCGTGCGCTACGGCTACCGCGCACCCGCCTACGACGACCTGACCGACATGTACTGCAAGACCCGTGCGCAGGGCTTCGGCGCCGAGGTCAAGCGGCGCATCCTGATCGGCACCTATGTCCTCTCGCACGGCTACTACGACGCTTACTACCTGCAGGCGCAGCGTATCCGCCGGCTGATCGCCGACGACTTTGCCGAGGCGTTCCGGCAGTGCGACGTCGTCCTCGGGCCGACCAGCCCGAGCACCGCCTTCAGGCTGGGCGAGAAGGCTGCCGATCCGGTTCAGATGTATCTCTCCGACATCTACACCATCGCCGTCAATCTGGCGGGACTGCCAGCGATCTCGATCCCCTGTGGCTTTGCCGGTGGCCTGCCGGCCGGCCTGCAGTTGATCGGCAACTACTTCACCGAGGCTCGGCTGCTCAATGTCGCCCACCGCTATCAGCAGGTGACCGACTGGCACCGGCAGTGCCCGCCCGGTCATGCCTGAGAGGTCAAAGCTTTCGCTCGGGCAGGCTGCCGGCCCGGCGACCCCGTTCCGCCCGGTCGTGACCGTCGCCGCCCGGCGGCTGCGGCCCTTGTAGAGTGAGCAAGCAGAGATGAAACACTGGGAAGTCGTCATCGGCATTGAAACGCATGTACAGCTGTCAACCGCGTCGAAGATCTTCTCCGGCAGTTCAACCGCCTTCGGTTCCGCCCCCAACCTGCAGGCCAATGCCGTGGACATCGCTCTGCCCGGAGTGCTGCCGGTACTCAACAGGGCAGCGGTCGAATGCGCCATCCGCTTCGGCCTCGCGGTGGGCGGCGAGGTCGCCGCGAGATCGGTCTTTGCGCGCAAGAACTACTTCTACCCAGACCTGCCCAAGGGCTACCAGATCAGCCAGTACGAGCTGCCCGTGGTGTGCGGCGGCAGCCTGCCGATCCAGTGCGGCGAGAACGAGAAGCTCATCTCCCTGACTCGTGCCCACCTCGAGGAGGATGCCGGCAAGTCGCTGCACGAAGGACTCGGCCCAACCGCCCAGGGCAGATCGGGAATCGACCTCAACCGGGCTGGCACACCGCTGCTCGAAATCGTCAGCGAGCCCGACATGCGCTCCGCCGCGGAGGCTGTCGCCTATGCCCGCGCGCTGCACGCCCTGGTTCGCTGGATCGGTATCTGCGACGGCAACATGCAGGAAGGCTCGTTCCGCTGCGATGCCAACGTTTCGGTCAGGCCGGCCGGCGAAGTGCGTCTGGGCACCCGGCGCGAGATCAAGAACCTCAATTCCTTCCGCTTCCTGCAGCAGGCGATCGACTACGAGGTGCAGTGGCAGATCGCCACCATTGAGGATGGCGGCAGCATCGAGCAGTCGACGGTGCTGTTCGACCCCGCCAGCGGCGAGACGCGGGCCATGCGTTCGAAGGAGGACGCGCACGATTACCGCTACTTTCCCGACCCGGACCTGCTGCCCCTGATCGTCGACCGGCAATGGGTCGAGCAGGTACGCGCCGAATTGCCCGAACTGCCGGCCGCCAGGCGCGCGCGGCTGATCGCCGACTGCGGGCTGTCCGCTTACGACGCCGGCGTGCTGACCGCTTCACTCGATCTGGCGAACTACTACGAAGCGACGCTTGCCACAGCGGGCAAGGAGAACGCCAAGATCTGTGCCAACTGGGTCATGGTCGACCTGGCGGCGCGACTGAACCGGGAAGACCGAGAGATTGGCCAATCGCCGGTGTCGGCGACGCAGCTCGGGGGGCTGATTGCCCGCATCGCCGACGGGACGATCTCGACCAGCATGGCCCGCAAGGTCTTCGATGAACTCTGCAACAGCGGACACACCAGCTCTGCCGACGAGATCATCGCCCGCCAGGGTTTGCAGCAGATCAGTGACGACAGCGCCCTGACGGCGTTGATCGACGACTTGCTGGCCGCCAATCCGGGAATGGTTGCCGAGTTCAGGTCGGGCAAGGAGAAGGCTTTCAACGCCCTGGTTGGCCAGGTGATGAAGGCAACGCGCGGCCAGGCCAACCCGCAGCGGGTCAGCGAACTGCTGCGTCGCAGGCTCGGCTGACCGGGGCCGCCCGCAGCCGCCTTGCGGAGCGATCGTCACGGCCGTCCAGAAGGCGGCCGCTTCGACAGCTCGACGAAGCGCCGCAGATCGTCGTCGTACTTCAGACGGATCGTTTCGCGATCCTTCCTCTTCGATTCGATAACCGACTCCTGCGCCCTGATCTCCTGGTCTGCATCGCGCAATCCCTTGGCCACCTCGACCGGCAACTGCCGATTCTTGTAGAACTCGGCCTCGTCCTCGAAGCGCTTGCGCTGACGCCGTATCTCGGCAATCCGCTCCTCGGCCGCCTTGATGGCGGCGGCGACGTCCCTTTCGGCGCGCGCCCGCATCAGCTCGATGTCCTTCTCGCTGCCGTAGGTGTTGAGCAAGGCCTGGTCCTTGCGTCTCTGCTCATTCAGCACGCGCTCCTGTTCGCGGCGGCGCTGCTCGTCGGCCGCCCTCTGGGCACGTTGCTCGGGAGTCAGTGGCGCCTCGACCGTACGTACCGGCCGCCCCGAGACGCCGATCTCGCGATACGCGCGACCAACGCAAACCGGCGGCAGGATATCGCCGCAAACCTGTTTGCCGGAGTCATCATGACAACAGAAGATCGTCACGCCGGCCAGTACCGGTTGGCTACCGGCCAGCGCCGCCAGCAAGAAGAGACTGCTTCTAGGCAGCACGTGCAATGCCATACTGGCGCCGATAGACAGCGACCGCCGCCTCGTTGCGTTGCAGTTGCGGACTGTTGCGGAGGAAACCCATCAGGTCATCGAGTGTCGCAACGGCGACCACCGGCATTCCGTAATCGCGCTCGACCTCCTGCACGGCGGACAACTCGCCCTGGCCCCGCTCCATCCGGTCGAGTGCGATGACGACACCGCACGGCGAAGCACCCGCGGCGCGGATCAGTTCGACCGACTCGCGAATCGAGGTTCCGGCAGTGATCACATCGTCGACGATCAGGACGCGACCGGCGAGGGGCGCACCGACGATGCTGCCGCCCTCGCCATGATCCTTGACCTCCTTGCGATTGAAGGAGAACGGCAGGTTGCGCCCGCCCAGCGCCAGCGCCACCGCCGTCACTGCGACCAGCGGAATACCCTTGTAGGCCGGGCCAAACAGGCCGTCGGCAGCGATCCCGCTGGCAATGATCGCCTTGGCGTAGAATTCGCCCAGTCGACCGAGGGCAGCGCCATCGTTGAACAGGCCGGCATTGAAGAAGTAGGGCGACAGCCGGCCCGCTTTGGTCCTGAACTCGCCGAAACTGAGCACATTCTGCGCCACCGCGAATTCCATGAACTGCTGTCGGAAATCCATTTGCGTTGCTTCACTGAAAGCCGGTCCCGGCGCCGGACAGCTATGTTACGCATCATTACGCTGAACCTCAACGGCATTCGCTCGGCCTGGCGGCGAGGTCTCCTGCCCTGGCTCGACCGGCAGGACGCCGATGTCGTCTGCGTCCAGGAACTGCGAGCCGACGCGGCGGACCTCGACGAGCAGATGCGGTCACCCGCCGGCCTGCATGCTTACTACCGCCATGCGGCGAGGAAGGGCTACAGTGGCGTCGGCCTGTGGTGCCGCACGAAACCCGACCGGGTGGTCGATCACCTCGGCAGCACCGAGTTCGATGCAGAAGGCCGCTACCTGCGCGCCGATTTCGCCCGACTGTCGGTGGTATGCCTCTACCAGCCATCCGGGTCGAGCTCGGCTGAACGGCAGCAAGCCAAGTACCGATTCATGGCGCTGATCGGTCCACACCTGAAAGGCCTCGCCGGCAGCGACCGCGAGATCATCGTCTGCGGCGACTGGAACATCGCACACCAGGAAATCGATCTCAGGAACTGGCGCGGCAACCGTGGCAACTCGGGCTTCCTCCCCGAGGAGCGAGCCTGGGTCAGCGGCCTCCTGAACGAGGACGGTTGGTGCGACGTCTACCGCCGACTGCACCCGCAGGCCACCGGTGAGGCATACACCTGGTGGTCAAACCGCGGACAGGCATGGGCAAAGAACGTCGGCTGGCGACTGGACTACCAACTGGCAACGGCAAACATCGCCGCTACCGCGCGACGCGCCGCGATCTACAGGGAGGAGCGCTTCAGCGATCATGCTCCTCTGACGATCGACTACGAGTACACGCTGGCCACTGCGGACAAAGATTGATCTTCGCCGGCGTTTTCTATAATGTGAAGGTCTCGCCGAGAGGTCCCCTAGCAGTTGTGTCCTTCCTGTCACCACCTTCCACCGTGAGGCCCACAATGTCCGAAGTCACCGATCTTTCCACCGCCAACAAACAGAAACTCGTCTCCGACATGAAGGTCGTCGTCGCAGACGCAGAGGAGATCCTGCGCGCCACCGCCGGCGTTGCGGGCGACAAGATGGGCGATCTGCGCGAGCGCTTCGGCGAACGGCTGCGCGACGCCCGCATCCGTCTGGCCGACGCCGAAGCTGCCCTGGTCGACCGTACCAAGGCAGCCGCACGCGCCACCGACGACTACGTCCATGAGAACCCCTGGCGCGCGGTCGGCCTGGCTGCAGCCGTCGGTCTGCTGCTCGGCGTGATCATCGGCCGTCGCTGACCAGCGCGGACGCGATGAGCGACCGCTCCAGCGGTGTCAGCGGCGGCATCCTGGCGGCGACGAAGAACGGCGCCGCGACACTGCTGGCAACCGGCCGCACACGCCTCGAGCTGCTCGCCAACGAGTTCGCCGAGGAGAAGCTGCGCGCACTCCGTCTGCTGTTTCTTGCGCAGGTGGCGGCCTTCTGCCTGATCGTCGGCACGATCCTCGTTCTTGCCGTGTTGACCGTTCTCTTCTGGGAGCAACGGCTGCTGCTGCTGAGCATCCTCAGCGTCGGCTTCCTGCTCGCCGGTGGCGCGGCGTTGCTGGCACTGCGCCGCGGCGCGCTTGGTCGCCGGCACCTGTTCACCACCAGCATCGCCGAGCTCGAACACGACATCAGCCTGCTGCAAGGCGCTGCGCGTGGTGAATCAAGAGCTGATTGACCTCGCTGTCGAGCGCGGCCGGCTGCTCGAGCGCATCAGCAGCCAGCGCCAGCTGCTCGCGCAACAATTGCAACCGCTGGGCGCGGCGATGGGGACGGCCGACCGGGTCGTCGCCGGCGCACGGCAGTGCGGCGACTACCTCAAGCGGCATCCGGAGTGGGTCGCGACGGGTGTCGTCGTGCTCGTCATCCTGCGGCCGAGCCGCATCTGGCGGTGGAGCAGCCGCGCCTTCCTTGCCTGGCGTACCTGGCGCATGCTGCGCCGGGAGCTGTCGGACCTCGGCATCGTCGACCGCGAGTGAGTGGCGCGGCAGCCAGCCTCGACACACCCCCGGCAAGTCGCCGCAACAGCCAGAGCAACGGGGGAATCGCGCACAGTCAGCTCCAGACTCCGAGTGCCTGCATCTGCCGCGTCGCCGCTGCCGCCCAGCCACGATTGGCGGCCGGACTCGCGGGGCTCGGATGCAGTACCCGACCGCTTCGCACCGACATCCCGGCGAGAGCCGCGACTGCCTGCTGCCCGGCGAAGGCGCCGATGCCGATTACCCAGGCAGGCTGCAGGACCGAGACCAGCAGCCTGAGGTGATCGTCGCAGGCGGCCAACAGCGGCGCCGCCTCAGCTGCCGGCAGCTTGTCGGGCGTCAGGTTGCGGCCACGATCGAAAAAGGCGAGTGGGCAGTAGTTGGCGACGAAATGCTCGGCGAAGAAAGACTCCGGACTGCCGAAGCGCTCGCGGAACAAGCCCCACAACCGTCGCCCGCTGACCTCCGAGCGGGCACAGGCGAAGCCTTCGATCGGTCGCCACGGATTCTCCCGTACGGGTTTCGCGACGTCCACGCTGATCCCGAGCCAGTCCCGCACCGCCGCCACCTCGCCGAACGGAACGCCCGTCTGCACCATCCCGAAAGGCCCCGGGTTCATGCCGAGAAAAAGGATCCTGCGGGCGCTTGCCGCATAGCGGAGCAGGTAGCACTCGTAGCCGGACCAGGCATAGGTCAACGGGTCGTAGACGTGGCTGACCGGCGGCCCGAAGCTGAGCCGCGACAGCCGTAGCGACAGCTCCCGGGCGGCTGCGATCAGCGCCGTGGCGACGGCGGCGTCTCGTTCCACGGCGCGACCTTGAGCAGCAGGGCCATGCCCGGTGCGGCAAGCACGAAGCAGATGATGAAGAAGCTGAACCACCCCACTGCCTCGACGAGCACCCCGGCACCGGCATTGATGAAGGTGCGCGGTACGGCGGCCAGGCTGGTGAACAAAGCGAACTGGGTGGCGGTGAAGGCCGGGTTGGTGGCGCGCGCGATGAAGGCGGTGAAGGCTGCCGTCCCGAGCCCGACGCCGAGGTACTCGGCGGCGATGACACCCGCCAGAGCGGCCCGGTCGACGCCGTCGATGCTCGTCTGCACTCCACGCCAGGCGAGCCAGGCGAAGCCCAGGATGGTGACCCACTGCACGACGCCAAACAGCCAGAGGGCGCGGTTGATGCCCAGTCGCACCATCCACAGTCCGCCGAGCAGGCCGCCGAAGACTGCCGGCCAGAGCCCGGCGTGCTTGGCGATGACGCCGATGTCGGTCTTGCTGTAACCGAGATCGAGGTAGAAGGGCGTCGACAGCGCCGTCGCCAGCGAATCGCCGAGCTTGTAAAGGAAGATGAAGCCAAGCACCAGCAGCGCACCCGACCAGCCCTTGCGGCCGATGAACTCGTGGAAGGGTTCGACCACCGCCTGGCGCAGGGTCTTCGGCGCACCGGAGACAGCCGGCTCGGCAACCAGCAGCGCCATGATCATTCCCGGCAGCATGAAGGCGGCAGTGATCCAGAAGACCTGCGCCCAGGGCAGCAGGTCGGCAAGAATCAGCGACAGGGACCCCGGCACCAGACCGGCGACGCGATAGGCATTGACATGCACCGAGTTGCCGAGGCCGAGTTCCTCGTCACTCAGGATCTCGCGGCGAAACGCATCGAGGGCGATATCCTGGGTTGCCGACAGAAAGGCCAGAGCCACCGACAGCCAGACGATCGCCGTCAGGTTGGCCGCCGGCGACAGCCCGCCCAGCAGACCGATCGACAACAGCAGGCCGATCTGCGACAGCAACATCCAGCCGCGCCGGCGACCGAGTGGCAAGCGGTAGCGGTCGAGCAGCGGCGCCCAGACGAACTTCCAGGTGTACGGAAACTGAATCAGCGCAAACAGGCCAATGGTCTTCAGGTCGACACTCTCGCTGCGCAACCATGCCGGCAGCAGGTTGAGGAGCAGGTAGAGCGGCATCCCGGAACTGAAGCCGGTCAGCACACAGATCAGCATCCGCCGCGTGAGCAGCAGGCGCAGCCAGCCGGGCAGCATCAAGCGACGCGTCCGAGACGGTAGAAAGCCAGGCTGCCGTTGAGGTTGGGATCGTCGCTGACCGCGCGACCTGCCTCATCGAAGGCCAGGCGCTCGCGAATCTGGATGCCAAGCCGTGCACACAGATCCTCGAAATCGGCGATGGTGAAGAAGCGTACGTTCGGCGTATCGAACCAGTCGTATGGCAAGTCCTCGGAAACCGGCATCCGCCCGGCAGCGATGGCAGCGCGATTGCTCCGGTAGGCGAAGTTGGGGAAGCTGACCACCGCCTCGTCGGCGACACGCAGCATCTCGTTGAGGATGCCTTCCGTGGCATGCATCGTCTGCAGCGCCTGCGAGATGATGACGTGATCGAAGGACCTGTCCTCGAAACCGGACAGCCCGCACTCGATGTCCATCTGGATGACGTCGACGCCGTTGCGGATGCAACCGAGCACGCTGTCACCATCGATCTCGACCCCGTAACCGCTGACGTCGCGCGTCTCGCTGAGGTAGCGCAGCAGCCTGCCGTCACCACAACCGAGATCGAGCACACGCTCGCCCGACGGGATCCAGCCGGCAATGACGGCGAAGTCGAACCGCTCCCGCTGTTCCGCCTTGACCCTTCTCTCGTGCTCGGTCATACGGTGATGTTCTCCAGATAGGCGCGCAGCAGGGAATGATAATGCGGATCGTCGAGCAGGAACGAGTCGTGTCCGGCGTCGCATTCGATCTCGGCATAGGCCACGCGGAGTCGATTGTGCAGCAGTGCGAAGACGATCTCCCGTGAGCGCGCCGGCGCGAAGCGCCAGTCGGTCGAGAAACTGGCGACGAAGAAGCTGGCTTGCGCACGCGCCAGGGCAGCCGCCAGATTCCCGTCGTACTCATAGGCGGGGTCGAAATAATCGAGCGCCTTGGTCATCATCAGATAGGTGTTGGCGTCGAAGAAACGTGCGAACTTGTCGCCCTGGTAACGCAGGTAGGACTCGACCTCGAAGTCGACGTCGTAGCTGAAGTTGTGCGCTCCATGGCGCAACTGGCGACCGAATTTCTCGCCCATCTGGCTGTCCGACAGGTACGTGATGTGGCCCACCATGCGCGCCAGGCGCAGTCCACGCGTCGGAATGACGCCATTCTCGGCGTAGTGACCGGCGTGAAAGTCGGGGTCGGAGACGATCGCCTGCCGCGCCACCTCGTTGAAGGCGATGTTCTGTGCCGACAGCTTCGGCGCCGAGGCGATCACCAGGGCATGCCGGATGCGTTGCGGAAGCTGCATCGACCACGCCAGTGCCTGCATTCCACCCAGGCTGCCGCCGACGACGGCGGCCCAGGTTGCGATGCCGAGGTGATCGGCGAGGCGTGCCTGTGCCGCGACCCAGTCCTCGACCGTCACCATCGGAAAGTCGGCGCCGTAACGCCTGCCCGTTGCGGGATTGACCGACAGCGGTCCGGTGGAGCCATAGCAACCGCCCAGGTTGTTGACGCCAACGACGAAGAATTTCCGCGTGTCGAGCGGCTTCCCCGGACCGACCAGATTGTCCCACCAGCCGACGTTTTCCGGATCGTCGGCGTAGTGGCCGGCGATATGGTGACTGCCGGAAAGCGCATGGCAGACCAGGACCGCGTTCGAATGCTCGGCGTTGAGCGTGCCATAGGTCTCGAAGACCAGTTCGAAGCCAGGCAGTTCGGCACCGCTCTTGAGCAGCAAGGGCGAGGCGAAGCGTACGCGTTGCGCGGCGACGACGCCGACGGAATTCTCTGAGGACATCACTGTTTGATCGCTACCCGTTGAGCTTCGCCAGCTGCTCCCGAATCTTCGCCGGCTCCTCATGGCGCAGCAGGCGGCGGACAATCGGTGCCAGCTCGGTACAGTTGCTTTGCATGATCGTCTGCTTGACCGCGAGAATCTGCGCCGGATGCATCGAGAACTGCCGCAGCCCCATGCCCAGCAGCAGGCGTGTCAGCGACGGGTCCCCCGCCAACTCACCACAGATCGAAACCGGGATGTTGACCTTCTCGGCACTGGCGATGGTGTGCGCGAGCAGCATCAGCACGGCCGGATGCAGTGGATCGTAGAGCGGCGCAACCTGTTCGTCACTGCGATCGATGGCCAGCGTGTATTGGATCAGGTCGTTGGTACCAATCGACAGGAAGTGCATGCGGCGCAGGAACAGGCCAACGGCCAGAGCCGCCGCCGGAATCTCGATCATCGCGCCAACCTCGATCGCCTCGTCAAAAGCGGCCCGTTCGCCGCGCAGGCTCGACTTCGCGCGCTCGATCGCCGCCAGCGTATGGTCGATCTCGTGGGCCTGCGAGAGCATTGGAATCAACAGCCTGATCCTGCCGTACTTCGACGCGCGCAGGATGGCACGCAACTGCGTCTGGAACATCTTTGGTTCGGCCAGCGACAGGCGGATCGCGCGCAGGCCGAGCGCCGGGTTGCTCTGCAGGCGTTCGCCGAGAACCTTCTCCGGATGCAGGTCCTTGTCGTAGCCGAGATCGAAGGTGCGAATGGTCACCGGCCGTCCCCCCATCCCCTTGACGACCGTGCTGTAGGCCTCGAACTGCTCTTCTTCGGTCGGCATGTCGCCCCGGTCGAGGAAGAGAAATTCGGTGCGGAACAGGCCGATGCCCTCGGCACCACCATCGAGTGCGTTCGCCACATCGCCGGGCAGCTCGATGTTGGCGTGCAGATCGATGTCGACGCCGTCGAGCGTCACCGAGCGCGCCGTCTTCAGACGCCTCAGCTTCGAGCGCTCGAGTTCGATCTGCGTCTTGCGCAACCGGTATTCGTCGAGTATCCGCGCATCGGGATTGACGATCAGCACGCCACGCGTGCCGTCGACGATCAACACTTCCTTGTCGCGAATCAGCTGCCGGGCATTGTGCAGGCCGAGAACTGCGGGGATGCGCAGGCTGCGGGCGAGAATCGCGGTGTGCGAGGTCGAGCCGCCGACGTCGGTGACGAAGGCGGCAAAGTGATGCTCCTTGTAGGCGATGACGTCGGCCGGCGAGAGATCGTGCGCGACGACGATCAGGTTCTCCTCCTTCAACCCCTTGCTCGACTTCAGCGCCATGCGACCCGGTTGACCGACGAGTTCCTTGATCACCCTTTCAACTACCTGGCGGACGTCGTAGCTGCGCTCGCGCAGGTACTGATCGTCGAACTTCTCGAACTGGTCGACCAGCACCTCCATCTGCTGCACCAGCGCCCACTCGGCGTTGCAGCGACGCTCGCGGATCAGATCCTTCGGTACCTCGGCCAGCTCGGGGTCGGACAGGATCATCGAGTGCAGGTCGATGAAAGCGCCAAACTCCGCCGAGCTGTGCTGCGTGCGGCCCTTGAGTGCCGCGAACTCATCGCGCACGCGCGCCAGCGCTGCTTCGAAGCGGGCAACCTCCTTGTCCACCATGCGTGGCGAGATCACCAGATGCGAAACCTCGAGCGTCGCGTGCGACATCAGGTGCGCCTGGCCGATCGCGATACCGGCCGACACCGGCAGGCCATGCAGGGTAAAACTCATGCCACGTTCACTCCGCCTCTCCGAAGCGGCTGGCGATCAGATCGAGAATCGCCTCGTTCGCCGCCTGTTCATCCGCACCATCGGTCTCGACGATCACCGTGGAACCCTTGCCGGCCGCCAGCATCATCACGCCCATGATGCTCTTGGCGTTGATCCGGCGACTCCCCTTCTCCATCCAGACCTCGCTGGCAAACCCACCCGCAAGCTGAGTCAGCTTGGCTGAAGCGCGCGCGTGCAACCCGAGCTTGTTGCGGATTTCGGCTTCGGCTCGTACCATTCAACCCTCCTCCACACCACTGCCCAGCGCCGGCGGCAACCTGACCACGCCGTCACGGGCGCCGCTGATCGCCTTCTGGACCATGGTGTCCATCCCGCGCTCGCGATAGGTCAGTGCCCGCAGCAACATCGGCAGGCTGAGCCCGGAGACCCCTTCGACACGACCCGGCGCGAGCAGCTTGAGGGCCAGGTTGCCGGGCGTCGCTCCGAAGACATCGGTCATCACGAGAACACCCTCGCCACCATCGACCTCCTGCAGCAACAGGCGCGCCAGTGGCAGGATGTCGAGCGGGTCGTCCTGCGCCGCAACACCGAGCTGCGCGATCAGTGGCGGCCGCTTGTTGAGCACGTGACAGACGTTCTGGATGAGGCTCTCGCCGAAGGTCCCGTGCGTCACGAGAAATATACCGATCATTGCAGCATCCTTTGCGACAGGCCGCCATTCTAAGCCATTCCGCCGCGCTCTCGACGGCGATCGCAGCGAGGGGCCTCAGGGCACGACTTCGAGCGCCCGCGGCCGCTCACCGACGAACTCCAGGCGACCCAGCATCGCCTTGCTGACCTGCCAGCGCCCGTCGCCGTCGACACGCAGGACATGCGCCACCTGCAACCGGCGGGCGAGGGCCGGCCAGTCGCTACCGGCTATGAACAAAGGCTTCGAAGCAGCGTCGGAAAGCGCTCCGGCCGCCGGGCGCGCCGTGATCAGCACCGTCAGGGCCTGCGTACCGGACGCCGGCCGCCCGCTGCGCGGATCGAGGAGATGCGCGTAACGCGTGCCCGCGACCTCGAAGTAGCGCTGGTAATCACCCGAGGTGCCGACCGCCTCGCCATCGTCGAGTTCGACCGTCGCCATCGGCCCGGGCTGCCGCGGGTGCTGGATTCCCACCCGCCAGCGCTGGCCATTGCGGCTACCGAGCACCATGACGTTGCCGCCAATGTTCACCAACGCATTGCCAACCCCCTGCGCGCGCAGGATGCCCGTCGCGCGATCGAGCGCAACCCCCTTGAGGTAACCGCCGAAATCGATTGCCAGCTCGCGCTGCCGGCTGCTCGCCTGCAGCCCGGTGAGGCGCAGATCGGCAATGCCCGGCTGCACGCTGCACCAGGCCGCCAGCGCCGCCCCATCCGGCAGGCCAGCCGGCAGCTCGTCCGACTGAAACCCCCAGAGTTCGATCAGGCGACCGATGCCGGGGTCGAACAGCCCATCGCCGAGCCGCGCCAGACGCTGCGCATCGGCCAGCAGTTCTGCCATCTCCTCGCTCACCGTCTGCACGCTGCCAGCCGCCAGGGCGGCGTTGAGCGCACTCAGCTCGGATGGCTTCCACGCGTGGTAGGTGCGGTGCAGGCGATCGAACTCGCGCAACACCGCGGCCGCTGCCGGCCGTGCCTGCGCTTCGGGCAGACCGGCGATCAGCACTTCGACGCGGGTGCCGAAGACGAAGGATTCCTGCTGGTACATCGGCGCCCTGTTGCAGGCGGCAGCGAGAACCCAGAGCAGAACGCCGGCGAAGACTAGGCAGCGGCCACGCACCGACGCTCCAGCGCGGCGACGAACAGGGCCGCGGCGTCGAAACCTGTCTGCTCGGCGATCTCCACCATGCACGTCGGGCTGGTGACGTTGATCTCGGTCAACCAGTCGCCGATGACGTCGAGGCCGACCAGCAGCAGACCACGGGCGGCGAGTACCGGCGCCAGCGCGCCCGCGATCTCGAGGTCACGCGAAGTCAGAGGCCGCGCCACGCCCTTGCCGCCGGCAGCCAGGTTGCCACGTGTCTCGCCGGCCTTCGGGATCCGCGCCAGACAGTAGGGAACCACCTCGCCGGCGACGAGCAGGATACGCTTGTCACCGTCCGCGATCTCGGGAATGTAGCGCTGCGCCATGATCGTTCGCGCACCAGAGTGCGTCAGCGCCTCGACGATCACGTTGCGGTTGGGGTCGTCGTGGCGCACGTGAAAGACCTCGCTACCGCCCATGCCGCCGAGCGGCTTCAGGATCACGTCGCGCTCGGCATCGATGAAGGAGTGGATGATGCCGCTCTCCCGGGCGACCGTCGTCGGTACCGCGAAGCGGGCGAACTCGGTGATCGACAGTTTTTCCGGGTGATCGCGCAGGGCACGTGGCCGGTTGAAGATGCGCGCACCCTCGGCTTCAGCCCGCTCGAGCAACCAGGTGGTGGTGACGTACTCGATATCGAAGGGCGGATCCTTGCGCATCAGCACGGCGCGAAAATCACGCAGGGCGACGACGTGCCGATCGACCTCGACGAACCACTCGGTGTCGTCGGCGAGCATTTCAAGGTGCACCGCTTCCGCACACACGCCATGCAGCGCCGACCAGTGGATCGCCTCCTGCTGGATCGTCCACACGGCGTGTCCCGCCGCCTGGGCGGCACGCATGATGGCGATGCTCGTATCCTTGTAGGCCCGCAGCGACTGCAGGCGGTCGACGATGAATGCTAGGCGCACGGCAGCGGCTCCTTGATGGGGGCAGTACGTTCGAGCTCGACGGAGGCAGCCAGCTGCGCCAGGCGGGCGACGACGCCGTAGGCATAGAAGCGGTTTGGCGCCGCGTCCGGGTTCTGGCAATGGTCGGGCAGCGAGCAGCTGGTCGCGAAGGCGAGAGGCTGGAAATGCATTCCCGGCGCATTCAGGTTCTCGTCCGGACCCCGCCCGCTGTGCACCCGGTAGAAGCCGCCGACGACGAAGCGGTCGATCATGTAGACCACCGGTTCGGCGACCCCCTCCTCGCTGCCGCTGCCGACCCGTTCGAAGCTGTGCACACCTTCCTGGATGATCACCTGGGACACCGCCAGGCCCTCCTTGATCACCGACATCTTGTTGCGCTGCCGGCGGCTGAGGCCCGTCACCTGCGCCGCATCCTTGACCGTCATCACCCCCATGCCGTAGGTTCCGGCGTCCGCCTTGACCACGACGTACGGCGTTTCCTCGATCCCGTACTGGCGGTACTTCTCGCGAATCAGTTCGAGCACCGCGTCCACATTCGCAGCGAGACACTCTTCCCCCTGCCGCTGATGAAAGTTGACACTGCTGCAGACCGAAAAGTAGGGATTGATCCGCCACGCGTCGATGCCCGTCAGCCGCGCGAAGTCGCTCGCCACCGTGTCGTAGGCGGCGAAGTGGTTCGACTTCCGGCGCAGCGCCCAACCGGCGTGCAGCGGTGGCAGGACGAACTGCTCGTCGAGGTCGCGCAGCACCTCCGGAATCCCCGCCGAAAGGTCGTTGTTGAGCAGAATGGCGCAGGGCTCGAAGCCGCCCAGCCCAAGCCGCGACCCGTTGCGCTGCAGCGGCTCGAGCAGCAGCGTCGTGCCATCGGCAAGCTCCACCGGCGTCGGCCGCTCGATCCCGGGCAGCAACGATCCGAGACGAACCTCCAGTCCGGTCAGGCGCAGGAACTTCGCGATCTGGGCGACGTTCTGCAAGTAGAAAAGGTTGCGCGTGTGGTTTTCCGGGATCAGCAGCAGGCGCTTGGCGTCCGGGCAGATGCGGTCCACAGCCGTCATCGCTGCCTGGACGCAGAGCGGCAGGAAGGTCGCTTCGAGGTTGTTGAAGCCGCCGGGAAACAGGTTCATGTCCACCGGCGCCAGCTTGAAACCCGCATTGCGCAGGTCGACCGAGCCATAGAAAGGCGGCGTGTGCTCCTGCCATTGGGCGCGGAACCAGCGCTCGATCTCGGGCATCAGGTCGAGGAAACGCCTTTCGATCTCGAGCAGCGGACCATCAAGTGCGGTTTTCAGATGTGGGACCATGGGCTCCAGTTTTCCTCGCCGATGCGCTCATCCGGCTGCGCGGCAATCTTTCATTCTACACCGCGAGCCGGCAGCAGGTCTCGCAGCGGGCCGGGAAGCGGAGTCTGCTCGAGGCTGCGTTGGGTGAACAGGAAGCGGCCATCGCAGACGAAACCGAGATCCAGCCAGTCGACGGTGTTCAGCGCATCCGCCAGTTGCTGCACGGGAAGTAGCGGATCGTGCGGAAAGATTGCCAGCACCGCCCCATCATAATGCGTACACGAATGGCAGAAGAACGGGCGCGGGCTGCGCGTCTTGCCGTTGACATAGACACGCGGCAAGGCCGACTGATGATAGCCGCGCCCCCAGTGCCACCAGTTGGACTCGTCGAAGGACCGGATGCGGCGCGTGATCAGGCGTTCCTTGTGCGGCAGCAGGACCGCTGGCGGCGGTTCGCCGGCTTCACACCACAGCATGCGCCGCGTCCTGCCGCTGCGCACCGTCGCCGAGCAGACGAAGTCGCGATTGCCGTACACCTCGCTGGCGTAAAGCTCGTCGGCGCCGGAGACCGCGCCAACCTTGACGAAGGCGATGTCGGCCAGGTGCAGGTCGTAATCGCCGCGCGTGAACAGAAGGTGGCCGCCGCTCTCGACGAAATGGCGCTCGTCCCACTGCAGCCGCGCCAGGCCTGCCAGCCCGTAGGCGACGCCCTGCGCCGCATGGCGCGTCCGGCGCGAAAAATTCCCGCGCTCGAAACGCCAGATGGCGCAATTCGGCGTTGCATCGTCGAACAACCGGGAATCGCCGAGTTCGACGAAGTCGGTGATGGTCCCCGCCGTGTACAGCAGACGGTTGAGCGGCACCGCCGACGTTGCCTTGAGGAAATCGCGCGGGGTGATGAAGACGAGTTCGCCACCGGGGGCGAGATGCCGCAGGCACTTCTCGATGAAGAACAGATAGAGATTGGCACGTCCATCGAGCACGCTTCGTCGGACGAGGCGGCGGGTCTCGACGGCGATGTCCTGGTAGCGCACATAGGGCGGATTGCCGATCACCGTGGCGAACGACTCTTCGGCCGGCAGGGCAAAGAAATCCATGACGCGAGCGCCCGGCGGCGCGTGGCGCGGATCGATCTCGATGCCGACGGCGAACGGGAAGTGCTGCAGGAAGGCGCCGTCGCCGCAGGCGGGCTCGAGGACGCGACCACGATTGCGCACCAGCGAGAGCATCAGTTCGACGATCGCCGGCGGCGTGAACACCTGCCCGAGACGGCTGACGTCCAGTTCGGGCTGCGCGGCCACCATCACGGCCTCCGCTGCTGCGTCACCGGCACACCGGGCAGCCGTTCGACAAGGCTTTGGCGACCGCTGGCGAGCCGCAGGTGCAGCATCAGCGCCCGCCCCACGGCATCAGCGGCACGGTTGAAATACTGTTCGCCGGCGCGCCGTCGATCAGCTTGCGACTGATCGCGAGATAGATCAGTGTCCGGTTCGCTTCGTCCCACATCCGGACGACACGCGTTTCCTTGAACAGCACCGACGTATCGCCCGAGAACACCGTCGCCTCCTTCGGCAGCTTGTCCGGCAGGCTGATCGGACCGGTCTGCCGACAGGCAAGCGAAAACTGCGACGGGTCCTCGGCCAGGCCGAGCGAACCGCTGACACCACCGGTACGCGCCTGGCTGACGTGACAGGTGACACCGGGTACCTTCGGGTCGGGGAAACTCTCGACGCAGACGCGGTGGTTCGCACCGACCAGCTTCCACTCGGTCGTCACGCATCCCACCTGCTCCGCCTGCACGGCCACGGCCACGACGAAGCACGCGCTACCGGCGGCAACGACGCGGAAAGGGTTGTTCCAGCTGCGCATTGCTTGTCCTCCTTCATTGCCGGCCGCGGCTGGCCGCAGCTCAACCGAGCCAGTGGTCCAGCGTCATGTTGCCCAGTGGCCCGACCGGCGCGCCACGTCGGGCACGCTGACCGAGATGCCGCTCCTCCGACGGCAGCGTCTTTGGCCGGTTGCGCACGCTTCCCCTGATTGCCACCCGTGGCCCCCGGGTGGCAATCACCGCGCGCAGCGTTTCTCCTGCACGCAGGCCGATGATCTGGACCCCCTTGCCGCTGGCGAGGCGCTTCATCTGCTCGAGCGGAAAGATCAACAGGCGCCCGTCGCTGGACAACGCGCCGAGATGGTCTGCAGCGGCAAGCCGGATCGGTGGCAGGATGCTGGCACCGTCCTCGACGCTGACGACGGCCTTGCCGGCTCTCTGCCGTGACAACAGGTCGCCGTAGGTACAGATGAAACCATAGCCCGAGGTCTTGGCGATCAGGATCGCTTCTTCTGTCTGGCCGGTGAGGACATGCGCAATCCGGCCGCTGCCGAGGTCGACGAACGAAGAGAGTGGCGCGCCCATGCCGCGACCGTCGGGCAGGCCGGCAATCGCGACGGTAAATGCCCGTCCCTCGCTCGAAACGATCACCAGCGAGTCGACCGAGCGGCACTCCAGCGCCGCCCCCGCCCGGTCGCCGTCCTTGTAGGCAACACCGGAGAGATCGAGTCCGTGCCCCTGCCGGACGCGCGCCCAGCCCTTCTCGGAAATGATCACGGTCACTGCTTCGTCGCTGACCGCAGCCACCTCCGAACGCGACGCCGTCGCTGCCGGTTCGATGACCGTCCGCCGCGCATCACCATACTTGTCCGCGTCGGCCTTGATCTCGCGCACCACCTGGCGCCGCAGCAGCGCATCGCTGCCGAGCAGTTTCAGCAGGCCCTCGCGCTCGCTGCGCAGCCGCTCGAGTTCCTGTTCGATGCGGATCCCCTCCAGGCGGGCGAGCTGCCGCAGGCGGATCTCGAGGATGTCTTCCGCCTGTCGATCGGAGAGCACGAAGCGGGCGATCAGTGCCGCCTTGGGATCGTCGGCTTCGCGGATGATCCGGATCACTTCGTCGATGTTGAGGAAGACGACGTGCCGGCCTTCGAGAATGTGAATCCGGTCATCGGCCTTCTGCAGACGATGAGCGGTCCGCCGGCGCACGGTCCGGATACGGAAGGTGCACCATTCGCCGAGCAGCTCGGGCAGCGACTTCTGGCACGGACGACCATCGATGCCGACGGCGACGAGGTTGATCGCTGCCGACGTTTCGAGACTGGTATGCGCGAGCAGCAGCGCCACGAACTCGTTGCGGTCGATGCGCGAACTGCTCGGCTCGAAGACCAGCCGCACGTCGTCGTCCTTGCCCGACTCGTCGCGCGCACGGTCGAGCTGTGATGCCATCAGCGTCTTGAGCTGCGCCGCCGACTGGTCGATGGTCTTCTTGCCCGGCTTGACCTGTGGGTTGATCAATGCGCCGATCTCGGCCAGCACCTTCGCCGACGAGACACCGGGCGGCAGCTCGCGAACCACCAGTTGCCAGGCCCCGCGTGCCATTTCCTCGAACTCGTAGCGCGCCCGCACGCGCAGCGTGCCGCGGCCGCTGCCGTAGGCGGCAGCAATGTCGGCCGGCGAGGAAATGATCTGCCCGCCGCCCGGGTAGTCCGGTCCGGGAACGTGCTGCAGCAGTTGCTCGAGGCCGGCCTGCGGCTGTTCGATCAGGTGGATCGCGGCTGCGGCGACCTCATGCAGATTGTGCGGCGGAATCTCGGTCGCCATGCCGACGGCGATGCCCGAGGATCCGTTGAGCAGGACGAAGGGCAGCCGGGCCGGCAGGCAGGCCGGTTCGTCGAAGGAGCCGTCATAGTTCGGCTGGAAATCGACCGTCCCCTCGCCGAGTTCGGCCAGCAGCAACTCGGCGATCGGCGTCAGGCGTGCCTCGGTATAGCGCATGGCTGCCGCATTGTCGCCATCGCGCGAACCAAAGTTGCCCTGCCCGTCGACCAGCGGGTAGCGCAGCATGAACGGCTGCGCGACGCGCACCATGGCATCGTAGGCGGAGGTGTCGCCGTGCGGATGGTACTTGCCGATGACGTCGCCGACGACCCGTGCCGATTTGACCGGCTTCGCCGTCGCCGACAGACCGAGTTCGCGCATGGCGAAGAGGACACGCCTCTGTACGGGCTTCAGGCCGTCCTTGACGTCCGGCAGCGCGCGTCCCTTGACGACCGCCACCGCGTACTCGAGGTAGTCGCGCGCCGCCGACTCGTGCAGCAGGATGCTGTCGTCGTCCGACGCGGGCGGCGCGGGCGGTTGTGGCGGCACTGCCGGCGGCGCCGGGGGCAGGTCGTCGAACAGGTCGGGGGTCGGGTCTTTCCTCACTTGCGGCTCACCTTCGCTCGTCCGGTCACAGCTCGGCACCGATCAGGGCACCGTTCTCTTCCATCCAGGCGCGCCGGCCTGCCGACTCGCCCTTGGCCATCAACATCGTCATCACCGGCCGCGCCACCTCGCTGCCCGGCATGCCGATGCGCATCAGGCGACGCGTATCGGGCGCCATCGTCGTCTCCCACAGCTGCTCCGGATTCATCTCGCCCAGGCCCTTGAAGCGCGAGATCGCCACCGCTTCACGCTTGACACCCTCGAGGCGCAGACGATCGAGTGACGCTTCGAGTTCGGCATTGTCGAGCGCGTAGATCTTGCGCGGTGGCCGCGCCTTGCCCTGCGCGGGCACATCGAGACGGTACAGCGGTGGCTGCGCGAAGAACAGGTGTCCACCCGCGACCAGCCGCGGGAAATGGCGATAGAAAAGGGTGCACAGCAGAACGCGGATGTGCGAGCCATCGACATCGGCATCGGTCATGATGACGACCTTGCCATAGCGCAGGTTGGAGAGCACCGTGTCGGGAGCGTTCGCCGGATGCGGATCGATGCCCAGCGCGACGGCGATGTCGTGCACCTCCCGGTTGGCGAACAGGCTGCCCGCCTCGACCTCCCAGGTGTTCAGCACCTTGCCGCGCAAGGGCAGGATCGCCTGCACCTCCTTGTCACGCCCCGATTTGGCCGAACCGCCGGCCGAGTCCCCCTCGACGAGGAAGATCTCATTGCGACCGAGGTCCTCGCTCTGGCAATCCGACAGCTTGCCCGGCAGGATCGCCACCCCCGACTGCTTGCGCTTCTCGACCTTCTGGCCGGCCCGCGTGCGCGCCTGCGCCGCCCGGATGGCCAGTTCGGTGATCCGTTTGGCCGCCTCGGGATGCTCGTTCAGCCACAGTTCGAGGCTGTCGCGCACCATGCGCGCGACCAGCGCCACGGCATCGCGCGAGTTCAGCCGTTCCTTCGTCTGCCCTTGGAACGACGGGTCGAGCATGCGAACCGCGAGCACGAAACTGGTGCGCGCGAAGACATCCTCGGCGGCGAGCTTGACGCCCTTGGGCAGCAGCGCATGGTGTTCGGCGAAACTGCGGATGGCATCGAGCGTCGCCTGCCGCAGACCGGCTTCATGCGTGCCACCGGCAGGGGTCGGGATCAGATTGACGTACGATTCGCGCGCCAGGCCACCCTCGGCCGTCCAGCAGAGCGCCCAGGCGGCACCCGCACCGACAGGAAAGTTCTCGTCGCCGCGGACAGCGTACTTCTCGCTGCTGAACACCGGCGCCACAGGCTCGCCGTCGAGTTGCTCGGCGAGGTACTGCACCATGCCGTTGGCGAAACACCATTCACGGGTCGCGCCATCCTCGACCGTCAGCGCCACCTGCAGGCCTGGCAGCAAGAGCGCCTTGCTGCGCAGCAGACGTTCGAGCTGTGGCGGCGGAATGACCGGCGAATCGAAGAAGGCCGGGTCCGGCCACGTGCGCACGCGCGTGCCGCTCATCCTTTTCGGTGCATCGGCCACGCGGACCAGCGGTTCGATCACTGCCCCGCCGGAAAAAGCCATCTGATGCCGTGCCCCGTTGCGCACGACCTCGACCTCGAGGCGGGTCGACAGGGCATTGGTCACCGACACGCCAACTCCGTGCAGCCCGCCGGAGAAACGGTAGGCAGAAGCCCCGTCGTCCTTGTTGAACTTGCCGCCGGCATGCAGCCGGGTAAACACGACCTCGACGGTCGGCACCTTCTCGAGCGGATGCATCTCGATCGGAATGCCGCGTCCATCGTCCTGCACGCTCACCGAGTGGTCGCGGTGCAGCGTGACGCCGATTCGCCGGCAATGGCCGCCGAGCGCCTCGTCGGCGGCGTTGTCGATCACTTCCTGGATGATGTGCAGCGGGCAGTCGGTGCGCGTGTACATTCCCGGCCGATGGCGTACGGGCTCGAGGCCCTTGAGGACGGCAATCGATTCTGCGGTGTAGGTCATGATGCTGAAGTATCCGGAGGTACTGGCCGTCGCGCCGCCAGGAAGCGGCGCACCTGGCGGGACTGTGCGGCAAACGGACTGTCGGCGCCAGCAGCGACCGGGCTCGGGCCGTGTCGGGTGCATCGACCGTTGCTGCGTCGGCAAGGCTCACCGCACCCCGCCTCGCCGGCGGACACGCCGCCCGGTGGCCCTGTTCCCCGCGTCGGACGGCATCCGGCGGGCAAAACCCGGCGGCTACCCGCGGCGGCGGCTTCACTGCCGGCACTGCTGCAGAACCCGTTCCGCTGGCACCGGAGCGAAGCCGTTCCGCCGACTGGCGCTCTCTGTGTTGCGGAGGCTACTTGGCGATCTGTTTCTCGCGCACTTCCTCCAGCGTCTTGCAGTCGATGCAGAGCGTCGCTGTCGGGCGTGCCTCGAGCCGCTTGATGCCGATCTCGACGCCACAGGCGGCGCAGTACCCGTAATCCCCGCTGTCGATGCGCTGGATGGTCTCTTCGATCTTCTTGATCAGCTTGCGCTCGCGGTCACGGTTGCGCAGTTCGATCGCGATGTCGGTTTCCTGGCTGGCTCGGTCGTTGGGATCGGCAAACACCGTCGCCTCATCCTGCATGGTATGCACCGTCCGCTCGATGTCTTCCATCAACTGCAGCTTGACGGCCTCCAGGATGTCACGAAAGTGCGCCAGCTGATCGCTGTTCATGTACTCCTCGCCAGCGTGCTGTACGTAGGGAGTGAAATGCCTCTGGAGCAATTCTTCAGCCATGTTCGAAGACCCCGTTCCCCAGTTGAAAAAAAGACGACTTGATATCAGAAAGCGAGTGCGCTTGCAAGCCGGCTTCGCTCGCTCGCCTCACCAGCCCTCTTGTCCCTGCCCTTCCTGGAAGCGCGGCCGCGTCGTTCCCATCGTGCCGCCGGAATGTACTCCAGACCCCGTCCTCGGCGATAATCGGTCGCCTCGGCAGAGCCGCCCGCAACCTCACCGGACGGCTGCCGAGCGCCCACAGCCGCCTGGCCGCGCCGCACGTGTTGCCGCCGGCCGACGGCGGGCGAACCCTGCGAGCAAGGACGATGCCCCTGCACATCGAAACGCCATTGATCGAGTCGCGCTGTCTCGGGCTGGCGAGCCACCGTTCGGTGTGGCTCAAGCTGGAAGCCCTGCAGCCGCCGGGCTCGTTCAAGATTCGCGGTATCGGCGCTGCCTGCGAGGAGCACCGGCGCGCCGGTACGCGCCGCTTCGTGTCTTCCTCGGGCGGCAATGCCGGTCTCGCCGTGGCCTATGCCGGCCGGAAGCTGTCGCTGCCGGTCACCGTCGTCGTGCCGCAGAGCACCTCTCCCCGGGCGCGCGAGCTGCTGCGACAGGAAGGGGCCGAGGTCATCGTGCATGGTCCCTCCTGGCAGGAGGCGAACAGCCTGGCGCTGTCCTTGCTGACCGCAGGTGACGCCTTCATTCACCCCTTTGACGACCCGCTGCTGTGGCAGGGCCATGCCACCCTGGTCGACGAGATTGCCCGCAGCGGCCTGCTGCCGGACGCGATCGTGCTGGCGGTCGGCGGTGGCGGCCTGCTCGCCGGCGTGATCCAGGGGCTGCGCCGCAACGCTCTTGGCGAGATTCCGGTGATCGCCGTCGAAACGGCCGGTGCCGATTCGTTGCATCGCTCGCTGCACGCCGGCAGGATCGTCGCGCTCGAAGAGATCGGCAGTGTCGCCACCTCGCTCGGCGCCAAACGTGTCTGCGAACAGGCGTTCAACTGCTCGCTGACGCACCCGGTAAACAGCGTCGTCGTCTCCGATGCTGTGGCGCTCAACGCGTGTGAGCGCTTCCTTGCCGACCATCGACTGCTCGTGGAGCCCGCCTGCGGTGCCAGCCTGGCCTTGGGCTACGCGCGATCGCCGGCGCTCGCCGGCCATTCGCGCGTGCTGTTCATCGTCTGTGGCGGTGCGACGGCAAGCCTCGCCGACATCCGCGCCTGGTCACGCCGGCTTCGCCGGACCGGCGGCGAACCGCGGTGGCAAGGCGACCCGCCCTAGGCCTGCCCTTTACCCGCAAAATTAGGTCTGGACTTTTTTGGTCGAACCAGC
>NZ_JAMTDQ010000047.1 GCF_023806635.1 Accumulibacter sp.
GGCATTTTGCGCGCTTGGCGCAGATCGTCGCGGATCTCGATGTCGAGAAGGCGCGGCAGGATGGCGGCTCGGCGACGGCGAAGGAGGTTCTCTTCGATTCGCTGCGCCTCGATCTGCAGGGGATCGCCCGCACGGCGCGCGCCATCGATGCCGGCGAACCGGGCTTCGCTGACCGCTTTCGCAGCCCAGCGGGCGCGAACCAGAAGGCGCTGCTGACCGCCGCCGACGCCTTTGCGCGCGAACTCGCCGACCCGGCGGTCGCGGCCAGGTTCCTCGCTTACGAATTGCCGGCGGATTTCGTTGCCGACCTCGCCGACGACATCGCGGCGATCCGCTCGGCCGACGCCGACATGCAGTCGGACGACCAGACCGGTGTCGCCAGTACCGCCGCCGTCGGCCGCCTGATCCGCGAGGGAATGGCCGAGGTGATGCAGCTCGACGCGATCATGAACAACAAGTACGCCCGCAACCGGGACAGGATGCGCGCCTGGGATAGCGCCAGCCACATCGACCGCGCCCCGCGACGCGCGAAGAAGCCCGCCGGCGGGACGCCGCCCGCTTCGACGAAGGCAGCCGGGTAACCGCTCCGCGCGCCGGTGCGGTTCCGCCGGCGTCCCTTTGCCACTCGCCACGGCAATTCGCCCCGGTCGTCCGGCTCCGGGTTGGCAGCGAGGGACGCCGTTGTAGCGAAGCAAGGCGACGAACCGACGTCCGGCGGTGCTGCGCAGGTTCCTGGCGTCGGGACGTCGCCATGCGTGGCTGATCGACCCTGCGGCGAGCTGGCGGCAACGAACGGGTTTCGCCCATGGCCGCCGGTCTCACGCCAACAGTCGAGGACCCCGCCGCGGGCGTACCCTGACTGAAACCTGCACGCTGCCGGCCTGGATTCGCACGCCCCTGGCTTCGACTCGCACGGCCTTGACCACGAGTCACACGCCCCTCGCTCCAACTCGCACGCCCCTCGCCTCAACTCGCACGGCCCTCGCCTCAGCTCGCACGCCCCTTGCTCCAACTCGCACGCCCCTCGCTCCAGCTCGCACGCTCCTCGCTCCAACTCGCACGCCCCTCGCCTCAGCTCGCACGCTCCTCGCTTCAACTCGCATGCCCCTCGCCTCAACTTGCACGCCCCTAACTCCAACTCGCACGCTCCTCGCGCCAACTCGCACGCTCCTCGCATCGACTGCGCTACGGCTACGGTGACAATCGCGCACCGCCGCGGCTCGATCGGACAGGCTGCCGGCCCCTCTCGCATCCCTGCCGCTCGGCCACCATCCCACGTGCCGACCGACCGGCAACCGGGCGAAGCAGCGCGCTGCGCCCCACCGACCCCATGCAAAGAACACCCAGGCACGGGCAAAAGAGCTAACATCACTACTGTACTTTCATACAGCTTTTGCACCGCCTGCCCTGCCGCAACCGGGCGGACATTCCTTCCTTCGCTGCCGCACCGGATGCCCAACGACCAGCCGCCCGACTACGCCGAACTGCACTGCTGTTCGAACTTCTCCTTCCTGCGCGGCGCCTCGCATCCCGAGGAACTGGTCGAAGCGGCGCAGGCGCTCGGCTACAGCGCGCTGGCGATCACCGACGAGGCCTCGCTGGCCGGCGTCGTGCGGGCGCACAAGGCCGCCGCCGGCTGCGGGCTGAAGCTGATCATCGGCGCCGAGTTCCGCCTCGCCGACCGGCAGCAGGAGGGCTTGCGGCTGCTCCTGCTGGCGCAGAACCGCGCCGGCTACGGCAACCTGTCGGCGTTGATCACGCTCGCCCGCCGGCGCTCGCGCAAGGGCGAGTACCGCCTGCTGCGCAGCGACCTCGAGACGTCCGGCCTGCTTCCCGGCGGCAGCGGCGCCGTACCGGACTGCCTGGCGCTCTGGGTCGCCGAGCCGGGCGACAGCGCCGACGATGGTCGCTGGCTGGCGCAGTGCTTCCCGGCGCGCGCCTGGCTGGCGGTCGGGCTGCATTGCGGCGCCGATGACGCGCAGCGGCTGACCGACCTGCTGGCACTGGCGAGCGCCAGCGGCCTGCCGGCGGTCGCCGCCGGCGATGTCCACATGCACCGGCGCGGGCGCCGCGCGCTGCAGGACACGCTGACGGCGATCCGCCTGCGCAGCACGCTGTCTGCCGCGGGACTTGCGCTCTTCGCCAACGGCGAGCGGCACCTGCGGAGCCGCCTGCGGCTGGCGCGTCTCTACCCGCCGGAACTGCTGGCCGAAACGCTGCGCATCGCCGGACGCTGCAACTTCTCGCTCGACGAGCTGCGTTACGAGTATCCGGACGAGGTCGTCCCGCCCGGCCAGACGCCGTCCTCCTCCCTGCGCGACGAGGTCGGCCGCGGCCTGCAGCGGCGTTACGGCGGCAGCATCCCGGCCGGCGTCGGCGCGCGCGTCGAACACGAACTCGCACTGATCGGCGAACTGGCCTACGAGCCCTACTTCCTGACCGTCTACGACATCGTCAACTTCGCCCGCAGCCGCGGCATCCTCTGCCAGGGACGCGGCTCGGCGGCGAACTCGGCGGTCTGCTACTGCCTCGGCATCACCGAGGTGGACCCGGCACGATCGAACCTGCTTTTCGAGCGCTTCATCTCGCGCGAGCGCGGCGAACCGCCGGACATCGACGTCGATTTCGAGCATGAACGGCGCGAGGAGGTCATCCAGTACCTCTACGGCCGCTACGGCCGCGAACGCGCCGCGCTGACGGCGGCGGTGAGCACCTACCGGACGCGCGGCGCGCTGCGCGACGTCGGCCGCGCCCTCGGTTTCGGCCTGGCGCAGATCAATGCCCTGACCGGCTCGCTCGCCTGGTGGGACCGGCGCGAGCAACTGCCCGCCCGCCTGCAGGCCGTCGGCCTCGATCCGGCGGCACCGCGCGTCGCCCGCTGGCTGCTGCTCGCCGACACGCTGCGCGGCTTCCCGCGCCACCTGTCGCAGCATGTCGGCGGCTTCGTCATCGCCCGCGGCCCGCTCGCCCGCCTGGTGCCGGTGGAGAACGCGGCAATGCCGGAACGGACCGTGATCCAGTGGGACAAGGACGATCTCGACACGCTCGGGCTGCTGAAGATCGACATCCTGGCGCTCGGCATGCTGTCGGCGATCCATCGCGCGCTCGACCTGACCGGCCGCCGCCTGGCGGACATCCCGGCCGAGGATCCGGCGGTCTACGAGATGCTCTGCGCCGCCGACACGGTCGGCGTCTTCCAGGTCGAGTCGCGGGCGCAGATGGCGATGCTGCCACGTCTGCGGCCACGCAACTTCTACGACCTGGTGATCGAGGTGGCACTCGTCCGCCCTGGCCCGATCCAGGGCGACATGGTCCATCCCTACCTGCGCCGCCGCCACGGCCAGGAGGCCATCGACGCCATGCCGCCGGAGATCGCCGCCGTTCTCGGCCGCACCTGCGGCGTGCCGATCTTCCAGGAACAGGTGATGCAGCTCGCCGTCGTCGCCGCCGGCTTCACTCCCGGCGAGGCCGACCAGTTGCGCCGGGCGATGGCGGCCTGGCGGCGCAAGGGCGGACTCGAGCCCTTCGAGCAGAAGCTGACCGCCGGCATGCGCCAGCGCGGCCACGACGAAGCCTTCGCGCAGCGCATCTGTGCGCAGATCCGCGGCTTCGGCGAATACGGCTTCCCGGAGTCGCACGCTGCCTCGTTCGCCCTGCTGGTCTATGTCTCGGCCTGGCTCAAGCGCCACCATCCGGCGGCCTTCCTCTGCGCGCTGCTCAACAGCCAGCCGATGGGTTTCTACTCGCCCTCACAACTGGTGCAGGACGCACGCCGGCATGGCGTCGAGGTGCGCCCGGCGACGGTCGGCGCCAGCGACTGGCAGGCGACGCTCGAAGACCATCCCCAACCCGGCGCGACGGCCGCCGGCCCGGCCGTTCGCCTCGGCCTCGCCAGCATCGCCGGCCTGCCCGAGGCAGCGGCAAGCCGCCTGCAGGCGGCACGCGCGCAGCGACCGTTCGCCAGCCTCGCCGACCTCGCCGGCCGCGCCCGGCTGCAACGCCGCGACCTCGACCTGCTGGCGGCCGCCGGCGCGCTCGCCGGTCTCGCCGGCCATCGCCGGCAGGCCGCCTGGGCGGCCGCCGGTGTCAGCCTGCAGCTCGACCTGCTGCACGACACGCCGCCGCCGGAAAGTGCTGTCGAACTCGCCGAACCCTCGGAAGGCGAGAACCTGGTCGCCGACTACGCCAGCAGCGGCCTCAGCCTCGGTCGCCATCCGCTCTGTCTGCTGCGCGACCGCCTGACGGCGCAACGCTTCGTCACCGCCTGCGAGTTGCAGGCGGCAGCCGACCGCCAGTTGCTGCGCGCCGCCGGCATCGTCACCTGCCGGCAGCGGCCGGGCACCGCCAGCGGCATCGTCTTCGTCACCCTCGAGGACGAAACCGGCCTCGCCAACATCGTCGTCCATTCGCGACTCGCCGAGCGGCAACGCCGCGAACTCCTCGGCGCCCGCCTGCTCGGCGTCCTCGGGCAGGTGCAGCGCGCGGGAACGGTCGTGCACCTGGTCGCCAGGCGGCTGGTCGACCTGAGCGTCCTGCTCGGCCGGCTGCCGACGACGAGCCGCAACTTCCACTGATGGCTGGTGGACGGCGCAGCGCGCGCCTGCCCGGGGCCAGCGACCGGCAGCGCGGGCAGCGGCTGCCTACGCCACCAACTCGGCGTAGAGGTCGTGCTCGTCGGCGTCGACCACCCGCACGCGCAGGAAGTCGCCGGGCGCGGCAGCGAAATGGTCGTTGATGAACACCAGCCCGTCGATCTCCGGTGCGTCGGCCGCCGAGCGGGCGATCGTCCCCTCGTCATCGACCTCGTCGACGAGGACATCGATCTCGCGGCCGATCTTCGCCGCCAGCAGTTCGGCCGAGATGTCCTCCTGCAACTCCATCAGCCGCTGCCGGCGCTCCTCGCGCACTTCTTCCGGCACGGCGCCCGGCAGCGCATTGGCGGTCGCGCCGTCGACCGGCGAATACGCGAAGCAGCCGACGCGATCGAGCCGTGCCTCGGCGATGAACGCCAGCAGTTCGGCAAAATCGGCCTCGCTCTCGCCGGGAAAACCGGTGATGAAGGTGCTGCGCACCGTCAGTTCCGGGCAGATGGCGCGCCAGGTCCGCAGGCGCTCGAGATTGTTCTCGGCGCTCGCCGGCCGCTTCATCGCCGCCAGGATGCGCGCGCTGGCATGCTGGAAAGGGACGTCGAGGTAGGGCAGGATGCGGCCCTCGGCCATCAGCGGCAACAGCGCGTCGACGCTCGGGTAGGGATAGACGTAGTGCAGCCGCACCCAGATGCCGAGTTCGGCCAGCGCCTCGCACAGTTCGCGCAGCCGGGTGCGCAGCGGCCGCCCGCCGACGAAGCCGGTGCGGTACTTCAGGTCGACGCCGTAGGCGCTGGTGTCCTGCGAGATCAGCAGCAGCTCGCGCACGCCCGCTGCGGCGAGCGTGCGAGCCTCCTGCAGCACGTCGCCGATCGGCCGGCTGACCAGCGGACCACGCAGCGACGGGATGATGCAGAAGGTGCAGCTGTGGTTGCAGCCCTCGGAGATCTTGAGGTAGGCGAAATGCTGCGGCGTCAGCTTTACCCCCTGCGGCGGCAGCAGGCTGGTGAATGGATCGTGCGGCTGCGGCAGGTGGGCGTGCACATGCTGCAGCACCTCGTCCGTCGCGTGCGGACCGGTCACCGCCAGCACCTGCGGGTGCGCCTCGCGGATCAGCCCGGCGCGGGCGCCGAGACAGCCGGTGACGATCACCTTGCCGTTCTCGCTCAGCGCCTCGCCGATCGCCTCGAGCGATTCGTCCACCGCGGCGTCGATGAAGCCGCAGGTGTTGACCACCACCAGGTCGGCGCCCTCGTACGAAGGAGAGATCAGGTAGCCCTCGGCGCGCAGCCGGGTGAGAATCTGCTCGGAGTCGACCAGCGCCTTCGGGCAACCCAGCGAGACGAAACCGATGTTCTTCGGCGTGGACATGGTGTGGCGTGCGGCTCGAATGAAAGGAGCGGGAGTATACAACCCGGGCGGCTCGTCCTGCGCGAAGCTGCTGCCGGCACTGCCCGCCGCCGGCAACGACGAATCCGCGTCACGCGCAGCGCACGCATGCCGCAGCGGGCTGACCGCGGCGAACACCGCCGCCAGCCCCCTTCGCTTCCCGCGATGCTTTGCAAGCCACGGGAATTGTGGAAAAATGCTCTCAACGATTTGATTGGCAGGTGTCGGACATGCTTGACCGTGAAGGCTATCGCCCGAACGTCGGCATCATTCTTTGCAATGCCAGGAACGAGGTCTTCTGGGGCAAGCGGATTCGAGAACATTCATGGCAGTTCCCGCAAGGCGGCATCAAGCGGGGTGAGACGCCCGAGCAGGCCATGTATCGGGAACTCCATGAAGAGATCGGCCTGCTGCCCGAGCACGTACTCGTTCTCGGCCGGACCAAGGACTGGTTGCGCTACGACGTACCCACCCACTGGGTCAGGAGGGAGTGGCGCGGCAGTTACCGTGGACAGAAGCAGATCTGGTTCCTGCTGCGCCTGGTCGGTCGCGACTGCGACGTGTCGCTGCGTGCCTGCGACCACCCCGAGTTCGACGCCTGGCGCTGGAACAGCTACTGGGTCTCGCTCGACGCCGTGATCGAGTTCAAGCGCCGGGTCTACGAGCAGGCCCTCAACGAGCTCGCCCGCTTCCTCAATGCCGATGCACGCCGCGCCCAGCGCGCAGCGTTGCAGTTCCGCTCGCCGCCGCCGACCGCGCTGCCCGGCAAGGAATGAGTGTGCCGACGACCGCTCGCTTCCGTAGTGCCGCCGTCCGGCTGCGCGCCGTCGCCACCCGCGCGTGCTGGCTGCTGGCCGTCGTCCTGGCCTGGCCGTCGACGGCACTGACGGAAAGCTACGACCCCGATGGCGAGCCGAGACCTGCTCCGGAAGCGGAAGTCGAGTTGCCGGCCTTTCCGCGCAGCGAAAACCTGGTGCCCTTCACCGTCAGCGCGACGACGAACAACCAGTTCCTGATCGACAGCGCGTCGCTCAGCGTCGGCAGCGATGGCGTCACGCGCTACGTGCTGGTCATCGTCAGCCCGTCGGGGGCGCGCAACGTCAGCTACGAAGGAATGAAGTGTGCGACCGGCGAACGCCGGCTGTACGCGCTCGGCCGCAGCGACGAGACTTGGGCACGGGCACGGAACGATCGCTGGGTGAGGATCACCAACAGCACCCTCAACCGGCATCATGCGGCTCTCTTCTCCGAGTATTTCTGTCCGATCACGGTCGTGCAGCAGACACCCGAACAGATGCTCGAGACCTTGCGGCGCGGCGGCCACGCGGCGTTGCGCGTCAGGCCATGAGCGGCCGCCGGCAGCCGCTGGCGCGACCATCGAGGGCAACGGCACGTCCGAGGCAACAATGATCAGCGATCGCTTCATCATGGAGTTCGACAGGGCGTTGCGCACGCTGTGCGCACCGGCCTCGACGGTACGGGAAGTCCCGGGCAACAGCGAGGCGGAGTCCGTCATGTCGGAAGCCGAGAAGGCCCATGCCGCAGCGCTGATGCGCGTGAACCATGTCGGCGAAATCTGTGCGCAGGCGCTGTATCAGGGTCAGGCACTGACGTCGCGCCAGGACGGCATTCGTCGGGCGCTCGAGCAGGCCGCGCGCGAAGAGACCGAGCATCTGGCATGGACGGAACGTCGCCTGGCTGAGCTGGGGAGCCGCACAAGCCTGCTCAACCCGTTCTGGTACCTGGGTGCCCTGGCGATCGGTGTCGTCGCCGGCAAGCTGGGAGATGACTGGAGTCTTGGCTTCCTCGCCGAAACCGAGCGCCAGGTCGAGGCGCACCTCGACAGCCACCTCAGCGAACTGCCCGAGCAGGACAAGCGGTCGCGAGCGATCGTCGCCCAGATGCGAAGCGACGAGATCGCCCATGCCGAAACGGCAATGCACCTCGGGGCTCGCGAGCTTCCGCCACCGGCGATCGTCGCGATGCGGCTGGCAGCAAGGGCGATGACGCGCACCGCCTACTACGTCTAGGTTTCGATGATCTCGAAGTCATGGCTGATGGCAGCGGTCTTGCCAAGCATGATCGACGCCGAGCAGTATTTCTCCTTTGACAGCTCGATCGCCCGCGCGACGACATCCGGCTTCAGTTGCTTGCCGCTGACGCGGAAGTGGAAATGGATGCTCGTGAATACGCGTGGCTCGGTCTCGGCCCGCTCCGCCCGCAAGCTGACTTCGCACCCGGCGACGGCTTGGCGACCCTTCTTCAGGATCAGTACCACATCATAGGCGGTACAGCCGCCGGTGCCGGCCAGCAGCAGTTCCATCGGCCGCGGAGCCAGATTGCGCCCGCCCGCTTCGGGAGCACCGTCCATCACCAACGCATGATTGCTACCCGTCTCGGCGAGAAAGGACATCCCGCTGCCGGTCCACTTCACCGTACATTCCATTTGCTCCTCCTTGGCTGCAGAACGCTTCGATCAGGTTGCCGATTGTAGCCGCAAGTGCTTGCACGAACACCGAGGCATCATGCTGCGTTGCAGCATGACCGGTAGCTGGAGGGCCGCTCTTGCCGACGAGCAGTGTTGCATATAGTGAAAAGCGTCTCTGATACAATGATCAATATGATGAATATTAAAGGTCTTTTACAATTCACGGCAATCCCCCAGAAAACCGGAAAAAAAAGATTCTGCAACGCACAAAAAATAGTTGACCTTTGCTCTCGGCGCAGCCATAACGTACTCAACGTAACACTTGCAGCGGGACCTTCCTCCCACTCGACTTGTCTCCTCCACCCTCCTCCTTTGGTGTGGATTTAGCGCGACTCCCACGAGTCGCGCTTTTTTTTCTTCCTCCCCCACCTCGATTCCCGTCCCGGTCCGTCGAACACGCCGCTGCTGCCGGCGATGAGGCTCACGCCATCCAGCGTTGCTTCCGGTGGCGAGCTCAGAGTAAGATGCCCGCCAGTTTCATCAGGGGACAGTTCCTCGTTTGCGGCGCGGCCCGGTTGCGATATGGGCGCGTCGCCCTCGCCGCGTCCGCTGGGCGGCTTCGTCCAGCCTGGCATCGCCGCGGACCGCTTCTTCATTGCACCCGCAAGACGGGTTTTCCACCGCCCGGTCAGCCACCGTGCCAATCAGCAGGCATCGAACATGCTCAGACACTTCTTTCTCCTGCTTGCCAGTAGCGCACTCACCCCCTGTGTCGCTGCCCCCGCCGCACCGCCCGCCGGTTCCTTCGGCTTCGACTGGCTGCAGCCGAGCACTGCCAGGTGTGGCGTGATCACCGAGACAGCCCTGAAGGGCTTTCGCTCGTGCGAACATCACGCGGATGGTACATTCGGCTTGCGCGACCCCGCATTCGCCTGTCGCAGGAGCGAGAAGAGCGAGTACCTGGTTTACGAAAGCAAGGCCGCATGTGTGCGCAACCTCGAAGCCATGCAGGCGAATGCTCCCTGATGCCGCCGACCGGCCGACCCAGCCAATGCCGCGGCCACCCCGTCGCACGCCGGCCGGAGCTGCTCGCCGGCTCGCCAGGTGCCGTAAGATGCGCTGCCCATCCGCGAACGGGAGACCGGCCCGCCCCACGCCCGCGCCTTCCGCCCTCGATGGCGAGCTTGCCGGGCTGTACTCCGCAGAGCGCCGTGGGCGGTCCTGAGTCGATGCCGCACGGCTGCCATCGCCGACGACAATCATGCGATCGGCAGGATTTCCGTCTTGCCGTCCCGGCCCTCGCAACAACCAGCTTTGAGGAGACAGCACATGCCGCTGATCAATCGTAGTTCGAGCTCGATCTACTGGCGGATCTTCAGCCCCGATGACCGGACGCGCGCCTTCGGGATCTCGCCGGCCTACGAAGGAACGCTCGTCGCTGGCGCTCAGGCTGGCATCGGCTACAGCGCCTCCCGCTTTCAGCTCGAGATCCGGGATCGGCAGCCGCTGTCGCTGATTCCGCCCAGCCGCGTTCTCGTGCCTGCCGGCCCGCCCGGTAGCGTCGGCGAACTCCATCGCGCGAGCGACATGCTCGAGTACATGGGTGGCTCCGAGCTGCGCCTGACGACCCAGGAGCGCATCGACGTGCCCGGTTTCCTGCCGAGCACGCACGGCTTCCGCTTTGCCAACCAGTTCCCTGCCAACACGGCGCACGTCAGCGTGCGCGTCGGCAACGTTGTCATGGCGATCGGCGACGCCGCGAACGGACTGTGCGGCGGCATGGTGTACGCGGTGCGTGACCATTTCCACGCCGGCATGGCGATCCCGTCGCACAAGGCGGGACCGGTCTCCGGTGTATTGTATGAGTACCTCGTCGCTCGCCTGTACGACAGTTTCGACGGCCTCGGATGGACCGAATACCTGCGTTTGATGAGCCCGGGGTGCAGCGCCGGCGAGCGCGCCCGCACGGCGTATTTCAGCGCGCTGCCCGGCATCGAGAGCGACCTCCGCAACGGCGCGCCGTCGCCGATCGGACTGGTGCAGGTGAATACCGACGATCCCTTCAAAGTGGGGAACAACCATCAGGTTCTGGTCTACGGATTCGAGCGCAACGGACGGCGGGTGCGCTTGCGCATCTACGACCCGAACCATCCGGCTCGTGATGACATCACGCTGGATTTCGACACCGGTGCGACGCCGCCGCTCTTCTCGTACAGTGTTCCGCCTGGCGGCGACGGACGGATCTACAGCTTCTTCTCACACCGCTACCAGCAGCGGCAACCGCCGGCGGCAAACCAGATTCCGCCCTGGGTCGACTTTCCGTTTCCCAGCGCCGTCGCCGAGGGGGCGAACAACATCATCGTGGGCAATGGCTGGCTCGGTCTGCTGCGGATCGACAGCGTATTCGGCAACCGGTTCAACGGCACCCTCTATGGCCAGCCAATGGAAGGTGAGTGGAATCCAGGCACGCGCGCCATTCACTTCACCCGTTTTCTCGGCCCCGGCTACGAGCAGCGGTACACCGGCGTCCTCGAACTCGACCCGGAGACACGCAGCCTGACGGGCCGCATCGCGGGATCTTTCCAGGAGATTCACGACGGCGTGACCGGGCAGGCCGCCTACGACTGGCGCGCCGCACCCCGCCTGCTCGTTGACGGCAACGGCTGGCAGACGGAACTGCGCCTGCACCGCATCGACGGCGACGGCAGCGTTGCCGGCGAGATGTACGGTGACGCGGTGACCGGTCGCTGGGAGCACGCCGCGCAGCGCCTGCACCTCACCCGCCGCTCCGCGGATCCCAACTACGCGCAGGAGTGGACGGGCCGCCGTACCGACGGCCTGACCTTCGCTGGCGACTTTCAGGAGATCGTCGGCGGCGTCCGCCAAGCCCGCCAATACCGCTGGATGGCCTTTGATCAGCGATGACCATGTTTCATGTTTCAGTGACGGTATACCAAATTTCGGATCGCCACCCTCCACCCGGGTGAGCGACGACGGGATGCGTGGCGACGGGCCTGCATCGATCGTCTGCCCGGACGCAAGGGCGCGAACGGGCAGACCAGAGTTGCCGGCAACGACCGATCCCTGCGCGTGGTCGATACGGCAGACATCGTCTGCGGCAAGCGATACCATCCACACGTCGCCGGCATGGTCGGCACGCTCACGCCGACAGTCGACGGTCGCGCCTGTTCGCTGCCTGTACCTGCCACTGCTGGCGGTAGGCACAGGCATGCGCTTCGATCCATGCCAGTGCGCGGAACTCTCTCTGCTCATCCGGGAAGTGCCGCAGATAGTCCTCGATCACGGCCAACTGGGTCTGCAGGAATTCGGTTTGCGGCCAAGCGCTGCCCGCGTACCGGCGCCGCGTAATGGACTTCCCCGCCACTGCGGCGGATCAGGCCACCAGGTGTACGCACGGCGCATGGTTGTCGATCACCTCCTCCAAGGCTGTGTGGATGCCTCCAGTGGGCCGCTCCTGCAGCCCGACGATGCTGGCGCCGACGATGCACACGTGCTGGCTCATCGGGCTGCCGTCACCGCGACCGCCCGCCCGGAGTCACCAAGCCGCCCGCAGCCGGCTGCGGGCGGCCAGTTCACGGCAGTGGCCAGGCCAACGGCGGCAGTCCTCTGCCAGTCTCGGGAGCAAGGGAGAAGCAGGTCTGCATGGCGACGGTCCTTCACCTTGGCGGAAAGGAAGCATGGTTGCGCCGACATCGCGAACGGTCATCGACGCCGTCTTGCGGGCAGCGCCTGCCAGCAACGAAGGACAGCGAAGATGATCCGACTGCGGCAGGCCCCCGATCACCAGTCAGCCGGGCAAGCTGTACTCCAGACCTTGCCCAGAATGCCTGCGCGAACGACAATATCGGGTCGGGGATGCCACCCCAGATCCTGCAGCGGCCCGCACGAGCGAAACACGAAGACGATGACGACATTCCCCTCCCTCGCCAGCCTGGTCCTGCTCCTCAACCTGCTGCTCGTCGCCTGCTCCGGACCGCCAGCGTTCAAATCGACCGACATTACGGGTGTCGACTGGGGCAAGGAGCTGGCGCTCACCGATCACCTCGGTCAGCCGCGCCGGCTGGCCGATTTCAAGGGCAAGGCGGTGATCGTGTTCTTCGGTTACACGCAGTGTCCGGATGTCTGCCCGACGACGCTGCTGTCGATGCGCGAGACCGTCGCCCGCCTCGGCAGCGACGCCGGACGCGTGCAGGTTCTCTTCGTCACCCTCGACCCGGCGCGTGACACGCAGCAACTGCTCGCCGAATACGTGACCGCCTTCGATCCCGGGTTCATCGGCCTGCGCGGCGACGAGGCGGCGACCGCAGCGGCGGCGAGGGAGTTCAAGGTCTTCCATGCCCGGCAACCGGGCAGCACCCCCGACAGCTACAGCATCGATCACTCGACCGGCAGTTACGCCTTCGATCCGCAGGGTCGCCTGCGGCTGCTCGTCCGCCACGGTGAGGCTCCCGACCATGTCGCTGCCGACCTGAAGCTGCTGCTCGACGGCAAGTGATCACCCTGGAGCCCTCAAATGACACGCCTTCTGCTGCTGCTTGCCTTTCTCGCCCTGCCGGTTGCCGCGGCGCCGAGCCCCGACCAGGTCAACCTGGATCTGGGTACGCCACCGGTCGTGATCGTCAAGCACGGCCTGGCGCAGCGCGCCTCGCGCCTCGTCCGCTTCTACGACGCGGGCATCATCGGCCTCGGTTACGATGGCATGGTCAGGTTGCGCGACGGCAGCCGCCTCAACCTGGCGCAACGCCAGATCGCCGAAAAGCTGATCGACAGTGAGAATCCCGATCGCAACTCGCTGATCTACGCGCTCGCCGAGGGACATGGCGGACAGAACTGGGAGCCGGCGGTGCGCGCAGCGCAGATCCAGCGCTGGAAGGCACAATGGCACGCTGGCTGGTGGATCGAGGACGCGCAGGGGCAATGGTCGATCAAGCGCTGAGCGCCCTTGCCACCGTCGGGCGTGGCGACCGGTCCGCGGCGCCCGGCCACCTCCGGCTGCGCCACCGCACCATGGAGTGATACGCAAGTATCTGTTGATGATCGTTTTTCTGAAAGAGAATGGAGGCTGCATTGAACAAGAGGATGATGCTTTCCGCGTCGCTGCTGCTGCTCGGAGTCGGATCGGGCGCGGCGCTGGCCGCCGATGTCGAGGTGCGCAACGCCTGGGTGCGTGGTACCGTCGCCGGGCAGCAGGCCACTGGCGCCTTCATGGAGATCAGCAGCAAGGCCGGCGCGACGATCGTCGGCGCCAGCAGCCCGGCAGCCGCCGTCACCGAGATCCACGAGATGAAGATGGACGGCCAGGTGATGCGCATGCGCGCCATTCCCCGCCTCGAGTTGCCCGCCGGCAAGACGGTGCAACTCGGTCCGAGCGGCTACCACGTGATGTTGATCCGTCTCAAGCAGCCGCTGCTGAAGGGCGAATCGGTGCCGCTGACCCTGCAGATCGAGGGCAAGGACCGCAAGATCGAGAGCATCGAGGTCAAGGCCGAAGTGCGCGACCTCACCGCCGCCGCTTCTTCGCCGGCGGGCGAACACAAGCACTGAGCGCCGGCGGCGAAGCCGCGCCGGTCGCTCAAAGCACATGGAGCACGATGGCGACGTACTGGGCAGCGCTGCCGGCAAGCACGAAGAGGTGCCAGATGCCGTGCGCGTGCCGCAGGCGAGAGTCGAGGGCGTAGAAGATGATGCCGAGCGTATAGGCAGCGCCGCCGGCCGCCAGCCAGACGAAGCCGGCCGTACCGAGCGCCTGCAGCAGCGGTGGCAGTGCGGCCAGCACCGCCCAGCCCATGACGACGTAGATCACCACCGACAGCACGCGCGCATCGCTCTTCAGCCAGAACTCCTGCAGCGAGCCGACCACCGCCAGACCCCAGACGACGGCCAGCAGCGACCAGCCCCAGGGGCCGCGCAGGGTGACCAAGCAGAACGGCGTGTAACTGCCGGCAATCAGCAGATAGATGCTGAGGTGGTCGAGTTTCTGGAAGATTTCCTTGGCGCGGCCACGGAAGCTGTGGTAGAGCGTCGAGAAACTGTAGAGGAGAACGAGGGTTGCGCCGTAGATCGAGACGCTGACGATCTTCCAGGGGTCGCCTGTCCGCGCCGCGAGGACGATCAGGACGACCGCGCCAATCAGCGCCAGCACCGCCCCGACCAGATGCGTCCATGCGTTGAGTTTCTCACCATGATACATGCGGACCCCTGCATTTCCCTCGACCCATCGGAGATCGGTCCATTGTCGGGCTTGGTCTCTGCTCCGGTCAATCATCGTCGGCAGCAGCCGACACGCGGGGCGATGCCCTGATGCCCGCAGGATTCGGTAACGGCAGACTTCGTCCGTCGACCGGGCACCCCGACTGCGTCGCTTCGCGCTTGAACCGACGGTCGTCGAGCCCCTCGGCGGATGACACGCGCTCGATTGAGTATACTGTCACCGAATTGCGGGGGTTGGAGATCGTCGCCGTGCGAGCCTTCGAGACGGCGGACAGCGCGCATGTACTGTGGTCAGATGGCGACCGGGCCTGGGCCAGCCGGGCCGCCGCCGAGGTCGTCGGCGAGGGGGCAAGGGACGCGGACTTCCTGGCGGAGCGCGCGCGGCTGGCGCTCGGGCGATTCGGCGAACGCTTCCCGGTCATCCCACGCGCCGTTCGCGCGCTGTGCTGGCGTCCCTGGCTGGCAAGTGCGATCGCCGTCGCCGCCTTCATCGGCGGCCTCATGGTCGACCGCATCGGCGGTGGCCAGCGAATCAACGTCCTGATGCCGCCGGTGCTGGCACTGCTCGCCTGGAACCTCGCCGTCTACCTGCTGATGGCGGCGAGGTTCTGCCGGCGCCGCCCGGGCGAAGCGATGCGACAGCCCTGGCGACGAGCCATCGGCCGGCTCGCGACTGGGCTGCAACCCCACCCGGAAGGCGAACTCGGGACCGCGGTCGCCCGCCTGGCAAGCGACTGGAGCCGCCTCTCGGCGCCGCTGCATGGCGCGCGCACGGCACGCATCCTGCACCTCGCGGCAGCGTTGCTGGCAACCGGCGTGCTCGCCGGCATCTATCTGCGCGGCCTCGCCTTCGCCTACGAGGCCACCTGGGAGAGTACCTTCCTCGCTGCCGGCGACGTGCATCGGCTGCTCGCCATCGCACTCGCACCGGGCGTGGCTCTGAGCGGGATTCCCCTGCCGACGGTGGACGAGATCGAAGCCATCCGCGCACCCGCTGGCGAGAATGCGGCCCGCTGGCTGCACCTGCTGGCGGCAAGCGTCGCCGCCATCGTCATCGCGCCGCGTCTCGTGCTCGCCCTGCTAGCCAGGCTGGTCGAGAGCCGCCGCTCGACCAGCCTGCCGATCGCACTCGACGAACCCTACTTCGCTCGCCTGCTGCGCGACTTTCGCGGCGGCCCGCTGCGGCTCAGTGTGATCCCCTACAGCTACACGCTGCCGCCCGCGGCGACCAGCGGCCTCGAACGACTGGTCGCCCGCGCGCTCGGCGGCAATACGCAGCTGACCGTCGGCGCGGCGGTGCGCTATGGTGACGAGGACGCGCCGCTGCGGGTGGGCTCGGATAGTGGTGGCAGCCAGATCATCGCGCTGTTCAACGCCACGGCGACGCCGGAACGCGAGGCGCACGGCGCTTTCCTGCGCGCGCTCGGCCATCCGGGCGGCGGCTCCCGACGGCTCGTCGCACTGGTCGACGAGAGCAGCTTTCTCGCCCGTGGCCGCGAACCGGAGCGGGTCGCGGGACGCCGCGCCGCTTGGCGCGAACTGTGCGCGACGCTGCGCGTCGGCTGCGTCTTTGCCGACCTCGCGGCGATCGCCGCCGCCGGCAGCGCTGCTGGCGGCAGCCTCGGCGAGGCCGCCAGCGCGCTCGCCGACAACCTCGCGGAGCACGGCTGATGAGCGCCGACGCCCGAGCCATCGCCCTGTCGCTGATCTCGCACACCAACGCCGGCAAGACGACCCTGGCGCGCACCCTGCTTGGGCGTGACGTCGGCGAGGTGCGCGACGCCGCGCACGTCACGACCGAATCGACGCCCTACCCGCTGATCGACACCGCCGAGGGCGACACCCTGCTGCTCTGGGACACGCCCGGCTTTGGCGACAGCGCCCGCCTGGCGCGACGGCTGGCGCAGCAGGGGAACCCGATCGGCTGGTTCCTGTCGCAAATCTGGGACCGCTTTCGCGACCAGCCCTTCTACTTTTCGCAGCAAGCGGTGCGCAACGTTCGCGACGAGGCCGATGTCGTCCTCTACCTGGTGAACGCCGCCGAGGCGCCGGCCGACGCCGGTTATCTCGCGCCCGAACTCGACGTGCTGGCGTGGATCGGCCGGCCGGTCGTCGTCCTGCTCAACCAGACCGGACCGCCGCAGCCACCCGCGGCGGAACAGGCGGACGTGCAACGCTGGCGCGCGGTGCTCGGCGATCGATCCTTCGTCCGCGAAGTGCTGACGCTCGATGCCTTCGCACGCTGCTGGGTACAGGAGATCGTCCTCCTGCGGACGCTGGCCGCTTCGATCGTTGCCGACAAGGCCGCCGCCTGCCAACGCCTGGTCACCGCCTGGACGAGCCGGCGCGAGCGCCAGTTCGCCCAGGCGATGGCGGCACTGGCGACGGCAATCGCCGGCGCCGCCTGCGACAGCGAAGCGCTCGCCACCCCTCGCCTGCGCGACCAGCTGCGCACGGCGCTGCGTTCGGTCGTCGCCGGCGAACAGGATAACGTCGACCGGCAGCGCGCCGCGAAAGCGCTGGCCAGCCGGCTCGACGACCGGCTGCGCGCCAGCACCGATCGCCTGATCGTCCTGCACGAGCTCAGCGGCCATGCCGCCGACGCAGTGCGCGCGCGCATCGGCGAACACCTGCGGACGCAAGCCCCGCTGCACACCGGCAAGGCGGCGGCCGTCAGCGGCGTCGTTTCCGGGGCGCTCTCCGGGCTGGCAGCCGACTTGGCTGCCGGTGGACTGAGTTTCGGCGCCGGCACGGTGCTCGGCGCACTAGCCGGCGCCGCCGGTGGTGCCGGCGTGGCGCGCGGCGTCAACAAGCTGCGCGGGCGCAGCGCGACACGGCTCGGCTGGGACGACGAACTGCTCGACGGCCTCGTCGTCTCGGCGCTGCTGCGCTATCTCGCCGTCGCACACTTCGGTCGCGGTCGCGGCGAATGGGCCGAAAGCGAGTACCCGCCGTTCTGGCGCGAACTCGTCGCGGAGGTCCTTGCGGCCCGCCGACCTGCTCTCACCGCGCTCTGGGCACAGCGGCCGCAAGCCGGCGACGCCACCGGCGCCAGTGAGGAAATGCTCGCGGCGAGCCTGCGCCGGCTGCTCGCGGAGACTGCCCGCGAGGTGCTCGAACGGCTCTACCCCGGAGCGATCGGCGACGCGGCGCGCAGCTGAGCGATCGCCGCCCGGCGCGCCGGCACTTCGGCAACGGCCGCCCGCGGCACGCGACCGCCCAAGGCGCGAGTCGGCTATTCGGGCAGCCCGTTGAGCAGGAACATGGCCTGCAGGGCATCGCCCGGCTTGCCGAACGGCTCGAACCAGCGCTTGACGATCGGGCCGATCTCACCCGAGCGATAGAGGCGCGCGAGCGTCCGGTCCACCGCCAGCCGGAGATCGTCATCGCGGCGCATCATCAACCCGTAGGGCTCATAACTGAACTGCATCTCGGCCAGCGCGAAGGGCTGCCCCTTGCCGCGAATCAGCGCCGTCGTCACGAGGACGGTGCGATCGGCGGCATAGGCCGTCGCGGTCCTGTCGGTCAGCGCCTTGATCGCCGCATCGTGATCCGGCACCCGGATCAGCAGCATGCCGAGCTGGCCCGCCTTGATCATCCGCTCGAGCGTCGTTTCCGTCGTCGTGCCGGCGACGACAGCCACCCGCTGGCCCTTCAGCGACTCGACCGTGGTCGGCACCTCGCCCTCACGGAAAAGCAGTCCGGCACCGTCGACGAAGGTCATCAGGCTGAAATCGAAATCGGCCCGACGTGAAATCGTCTGCGTCGTGTTGCCGCATTCGAGGTCGATCTCGCCGCTCTTCAGCGCCGCGAAGCGGCTCTGGGCCGTCACCGGCACCCAGCGGACATCAAGCTTGGGCAGGTTGAGCTGCTTGCCGATGTCGTCGGCGACGATGCGGCAGAGGTCGACGCTGTAGCCGCGCGGCTGCCTGTCGTCGCCGGTGAACGAGAAGGGGACCGAGTTCTCGCGGTAGCCGAGCTTCAACGTGCCGCTCTGCTTGATCCGCGCGAGGCTCGATTCCGATGCACCGGCCGGAGCGGCAAGAGCAAGACTCACGGCGACGCCGGCAAGCAGCAGGGTTCTTTTCAGCATGATGGGTTGTCCTTGATGTGGGTTGGGGTGATGATTCGCCGCGGCAGGTCTCTCGCCGGCGCGGCAAGTATGCCGAAGAACGGGCTCTCTTGCCACTTCCGGCGCGCGCCGGCGTCTGCCCGGGCGGAGTGTGCGCAGGGAAAGGCGCCGGAATCCGTCAGGCAGCGAGCCGGAACTGCCGGACGCCGCCAGTGCCTGGCCCTGGTGCTGGTTTCGCCGTCGGGCGCGACGAGCACGGCGTCGTACAGTTCTTCCTTCGGCACCCTGAGCCGCCGCTTCACCGCCAGAATGTCCTCGGTGCCATCGTCGGCTGTCGTGAAGCCGTGTTCCCGCAGATGGTCGGCCCAGTCGATGCAGGCAATGCAGACCTTCGCGCCGTAGATGTCGATGGCTGGCAGCGTTTCCGCCGCCTCGGCAGCGGTCGCGAAAAGTTCGAGCAACGCGACGGCTCGCCACCTCAGCACGGCTGTCCTGCCTTGCAGCCCTTGAGAATCCACAGCGAGATAACGCCCGCGGCCTCGTGGGCCATGGCCTTGCGCGCCATCGAAGTGGCGTCGCGGCCAGCATTGCTCCTGATCGCCGGATCGGCGCCCGCCTCGAGCAGCAGCTGCGCATGCTCGGCTTTCTGCGTGTAGGCCGCCATGTGCAGGGGCGTGATGCCTTCGTTGTCGCGCGCATTGGCGTCGGCGCCGGCGGCGATGAGCGTCTTCAGCGCGGACAGGTCGGGATTGGTCGCGGCGAGGTGCAGCGGCGTCGCGCCGCTGTTGGTGCGCGCGTCCCGCATCACCGGCTCGGCCTTCAGCATGGCGGCCACCTGCGCCCCCGTGCCCAGGCGGGCGGCGTCGTGGACCGCCGCGTCGTGGGCGCCAAGCACCTCGGCCCGCGCCTGCGGCATGGCCAGCAGTGCGGTGAGCACCAGTGGCACGATTCTCAGGGTCTTCATGTCGCTTCCTCCTCGACGGCAAACGGCACGCGGTGTCGCTGGCCGGCAATGGCCTTCAGCCGCCAGCGAACTGTCGCGTCAGGCTGGCAACACTGGCGACGAGTTGATCGAGGTCTGGCGCCTGGCCGTCCGGGGTGACGCGATCGACCACCTCCGGCAGCAAGTGCGCCAGTCCGGCGCTGGCATCGGCTTCGCTGACGCCAGCCTGGCGCGCGATCTGCGCCAGGGTCTCATCGCCGAACACCTGGCCGATCGCCCCCGGCGGCAGCGGCAGGTTGTCACCGGTCGACACCCACGAACTCGCCTGTTCGCCGAAACCGGCGCGCTGGAACTGCTCGAGCAGCGCCGGCAGACCGCCTGCCCCGGAACCGCCACCCCCGCCGCCGAGCAAGCCGCCGAGAACGTCACCGATACCGGCGCCCTGGCGACCACCGCCGAGCATGCCGCCGAGCACCTCAGCCAGGCCAGCACCGCCGCCAGCCGACGTTGCGCCGCCCTGCCGACCCAGCAGCATGCCGAGCACTACCGGCAGCAGTGCCGTCAGCAGTGGATTGCCCCCACCCGCCTGAGCCGCGGCGGGCGACGCGCCGCCATCGTTCCCGAGTACACCACCCAGAATTCCGTCCAGCAGTCCCATGTTGCATCCCTTTCCGATGTGTGATCGAGTCGTTGCGCCGTACGCGGAGCCCAGCCGCAGCGACGCTCCGTCTCTGCCGCCGCCGGCGCAACCGCTGGTCAGCCCGTTGCCCCCCTCAGCCCGCCGTCCCCCTCGCCGCTGCCGCCGGCCGTGGCGGACACGGGGCCTATGATGACAGACTCGTTGCCGCAGGCAAACAGGAGCGATGAAAGGCCGGAGATCCGCCGCTGCATGGCCCGCAGCGTCCCGCAGGCACGCGGCTGCGACGGCGGCTGTTGCCCGGGAGCGGGAACGATGCGGCACAGGTTTCCGGTTGACCAATGGTTGCAGGAGCGGAGATACTTTCCCGCATGGCGCCTGACCATCCCCAATGCCGGCGGTCATCGCGCACGCCGGGGCGCGGTCCCCTCGTCGTGCGCGCGATCCGCTGGCAGCACCGGGTTCGCTCTGCCGGACATCTCCCGTTCGGTCTCGCGGGCGGGAGCAGGTGCCGGAAGCGCCCAGGCAGCGCCGGGCTCGAACACGCCTCGCGTGTCGGCGAACTGATTCCCACGACGACGACGATGAAACCATGCTGACCCTGGGCCTCAATCACTACAATCTGCGCGCACCTCGCCCACTGATGGAACAACTGCGCCGCTTCTACTGCGAGGTGGTCGGGCTGCTGCCCGGCGAGCGGCCGCCGTTCGCCAGTTTTGGCTACTGGCTTTATGCCGGCGACCAGCCGGTCCTGCACCTTTCCGAGACCCGGGCTGGCGATCCACCTGTGCCAGCCGGGGCGTCGACCTTCGACCACGCGGCGTTCACCTGTCGCGGTCGCGCCGAGTTCGAGCGCAAGCTCGAGCAGGCGGGAATCGCCTTCACCAAGGCGCGCGTGCCGGGAAGCGCGCAGGTTCAGCTGTTCATCCAGGATCCGGCAGGCAACGGCGTCGAACTCAACTTCGCTGCCGAAGACGCCTGACGGGCACCAGCCGCGGGCTCGTGCCCGGCACCTGCGCCGGGAGCCGCCGGCGAATCGCCTGGCCCCGCGCCAGGGGTGCTCGGCCCGGACGCCGTCGGCAAGAAGACAGGCGCCGCTTCAGGCGCCCCTGGCTGCAGGTCCGCTGCCACTCTCCTGACGAACCGGCGCAAGGCGACGCAAGTCCTGCCTGAGTGCCTGCAGGTCGCTCTTCTTGTCATAGAAGGCATGGGCTCCCGCTTTCAGGCATCGTTTGCGGTAGACCTCCTCCACGTGGTTCGTGAACACCAGGACTTTCGTTTGCGGATGGTTTGAACGCACCGCGTGCAGGACCTCAAGACCGCTGCCATCGACGAGCTGGATATCGAGCAGGACGATGTCCGGCGGGTTGCTTCGCATGCTTTCGATTGCCGGCGCAGGACTCGCGAACTCGCCCACCACTTCCGTGCCTTCCACCTCTGCCAGGATCTCGCGCAGTACCTGACGGACAACGGCTGAATCATCGACGATCAGGATTGACATCACGCCCGGTTCCAGGGAGGAGCAAGCAACGGCATCGCGCAGCGGCAGCCGGATCAATGCGCTCGCTCGCCAGGCTTGGCAAGGCAGTTTCGGCGCAACAGCCTGTCGACCTGGTCCGGCATCAACAGCGCCACGTTGGGCAGGAGGCTGAGTGACATCAGACCCGGCACACTGGTGATTCCGCGGCGCAGGACGATCACCACCATGGGGTCGGGCAAACCAGCGGATCGCCCGGCCAACGTGGCATGAACGAAAGCGCGCGAACCCTCGCCCCAGCCGATCACGATCACATCGGGTGTGTGCCTGGCGGCAAAGTCGTAGGCATCCTCGATGGAACGGGTCGCCGCAACGACGACGAGTTCCTCGTGCCCCCGCAGGGCGCCGCCGACCTCGTCCAGAAAGAGGCCGTCCGCATCCACCAGCATGAGGCGGGTGCAGCGGTGCTGCGGGACAGGTGATGCGCAGGCATCCATGGTGATCTCCGCGATCGTCGAACCGCATCGGGAAAGGGATCCCTGTCACGCGAGTCGATTTCGAGCCCACATCATCCCGCAGACCTCGATCATCTGCTATCGGCGCCGCGTGCAATCTCGCTGTAGGCGATGGACGATACGGCGGCAGTAGGGAATTCCCTACACGCGGTCGGCGACGGCGCGCAGGCGGCCAAGTTGCGCGGCGGAGCGGCGGTGGACGATCCCGCCCGCTGGCCCGGGCGCCGTCCCTTCACGACAGCATCCCCTTCTCGAGGGCATGGCGGGCTAGTTCGGCGTTGCTCTGCAGGCCGGTCTTTTCGACGATTCGGGCACGATAGGTGGTCACCGTCTTCGGGCTGAGATGCAACGCCGCGGCGATGTGGTTCAGGCTCTCGCCCGCGGCAATCCGCCGCAGCACCTCGATCTCCCGGTCGGACAGTGCATCGGACCCCGATTTCCTGCCTTGCCCCACCTCGACCGCCAACTGCTCCAGCAATCCCGGGCTGACGTGCTTGCCGCCGCGCGCGACCTTGTGGATCGCCGCGAGAAGCGTTGCCGGCTCGCTGTTCTTGGTCAGATAGCCCGCAGCACCGGCTTTCAGCGCCCGCACGGCATAGACCTCCTCGGCGTACATGCTCAACATGAGCACAGCCAGTCTGGGCCGCTCCGACCGGAGCTGTTTCAACAGGTCGAGGCCACCCTTGCCCGGCAGGCCGATATCGACCAGTGCGACGTCGTACTCGCCTTGGCGGACCAAGCCGATCGCTTGCTCGGCGCTCTCCGCCTCGCCCGCCACCTCCATCTCACCGCTCTCGGCCAGCAGCAGCCGCAAGCCGCCGCGCACCATGGCGTGATCGTCCACCAGCAGGATGCGGAGCTTGCGTCCGCTCATCGCTCCTCAAACCGGCATGTGCAAGACAAGGATGGTCCCCTCCTTGACTCCGCGCGACAGCGCGATGTCGCCACCGAAGCGGGCGGCACGTTCCTGCATTCCCAGCAGGCCCCAGGATTCCGTCCTGACCAAGGCGTCGTCGCCGATGCCCACACCGTCGTCCTCGACTGCAATGATAACGGCACCCGCTTCGCGACGGATGCGAATCTCGGCGCGCGACGCGCGGGCGTGGCGGACGAAGTTGTTCAACGCCTCCTGGACGATACGGAAGATCGCGGTCGCGCGCTCCGCATCGACCTCGATTGCCGCAACCTCTTCGGCAACGGCTACCCTGCACTGCAGGCCGGTCCGCTCTTCGATCTGGCCAGCATACCACTCGATCGCCGTCCACACGCCGAGGTGGTCGAGAACGCTCGGCCGCAGATCACTGATGATGCGACGCATCGTATCCACTGCCGAATCAAGGAGCTGTGACGCGTTGGCAAGCTGCGGGTCGGCGGGCATCGCGGCCCGCTGCGCACGCTCGATGGCGGTCGCGATCGCCCACTTGACTCCCGTCAGCATGCTGCCGAGATCATCGTGCAGTTCCCGCGCGATCCGCACCCGCTCCTCCTTGTTACGTCCCGCCCTATTCAAGCCTCTCCGTCCCGAGCTATTCCGGGGTGAG
>NZ_JAMTDQ010000048.1 GCF_023806635.1 Accumulibacter sp.
TGAGAACTGACTCGAAATATCGCATACAACGGTATGAACAATCAACAATATCGCCTTAAGCCTTGACCGGATTTGATGAACGCCAGATTTGGCAAGGCTTTGCGGCCGATTTTGGCAACTGCGCCACAGTTCCTTTTGGGTGTCCCAGAGACATTCGAAAAATCCAATCTTCATAGCAACTTAGCTGCCATTCCTGGCTTCAACTGAGGAATCTAGGTTGAACGACCTTCGCCGCCTCGCGCAGCAGCCACTGCCGGAACGACTGTACGGGCGGGCGCTCGGCCACGGCCTCCGGCACCACCAGGTAGTAGGCCTGCGTGCGGCGGATGACGAGATCGAAGGGCTGCACCAGCCTGCCAGCCGCCACCTCTGCCTCGACCAGTGGTTGCGAGGCGAGGGCGATACCGACGCCATCGATCGCCGCTGACAGCACCAGTCCGGAGTCGCTGAAGTGGGTACCCGCGTCGGGATCGATGCCGTTTACGCCGGCGAGGTGGAGCCATTCGGCCCAGGTCGGGCGATCGAGCAGTTCCATGATCGACTCGTCGTGCAGGAGATTGTGCCAGCGGAGATCCGCCGGCACCTTCAGCGGGCGCATCGAGAACAGCAGGCGCGGACTGCAAACGACGGCATAGCGCGGTGAAAACAGGCGGTCCACCCGGCAACCATCATACTGTCCGCGGCCGAAGCGGATGAACACTTCGGTCTCGTCCTCGCGCAGGTCGACCCTCGCCAGCCCCGAAACACGTCCGGCATCCCGCGCGTCGATGGTCTCGATCGACGCCGACATGTGCAACCGCACTTCGGGATGCTCGGCGGTGAAGCCAGGCAGATGGCGGATCAACCAGCGACTGCCAAAGGCCGGCGGCGTCGTCAGCAGCAGGCGCCCGCCGGGCTCGCGCTGACGCGTACTCTCGATCGCCGCGGCAAAGCACTGCAACCCCTCGCGCACCTTCGGCAGCATCAGCCGGCCTTCGCGCGTCAGTTCCAGGGCCCGAGTCAGCCTCCGGAACAACTCGAAGCCGAGGTATTCCTCCAGGCCACGAATCTGGTGACTGATCGCCGTCGGCGTCACCGACAGTTCGGCCGCTGCGTCCTTGAAACTCAGGTGCCGGGCCGCTGCTTCGAAGGCACGCAGCGAGTTCAGTGCTGGAAGGCGATAGGTCATACGGATGAGATTTTTTCACCTGTTGCGTGATTATTGATCGTTTGCCGCCATCCTGGCAAGCGAATACAGTGGCGACACCCTCCCGGAACAACCGGGAAAACAACCAGGAAGAAACAAATGAAAACCGATCTTGACCGCGACCAGATGATGATGATTGTTGAAAGAGCCCGCCATCAGCGGAGCATCGCTGCTGGTGACCTGATCGCCAGCGGTACGCACCGGGCGTTGCACACGCTCGCCAGATGGACCGACAGGTTCCTGCACGCACTGCTGATGTCGCCGACCGCCCGCCAGTGATTGGCGCCATGGCCTAGAATGGGAGCCTCACGCGACCTTCAGGCCAGGACCGAGGCATGCCAAGAATACGGATCGATCTCCCCGAGAAATTCAGCTTCTCGACCGAAATCGCGCTCTACGTCGGCCACATGAACTATGGCGGGCATCTCGACAACGCGCTGCTGCTGTCGGTGGTGTCGGAGGCCCGCGCCCGCTTCTTCCGCTCGCTCGGCTACAGCGAACTCGATGTCGAGGGCCTCGGCATCATCATCGCCGACGCAGCCCTGCAGTACCGTTCGGAGGCGTTCGCCGGCGAAGTCATGGCAGTCCGCATGACGGCTGCCGATTTCACCAGCAAGGGCTGCGACCTACTCTGGTGCATGAACGAAACGTCGAGCCGGCGCGAGGTCGCCCGCGGCAAGACGGGGATCGTTTTCTTCGACTACCGACTGCGCCAGACGGCGCCGGTACCGGAAGCATTCCGCCGCCGCGCAACGGCCGGCACCTGCCCGGCCTAAGCGGGCAGGTAGTCGCGACTCAGCCTCCGCTGCAGGTTCTGGACCTGCCGCAGCGATTCCCGGAGGATCAGTCGGTCGAGTTCGTGCAACTCATCCGGATCGACCCGGTTGGTCCCGGCCAGCAGCGGCGTTGCCGCCTGGCGCGCCAGGCGTAGACGCTGGATGTGCTGGAAGGCATCGACGAGCGCCGCCAGTTCCGAGTCGGCGATACCCCTGCTCTCGCCCATGACGCGCAACCGTTCGACGGTGTTTGTATCGGGGATGCGCAGCGCGAGGGCGTAGATCCGTGCAGCATCGACGAAGGGACGCGAACCGTGCTTCTTGAGGTCGATGGTATGCGGAAACTCCTTGTCGCGGTCGTAGCGGAACCCCTTCCACCAGTTCAGTGGCGACTCCCAGTTGAGTGAGTTCTCGACCATCGCACGCATGAAGATCGGGTAGGACGCGGCCGTTTCCAGGAGCCACGCACGGAGCTCATTGGCCAGCCCGTCCTGTCCGTAAAGGGCCCGCAGATCAAAGAAGATGCTCGAGTTGAGCAGCGCGTCGGGCTGGGGATCGGTCAGCCAGCCGAAGAAGGCCGCCCGCCATTCGCTCGTGGACAGGCACCACTGCGGGTTGCTGGCCATGATGTTGCCCTTGCAGAGCGGAAAACCGCAGGCGTCGAGCGTCTCATTGACCGACCGTGCAAAGGGCAGGAACGCCTCCCGCAGCGCGGGTGCGTCGTCATCCGATTCGGCTGCAAAGATCAAACCGTTGTCCTGATCGGTGGCCAGCGTCTGCTCCAGCCTTCCTTCCGAGCCGAAGACCAGCCAGCACCAGGGCACGTAGGGGAGATCGAACTGCCCGCCGAGCACTTCGATCACCTGCATCGTCAGCAGATCGTTGAGCGTGGAAATGCGCTGGCAAAGTGTTTCTGCCCCAGCGCGCTCGGCAACGAGGCGGGCAACGAATTCCCGGAGTTCGCGCGCCAAGGCAACCAGGGTGGCGACATCGCGAGCACCAAGGATCGCCTGCACGAGTTCGCCCTGGCGTGCGCCCGGCAGGGAATGCAGGTCGGCCTGCGAAACCAGGTGGAAATAGCTGCCGTCACTCTCGGTGAGCACCAGATGATGCACGCCACGGCGAACCATCACCACGCTCGCCTGATGCGCGGTGCCGTCGGCCGGCACGGTGATCAGGCCGCTCGTCATCACGGACGCAACCGGAGCCTGCAGATCGCAGGTATCGAGGGCAATCCGTCGCACCACGTCGTGCAGCGTCAGGATGCCGAGCGGCATCCTGCTGTGCTGATCGACGACGACCACCGCGTCGGCTTGTCGCCGGTCGAGGAGCAACAGGGTATCCCGTACACTGGTCGCCGGTGCGACGGTCAGCGCCTCGCCGCGTACCAGCGAGCGCAGCGAGGCGTAGGACGAGAAGGGGGCGACGCTCGCCGCGTGCTCAGTACTTGAGCCGGGCATGGAAGGTCTTCTGGCTGGCTTCGCGGGCCTGCCGCAGCGTGCGGATACCCATCTCGGCGAGCAGCGGCAGCATCTTCAGGAAGACTTCGCCGGTCACCATCGCGTCACCGAGCGCCGTGTGACGACCGAATACCGACACCCCGAGCCGCTCGGCGATCGCCTCCAGCCGGTGCGTCGGCTGGTTGCTGTGCAGCACCGCCGACAGCAGCAAGGTATCGAGAACCGGCTGCTCGAAGCGCACGCCCGTCTGCACTTCCTTGAGCTGCAGGAATCGCATGTCGAAAGCGGCATTGTGTCCGACGAGTACCGTATCGGCGCAGAACGCGCGAAACTTCGGCAACACGACATCGATCGTCGGCTGGTCGACGAGGAGTTCGGGCGTGATGCCGTGCACCTCGATCGACTGCGGCGACAGCCGGCGCTGCGGATTGATGAGCTGGTCGAAGCATTCGTGGCGAAGCAGACGACGATTGACGATCCGCGTCGCGCCGATCTGGATGATCTCGTCTCCCTGTGACGGCTGCAGTCCGGTGGTCTCGGTATCGAAGACGGTGTAGGAGAGTTCCGTGAGGAGTCGCTCGTCGAGCTCGTGACTGGCATCCGACCAGCTGAACAGATCGAAATCGTAGAACTCCGGGCGCTCCCCCTCGGCCGCGGCGATGACTGCCCGTGGCAGGTCGGTCGGCGCCTCGGCGATCGGCAACATGGTGCGAAAGAAGGCGCGATGTGACACCCGTTCACGCTGAAACCAGATGTCGCCATTGCAACGCTCGACGACATCGGTGACGCTGAGCGGGGAGGCCTCGCCGGCGATCGACATCGAGTCCTGCAGCCAGCTCATCGCCGTTTCGTTGTTCATGAAGGTACCCAGCCACGACAGGTCCAGTTGCGCCAACTGCCCACTACGGGCCAGAGAGAGGCGGACCTCGCGCACCCCGTACTCGTCCTGCAGGCGCAGGGCGAGGTAGCGCAACGCCTGGAACAGGCCGTAGCCATCGACGCGCAACCACAAATCTTCGTCGACGTTCTCGGTCTTCACCGCCAAGGCCCGCCGCTCGCCGGACCGCCTCTCGCCGATGCGCCGGGCGGCGACGACCAGCACTTCGGCACCGCGCATCTCCTCCAGCAACCAGCGCTCGCGCAGGTCGTTCGAGAACGCACTGGCTGCTGCCTCGAACTGCACCGACAGCTTCGCCGCCTCGTCGTGGACCACCCGCAGGAAGCGGGCACGCTGCTGCACCGGCATGTCTGCCACATCGGACAGCATCTCCGCCGCGGCGCGGATGCTGCCCAGCGGTCCGCGCCCGCCCTCGATCAGCGACTGGATCAGCGCGTCACGCCGCGCATGCCGCTCGTTGCTGCTGGTCACGTCCTCGAGAACGAGGACGAAGCCCGTGATCGACAGGCCACCAACCTGTGTATGGTGCGGCCCGTCGCCGCCGAGAACCGGCGACATGTGCGCCCGCAGCAGGCGACCGGCCGGCGTCGCCGTGACGAACTGGGCCGAACCGAGGAGTTGCCTTCGGTCCGCCTCGCCGAGTTCGCGGCTGGCCTGCTGCAGGCGCTCGAGCGCGTGCGTGAGGAGGGCGCGATCGAAAACCGTGTAGATCGAGCGACCGAGCCCGAGCAACTCGGCCTGGCCGCCATCGGACCCGGCCGTCAGCTCCTGCCGGGCACGCTGGTTGTAGAGCAGCACACGCCCATCCAGGTTGCAGACGACGACGCTCTGGCTGAGGTCCGCCATCAGGGCCGCCAGCCGGCTCCTCTCTTCCTCGAGCGATGCCCGCGCCTCGCGCACCCGCCCGGCGACGTCGCTCTCGTTCGCCTCGCGCAACGCGAGTAACTGATTGACCGCCTGCGCCAGCACCCGCAACTCGGTCGCACCCTGCTCAGCCACTCGCAAAGCGCCGTGCGCCAGGGTCGCCGTCACCTCTTCCGCCATGCGCAGGGGCGCCGCTGCGTACAGATCATGCAGCCGGGCGATCAGCCAGCCGCAGAATGTACCGGCAAGCAACAGCAACACGACCAGAACGACGACACGCTCTTCTGGCGACCTGCCGACGCCCGCCGCATCGGGCTCGCCGGCCAGCATCAATGCCGCCGTCGCGCCGACAAGGACAAGCGTGAACAGGCTGGCAGCAAGGACCGCGAGGATGAGCTTGCGCGGGACTGTCATCACTTACATGCCGAGCAGCTTGCGCACCTCGGCCAGCAGTTCCTTGGTCGAAAAGGGCTTCGTCATGTAGCCGTCGGCGCCGAGCCCCAGCCCCTTGCTCACCTCCGTGTCGCGCCCCTTGGCCGTCAGCATCAGGATCCGCGTGGCAGAGAGATCCGGATCGGAGCGCAATGCCTGACAGACATCGAAGCCATTCATCTTCGGCATCATCACGTCGAGCAGCACGAGGTCCGGCCTCTCGCCCCGAACCTTTGCCAGTGCCTCTTCGCCATCGCCCGCGACGAGCACCTCGAAACCCTCCCGGCGCAGCAGGAATTCGATCGAAATGACGATGTTTTGCTCGTCGTCGGCAATCAGAATCTTCTTGTTCATCGGTACTCCGCTCCTCCATCAACCACGCCCGCCGCACTGGCCAGGCTGCTCATGCTGCCCAACCGCCAGCTCGTGCTGCAGCGCAAAAGGCAGGGTAAACAGGAAGGTCGCGCCCTCGCCCGGGACGCTCTCCACCCACAACCGGCCACCGAGATGCTCGACGATGCGCCGGCTGATCGGCAGGCCGAGACCGGTTCCCGACGGCTTGGCGGTCATCGTGTCGCCAACCTGGCGGAACTTCTCGAAGATCAGCTCCTGATCCTGCGGCCGTATCCCCGGCCCGTTGTCGGTGACGCTGACCTGCAGTCCGTCTGCCAGCAGGGACAACACCACCCGCACCCGACCACTGCCCGGCGGCAGGAACTTGGCCGCGTTCGACAGCAGATTCAGCATGACCTGGATCAGGCGGTCTCGGTCGCCCATGATCTGCGGGAGATTATCCGGCAGATCGAGATCGACATGCGCCTCTTTCTCGCGAAAAAGTTGGCTGGTCGCCGCCACCGACTGCTCGATCACTTCCTTCAGATCGAGCTCGCAGGCATTCCAGTCGGCGCGTCCGGACTCGATCTTCGCCAGATCGAGGGTCTGGTTGATCAGCCGCGTCAGGCGCTCGGTCTCGCTGACGATCAGGCCGAGGAAACGTTCGCGGTCCGGCAGATGCATCCTCGGATCATCTCGCAGCAGTTCCGAGAAGGCCCGGATCGAGGTGAGCGGCGTGCGCAACTCGTGCGTCACCGACGACATGATGTCGTCCTTGACGCGATCGAGTTCCTGCAGGCGCTCGTTCGCCTCGCGCAGTTCGAGGGTCGCCGCCGTCAGCTCGCGCGACTTGCGCTCCAGTTCGCGGCTGTAGGTGCGCAGTTGCGACGCCTCGTCGAGGATGTGCATCACCTCCTCGATGCTCAGAGGCTCCTCCTTGGCCACCGAGGCGACCATGACGCGAGCCGAGGCGCTGCCGATGGCACCAGCGAGCAACGATTCGGCAAACTGCACCAGGCGGGCATCGGCCTCCTGCTTGTCCCCCTGCCGGCCGCCATGGCGACGGAGATGGCCGGCAAACGCCACTTCCGCCCGTGCCGGGCCGAGAAAGCGCCCGACCAGTTCCTGCAGGTCGCTGACCTTCGCCCGGCCGCGCCAGAGAACGGCGCCGATCGGCCCGGTCTCCTGCAGCGCATCGACGAAAACCGTCGCCTGCGTCGCCTCGGCGACCATCGGCGGTCGCAGAAGCGAGACGCCGACATAGGCGCCGATGTTGGCGAGGAAACTCCAGAACAGGCAATGCGAGATCTCGTCGATGCCGCTCAATCCGAACAGTTGCAGCGGGCGCAGGAGCTCGATGCCGAACAGCCCCTGTGTCAGGAAGTCTCCCGGCAGCCATCCCGACTTGGCGAAGGACGGCAGCAGCAGCGTGTAGCCCCAGACGACGAAACCCGCCAGCAGACCGGCCAGCGCCCCGCCGCGCGTGCCGCCCCGCCAGTACATGCCGCCGATGATCGCCGGCGCGAACTGGGCCACGGCGGCAAAACTGATGAGACCGATGGCGACGAGCGCATAGGCCTCGCCCGCCAGCCGGAAGTAGCAATAGCCGAGCAGCAGGATGAGGACAATGGCGCCGCGCCGGATGCCCAGCAGCAGACCGGAGAGGTCCTTCGACTCGGCCAGCCCGAGCCGCCGATGGCGCAGCAGCAGCGGCATCACGAGGTCGTTGCAGACCATCGTCGACAGGGCGATGGTCTCGACGATGACCATCCCCGTACCGGCCGACAGGCCGCCGATGAACACCAGCAGCGCCAGCCCCTCCTGCCGCTGCGACATCGGCAGCGTCAGCACGAAGGTGTCGGCATCGACACCCTCACCCGCAAAATGCATCAGCCCACCGAGTGCGATCGGCAGGACGAAGATGTTGATCAGCAGCAGGTAGAGCGGAAACAGCCAGGCGGCGCGCCTGAGGTGCGACTCGTTGACGTTCTCGACGACCGCCACCTGGAACTGGCGTGGCAGGAAGAGAACCGCCAGCGCCGAGAGGACGATCAGCGAGAACCACCCGGTATATCCCTGGCCGGACGGAATCGCGGTCGTCAGCCGCTGCAGTTCCGGGTGCGTCGCGAGATGTTCGAAGATGTCGCCGAAGCCCCCATAAAGTCCGTAGGTGACGAAGACGCCGACGGCGATGAACGCCACCAGCTTGACCACCGACTCGAGGGCGATCGCCGCCACCATGCCTTCGTGGCGTTCGGTGGCATCGAGGTGGCGGGTGCCGAAGACGATGGTGAACGCCGCCAGGATCAGCGCGATGTAGAAGCTGATGTCGGCTGCCACCGACATCGTCGGGCTGCGGGGTAGCATGACGATGTCGGGATAGCCCAGCAGCAGTGCGACCGTGCTCGATACCGCCTTCAACTGCAGCGCGATGTAGGGAACGATGCCGACGACCGCGATGATCGTCACCAGGCCGCCGAGGAGATGGCTCTTGCCGTAGCGCGACGATATGAAGTCGGCGATCGAGGTGATGCGATTGGCCTTGACGATGCGGATCATCTTCAGCAGGATGAACCAGCCGAGCGCCATCACCAGTGTCGGCCCGAGGTAGACCGGCAGGAAACCGATCCCCGAGACGGCAGCGCGGCCGACGCTGCCGTAGAAAGTCCAGGTCGTGCAGTAGACGGCCATCGACAGGGCGTAGATCGTCGCACTGTCGATCAGCGAACGCCCCTGATCGGCTCGCCGGTCGCCCCACCAGGCAACGGCGAACAGCAGGCCGAGGTAGAGCAGCGAGGCGGCGATCAGTACCGGCGCTTGCAGCATCGTCACCGCCTAGCCGGAACGGGCTTCGATCGCCCAGGCCATCAGGGCAATGACCAGGGCCCAGGCGAAGAAGATGTAGGCGAAGATCATCGGGATGTCGAAGACTTCGCTCGGCCGGTCGAAGACCGACAGCAGCGGGTAGTTGAACAGCACGCAGCCAGCAAAAAAAGCCGCGACCAAGCGATCCCTGCCGAGTATCCTGCGCTGCATCAGAGCCTCCTCGCCAATGGTGACGGCAGGCCGCGCAGCACGCCCGAAGGCACGCGGCCAGCAGCCAGTCCGTCGTCGTCAACCGCTATACTGCCGCCTTCCCCCCTTCGCCGAGGAACAACCCGGATGATCCGCCCCGCTCTCGACTGGCAACCTCGCATCGCCGACGACGCCTACAGCGACATCCTCTACGACGCTGCCGAAGGCATCGCCCGCATTGTCATCAATCGGCCCGAGCGACGCAATGCCTTTCGCCCCGAAACCATCGAGCAAATGATCGATGCCATGCACCGCGCGCAGTTCGACGCCACCATCGGCGTCATCATCCTGACCGGCGCCGGACACATCGCTTTTTGCTCGGGCGGCGACCAGTTCGTGCGCGGCGACGACGGCGGCTACCACGACGAAGCCGGCATGCCGCACCTCAATGTGCTCGACCTGCAGATGCAGATTCGCCGCTGCCCGAAGCCCGTGGTGGCGATGGTCGCCGGCTACGCGATCGGTGGCGGGCACGTCCTGCATCTCGTCTGCGACCTGACGATCGCCGCCGACAACGCCCGCTTCGGTCAGACAGGCCCGCGCGTCGGCAGTTTCGACGCCGGCCTCGGTGCCGGGCTGATGGCGAGGACGATCGGTCTCAAGCGGGCGAAGGAGATTTGGCTGCTCTGCCGCCAGTACGACGCGGCGCAGGCGTTGTCGATGGGGCTGGTGAACGCGGTCGTACCCCTCGCCGGACTCGAGGAGGAGACGGTGCGCTGGTGTCGTGAGATGCTGCAGCTCTCGCCGATGGCGCTGCGCATGATCAAGGCCGGCTTCAACGCCGATACCGACGGTCTTGCCGGGATCCAGGAACTCGCCGGAAACGCCACCGGCCTCTTCTACATGACCGCCGAAGGCCAGGAGGGACGCAACGCCTGGATCGAGAAGCGGCAACCGGATTTTGCGCGCTATCGCCGGCGGCCCTGAGCGCCATCGGCGCCCACGCTGCGACAGCGGCCGGGACTCCTCGCGCCGGCCCGGCGGTGGGAAGCTGGCAGCCATTTCAGGCGAGCGGCCGAGCCGCCGATGAAGGTCGCCGCAGCGAGCGTTCATCCCTATCGCCTGCCGCTGCGGTCGCCCTGGCTGACGGCGGGCGCCAGCGTCGGCGAACGCTGCGGCTGGCTGCTCTGCCTGCAGGACGACAGCGGTCGCCGCGGCTACGGTGACTGCGCGCCGCTGCCCGGCAGCGGTGGCGAGAACGCGCCGGCCGCAGCGCAGGCGCTGCGCTCGCTGCTGCCGCCGCTGATCGGCCTGACCGCCCCGGCAGCGCTCGAGCGGCTCGATCCGCACGGCGACTGCCCGACACCGGTTGCGCGCTGTGCCGTCGAGACGGCGCTGCTCGACCTGCTCGCGCAGGGTTCCGGGATGCCGCTTGCGGTCTACCTCGGCGGCACCCGGCAGCGGCACGAGATGGGCTCCGCGCCACCCCCACCGGTACGGATCAGCGCCGCCTGTGGCAGCCTGCGCAACCTCCGCGCCACGGACGTTCGCGCCGCCTGCAACGCCGGCTTCGCGATTCTCAAGCTGAAAGTCGGCGTGCTCACCATCGACGACGAGGTCGCGCGCCTGCAGCGGGTCGCCACCGTCCTGCCGCCCGGCTGCCGCCTGCGCCTCGACGCCAACCGGGCCTGGTCGGACGCGGCGGCGGCCCGCTTCCTGCAGGACTGCGCCAATCTGCCGATCGAGATGCTCGAGGAACCACTGGCGGCTCCCGACATCGACCGGCTGCAGGCACTGCAGGACAGCACGGCGATCGCCATTGCCGTCGACGAATCGATCGGTCACCTCGACAGCGAGTCCCTCGTCGAGCGGCGGGCGGTGCGCCGGCTGGTGATCAAGCCGCCGCGCCATGGCGGCCTGCTGCCAGCCTTCGCACTGGCGCGCCACGCCAGCCACGCCGGCGTCGAATGCATCATCACCAGCAGCCTCGACAGCGCCTGCGGCATCACGGCTGCCGCTCACGTCGCGGCAGCACTCGACAACGGGCTGGCACACGGTCTGGCCACCTCGACGTGGCTGCAGGAGGATACCGGGTCGCCACCTCGCATCGGCCGCGGCCTGCTGCTGCTCGACGCCTCGGAAGGGCTCGGCTTCGTGCCCGACGCGCAGCGACGCTTCCTGCCGATCGAGCGGTTATACTGTCGATAATCACAGTGACCAGGGAGACGGTGTTGTCGACGACACGGGCCAGCAGGCTGCCGCACGAGTGGCTGGCAGGATGCGCGCCGGGCAACCGCATGCGACAGCCGTGAGCAGCGGATCGAGGATGCGCATTCCTGATGACGACTACCCGAATGCCCCGGTCGAGCGACTCGCGTCGCTCAACCGGGCGCAGCGGGTTGCGGTTGGCTTCGGCATCGAAGCACACCGCGGCGGAGAACAGCGGCACCCCCCCTTGCTGGTGATTGCCGGCGCCGGCTCGGGCAAGACAAGCACGCTCGCGCACCGTGTCGCGCAGCTGGTCGACTGCGGCGTCGACCCGGGCCACTTGCTCCTGCTCACCTTCTCGCGCCGTGCCGCCGGCGAGATGAGCCGCCGCGTCGGGGAACTCCTCGGCCGGCGTGCGGCAGGCGCACCGCTGCTGCCCTGGGCAGGCACCTTTCACGCCATCGGTGCCCGACTGCTGCGCGAGTACGCCGCGCGCATCGGCATCGACCCCGCGTTCAGCATCCTCGACCGGCAGGATTCGGCCGACCTGCTCAACCTCGCCCGCCACGGTCTCGGTTTTTCGGCAAGGGAAAAGCGCTTCCCGCTGAAGGGAACCTGTCTCGCGATCTACTCGGCGGTGCTGAACACGCAGGCGAAGCTCGGCGAAGTGCTGCAGACCAGCTTTCCGTGGTGCGCCGAATGGGAAACCGAGCTCAAGAGCCTGTTCCGTGAATACGTGCGCAGCAAGCAGGCACAGCAGGTACTCGATTACGACGACCTGCTCCTCTATTGGGCACAGATGGTCGGCGAGGGCGAACTCGGTCGCGAGATCGGCGATCGCTTCAGCCACGTTCTGGTAGACGAGTACCAGGATAGCAACCGCCTGCAGGCAACGATCCTGCTGGCGATGAAACCCGACGGCACCGGCCTCACCGTCGTCGGCGACGACGCGCAGTCGATCTACGCCTTTCGCGGCGCAACGGTGCGCAACATCCTGGACTTCCCGCGCCACTTCGAGCCACCCGCGCAGGTACTGACCCTCGATCGCAATTACCGGTCTACGCAACCGATCCTCGACGCCGCCAACCGGGTGATCGCGCTCGCCAGCGAGCGCTTCACCAAGGATCTGTGGAGCGAGCGCCGCGCCGGCGAGAAACCGCGCCTCACCACCGTGCGTGACGAGGCCGACCAGGCAGCCTACGTCGTCGAGCAGGTGCTCGCGCGCCGCGAAGGCGGTGTCCGTCTGAAGTCGCAGGCGGTGCTGTTCCGCACCGCGCAGCACAGCGTGCGTGTCGAGCTCGAACTGCGGCGGCGCAACATTCCCTTCGTCAAGTTCGGTGGCCTGAAATTCCTCGAAGCCGCGCACGTCAAGGACGTCCTCGCCATCCTCCGCTGGGGGCAGAACCGGCGTGACCACCTGGCCGGTTTCCGTGCCATGCAACTGGTGGCCGGGATCGGGCCGAAAAGTGCCAGTCGTGTGCTCGAGAACATCGCAGCGGCGGCGTCAGGCTGCCTGTTGCTCGAGGAGCAGCCGGTGGCCGAGGCGGCGCGGCCCGCCTGGCACGAGTTCGCTGCCCTGATCGCCGGTTGCAGCCCCGGCGGCGCACCATGGCCGGCGGCATGCGAGCGGGTCTGCCACTGGTATCTGGAACAGGTCGAGCGCCTGCACGAACACCCGCTGCCGCGGCAGGCGGACGTCGAACAGCTGGCCTTGATCGCCGCCACCTATCCGAATGCCGAGCGCTTCCTCACCGAACTGGCGCTCGACCCGCCTGCCGCCTGCAGCGACCAGGCCGGTCCGCCGCTGCTCGACGAGGACTACCTGATCCTGTCGACGATCCACTCCGCCAAGGGGCAGGAATGGACCGCCGTGTTCGTCCTCAATGCAGTCGATGGCTGCATCCCGTCAGACATGGCAACCGGCTCGACGGCGGCTCTGGAGGAGGAGCGACGGCTGCTCTACGTCGCCATGACCCGAGCGCGGACACACCTGGAGCTGATCCTGCCGCAGCGTTTCCACGTCACGCAGCAGCCGGCCCACGGCGACCGGCACGTCCATGCCGCGCGCACGCGTTTCATCCCGCACGCACTGCTGCCCGACTATGAGCAACTTTCCTGGCCGCCGCCGGCCGTCGAGGTGGCGCCTGCCAATCCGCACGCTCGGCAGCAGGTGTTCGACCTGACGGCGCGGATGCGTGCGATGTGGGAATGAAGGGCGGCGCGCCGTCGCGTCAGGCAGCGCGACGATCCACTTCGCCGTCGACCTCCTGCCGCAGCACTTCGGAAAACTCCTGGCCGACCTGGCTCAACGACTTCATCTGCTGGAACAGCTTGTCCTCGACATGCTGCAGCTCGTCGATCCGCTGTTCAAGCGTATCGGTCGCCTGATGGATCCGCTTGATGCTCTCGAGTCGCCGCTTGAGATGAATCTGGTGCTCGCGGATCTGGATCTCCAGCGGCGCCATGACCGCTTTCAACCATGACTCGGCGTCTCGATTGGCGCGCTCGAAGGTCTTGCGCACCTGCACCGCCACCTCCTCGAAGAAGCGCTGCACCAACTGGCTCTTCTCATGCACCATCAGCTGGAACATGCTGCTGACGTGCGTTTGGCACCAGTCGTCGAGGCGGTCGATCTCCTTCTCGTAGCGCAGCAGCGAAAAGCCTACTGGCGTCCCCAACTTGAGGCCGTGCTCGACCGAAAACTTCTTGTGGATCGCCTCCATCATGGACTTGATCTCCTTGACATCGTCCTCCGATCGCTGCAGGCTGCCGCGCGCCTCGTCGAAATAGTGGGTCATCGCTGCCGCCAGCGTCTTCGAGAAGGTGGCCTTGGCCATCGCCTCGCGTGTCGTCGTACTCAGCATGCGCATCGCATCGAGACCGAGGTGCGCGAACAGGTTGTTCGTCAACTGCGAAAAGACACTGCGCACGGCATAGTAGCGCTGCAGGCCGGACTCGAACTCCTCCTTCTCGACACGCACCTTGCCCATCATGTACTCGACGACACCCTTGTTCTTGCCGCGCAATTCGGTCAGTTCGGTGAGTTGTTCGTGCAAGCCGGCGAGGCGCGAATCGAGCAGGCTGCGCGTGCGCTGGAAGCAGTCGGCGAACTCCGCTTCGATGCCGTCGCGAACGATCTCCTGCTTGGCTGGAATCAGCTCTTGCGAGAGGGCTGTCTCCAGTTCTGACAGACGACTGCGCTGCAACAGCTCGCCGTCGTCGTTGATCTTGGCCACCAATGCCTTCTGCGCCGAGACGGGGAAAATCTGCTTCTCCGCCAGATCGAGCGTCCAGGCACAGGTGTCGACCTGCCGCTCGATCTCGGCGGCGATCTCCGGCGCCGACTTGAGTTCGTCCCACAGCGTGTCGATCTTGTTGAGGACGACGATGCGGCCCTTGCTGCGGCCACCAGCCGCAGCGATGTGTTCGCGCCAGACCGTCAGGTCGGACTGGGTCACGCCGGTGTCGGCAGCCAGTATGAACAACACGGCATGCGCGTTCGGCAACAGCGAAAGCGTCAGTTCGGGTTCGGTGCCGATGGCGTTGAGACCCGGCGTGTCAAGGATCACCAGACCCTGCTCGAGCAGTGGATGCGGGAAGTTGATCACCGCATGCCGCCAGCGGGGAATCTCGACGCAACCGTCGTCACCGCGGCGCAACACTTCCGAGTCACCGTCGGCAAGCGTGAAACCGAGGCTCTCGGCCACCGACGGCAGCACGCGGATGACGTCGCTGACGTGCCGCAGCGCCTCCTGCATGGCCTCGGCCGAGGTCGTGTCGATCGCTACGGTGTGCCACTCGTCAGGAAAGCGGCGGTACTCGCTGATGCTCGTCCTTGCCTCGCGTGTCTCGATCGGCAGCAGTTCGATCGACGGCACCTTGCTCCGGTCGAACAGCAGCTCCGTCGGACACATCGTCGTCCTGCCAGCCGTCGAGGGAAGGACACGGTTGCCATAGCCGGCGAAGAAGATGGCGTTGATCAGTTCCGACTTGCCGCGCGAGAACTCGGCGACGAACGCCACCTGCAGGCGATCCTCGCGCAGCTTCTCGAGCAGGCGCGCAAGCCGTCTGTCGGTCTGCGCATCGTTCAGCTCGTGGTCCAGCAACCAGCCCGAGAACTTTCCGATGATTTCCGAAACACGGGCACGCCATTCGCTGTAGGCGGCAAAGTGTTGGGCAAGCGTCATGGCAGAATCCAGGACAATGTCGGTGCCGGCACTCTATCACAAAGTCGTCGTGCCTCCCTGGCACCCCGTTGCCGCTTCAGCGCTGGCAGCGTGGGCAGTAGAAGCTCGATCGTCCGCCCTGCCGGATCATCTTCACCGGCCCTCCACACGCCGGACAGGGTTCGCCGGCTCGATCGTAGACGGCGCACCTGAGCTGGAAGCAGCCGGCGCCGCCATCACTGTGCACATAGTCGCGCACACTGCTGCCGCCGGCGGCGATCGCTGCCGACAAGGTCGAGCGGACGGCTGCCGCCAGCAGGTGACAGCGCGCATGACTGATGCGGTTGGCCGCGCGGCGCGGCGAAATGCCCGCGAGGTGGAGACTCTCGGCTGCATAGATGTTGCCGATACCGACCACCAGCCGGCTGTCCATCAACAACGGCTTGATCGGCGCACGACGCCCGCGCGTTGCCGCATGCAGCCAGTCGCCATCGAAGGCCGCCGACAGAGGCTCGATGCCGAGACCGGCAAGCAGAGGATGCGTCTCGACCCCTTCGCCCTCGTGCCAGAGCAGCGCTCCGAAGCGCCGCGGGTCACGCAGGCGAAGGACGGTGTCTGCGAACAGCAGGTCGAAATGATCGTGCGCCTGCGCCGGCGTCGCCGGCGCCACCAGCCGCAGGCTGCCGGACATGCCGAGATGCAGGATGAGGCAGCCACCGGCATGCTCGCCCTGGCAGTCGAAAAGCAGATACTTGCCGCGGCGCCTTATCGCCTCGACACGCAGGCCGGCGAGACGCGCGTCGAGGCCCGCGGGAATCTCATGCCGCAGTCGCGGCGTCCGCACGATGGCGCCAGCAATGCGTTGCTGCGACAGAAAGGGGAGCAATCCCTGGCGACTGACTTCGACTTCGGGGAGTTCCGGCATTGCTGCAACCACGAAAAGTCCATAACATGCGCGGACGGATTATGACGCAAAGCAGCCGTCGTTTCGCGCAACCGTCTGCGTCAGGCAAGGAAGAAATGAAACCGATCACCCCCAGGGCCCTCTGCGTCGCCTTCGCGCTCGCCTGCAACGTTCCATCGTTCGCTGCCGAAGAAGCGATCATCAGCCAGCAGGCCGCGTCGTCGAGCCGTCAGTCCCGCAAGGCACCGTCACTGCCGCCGCGTACCGACGACAAGGACTACAGCGGGCTCAGCGGGCAGGTCATCTACCAGGCACTGCTGGCAGAAGTCGCCCTGCAGAGGGGCAAGAGCGAATTCGCCAGCGAAGCCTATGCCGACTTGGCGCGCCGTACGCGCGACCCCGCCATCATCGCCCGCGCCGTCGAAGTGTCCGGGCAGGCGCGGCGGGTCGAACTGGTCCTCGCGCTCGCACGCCTGTGGGTCGAGGTCGAGCCGGAGTCGAAGCGCGCGCAGCAGGTGCTGGTCGGCGTTCAGGTCATGAGCAATCAACTCGACGGCCTCGCCCCGCAGTTGATCAGCATGCTCCAGAGTGACCCTGCTGCCCTGCCGGCAAACCTCGTGGCGCTCAACCGGATGTTCGCCCGCAGCCCGGATCGGCAAGCTGTTCTGGCGCTCGTCAGTCAGGTCTGCGCTCCGTTCTTTGGCCTCGCCGAAGCGCACTACGCGGTGTCCATAGCTGCCAGCAGCGCCGGCCAGGAGGCACGCGCGCTCGCCGAAGCGCGGCAGGCTCTGGCGTTGCGTCCTGACTGGGAAGCGGCGGCATTGCTCGAAGCGCAGCTGCTTGCCCAGAAGTCGCCGGCGGCGGCGATCAGCGCGCTGCAGGGCTTCGTCGCCCGCCATCCGAAGTCGCCGGATGCCGAGTTGCACCTGGCACGACTCCTGGTCGGGGAAAAGCGCTACAGCGAGGCCAGGCGTCACTTCGACCACCTGCTCCTGAGTTACCCGGACAAGCCGGAGGTCGTTTTCCCGGTCGCCCTGCTGGCACTGCAGGAAAACGACGTCGCGCTCGCCGAAAAGCAGCTCAAGCACCTGCTGACACTCGAACTGCCGAACAAGAGCGCGCCCTACTACTACCTCGGTCAGATTGCGGAAGACGGCAAGCGGCCCGACGAGGCGCTCGCCCACTACGGGCAGGTTGGTCCAGGCGACCAGTACCTGCCGGCGCAACTGCGCAGCGCCGCGATCGTCGCCCGCGCCGGCAAGCTCGACGAGGCACGCAGCCTGCTCCAGCAGGCTGCCGCCAGCCGGCCCGAGTTGCGCGTGCAGCTGGTGATCGCCGAAGCCGCGTTGCTGCGCGACGCAAAGCAGACCGAAGCGGCACTGGCCATCCTCGAAAGCGAACTCAGGCAGCAGCCGCAACAACCCGAGCTGCTCTACGAATCGGCCTTGCTGAGCGAAAGACTGGGCAACCTGGAGGCAGCCGAGAGCCGCCTGCGGAAACTGATCGAGCTGCAACCGGAAAATGCGCAGGCCCACAATGCGCTCGGCTACACCTACGCCGACCGCAACATGCGTTTAGCCGAGGCGCGGCAACTGATCGAAAGGGCACTGCAACTCGCCCCCAACGACGGCTACATCCTCGACAGCATGGGCTGGGTCCTGTACCGCCAGGGCGATCTGGAGGGTGCCCTCGAGTACCTGCAACGTGCCCTCGCACAGCGCCATGATGCCGAGATCGCAGCCCACCTCGGCGAGGTCCTGTGGTCTCTCGGTCGCAAGCACGAGGCGCAGCGGATCATGCTCGAGGCGCAGAAGAAGGATCCATCGAACGAGGCTCTCAACGAGGCGATCAGGAAGTTCAGCCCGTGAGCCGGAGAAGCGCTTTCTCGCCCGGCAACCGGGAGGCAGCGTGTCGTTGTCTTGGGCTGCTGGTCGCGGCGCTCGCGCTGGCTGCCTGCAGCAGCCAGCCACCGCTCCTGCAGTACCGGCCGGCTGCGCTGCAGCGCGACCATCTGCAGGACTTCGTTCTCGTCGGCCGCTTCACGCTGCGCCACGCCGCGCAGAGCTACGCCGGCAGGATCGAGTGGCATCATGCCGGCGAAAGCGACAGTCTGCTGCTGGCATCGCCGTTCGGCCAGGGCCTGGCCGAGATCGTCGGCGACGCCTCCGGGGCGCGCCTGCGCCGCAGCGACGGCAGCGAGCAGACCGCCGCCAGCAGCGACGAACTGCTGCAGAGCGTCCTCGGCCAGCCGATCGGCCTCGTCCGACTTCTCGGCTGGCTGCGCGGCGGCCATGCCGACGACGCACGCCTCGAACGCGACGCGCTCGGCCGTCCGTTGCGGCTGCAACACGAGGACTGGCGGATCGTGTACGAGTACGACGACGACACACCACAGGCGCTGCCCAGCCGCCTGTTCGTCGAACGGGAGGACGACTTCGTGCTGCGCCTGCGCATCGAGGAGTGGCGCTTGCCCACGGCGACGGATGACGCGCAGTGAACGCGGCCGGCGGCCGCTGGAGCTGGGACAGCAGCTACCCGGCACCGGCCAAGCTCAACCTGTTCCTGCGCGTGACCGGCCGGCGCGCTGACGGCTACCACCTGCTGCAGACGGTCTTCCGCTTTCTCGACCACGCCGACCGACTGCATTTCTCGCCGCGCGCCGATGCGGCGGTACGGCTGCTCACACCCTTGCCCGGCGTGCCGCCGGAGAACGACCTGAGCGTGCGCGCGGCTCGCCTCCTGCAGGACGCCAGCGGCTGCCGGCAAGGCGTCGACATCCGCATCGACAAACACCTGCCGATGGGTGGCGGGCTTGGCGGAGGCAGCTCCGACGCGGCAAGTGTCCTGCTCGCCCTCAATCATCTCTGGCAGCTCGCCCTGCCGCGCCAGCGCCTGCAGGAAATCGGCCTGACCCTCGGCGCAGACGTACCGGTCTTCATCTTCGGTCGCAACGCCTTTGCCGAGGGCGTCGGCGAAACGCTGCGAGCGGTCGAGCTGCCGCCGCGCTGCTATGTCGTCGTCGAGCCGCCGGTGCAGGTGCCGACCGCAGCCATCTTTGCCGCCCCCGAACTGCGCCGCGACTCGCCGCCAATCGACGCTCGCGGCTGGACCCCGGACGATATCGGCAATGACCTCGAGGCGGTCGCCTGCACCCGCTTCCCGGCGATCGCCGGGTGCCTCCGCCACCTGTCGGCGGCAGCGGCACCCGCCCGCGCCCGCATGACGGGTTCGGGCGCCTGTGTCTTCGCCGAGTGCAGCGACCCGCATGAGGCGGCGACCGTGCTGCGGCGCCTGCCGCCCGGGCTGCGTGCCTGGACGAGCGCCGGCGCTGGCGCGCACCCGCTTCTCGATCTGGCGGGCTGAATTGGCGGCGACGAGGCGCGGCGCCGCGCGCGCAAAGCGGTCTGCGGACGGCTGGCACCGGAGTCCGCGCACCGGCCGGCGCCCTTTTTTTCCTGGCGAATCCCCGCTATAATTCGCGCCTCGCTCGCCATCACGGCGTAGTGAGAGACCGCTGGGGAGTCGCCAAGTTGGTCAAGGCACCGGATTTTGATTCCGGCATTCGAAGGTTCGAATCCTTCTTCCCCAGCCATCCGATTTCTGTCAACGCGGGCAGGCTTCCTTACCTGCCCGTCTTGCTTTGTGGGGCGCCCTGGCGCAGAGCCCCAGGGGAAGCACAAGATGGCCTACGACAGCCTGATGGTCTTTACCGGCAACGCCAACCCGGCTCTCGCCGCGGATGTCGTCAAGCACCTCAGCATCTCGCTCGGTCGTGCGCATGTCGGGCGCTTCTCGGACGGCGAGATCAGCGTCGAGATCCAGGAACACGTGCGCGGCATGGATGTCTTCATCCTGCAGTCCACCTGCGCGCCGGCGAACGAGAACCTGATGGAGCTGCTGATCATGGTCGACGCGCTCAAGCGCGCCTCGGCCGCCCGCATCACGGCCGCCATCCCGTATTTCGGCTATGCGCGCCAGGACCGCCGCGTGCGCTCGGTTCGCGTCTCCATCGCCGCCAAACTGGTGGCGGATCTGCTCACTGCCGCCGGCGTACACCGCGTGCTGACGATGGACCTGCATACGGAGCAGATCCAGGGCTTCTTCAGCATCCCCGTCGACAACATCTATTCGCTGCCGATCATGCTCGGCGACGTCTGGAAGAATGACTTCGACAAGCTGCTGGTCGTCTCGCCGGACGTCGGTGGCGTCGTCCGCGCCCGCGCACTCGCCAAGCGCCTCGAATGCGATCTGGCGATCATCGACAAGCGGCGCCCGAAAGCCAATGTCTCCGAGGTCATGAACATCATCGGCGAGGTCGAAGGCCGTACCTGCGTCATCATGGACGACCTGGTCGACACCGCCGGCACGCTCTGCAAGGCAGCCACCGCACTCAAGGAACACGGGGCGAAGAAGGTGCTCTCCTACTGCGTGCACCCCGTCCTCTCGGGCAGGGCCGTCGACCGCATCAACCACTCCGACCTCGACGAACTGGTCGTCACCGACACCATCCCATTGCGTGAGGACGCGCAGGAGTCGCCGCGAATCCGCGTTCTCTCGGTCGCCGGCATGCTGGCGGAAACGATCCGCCGCATCAGCAACGAGGACTCCGTGTCGTCACTGTTCATCGAATAGCAGGAGGCAGCCGCCCGCAGCAGCGACTCGCCGCCTCGTACCTTCCTTCTCAACCCCCCGCCTGGTCGCGGGCGGGGTTCGTCCAACCAGGAGCTGTCCATGAAGTTTCAGATTGAAGCGCGCAAGCGCACCCAGCAGGGGTCCGGAGCGAGCCGCCGCCTGCGTCGCCAGGGCCGTGTTCCGGCCATCATCTACGGCGGTCCGAAAGAGGTAGAACTGATCGATATCGATCACAACGAAGCCCTGCTCAACCTCGCCAAGGAAGCCTTCCACTCGTCGGTCCTGACGCTGCGGGTCGATGGCGTCGCCGAGAGCGTCGTCCTGCGTGACTCACAGGTTCACCCATGGAAGCCGCTCGTCCTGCACTGCGATTTCCAGCGGGTTGACACCGAGCACCTCATCCATCAGCGGGTTCCGCTGCATTTCGTCAATGCGGAGATGGCTCCCGGCGTCAAACTGAGCGGCGGCAACGTGTCGCACGTGCACAACGACATCGAGGTGAGTTGCCTGCCGCAGGATCTGCCGGCCTTCATCGAGGTCGACCTCAAGGACCTCGAGTCGGGCCACTCGATTCATGCTTCCGAGGTCGCCCTGCCCGCTGGCGTCAAGCTGGTGCTGCATGGTGACGACTATGTCGTGGCGTCGATTCCGGCCAGGAAGAGTGGCGCCGGTGCCGACGAAGGTGAAGCCGGGACGGCCGCCTAGGGCTGCTTTACCCACCGGGCCGCTGCCAGGCAGTCACCGTTGGCGGCGGCCCGGTTCCTCCCCGCGCACGAGAACTCATGCCCGCACCCCGCCTGATCGTCGGTCTCGGCAACCCCGGCAGCGAGTATGAAGAGACGCGGCACAACGTCGGCTTCTGGTTCCTTGACCATCTGGCGCGGCGACTGCAGCTGCGGCTGACGCCGCAAGGGAAGTTCTTCGGTCGCTTGGCGCGGCACGATGATCTCTGGCTCGTGCAACCAACGACCTACATGAATCTTTCCGGGCAGGCCGTCGCGTCCCTCGCCCGCTTCTACCGCATCGCCAGCGAAGAGATCCTCGTCGTCCACGATGATCTCGATCTGCCACCCGGAAGCATCCGTCTCAAGCAGGGGGGTGGCAACGGTGGCCACAATGGACTGAAGGATATCCAGTCGCGCCTGGCGACGCCCGATTTCTGGCGGCTGCGACTGGGAATCGGCCATCCGGGTGATCGCAGCGAGGTCGTCAACTATGTTCTCAAGGCACCGCGACGCGAGGAGCGGGACCTGATCGACCCCGCCATCGACCGCTGCCTCCTCGCCTGGCCGCTGCTGGCAGCCGGCGACTACGCCGCGGCACAGCGCCAGTTGCACCTGAAGACCGTCTGACCATGGAAACCAGCGTATGAGCCTCCAATGCGGGATCGTAGGCCTGCCGAACGTCGGCAAGTCCACCCTTTTCAACGCCTTGACGAAAGCGGGAATCGCCGCCGAGAACTATCCCTTCTGCACCATCGAGCCGAACGTCGGCATCGTCGAGGTCCCCGACCCGCGACTGCAACAGATCGCCGCCATCGCCAGACCACAGCGCGTGCAACCCGCGATCGTCGAGTTTGTCGACATTGCCGGCCTGGTTGCCGGCGCGTCGAAGGGCGAAGGGCTCGGCAACCAGTTCCTGGCCAACATCCGCGAGACGGACGCCATCGTCAGCGTCGTCCGCTGCTTCGAGGACGAGAACGTGGTCCATGTCTCCGGCCGTGTCGACCCGCTCGCGGACATCGAGACCATCCTCACCGAACTGGCACTGGCCGACCTGAGCGCCGTCGAGCGTACCCTGAATCGCGACATCAAGAAGGCACGGGCTGGCGACCGGGAGGCGCAGAAGATGGTCAACGTCCTCGAGCGGCTGCAACCCCACCTCAATGAAGGCCGGCCTGCACGCACCCTGCAGATGACCGCCGAAGATCGCGCGCTGCTCAAGCCGCTCTGCCTGCTGACGATCAAGCCGACGATGTACGTCGGTAACGTTCTCGAAGACGGCTTCGAGAACAATCCGCACCTCGACCGCCTCCGCCAGCATGCTGCCGCCGAGGGAGCACCGGTGGTCGCCCTCTGCGCAAAGATCGAGGCCGAACTGGCCGACCTCGAAGACGACGACAAGGCCGTCTTCCTGGCCGACCTCGGCTTCGATGAACCCGGACTCAACCGCCTGATCCGCGCCGCCTACCAACTGCTCGGCCTGCAGACCTACTTCACCGCCGGGCCCAAGGAAGTCCGTGCGTGGACCATCCACATCGGCGACACGGCGCCGCAGGCCGCCGGCGTCATCCACAGCGACTTCGAGCGTGGCTTCATCCGCGCCCAGACGATTTCCTTCGTCGACTTCATCGCCTGCAAGGGCGAACAGGGCGCCCGCGAAGCGGGCAAGATGCGCGCCGAAGGCAAGGAATACGTCGTCCGGGATGGCGATGTGCTGAATTTCCTGTTCAACGTCTGAT
>NZ_JAMTDQ010000049.1 GCF_023806635.1 Accumulibacter sp.
GCGCCAACCTCAGCCAACCACCGCCTTGCGCGGATTTGAAATGAGAAGTGCTGCCCGCATTGGCGATTCCCGCCGACGGTCGTCGGCAGGCTGCTAGAATTCGCAGAGGAGGGGCAGCGATGGAAGGTGAGACCATCCGGCATGTCGAAGAATGGGCCAGACCGCGAACCGTGGTGCTGCTCACGCTGCTGCTCCTCGCTGCGCTGTGGACGGCTGTCATCGCTTCAGTGGTCGTCGCCCGCCACGACAGCCTTTCTGCCACCGGCAGGACTCTGCAGCAATTGACGCACGCTATCGAGGAGCAGACACGACAGCAGTTTCGCCTGATCGACACGGTTCTCGTCGCGAGCGAACTCTGGCTGCAGGCCCACCCCGCCCGCTCGCCGGCCAGCGAGCCCGCCATGCGCCAGCTGGTCGACCGTCTGCGGGCCAGCAGCGGCAAGTTCTTCGATATTCCATTGCTGCCCGCCGACAGCCGCTCGCTCCCTATCCCCGGCACGCAACCCCGCTGGGCAGCCGAGCCCGTCGGCGGCGATCGTCCAGCGGAGGTTTTCGGTCTGTCGATCGGGCAGCCGATCGCTGACCCGGCTACGGGCAGGGTTGATCTGCCGCTCGCCCGCGCGCCGATCGACCCGGGCGAGAACCCCCGGCAGTTGATGGCAATGGTGGACCTGGAGATGCTCAGCCGCAGCTACGAGGCCGAGCGGCCGCGACCGGATGGAGTGATCGCCTTGCTCTCGCTCGACGGCACGGTTCTGGCGCAGGCGGGCGACGACCGGCAGCGCGCTCGTTCGCTTGCCGGAGGGCCGCTGTTCCGCCTCCACCTGCCGCAACAACGGCGTGCCTTCGTCGTACTGGATGCGGACGGCGAGGAGCAGCCGCGGCTCCTGGCGAGTTACTCCTCGCCCCCTGACCTGCCTCTCGTCGTCGTCGTTCTCGATGACTACGAGACGGCCCTCGCGGGCTGGAAACGACAAAGCCTGTGGACCATTCTGCTGGCTCTGGGCATGACGATCCCGCTGACCGTCGTTGCCTGGCGATCGTTGCGGCTGCTCCGCAGGCTCGCCGAGCACCGCACACAGCTGCAGCAGCTGGCGATCTCGGACCAGCTCACCGGCGTCAGCAGCCGGCAGCACTTCGTCGCAATGCTTGCCGACGAACTCGTACGGCGGCAGCACCGGCCGCTGCCGCTCGCCGTCATGCTCCTCGACATCGATTTCTTCCGCCGCATCAATGACGGTTACGGCCATGCCGTCGGTGATCAGGTTCTGCGTGCCGTCGCCCAGGCTGCCAAACGCGCACTGCGCCAACGGGATCTGCTGGCCCGGTTTGCTGGCGGACAGTTCGCCGTTCTGCTGCCGGATACCGAGATCGCAGAGGCACTGCTGGTCGCCAACCGGATTCGCGTGCAGATCGGCGAAATCGCCATTCCGACGGAAAATGGCACCGTCCGCTTCAGTATCAGCGTCGGCGCCAGTGCACGCACGGCCGACGATCGGTCCACGGACGAGATCCTCAGGCGGGCGGCGCAGGCACTGCAGGCCGCCGCTGCAGCCGGCCACGACCGCGTCGTCGCGGGCTGATCAGCGACAACAGCCACGGCCGACCGGGTACCGCCGGGCGGCGGAACCCGCATCGGACGATGGCTGAACCTCGGAAAAGGCAGTCGACACGAGATTACCGCCCCTTCCACGACACCTGCCGCTTGGCGATGAAGGCGTCGATGCCTTCGCCGGCATCTTCGGTCATCATGTTGCAGGCCATCACTTCGGAAGCGTACTGATAGGCTGCCTCAAGCCCCATCTCGAGCTGCCGGTAGAACATCTGCTTGCCCATGCCCACGGCTACCGACGACTTGGCCAGGATCGACCGGGCAAGGCGTCCAACTTCGTCGTCGAGCGCGTCGCTGGCGACGACGCGGTTGACCAATCCCTGCTGCAGCGCCGTCCGGGCGTCGATGAAATCGCCAGTGAGCAGCATCTCGAGCGCCTGCTTGCGGCCCAGGTTGCGCGACAGTCCGACCGCCGGAGTGGCACAGAACAGGCCGACATTGATCCCCGACGTGGCGAAGCGCGCACTGTCGGCAGCAACTGCCAGGTCGCACATCGAAACGAGCTGGCAGCCGGCGGCGGTGGCGATGCCCTGGACGCGCGCGATCACCGGCTGCGGCATCCGCGTCAGGCTCATCATCATCCGGCCACAACTGCGGAACAGCTCCTGCAGGAAGGCCTGGTCATGATTCGCGCGCATCTCCTTCAGGTCGTGGCCGGCACAGAAGGCCTTGCCAGCTCCGGCAATGACCACGACGCGCAGCGCCGGATCGGCCGCGATGGCGTCCAGCTCCCTCTGCAGGGCGGCGATCATCGCTTGCGACAGGGCGTTGAACTGGCTCCCCCGGTTCAACGTCAGCGTGCTGACGCCCGCTTCATCGACACGCAGGACGTAGGGTTCAACCGTGCTGATCGAGGTGTTCATTCGTCTCTCCTGGGGTTGGTCGCTGCCACGCCGGCTCTGGCTGGCGGTCACTCGATGGCGGCAGAGGATTTTGCCTGCTCGCGCAGCACGTACTTCTGAATCTTGCCGGTCGAGGTCTTCGGCAACGTGCAAAGGACCACCCGCTTCGGCACCTTGAAGCGTGCCATGTGTTGCCGACAGAAGTCGATCACTTCCTGCTCGCTGACCGTCATTCCCTCACGCAGTTCGAGGAAGGCGCAGGGCACCTCACCCCAGGTCGGATCGGGGGTGGCGACGACCGCTGCGGCAATCACTGCCGGGTGCCTGTAGAGTACATCCTCGACCTCGATCGACGAGATGTTCTCGCCACCGGAGATGATCACGTCCTTGGAACGGTCCTTGATCTTGACATAGCCGTCCGCATGCATGACCGCCAGATCGCCCGTGTGATACCAGCCGCCAGCGAAGGACTCCTCGCTCGCCTTCGGGTTCTTCAGGTAGCCCTTCATCACCAGGTTGCCGCGGAACATGATTTCCCCCATCGTCTCTCCGTCCCACGGAACGGCCGCCATGTTGACTGGATCGAGAACCGTGATCCCCTCCTGCGCGTGGTAGCGTACCCCCTGGCGGCCATTGAGTTCGACCTGCTCGGCCAGCGGCCGGCTGCTCCAGTCGCCGTGCTTGGCGCAGACAGCGGCCGGTCCGTAGGTTTCGGTGAGGCCGTAGACATGCGTCAGGTCGATGCCGATGTTGGCCATCGCCTCGATCACCGCTGCCGGCGGTGGTGCGGCGGCGATCAGTCCGGAGACCTTCTGGCTGATGCCGGCACGCAGTTCGGCCGGGGAGTTGGCCATCAGGCTATGCACGATCGGCGCCCCACAGTAGTGGGTCACCCCGTGCTCGCGCATGGCATCGAAGATCAGTTTCGGGTCCACCCGACGCAGGCAGACATTGGTACCCGCGTTGGCGGCCATCGTCCACACGAAGCACCAGCCGTTGCAATGAAACATCGGCAGCGTCCACAGGTACACCGCATGCGGTGGCATGCCCCAGCTGACGATGTTGCTCATCGAGTTGAGATAGGCGCCACGGTGGTGATAGACGACACCCTTCGGATTGCCGGTGGTACCGGACGTGTAATTGAGCGATATGGCGTCCCACTCGTCGTCTGGACCCCGCCACGGGAAATCGGGACTGCCGCCGGCGATGAATTCCTCGTACTCGCGCGTCCCCAGCCGATCACCGGGACCGCCGTACTCCGGGTCGTCGACGTCGATCACCAGGATCTCGCGCCGGCAGGCAGCCAGTGCCTTGCGCACGGTCGGCGAGTACTCGCGGTCGGTGAACAGGATCTTCGCTTCGCCATGCTCGAGCATGAAGGCGATCGTCTCGGCATCGAGCCGAGTGTTCAGCGTGTTGAGCACCGCACCCGTGGCCGGTACACCGAAGTGACATTCGATCATTTCCGGCGTGTTGTTGAGCATGGCCGCCACCGTATCACCTTCGCCGACACCGTGTGCGGCGAGCGCGGAAGCAAGTTGCCGGCAGCGAGTGAAGGTCTGCAGCCAACTCTGGCGCCGCTGGCCGTGAATTACCGCGACGCGCTCGGGATAGACATAGGCGCTGCGCTCGACGAAGGTCAGCGGCGTCAGTGGCGTGTAGTTGGCAGGATTCTTGTCAAGGCCCACCCGGTACATGTTCGGCATCCCCAGCTTCTCCTCTCTCAAAATAGGTGTCATTCCTGTTGCTCCGTCGTGACACGGCAGCTTTTCAGCCTGCCACGTTTTTCGACTTCATACAACCAGGGCAGCAACTCGTTGCCCAGTTGCCCGCTCGCGGCCACCATCGCACCCACCCCTCCGCGGGCGTCGGCACTGCTCGCCGGCTGCTCGACGGCCACTGCCTTCTCGGCGATGATCCGCTGTCTCGTGTCGAGCAGGGTCGCCTGCCCCTGCAACAGCGCGCTGCTCCGCTGCGGCGTGGCGAAGACCTGCGAGAACTCCTGCAGTTCGATGCGCAACCGGCAGGTGTTCGCGTTCCGGCCACGTGCCGCGCTGAGACCGAGCTGCTGCCGCAGACGCTGCTCGAGCATTTGCGCCGGCGAGGCGGCCCAGCGACTGGCAGCGTAGCTGCGCAACCGCAGCGGTTCATCGTAGAGCAGGCGATACTCGATCGTCAGCGAATCGAACCAATAGGGCAGCCTCGTCTCGAGCGCGACCCCCGACCAGCGCTCCACGTCGGTCAGCCGCGCCGGCGGCGGTCCCAGATCGTAGACATCCGCCCGTTGGGGACTGCGCATGCCGCTGCAGGCCACCAGCAGGCTGGCGGCAAGAAGGCTCGCAAACCTCGTCATCGACCCACCCCTGCTGGCATCGCGGGCGCGACAAAATCGGCCTCACCCGGGCCCGGTGCATGCGGTGGCGGACCGAAGATGATGCTCTGCGGCGACTCCTCGAGCATCTGCAGCACCCGGTTGAGCTGGCGCGAGTTCGCCGACAGCTCACCGCTGACATCTTCCAGGCGCGTCACCAGGGCGGCGATACCGCCCGGAGAAGGTTCGCCGATCAGCCGCCCGAGGCGTTCGCCCAGCGGCTGCAGACTGCTTGCCAGGCGACGCGACTCGAGCAGCAGCGGCGCCGCCTCGGCAGCCGCCCGCTCGGCGTGTGCCAGGGCACTGCCCAGCAGGCGCAGGTTTTCGTCCGTCAGGATCTTGCGCAACTGCCGCGCCACCTCCGTGGTGTTGCTCGTCGTCGCATCCAGATTGGCGAGAATCCCGGCCAGGTGCCGCCGGTTGTCGTCGTCAAGAACGAGGTTCGCCCGCTCCAGAAAATCCCGTGCCTGGCGCAGCGTCGCACCGCCGACATCCGACAGCTCCTCGATCAGCGAGGATTGCATCGTGATGCGCGGCAGGCCGCCATCGTCGCCAGCGAGCGGCGTCGCATCCTTGCCATTGTCCTCGAGGAGGATGTGGGCGATGCCGGTGACCCCCTGATAGCCAAGGCGCGCGGTGGTGCTGCGGGTGACCGGGACGCTGCGGTCGACACTGACCCGGATCAGGATGTTGCGCACCTCTGCAGGGTCGAGTTCGATCGCTTCCACCTTGCCCACCCGGATGCCGCGATAACGCACCTGCCCCTGCAGGTTGAGGCCCGTGACGTTGTGCCGGCTGACGACGATGTAGTCCGTCGTCGCTTCGTGCCTGCCGCCGAACCACCAGACGGCCAGCACCGCGGCGAGGCCAAGCAGCAGAGTGAACACACCGGCCACCAGCGCATGCGCCCGGTTCTCCATGCTCAGATCCGTTGCTGCCGGATCGCCGCCGCCGCGCGTCCGGAATCGAAGAAGTTGCGGACGAAGGGATGATCCACCGCCGCAACCTCCGCTGCAGTGCCGCAGGCGACGATCCGCTGATCGGCCAGCACCGCCAGGCGGGTTGCCAGGCCGGCGAGTGTCTCGGGATCGTGCGTCACCATCACCACCGTGAAACCCAGCTCCTTCTGCAGCATCCGCAGCAGCTTGACGAAGCTTTCGCTGCGATCAGGATCGAGACCGGCCGTCGGCTCGTCGAGAACCAGCAGTTCCGGCTCGAGCGACAGGGCGCGCGCCAGTGCCACACGCTTGACCATGCCGCCCGACAGCTCGGCCGGCATCAGCCGTGCATGCCGTGCTTCGAGTTCGACCATGGCAAGCTTGAGAAAGACCAGATCAGCGACCATCCCTTCATCGAGAGTGTGCAGTTCCCGCAACGGAAAAGCAATGTTGTCGAAGACCGAGAGCGCCGAAAACAGGGCGCCCTGCTGGAAGAGCATGCCGAAACGCCGCCGCAGCGCCCGTCGGCGCCGCGGATCGGTTTCGAGCACCGACTGGCCGAACAGCCGCACGGTCCCCTTGCTCGGCGCCAGCAGGCCGACCATTTCGCGCAGCAAGGTCGTCTTGCCGCTGCCCGAACCACCGACCAGTCCGAGCATCTGCCCCGCCTCGATGTCGAGATTGATGTCGCGATGAACGACGAGATCAGCGAATTCCGTGTACAGTCCGCGAATCTCGATCACGGGCGGCAACGACTGGCCGGCAGCGGGTGGCGCACGCATCATGGCAGCCCCAGTCCGCGCGTCGCGACCGCGAAGACCGCGTCAACGAGGATCGCCACGGTGATCGAGCATACCACCGAACTGGTCGTCAGCGCCGACAGGCTCTCGGTGTTCGGTTTGACCCTGAGCCCGAAATGGCAGGCGATCAGCGCGATGAGCACGCCGAATACCAGTCCCTTGCAGAGGCCGATCCAGACGTTCGCCACCGGCACCACGCGCGGCAGCGTGTCGATGAAGTAGGCGTAGGAGAGCCCCATCTGCAACTTGGCAGCGATCATGCCGCCGATGATGCCGGCGGCAGAACACCAGATGACGAGCAACGGCATCGCGACGGCGAGCGCCAGCACCTTCGGCAACAGCAGACGCTGGCTGCGCGACACACCCATCGTCGCCAGCGCATCGATCTCCTCGGTCACTCGCATGACGCCGATCTGGGCGGTCATCGCCGAACCGGAACGTCCGGCGACCAGCACCGCGACCAGCATCGGGCCGAGTTCGCGAACGATGCTGATGCCGAGCAGATTGACGATGAAGACGTCGGCGCCGAACGTCTTCAGCTGCAGCGCGGAGAGGTAGGAAAGGACGATGCCGATGAGGAAGCCGATCAGAGCAATCACCGGCAAAGCCCGCGCACCGCTCTTGTACAGGTTGGCCGAGAACTCCCGCCAGGGCATCTCGCGCGGGTGCCGGCAGAGATAGCACAGATCGAGAACCAACTGCCCGATCAAGGCGACGATCTCGGACAAGTGACGCAGGCCCGCCAGCGACAGCCGGCCAAGGGCGGCGATCCAGGCCAGAGCGTCGTGCGCTGCCGGAGCGCCCTCGAGGTCGCCGGAGATCGCCGCCACCCGTTCGAGCAGGGCCCGATGCTCGACTGAAAGGATCAGCGAGCTGGGCCACTGTCGGCCCCAGGCCCGCCAGAGCAGAGTCGCCCCGGCGCTGTCGAGGCGCGACACCGGGCGCAAGTCCCAGACGGGGTTGTCGGTCGCAAGTTGCCGCACGCGCAACTCGAAAGCGGCGATCGGCTGCGGCATCGTCGCCAGACGCCAGTCACCCGCGAGCACGAGCTGGCGGGCACCCGCCTCATCGACCATATCGATCGTCGCCGCGGTCATCGCTGCGTTCAGCAACCGGCGCCGGATCTGCTGCCGGCCTGCGCCGACGTGCTGTTCACTCGCTCACTCCCCGTTCGGAAAAGGCGCCTCCCCGCCTGCCGCGGGCAACCACTCGCGCCCGCGCCTGCTACGACTTCTGCAGCAGCTCCAACTGCACCACCTTGTCGCGCGGCACCGTACCGACCTTCAGCGTGATGCCGATGCGACGCCAGAACGTCACCTCATCCGCCAGCGCGGTGGCGGTGATCGGATTGCCCGCCTGCCAACGCGCCGGCAGATCGAGTTCGAAGCCATCGGCGGCTTCCCGGACCGACATCTCGGGCAACGGATGGTCGTCGCGCGCCCGGTGCAACAGCGCCGCCAGCCGCAGACAGAAGAGCAGCCGCCAGTTGGGATCGCCCGCCGGCATCGCCGCGAGCTTCTGCAGCTTGCCACGCTGACCGAGAACCAGCAGGGCCAGCCGGGCCTGATCACGCTTCGAGAATCCCGACATGTCGGCATGTCCCAGGATGTACGCGCCATGCTTGTGGAACTGGCTATGCGCCACCGATACACCGATCTCGTGCAGCGAGACCGCCCAGCGCAGAAAGTGTACATCGTTCTCGTGCGCGAGATCATCGAGCTTGATCATCTGGCCAAGAATGAGCAGGGCCGTGCGCTCGACCCGCCTGACCTGGGTCTCGTCCACCTGATAGCGCTGCATGAACTGGGCCACCGTCGTGTCGCGCGTATCATGACGCGCGAAGCGCCCGAGCAGGTCGTAGAGCACACCCAGCGGCAGGGCACCGTCGGAATAGGTCATGCGCTCAAGGCCCATCTCGGCGAACACGGCTGACATGATGGCGACGGCACCGGGCAGAATGAGGCAGCGATCCGGACGCATGCCGTGCAGGTTCAGCGCCTCCGCCGAACCGGCGCGGATCAGCAACTGACGCAGCCGGGCCAGTCCCTCGCGAGTGATGCCGCTGTCCCCCTGCGGGTTGAGATCGTTCATCTCCAGCAACGTGGCGATTTCCTGCGCCGCTCCGGAGGATCCGACGGCCTCGCCCCAGCCACGGCGCTGATAGTCGACCACGATGGCCTCGACCTCGCGCGCCGCCGACACTTCGGCCGCGTACAGGCGCTTCTTGTCGACCTTGCCGTCGGGGAAGAAGCGCTGGTGATAGCTGATGCCGCCCATGAACAGCGATTCCATCAACGCCGGCTCGGTACCCTCGCCAATGATGAATTCGGTCGACCCGCCACCAATATCGACCACCAGGCGGCGGTGGCTGGCTGCCGGCAGGGCATTTGCGGCGCCGATGAAGATCAGCCGTGCTTCCTCGCGGCCGCCGATGACCTCGATCGGAAAGCCCAACGCTGCCTCGGCCTGCAACAGCACCAGTGGCGCGTTCCGTGCGACCCGCATGGCATCGGTCGTCACCGCCCGTACGGCGTCGGGCGCAAAACCGCGCAGACGTTCGCCGAAGCGGCGCAGCGCGGCGATCGCCCGCTGTTGCGAAGCATGATCGAGCAGTTTTTCGCGCGTGAGGCCGGAACCCAGGCGAACCGTCTCGCGCAGGGTATCCAGAGGGTGAATCTGTTCGCCAACGATGCGCCCGACCTGGACGCGGAAGCTGTTGGAACCCAGGTCCACCCCGGCTATCAGTTCGTAACTCATGACTGTTCCTCTTCGCCCGCACGACAAGTGGTGTGCCTGGGCCCGGCATTCTAGCATTCCCCGCGCTGCACCTCCGTTGGCCCAGGCGAGCGGCGGTGCGCTGCAGACACGGACGCCACCATGCCAGCGCCCCCGCCAGAGCGGAAGAAAATGGCCGCCGGCAGACCCGCGCGCAGCCTATCGCTGTAATATGTCCGCCTGCAATTGAACCCTTGTCCGAGCCATCCTTCTTGACGGAACCGATCGATGAACATAGTTGCCACGACCAGCGAGACACCTCCCCTTCAGGCACCCACCGGCTTCCCGCCGGAGTACTTCCAGAATCGCGAGATGAGTTTGCTGGCGTTCAACCGGCGGGTCCTGTGGCAGGCCAAGAACCCGCGAACACCCTTGCTCGAGCGTCTGCGCTTCCTCTGTATCGTCAGCAGCAATCTCGACGAATTCTTCGAGATTCGCGAGGCTGGCATCAAGGAACAGCTCAAGCTGAACTCGGTGGCGATCACCACCGATGGCAAGACGGCACGCGAGGTCTACCAGCTGGTGAGCGAGGAGGTCCATGCCATCGTCAGGGAGCAGTATGCACTGCTCAACGACGAAGTCCTGCCACAGCTCGCTGCCGAAGGCATTCGCTTCCTCAAGCGGGCAGACTGGAATCTCGAACAGCGCGAATGGATCAGGGAATTCTTCTTCCGCGAAGTGATGCCGGTGATCACACCGATCGGCCTCGACCCGTCGCACCCCTTCCCGCGCGTACTCAACAAGAGTCTCAACTTCGCCGTCGAACTCGAGGGGCGCGATGCCTTCGGGCGCAGTTCGGGCGCAGCGATCGTACAGGCGCCGCGCGTCCTGCCACGCGTCATCCGCCTGCCGCGCGAACTGGGCAGCAGCGAGTACTCCTTCGTCTTCCTGTCGTCGATCCTGCACGAGTTCGTGCACGAACTGTTCGCCGGCATGAAAGTGCTCGGTTGTTACCAGTTTCGCGTCACGCGCAACAGCGACCTGTTCGTCGACGAGGAAGAAGTCAAGAACCTGCGCGCCAAGATCCAGGGCGAACTGCCGCAGCGCCACTTCGGCGACGCGGTTCGCCTGGAAGTCGCGAACAGCTGCTCGGAGGCGATGACGCAGTTCCTCCTCGGCCAGTTCAATCTGACCGAAACCGACCTCTATCGCGTCGCGGGCCCGGTCAACTTGGTCCGCCTGATGCAGGTTCCAGACTGGGTGGTGCGCCAGGATCTCAAGTTCCAACCCTTCACACCGGGCGTACCGAAGGCCCTGCAGAAATGCCAGAGCGTCTTCGACGGCATTCGTGGCGGTGACATCCTGCTGCATCACCCCTACCAGAGCTTCAACCCGGTGATCGAAATGCTCGAGCAGTCAGCGGTCGACCCGCAGGTTGTGGCGATCAAGATGACCGTCTACCGCACGGGTACCGACTCGGTGCTGATGCAATCGCTGTTGCGTGCAGCGCAGAACGGCAAGGAGGTCACGGTCGTCGTCGAGCTGATGGCGCGTTTCGACGAGGAGGCGAACATCGGTTGGGCAACCAAGCTCGAGGAAGTCGGCGCCCACGTCGTCTACGGTGTCTTCGGCTACAAGGTCCATGCCAAGATGCTGATGGTCGTTCGCCGTGAGGAGAGCAATGGCGGTGGCAGCATCCTCCGCCGTTACGTCCATCTGGGTACCGGCAACTACCATCCGAAGACAGCCCGCCTGTATTCCGACTTCGGTCTGCTCACCTGCAATGAGGAGATCGGCGCCGACACCAACGAGGTCTTCAAGCAGCTCACCGGCCTCGGCCGCGCACAGACGCTGACCCACCTGTGGCAGGCACCGTTCACGCTGCAGCCCAACGTCGTCGCGGCAATCCGGGCCGAGGCGGAAGCCGCGCGTGCCGGCAAGCGTTCGCGAATCATCGCCAAGATGAACTCGCTGCTCGAACCGGAAACCATTGCCACGCTCTATGAGGCTTCGCAGGCTGGCGTCAAGGTCGACCTCATCGTGCGCGGCGTCTGTGGCTTGCGGGCGGGCGTCAAGGGCCTTTCGGAGAACATCAATGTGCGCTCGATCATTGGCCGCCAGCTCGAGCACCACCGCGTCTTCTACTTTTACGCCGGCGGTGAGGAGAAGGTTTACCTGTCGAGCGCCGACTGGATGGAACGTAACTTCTTCCGCCGGATCGAACTGGCGTTCCCGGTCCTCGACCGCAAGCTGAAGCGGCGGGTGATGAGTGAAGGCCTGCAGATCTACCTCACCGACAACGCACTTGCCTGGGAACTCGGGCCTGACGGCACCTACCACCAGAAGCGTGGTTCGCGCACCAGCCCGCATTCCTCGCAGGCCGAGCTGATCGAACTCCTGAAGGGCTAACGGGCCAGCCACCACGAAAGGCACCGGCGGCACGCTTGCGGCCGCCGGCTGCTGCCGGCGTCAGGCACGGCGCGCGCCAACGACTCCGTGCACCCCATGCAGCAGCGCGAGCGTCCGCTCGAGTTGCGGGATGCTGCCGACCTCGGCGGTGAAACTCATGTGCGCGTTGCCCTGACGCGACTGCGTGTTCACCGCGATGACGTTGATCCTTTCGCGCGCCAGCACATCCGACACATCGCGCAGCAGGCCCTGTCGGTCATGGGCATCGATGACGATGTCCACGGCGAAGACCGCATCGCTGCCGGCGCCCCAGGTCGTTTCGATCAGCCGCTCCGGGTGCATCGCCTGCAGGTGCACGAGATTGCTGCAGTCGGCACGGTGGACGGAAACGCCGCGACCGCGGGTGACGAAGCCGACGATCGGGTCCGGCGGCGCCGGCTTGCAGCAACCCGCGAGCTGTGTCAGGAGACGGCCGACCCCGACGATCAGGATTCCCTTCTCCGCCACGTCGCTGTCGCGTTGCCGGCGGACCGTCAGCTCGTCGGGCACGCGCTCGTCGACGGGCTCCTCGCTGGCACGTACCGCCGCCTGCAACTGCCGCATGTTCAGCGTCGCGCGCGCCATGGCGATGAAGAGGTCGTCGCTGCGCGCGAGCCCGAGACGGACGGCCAGGTCGTCGAGGTTGAGCCCGGGCTGTCCCAGCCGCTGCAGTTCGCGTTGCACCAGCGCCCGCCCCTCGGCCAGGGTGTCGTCGAGCGCCAGGCTGGCGAACCACTGCCTGACCTTGAGCCGCGAGCGATGGGTGAACAGATAGCCGAGCGCCGGGTTCAGCCAGTCGCGTGACGGCCCGCCCTGCTTGGCGAGGACGATCTCGACGCGCTGCCCGGTCGCCAGCTGGGTATTCAGGGGCACCAGCGCACCGTCGACCTTGGCGCCGCGACAGCGATGGCCGACGTCGGTGTGCACGCGATAGGCGAAATCGACCGGCGTCGCACCCCGCGGCAGATCGACGACCCGTCCCTGCGGCGTCAGGACATAGACCGTCTCATCGAACGCTGCCTGTTTGTAGCGCCGGACCCAGTCCGATGCATCCGCCACCTCGTCGCGCCAGGTCAGCAATTGACGCAGCCAGGCGATCTTCTCGTCGTAGCGGTCCTCGGGTGCCGCCCCGCTCGCCTCCTTGTAGCGCCAGTGAGCGGCAACGCCCAGTTCGGCATGGCGGTGCATGTCGCGCGTGCGGATCTGCACTTCGAGCGCGCGGCCATCGGCACAGTGCACCGCGGTATGCAGCGAGCGATAGTCGTTGCCCTTCGGATGCGCGATGTAGTCATCGAACTCCCTGGCGATCGGCGACCAGATGTGGTGCACGATGCCGAGCGCCGTGTAGCAGTCACGCACCTCGTCGACGATGACACGGAGCGCACGCACGTCGTAGACTTCAGCGAAGCTCACCCCCTTCTTGCGCATCTTGTTCCAGATGCTGTAGATGTGCTTCGGGCGACCGTAGACCTCGGCGTGGCCGACACCGGCAGCCTGCAGCTCTTCCTGCAGGCGGGCGCTTGCGGTGGCGATGAACTGCTCCCGCTCGACACGCTTCTCGTCGAGGTGGCGCGCGACATCCTTGTAGATTTCCGGGTGCAGGAAGCGGAACGACAGATCTTCGAGCTCCCACTTCAGCTCCCAGACACCGAGCCGGTTGGCAAGAGGTGCGTAAAGCTCGAGCGTTTCACGCGCCACCGGCACGCGCAGTTCGTCCGCCTCGGCGGCAAAATGACGCAGGGTCTGCGTCCGCGAAGCGAGCCGCAGGAGGACGACGCGAATGTCCTCGACCGTCGCCAGCAGCATCTTGCGCAGGATCTCGACCTGCGCCTTCATCTCCTGCGGGTTGCTCTCGGAGTTGGCCGCCGAATGCGCGCTGAACTTGCGCGTGATCGGCCGCATCCGGTCGAGGCGAGAAATACCGCCGACCAGGTGCGCGACGCCGCCGCCAAAGCTGGCCTCGATCTGCGCCAGACCACGGTCCTGCAGGGCCGGCACGGCAAAGAGCAGCGCTGCCAGCCGCGAATCGGCATCGAGCTTGAGTCCGGCGACGATCAGCGCCATTCCCAGCGCATGTCCCCAGACCGCCTCGCCGCTACCCAGCAGGCGGTCGGCGTAAACCGGGCGTGCGTACTCGACGGCCCGCCACAGGCGCTCGGCGGCAGCGGCCGGCAGGCCTTCGGCGAGCGCCTGCAGCGAGTCGGCGGGATCGCCGTGTGCGGCGAGCGAATGGAGGACGGAAACCATTGGCGGATTATAAGGGCGCCGCCGGTCATTAATGCATAATGCGCCTTTCGCCACGGCCAGCCAGCGATGCACGCTCGCCTGCAGAACCCGTACCTGCTGCTCGTCCTGACCGTTCTCTTCTGGTCCGGCAACATGGTCATCGGCCGCGCCCTGCGCGAGCAGGTGCCACCGCTGTCGCTCGCCTTCTGGCGCTGGGCGATCGCCTTCGTGCTCGTCCTGCCGCTGGCGTTGCCCCATCTGCGGACGCAATGGCCACTGCTGCGCGCGAACTGGAAAGCGGTGGGCGTGCTCGGACTGCTTGGTGTCGGCGGTTACAACACGCTGGCCTACATCGGCTTGCAGTACACCCCGGCAACCAACGCCGCACTGCTCAATTCCTTCATCCCGATCGCCACGATCGCCCTCTCCTGGGCCTTTCTCGGCAAGCATCTGCGAACCACAGACTGGCTCGGGGTGCTCATTTCCTTTGCCGGCGTCAGCATCATCGTCAGCCAGGGCGATCCGCTCCGTCTCGCACAACTGGGCTTCAACGTCGGTGACCTGTGGATGCTCGTTGCCGTCTTCACCTGGGCACTGTATACCATCGGCCTGCAGTGGCGACCGGCTGCTGTCGACCCGATGCTGCTGCTCGCCGCTTTTACCCTCGTCGGTCTGGCGGCGCTGGCACCGGCCTACGCCTGGGAGGTTTCGCAGGGGCGGTCGATCCATGTCTCGCCGGCGACGCTGGCGGGGATCGCCTACACCGGCATCTTCCCCGGTTTCCTCGGTTACGTGTTCTACAACCGCGCCGTCGGCGAGGTCGGCGCGAGCAGGGCCAGCCTCTTCCTGCACCTGATGCCCGTCTTCGCAACCATCCTCTCGGCCATCTTCCTCGCCGAGATGCCGCAGCCATACCACTATCCCGGCATCGCGCTGATCTTCGCCGGCATCTACCTGACAACGGCGACAGCCGCCGCGACACCCGCGAGATGATCGGCAAACTGCTCGGCTGGCTGAGGAACCGCCGCGAACCAGCACCCATCCCCGACGCGCTGTGGCTCGAGCTCAGTTCACGACTGCCTTTCGTCGCCTGTCTCGACGGCGAGGAGCAACTGCGGCTGCGGCGGCTGGCCGAGGAATTCCTTGCCGAAAAGGAGTTCACCGCCGTCGCCGACTTCGAACTGGACGACGCCATCTGCGTCTCGATCGCCGTCCAGGGATGCCTGCCGATCCTCAACCTCGGCCTCGACCACTACTCCGGCTGGGTCGGCATCGTCGTCTACGCCGACGAGTTCATCATCCCGCGCTGCATCGAGGACGAATTCGGCGTCGTACACGAGTATCAGGAACTGGCGTCGGGCGAGGCCTGGGAGGGCGGTCCACTGCTGATTTCCTGGCGCGACGCACAGATGGCAGGTGAGGGCTACAACGTCGTCATCCACGAGTTCGCGCACAAGCTGGACATGCGCAACGGCGAAGCCAACGGGATGCCGCCGCTGCCGCCGGGCATGTCCGCCGCCGCCTGGCAGACGGTTCTTCTCGCCAGCTACGACGCCTTCTGCGCCGCCGTCGAGCGAGCCGACCGCGGCGGCGAGGAAACCGTCTTCGACCCCTATGCCGCCGAGAACCCGGGCGAATTCTTCGCCGTCATGAGTGAAGCCTTCTTCGAGACACCGCAAGACCTGCTGGCCGAGTTTCCCGATCTCTATGACAACCTGAAGCGCTTCTACCGGCAGGATCCGGCGGCGCGGCCGCGGCCGCCGGCCGGGCTTCCCGGCACGGGCTGCGGCGAGAGCTCAGAAGCCATGCCGCACCTGTGACAGGAAGGACTTCGCCCGCTCATGCCCGGGATTCGAGAAGAAGCCCTCGGGCGTGGTGTCCTCGAGAATCACTCCTTCGTCGAAGAAGATGACGCGGTCGGCGACCTCGCGCGCAAACCCCATCTCGTGCGTCACCACCAGCATGGTGATGCCGCTGTAGGCCAGTTCACGCATCACCGCCAGCACCTCGTTGACCATTTCCGGGTCGAGCGCCGAGGTCGGCTCGTCGAATAGCAGCACTTTCGGATCCATCGCCAGCGCGCGGGCGATCGCCACCCGCTGCTGCTGGCCGCCGGACAGTTGCACCGGATACTTGCTGGCCTGCGTCTTCAGGCCCACCCGCTCGAGCAGGTTCATCGCCTTCTCTTCGGCAGCGGCCTTCGCCATCCGGCGCACCCGCATCGGCGCCAGGGTCAGGTTGCGCAGGACGGTGAGGTGGGAAAACAGGTTGAAGCTCTGGAAGACCATCCCCACTTCGCGGCGAATGGCGTTGAGGTTGCGGATGTCGTCGCCGAGGACGATGCCGTCGATGACGATCTCGCCCGAGTCGTGCGCTTCGAGGCGGTTCAGGGTGCGCAGGAAGGTGGACTTGCCGGATCCCGAAGGCCCGACGATGGCGGTCACCTGTCCCTCGTGGAAGGTTGCCGAGACGTCCCTGAGTGCCTGGAAGGAGCCGAAGCGCTTGCCGACCGCGCGCGCCTCGATGATCGGCCGGAGATCGGCTTCAGAGCCCATGGCAAGTCCCTTCAGCGCTTCTGGCCGACATCGAGTTGCGCCTCGAGTGCGGCCGTCAGCGTCGTGAAGGCCGTGGTCAGGATCAGGTAGATGGCGGCGATGGTCACGAACACCGGGATCGGCTGGTAGCTCTCGGCCTGCACCCGGTAACCGACCATCGTCAGTTCGACGACGCTGATGGCGTAGGCCAGCGACGAATCCTTGACCAGCGATGCAAGGTTGTTGGCCAGTGCCGGCAGGGCGACGCGCATGCTCTGCGGCAGGATGACATCGATGAAGGTCTGCAGTGGCGTCAGCCCGAGGGCGCGCGCGGCCTCGACCTGGCCGTGCGGAACGGCCAGGATCCCCGCCCGCACGCACTCGGTGTTGTAGGCGCCGACGTTGAGCGACAGGGCGATGGCGGCGCAGGTGAAATCCGACAGCTCCACGCCTTCCGGCATGATCGTCGGCAGGGCCAGCCAGACGAACAGGATCTGCAGCAACAGTGGCGTACCGCGGATCAGCCAGACATAACCGTCACAGAACCAGCGCAGCGGGCCAAAATGCGACAGCTTTCCGAGCCCGGCGAGGACGCCGATGACGACACCGGCGCTGCCCGCGATCAGCGTCAGTCCGACGGTGATTCTCGCCCCGTCGGCGAACTGCTCGGCCGCCGGCCCGATGGGTGCCGGCAAGGCCGCAAGCGGCAATGCCATTCCCCAAAGGAAGAGGAGCAGCCCGATCATGGCGGCGAACATCGCCCATCCCGGGTACAGCCTGGTCCAGTTCATCGCTGGCGACCTGGATCAGGGTCAGGAACGGCAGGAAATGTCTTCCTTGAAGTACTTTTCCGACAGTGCCTTGTAGGTGCCATCCTTCATCAGCTCGGCCAGTGCCTGATTGAGCTGCTCGGCAAGTCCCTTGTTGTTCTTGCGCAGGATCATCGAAACGCGCTCGACGAACACCTGCTCGCCGGCAGTGATCCCGGCATCGGGGTTCTTCTCGAGCGTCGCCTTGACGGTGAACTTGTCGGAGATCCAGGCATCGACCTTCTTCGCCTTCAGGGCGGCAAACGCTTCCGGGTCGCCCTTGTAGGTCTTGATCGTCTTGATACCCTTGATCTTCTTCGCGGCATCGGCGTAGCTGGTCGCCAGTTGCACGCCGACGGTCTTGCCATCGAGCGCTGCAACCGTCAGTGGTCCGTCCTTGTGGGCGGCGATCTGGCCGCCGGTACAGTAGTGGGGATTGGCGAAATCGACCGACTTCGCCCGCTCTGCCGTGTAGCCATGCGAAGCGATGGCAAAGTCGAAACGGTCCTGCTTGAGTGCTGCGATCTGGCCGTCGAACGGCACCACGCGCCATTCGAGCTTCAGCCCGAGCTTCTTCGCGATCGCTTCGGCCAGTTCCACCTCGAAACCGGTGAGCTTCGGTCCATCATAGTAGTTGAAGGGCTGGAATCCCCCCTCGGTGGCGACGATGATGGTTCCCGACTGCTTGATCGCATCCCACTCCCGCGCCACCGCCGGACCGGAAAGGACGAGCGACAGAGGAATGACGGCACTCAACAACCTGACTAGAAATCGCATGTTACCTCCTGTTGATCAAGATCGGACGCTGACGACACGGCACCGTCCTCGTGGCACGCAGGTCCATCGATCGCGGGCCGGCGGGTGAAGACGGCGCAAAGAGTACAACAAACAGGGACAATGGGGCGCAAGAAATATGCTTTATGCGGACGATATGCCCGGCGGGGCGCTGTCATGACCACATCCGCAGCACGCAACGCGGCTGCCGGCGACGGGCGAGCGGGAGTGGCCGTGGGCCGGCATCATCCCGTGGCGGCAATGCGATCCACCTCGCCGGCGAGCGGCGTTCAGCCCCTCTCTCGCGTCGCGAAGCCGGAGAAATGCAGGACACGGCGGACGTACTGCTGCGTCTCGGCGAAGGGCGGCACACCGCTGTAACGCTCGACGGCTCCCTCGCCCGCATTGTAGGCGGCGGCAATCAGCCGCCAATCGCCGGCGAAACGCTTGTCGAGCCAGCGCAGGTAGGCGAGTGCGCCTCTGACATTGTGCTCCGGGTCGAACGGCCGGGTCACGCCAAAGCGCTCCTGCGTCGCCGGGATCAGCTGCATCACGCCCTGCGCATTGCGCGGCGAGACGGCCGCCGCATCGAGGTTCGACTCGGCGATGGCGATCGCCAGCGCGAGACGCGGGTCGATCTGATACTGGCGCGCGGCGTTGCGGATGAGGTGGGCGATCCGCTGCTTCGCCGTCGACTGTCCGGCCAGGTAGCCATCGAGGTCGAAACGGGTTCCGTCGGCGCTGTTGCCGTACACCCCGCACTCGTCGCCGATGATCGCGCTCGCCACCCGCGAATCGTAGAGCCTGAGTGCCTCGTGGTGGCCGAGACGGGCAGCCAGTGCGAGATAGGCGTTGGCCAGCGCCGGGTTGCGCAACGGGCGCGGCGCGCTGGCCAGCACGCGGCCGACACGGAAGAAGCCTTCGGGACTGCCCATGGTACCGGCGTCGCAATAGAGTGCCACTGCCAGCAGGAGGTTGCGCCGGATGCCGACGCCAAACTCCGCCGCATGCCCCTGCTGCAGCGCTGCCGTCACCCGCGGCGCCTCGATGTAGCTCTCGGCTCGTGCCCTGCCACCCGGAAGCGCAATGGCCACCAGTAGAAGCAGTGCCACACCGACGAGCATGCTCCAGTCCCGAACCCGTTTCATCGCTGTCGCACCCGCTGTTCGCATCAGATCAGCCGAGCTGCCGCAGGATCGCGGCGGCCACCCCGTCGCCCACAACACCAGTCTGTAACGGCCGGCCACTGGTAGACGAGGAATTAATGCACGTTTTCTGCTGATTTCCACCCGCGACCCGGCCGCTCGGGCGCCAATCCTCACCGCCCGGGCGTGCCCGGCAGCAGTGCGGCGCGGGGTGTGGGAACCCGCCCGCTCAGTGTTCGCCGATGCGCAGCACGACGCTGCGTCCCCAGCCGGCTGCACTGAGGGCTGCCAGCACCAGGTCGAGGCGCCGACGGTCGGTGGTGTGAGTCGTCAGGATCAGCGGCACGAGCGAGCCGCCGGCAAGTTCCGGAACCTCGGGCTGCAGGACCGATGCAAGGCTGATGCCCTGGCTGGCAAAGAAACCGGCGACCTGCGCCAGCGTGCCCGGCCGGTCGGCGACGGCCAGCCGCAGGTAGTAGCGGGCAGCGCTCGCCTGCCGGTCTGCCAGTTCGGCCACACCGGCGAGGAACGGATGCCCGGCCGTGGGAACCCGACCGCGGCCCTCGGCGATATCGAGCAGGTCTGCCAGCAGACTGACGCCCGTCGGCGCCGGGCCGGCACCCTTGCCGGCGAGGAGCGTCTCCCCGAGTCCCTCGCTCTCGACGCGGACGGCGTTGCACTCCATGCGGATCGACGCCAGCGGGTGATGCAGCGGCAGCAGGACCGCTCCCACCTCGGCATCGACACGACCACCGGTCGCGCGACCGACGGCAGCGACGAGCTTGATGCGGTAGCCCATCGCCTCGGCCTGGCGGACATCCTCGAGGGCAAGACGGTCGATGCCCGAGGTGGGCAGCCGTCGAAAGTCGACATAGGCGCCAAAGGCAAGGGTCGCCAGGATGCCCGCCTTGCAGGCCGCATCCTGGCCCGAAACGTCGTAGGTCGGGTCGGGCTCGGCAAGGCCGAGGCGTTGCGCATCGGCGAGGCACTCCGCGTATGCTGCCCGCTCCTCGCTCATCCGGGTCAGCAGGTAGTTGCTCGTCCCGTTCACGATCCCCTCCAGGGCAGTGATCCGGTCGACGCGCAGGGCTTCCTCGAGCGTGCGGATGATCGGTATGCCGGCGCAGACGCTGGCTTCGTAGCCCAGCGGCAAGCGGCGCTCGGCCGCCAGGGCAAAGAGCTCGGGGCCGCGCTCGGCGAGCAGGTTCTTGTTCGCCGTGACCACGGCCTTGCCCTGCGACAGCGCCCGGCTGACGATGCGAAACGGCTCCTCGACGCCGCCCAGCAGCTCGACGACGACATCGATCTGCGGATCGTCCGTCAGCTCGGCCGGACAGGCCGTCAGCGGGGTCGTGGCGGGGAGTTCCGGTCGCGGCTTCGCGGTGTCGCGAACGAGGACGGTCTTCAAGCGCAGGCTGCGCGCAGCCGGCGAGGTGTGCAGGAGGCGGATCAGGCCGGCGCCGATGCTGCCCGCCCCCGCCACGCCGATCGTGAGCATGAGCTATTCCCCTCTTCCTGCACCGGCGACAGCGACGGCGCTGCCGCCCTTCCTTCAGGCCCCGTGGCTACCCCTCACGGCCTCGCCACCCGGCGCTCGCTGGGCGGCGTTGCTGGCATCCAGCAGGCGGGCATGGATTTCGGCGCTGAAGCCCACCAGCAGCTGGCCACCGACGGCCAGGACGGGGCGACGGATCAGCGTCGGATGCGCCACCATCAGTTGCAGGGCCCGCTCCTCGTCGATGCCGGCTCGCTCATCCGCCGCCAGACGCCGCCAGGTCAGGCCACGGGTATTGAGCAGCGCCTGCCAGCCAGCATGGCGATTCCACTCCGGCAGGTGCGCTGCCACCACGCCCGGCTGCCGGTAGTCGCGGAACTCGTAGGGCACGCCATTGGCCTCGAGCCAGGCAAAGGCCTTCTTCATGGTGTCGCAATTGCGGATGCCGAAGACGGTGATCATCGCAACGAGTCCTTGTCGATCTGATGTTCTGCCGTATCATCGCATGGCCGTGCCGGCAGTCCAAGCCACCTGCTCGCCGCCCGTGCTCGCGTGCCGCGGTCGTCACGGCCTGCGGTCCGTTCGATCGGGGCCGGCAGCCGCGTGCCGGGCAGCAGTCCGCCGCCGCCGACGGGCGGCCGCTGCGGCAGGAAGCGGACACTTCCCCGACGGCGGCAGGAGGAAACGAAGGAGTTCAGGATCATGTCCAGTGCAGCGTTTCGCATGCTCGGTTGGGGACTCGAAATGGCCGGGCTGCTTCTCCTGGTCTGCGGCTGCGTGCTGGCCTGGAAGCACTGGCAGCGCACCCGCGGCTGGCGGGCGGCGCCGGGTACGGTGGTCGCGCAAGTGGCGGTCGCGGTGACGCCCGGCAATCCCTACGATTTCCCGGTAGTCGAGTTCAGCACCGGCGACGGCCGCAAGCGTCTCTTCGAATCCGACAGCGGCCGCTACGTTCGACCGCTGGCGATCGGCACGCGGGTCGAGGTCCTGCACGACCCGCTGCGACCGGAAGACGCCGTCGTGAACCGGTTCGCCGACCGCTGGTTCGCCGCCGCCGCGCTCGCCGGGCTCGGTGGCATGGCGATCGTCGTCGGCCTGATGTTCGTCACCCTCGCCCGCTGAAGGGTCGCGAAGAAGTCGTCGGCAGCAGGCCGGGTGCCGGGCGCGATCGAGCAGCCGCGGCAACGTTCGAAGCGTCAGCCACCGCTGCAAACAGAGCGCCAGGATGACTTGCTCCGCCAGCGACTTGTCGGGCACCTTGCCTGACTCGCGCATGGGCGCAGCCAGCGCTGCCAGGCGTGCCCCTTGTTCGGACGCCAAATGGTCGGACTCCAAAAATGTTCGAACCCGGTCTACAAAGGTTCGGAGTCGGCCGTCAATTGTTCGGAGCTGGCGGGCGAATGTTGCGAGGCTTCGCCCCCGGGCGTCGCCGGCTTCGCTCGGCTGCAGCCATTTGCCGCTCGGCGATCGGAGTGCTTTCACGAATCCGCCATCGCCTCGAAATCGTGCAGCAGCTCGCTCGGCATGTGGCGCCGAAATTGCCGCGGGGCAATCCCCGCAACGATCTTGCCGGAGAGGTCGGGCGCGTGCGGCTTGAACAGAAAATGGACTCCCGCCTCGAGTACCGTCACGCACCGCCCGGAAGAGGTTTGCCTGAAACTCCCTTCTTCTGGCGCACGCACGGACAGGAACGCGAACCAGCTCCGGTCCGTAGCCCACCCAGCAGTTCATGCAAGCGGCCTCCGTACCCAGATCCAGCCCTCGCGCCTGGCGAGATCGGTGTCCCCCGGGGGCAGCGTCTCCGCGGTCATGAAATCCTTGGCCGCGACGAGACACAAACCGGCATCGAACACGTCGACGCGTTCATCGGTGAGCGAAAGCAGGATCGGAATCTCGGCGTGAAGAGCCTGCGCAATCCGGCACCGCACAGCCCCTTGGCGCTCACCAGAATTGACCCGTTTCTGCTCACCAAAGCTGACCCACA
>NZ_JAMTDQ010000050.1 GCF_023806635.1 Accumulibacter sp.
TTTTGGCTATGACAGAAACCTCATCCTGTTTGGTTCCGGCTTCGCCGGCTTAGGTTTTTTCCAGCAGTTGGGCGCATGCGTTTCCTGCCGGCATGGCGTGATGGAAGTTGAGCCTTCCGGCGCCGACCAACGACGGGATCGCCCGCCAAGGGGGGCAGGAAAGCGGCAACCTGATGCTGGCGGCAGCGATGCGGCGGTCGCCACCAGTCGGTCGCTGCTGGGTTGGGGGAGCCGGGTGGTCGGGTTTGCCCGGCATGCCACGGGGTCTTCGCAGCATGCCGGGGACCGACCCTCGGGCGGAGCAGTCGATCAGGCGATCAACGCGAAGTCGGCATGGCCGAGCAGCGGATGGGTGTCGATGCCGATCAGCGCGATGGCGACCGCGGCGCCGCTGCCGTTGCCGTCGGCGTCGTAGTAAAGGTCACCGGTGGTCGTGTTGTAGATGAGGCGGTCGCTCGCGTCGTGTGCCCGCGTGACGCCAGCGCCCGACCAGAACTGCTCGCTGCTCAGTCCACCCGGAACTCCGCCGAGGGCGCGAAAAACGGCCAGGCTCAGCTCGATCTGGTCGCTGCCCGGCAGGAAGTCGGTCAGCAGGTCGCGGTTGCTGGTCGCGCTGAGCGCCTGGTCGAGGACGAAGCGGTCGGCGCCGGCGCCGCCGGTCAGGCTGTCGTTGCCCGTGCCGCCGAGCAGTCGGTCGTTGCCGTCGCCACCGAGCAGCCGGTCGGCGCCGCCGCCGCCGTTGAGCGTGTCGGCGTGGCTGGTGCCGCTGAGGATATTGGCGCCGGCGTTGCCCAGGATCGACAGCGCATTGTCCACCAGCGCGGCATCGACGTTGAGCGCCACCGTGCCGCTGCTGACTGCCGTCTGACCCAGCCCGCTGCCAATGACCACCCGCTCGATGCCGCGGTCGTCGGCGAACAGCGTCAGCGTGCTGGCGGTGGTCGCCGCGAAACGGAGCTCGTCGCTGCCGCTCCTGCCGCTGTCGGCGATCTCCGCTGCCGGATGCTCGCTCGCCGCAGCGATCAGATAGAGGTCCGATCCCTCGCCGCCATCGAGTACGTCGATGCCCGCCTTGCCGTCGAGCACGTTGTTGCCGGCGTTGCCGCGCAGCGTGTTGGCGAGGGCGTTGCCGGTGGCGCCGAGATGGTCGCTGCCGACGAGGACGAGGTTCTCGACGAAGTTGCCGAGTGTCCAGCTGACGCTGCTGCGAACGGTGTCGTTGCCGCCGCTGTCGACCGGGCTGCTGGCTGTCGCCGTTTCGAAGACCTTGTCGGCGAGGTTGTCGACGACGTAGGTGTCATCACCGGCACCGCCGAACACCGTGTCGGCGCCAAGACCACCGTCCAGGAGATTGGCGCCGCCGTTGCCGGTCAGCATGTTGTTCAGCGCGTTGCCGGTGCCGCTGAGGTCAGCGGATCCGAGCAGCCGGAGGTTTTCGAGGTTGGCTCCCAGCGTCCAGGAGGAACTCGTTTCGATGGTGTCGATCTCGCTCGCCAGCGTCGAGGTCTCGCTGACCGAATCGCTGGCATCGGCGACGTAGACGTCGTTGCCCGCGCCGCCGATCAGGGTGTCGCTGCCGCCACCGCCGATCAGCCGGTCGGCGCCAGCGCCGCCGTCGATGCGGTCGGCGTAGGCGGTGCCGGTGAGGACGTTGGCGCCGGCGTTGCCGGTGATCGACAGCGCATTGCCGACCAGCGATGCGTCGACATTCACGGCGCTGGTACCGCTGGCGTTGACGATCTCGCCGACGCCAGTGCCGATCACCACCCGCTCGATGCCGCTGTCGCCTGCAAACAGGGTCAGCGTGCCGGTAGTCGCCGCGAAACGGACCTCGTCACAGCCGCTCGAGCCGCTGTCGGCGATCTCGGCGGCCGGATGATCGCTCGCCGCAGCGATCAGATAGATGTCCGCACCCTCGCCACCGTCGAGCAGGTCGATACCCGCCTTGCCGTCGACGACGTTGCTGCCGGCGTTGCCGCGCAGCGTGTTGGCGAGTGCGTTGCCGGTGGCGCCGAAGTTGCCGCTGCCGCCGAGCACGAGATTCTCGACGAAGTTGCCGAGCGTCCAGCTGACGGTGCTTTCGACCGTGTCGATCCCGCCGGCATCGACAAGGCTGCTGGCGCCCGTCGTTTCGAAGACCGTGTCGCCTGCGTTGTCGACGACGTAGGTATCGTTGCCGGCGCCGCCGAACATCGTGTCGGCGCCAGCGCCGCCGTCGATGCGGTTGGCGCCAGCGTTGCCGGTCAGGACGTTGTTCAGCGAGTTGCCGCTGGCCAACAGGTCGCCGCTGCCGAAAAGCACGAGATTCTCGAGGTTGGCGGCGAGCGTCCAGCTGACGCTGCTGATCACCGTGTCGATCTCGCTCGCCAGCGTCGCGGTTTCGATGATGGCGTCGGCGGCGTCGTCGACGACGTAGGTATCGCCACCGCTGCCGCCAGTCAGCGTGTCGACCCCGGCGCCGCCGTCGAGCCGGTTGGCGAGGGCGTTCCCGGTCAGCACGTTGGCCAGATCGTTGCCGATCAGGTTGTTGGCGAAGCTGCCGACGACGCTGGCGTTCTCGACATGGGCGCCAAGGACGAAAGTGGCGCCACTGATGTTGATCGCCACGAGGACGCTGTCGCTGCCCGCGCTGGCTTCCTCGGTGACCACGTCGGCGATGTGGTCGACGAGATAGAGGTCGTCGCCGTCGCCACCGACGAGCTGATCGGCACCACCTTGACCGTCGAGCGTGTCGTTGCCGGCGGCGCCCTCGAGCCGGTTGCCCTGGGCGTTGCCGCGGAGCAGGTTGGCGGTGCCGTTGCCGATCACGGTGAACGGCCCGTTGCCGCGCAGTTCGACGTTCTCGATATGGGCGAGGGCGCCCGTCAGGCTGATGGTTTGCGGCGCCGAGCTGGAGTAGACGATGCGCAAGCCGTCGTTGCCTTCGCCGGCGCTCTCGCTGACGTTGGCCAGTTCGGCCGCGGCGTCGAGGACAAAGGTGTCGTCGCCGGCGCCACCGGTGAAGGTGTCAACGCCGGCCTGGCCGTCGAGGACGTTGTTGCCGCTGTTGCCGCCCAGACGGTTGGCCAGGGTGTTGCCGGTGCCGTTGATGCTTGCCGCACCGGTCAATAGCAGTTCCTCCAGGTTGCTGCCGAGCACGAAGCTCACTGACGAGCAGACCCGGTCGGTGCCGCCGGTCGTGCTGCTTTCGATGACTACGTCGCCGGCGTCGTCGACGACGTAGTTGTCGTTGCCGGTGCCCCCATTCATCAGGTCGGCACCGGTGCCGCCATCGAGGTGGTCGTTGCCGGCATCGCCGGAAAGGGTGTCGGCACCGCCGAGCCCGTAGAGTTCGTCGTTGCCCGGCGTTCCGGTGAGCTGGCTGCCGCTGTCGTCGCCGCTCAGCGTCTGGCCGGCGAAGGTCGCGGCCTGCAGCGTATAGCTGCCGGTGCCGCCACGGGCGTCGCGGGCGAGCAGGTAGTAGGTACCGCTGCTGCTGACGGCATGGATGATCTGCGCGTTGCCGCTGCCGGCAGCGGCGTTGTCGTTGCTGGCGATCGCCGACGACAGGCTGGTCGTGGTGGTCGGGCCATGCAGCGACAGGTACGCGTCCACCGCCGATCCCGGAGCCTGGAGATCGAAGACGTAGGTCGTTCCGGCGCTGAGGCTGACGGCGAACAGGTCGCTGTCGGAGGTACGCTCGAGCCAGCCGGTCAGCGGGCCGCCGCCGACGGTCAAGGCGCCGGCAGTCGCAGGCGTGGCGCCGTAGTCGTCGCTGTTCGCCGCGTCGTCGTTGAGGATGATGCCGGTGGCGCTCGATGTCCTGAAACCGAGGCCCGAAGACAGGTTGGACAGGGTCACGACGAAGGATTCGTTGGCTTCGACCACGCGGTCGCCCTGCACCGTGACCGAGATCGTCTTCTCGGTCTCGCCGATCGCGAAGGTGATGCTGCCCGAGGTCGCGCCGGAGAAGTCGGTCGCCGGACTGACCGGCGCGGTGCCCGTGCCCTGCAGGTTCCAGTTGAGTGTCTGCACCGACGAACTGGCGGTGTTCAGCTTCACCCTGTAGGTGAAGACCGTCGTGCCGCTGTGGCCTTCAAGCTGTTGGGCGATGTCGGCGCTGATCGATACCAGTGAGCGCAGCGAGCCGCCGCCGAGGAGCTCGCTGACCGACTTGCTGCCGTCGGCAAAGACGAAGATCTCCATCTCGCGAATCGTATCCGAGCCGCTGACAGTGCTGTAGAAGTTGAAGCCGACGTTCTCCGCATAGGTGTAAGTGTAGCTGCCATAGCTGCCGCCGAAGACGACGCTGTCGTTGCCGTCGCCGCCGTCGAGCAGGTCGTCGCCGAGGCTGGCGACCAGGATGTCGTCGCCGTCGCCGCCGAACAGGCTGTCGTTGCCGGCGCCGCCATCGAGCCGGTTGGCCAGCGCGTTGCCGCTGATCTGGTCTGCCGCCGAGCCGCCGACGGCGTTCTCGATGAAGCACGAGTAGGCGATGGCGATGTTGTTGGTCATGCTGTTGCCGGACGAGAACGAGCCCGGTGCCAGATTGATCGTGCAGTTCGTGTCCCAGCCACTGAGGTTGAGCGTGTCGACGCCGCCGGCGTCGTAGATCGTCAGGATCGGGTTCGCGTTGAGGGCGAAGTCGAAGATCGCCGCCATCGAGCCGCCGACGTTGCTGCCGAAGCCGTAGACCGTGTCGCCGCTGCGGGTGGTCGTGTCGGCGCCGTAGATCGTCTGGATGGCGAGGACGTCGTTGAGCATCGGCGTCTGTGGCGAATAGGTGCGGCCGTCGCGACCGACCCAGTCGGCCCAGGCGATCTGGCTGCTGCTGCCGCGGCCGGTGTTGGGGCCGAAGTACGACATCACCGAGTACACCTGGCTGTCCTGGAACGAGGACGGCGTCCAGTTGCCCGTGCCGTTGTAGTCGCCCATGTGGTCGAGGCCGAGCGCGTGTCCGAGTTCGTGCACATAGACCTGGAAGGAATACTGGCCGACCTGCGGCGACATCAGATCGGCATAGGCGCGGTTGAACCAGACGCTGCCGATCGACGGATAGTAGGCATGCGCGTAGCTGACCCCGGTGCTCGAGGTGCCGATCTCGATGTTCGAGTTGCCGGCGGTGGTGCGTACGAGGTTCGGCGCGATGAGGTCGTCCCAGGTCTGCAGCGCCCGCTCGGCGGCTGCCTGCTGCGTCGCATTGAGGCCGACGAAACCGGGCAGCTCATTGTTGCCGCCGTACATGCCGGAGGCCGTCGTCGGAAAAGCGTAGGTGATGGTCGACCCGCTCCAGCGGTAGCCGGAGATCAGCTGGTCCAGGATCTGCTGTTGGGTCCACGATGCGAGTGCCATATCGACTCCCTCTGCCGCGTGGACGCAAAGCTGGGGGAGGCACTCGATCAGCGCAAAGGGCGCGCGCCATTCGGGCAACCCGGCCACCCTTCCGAGCCATTGTGGCAACTCGGGGTAGGGTCCGTGGCTTTGCGTCCGGAGGTTTCCCTCCGTTTGCCATTGACAGGGTGCAGGTACCGACCACGATGGCCAGACTCGCACCCACCGAAAAACGACCTCACTCTAGTCCAGCGGTGGCAGAAAGTCAAGCGGAATCGGGAACGAAACACGGCCAATCCGTGTCGGAATTCACGTTTGCCTGACTGCGGGCCGCGGTTGCCGGCAGCTGGTGTCAAGCGCGACCCTGGCGCGAGACCGCTGCGTGCTTTGAGCAAGCCCGGCAGCTCGCTATAATGCACGGCAGCCGGGCGGGTAATCCGGGACCTCACCCTCGTGGCCGGCCGGATGGTGGTTGCCTTGTGGCTTGCCGGTGTTCGACACCCTTCCTGAATCGAGATGCGGATCCTGCTTTGCAATGATGATGGCTATTTCGCACCAGGAATCGAACACCTGGCGCGGGCGCTGGGCGATGTCGCGGAGATTACCGTCGTGGCGCCCGAGCGCGACCGCAGCGGTGCCAGCAACTCGCTGACGCTCGATCGCCCGCTGTCGCTGAAGCAGGCGGCGAACGGGTTCTACTACGTCAACGGGACGCCGACCGACTGTGTCCATCTGGCGGTCACCGGCATGCTCGAACAACTGCCGGACATGGTGATCTCGGGCATCAACATCGGCGCCAACATGGGTGACGACACGATCTATTCGGGCACCGTTGCCGCCGCCACCGAGGGTTTCCTGCTCGGCGTGCCGTCGCTGGCGGTTTCGCTGTGCAGCAAGGCCGGCGGTCATTTTGCGACCGCCGCCCGGGTCACGCGCGAACTGGTCCTGCTGCTGCAGCGGCAGCCGCTGCGTGCGCCGGTGCTGCTCAACGTCAACGTTCCCGACGTCAGCCATGAGGAACTGGCAGGCATCGTCGTCACACGCCTCGGCAAGCGCCACAAGGCGGAGCCGGTGGTGCGCACGATCTCGCCGCGCAACGAGACGGTCTTCTGGGTCGGTGCTGCCGGCGAGGCACAGGATGCCGGCGAGGGCACCGATTTTTTCGCCGTGCAGAACAACCAGGTGTCGCTGACGCCGTTGCAGATCGACCTCACGCACACGGCCCAACTGTCGCTGGTGCGCTCGTGGCTGGCGCAGTGAGCGGGGCGGCCGCCGGTTTCGGAATGACCTCGCAGCGCACGCGCACGCGCATGATCGAGCGCCTGCGCGAACAGGGAATCGCCGATGAGGAGGTGCTGGCGGCGATTGCCGCCGTGCCGCGACATGTCTTCGTCGAAGAGGCGCTGGCGTCGCGCGCCTACGAGGACACGGCACTTCCCCTGGGCTATTCGCAGACCATTTCGCAGCCCTATGTCGTGGCGCGGATGATCGAGGCGCTGCGTGCCGGCCGGCAGAAACTCGGCAAGACCCTCGATATCGGCGCCGGCTGTGGCTACCAGGCGGCGGTTCTGGCGCAGTTGACCGACGAGGTCTATGCGGTCGAGCGGATCGGGCCGCTGCTCGCCAAGGCGCGGGCCAACCTGCGCGCGATCGGCAAGTCCGAGATTCGCCTCAAGCATGCCGATGGACAGCTCGGTCTGGCGGAGGCGGCGCCCTTCGACACGATCATCGTCGCGGCGGCGGCGGCCCGCGTGCCACCGCCGCTGCTGCAACAGCTGGCGGAGAATGGCCGCCTCATCCTGCCGCTCGGTGCGAGTGCGCAGCAGCTGGTGCTGATCGAGCGAGGCCGCGAGGGCTTGCTCGAATCCCGCCTCGACGCCGTGCGCTTCGTTCCGCTCCTGTCGGGGGTCCAATGAAGGATCAGGTGCCTGTCCCAGTTCTTCCGATTCGTCTTCTGGCCGGCCTGCTGGCGGTGCCGTTCGTTCTGGCAGGCTGCGCCGGCAAGGGATCGGCGCCGGCCGAGGAGGCAGCGCGGGTGCCGGCGCGGCAGGCGGTTCCCGCGACAACGGGCAGCCGGGACGGCTACGTCGTCAAGCGGGGCGACACCCTGTATTCGATCGCGCTCGATCACGGGCTGGACTACCGTGAACTGGCTGGGTGGAACGGGATCGACAATCCGAACCGGATCCTGGTCGGTCAGGTGCTGCGCGTCCGGCCGCCCGGTGCGGCTCCTGCCGCCGAGGGCGTCGTCGTGCGGCCGATTGCCGCCGGCGCGGCGGTCGAACAGCGACCATTGACGGCGAGCCCGTCGCCGGCTGGCGAACAGCGTTCGCCGGCAGCGACGGCGGACCTGTTCAAGCGGGCGCCGCTGGCAGGCAAGGAGCCCTACTCGGAGCAGGCGCTGGCGCGTGCGCAGGCGCAGGCAGCTGAGCCGGCGGTGGCGGTCGCTCCCGTTGTGGCGAGGGCGGAAGCGAGGCCCGAGGCCAGGCCCGAGGTGAAGACCGAGATGAAGCCCGAGGCCAAAGCGGAGGCCAAAGCGGAGGCCAGGCCGGAGGCGAAGGCTGACAACGAGGCCCGTAGCGGTGACGCTTCCGGCAATGAAGATGTCAGCTGGATGTGGCCGGCGAACGGCAAGCTGGTCGCCACCTTCAGCGAGGGCGGTAACAAGGGAATCGACATCGCTGGCAAGGCTGGCGACAGTGTCGTGGCAGCCGGTAGCGGCAAGGTCGTTTACAGTGGCACCGGCTTGCGCGGCTATGGCAAGCTGGTGATCGTCAAGCACAACAACACTTTCCTGACCGCCTACGCGCACAACCAGAACGTGCTGGTCAAGGAGGGCCAGTCGGTGGGCAAGGGACAGAAGATCGCCGAGATGGGCAATACCGACGCCGACCAGGTCAAGTTGCACTTCGAGATCCGGCGCCAGGGCAAGCCGGTCGACCCGCTGAAGCTCCTGCCCGGACGCTGACGATGCCCGCTCCCTACGACGCCGGGTTGGACCCTTTCGCCGACGAGATCGAGGCGGGCGAGTGGGCCGTTGACGAACCCGATCCGGTACCCGAAGGCATCGATTCGCTGCCGTCACCCGAGGCCGAACTGCTCAACGACGTGACGCAGCATTACCTCAATGAGATCGGCGCCAAGCCGCTGTTTTCGCCGGCCGAGGAGGCCGCCTGGGCGCGCCGGGCGCGCGCCGGGGATTTCCTCGCGCGGCAGAAGATGATCGAGCACAACCTGCGGTTGGTGGTCAACATCGCCAAGCATTACCTGAACCGTGGTCTGCCGCTGCTCGACATGATCGAGGAGGGGAATCTCGGCCTGATCCACGCCATCGAGAAGTTCGATCCCGAGCGCGGCTTTCGCTTCTCGACCTATGCGACCTGGTGGATCAGGCAGGGCATCGAGCGCGCGATCATGAACCAGTCGCGGACGATCCGCCTGCCGGTACACGTGGTCAAGGAGATCAACCTCGTCCTGCGGGCGATTCGCCATCTCGAGGTCGCCAGCGGTCGCGACATCTGCATCGACCAGATCGCCCACCTGATCGATCGGACGGGTGACGAGGTGCGGCGGGTGATGGCGCTGAACGAGCGGATCGCGTCGCTCGATGCGCCGCTGCAGGTCGATCCCAGCCGAACGATCGGCGACGTGATTCCCGACGAGCAGTTGCTCGAACCCGACGAGCTGCTGCAGGCCAACGAGATCGGCGATCTGCTGGTGCGCTGGCTGGCGCAGCTGGGTGACAAGCAGCGGGAGGTGCTGCAGCGTCGCTACGGTCTCGGCGGAAGCGAGCCCTGCACGCTCGAGGAGATCGCCCTCGACATGAACCTGACGCGCGAGCGGGTGCGCCAGATCCAGATCGAAGCCATCGATCAGTTGCGGCGCATTATCCGCCGCGGCGGCGGCACGGCCGACAACCTGCTCTGACGGGGGCGGGCGGCGGCAGTCGCGGCGCCTGCCATCACGGGCTGCGCGTGCCGGCCGGCCGGTTTGCCCGGGCGGGGTAGCCGGCGGCGTCGAGCAGGGAATTCCATCTGGCGGCGTCGAAACCGCGCAGGAACTGGCGGCCGATGGTGACGCTGGGAAAGGCCGCTTCGCTACCGAGCAAGCGGCCGAGGTCGGCGAATTCCTCCTCACTGCTGAGTGCCTTCTCCGTGAATGGAACCTCGCGCTGCCTGAGCAGCTCACGCGCGTCCTGGCAGTCCTTTCCACAGCGCTCGGTGGTGTAGAGCACGACGGGAAACTTCTCGCTCGCCTGGCGCACGGCATAGGGGAGGGGTCGCTCCTCGCTGCTGCTGGCGCTCGTCGTGGATCGGCTGACGTTCCTCGCGCCTGGCGGAGGCGGCATGTCGGAGATGACCGTGCCGCCGGTGACCGGGTCGACCCAGCGATAGGTGATCGTCTCGGCGCCGGCGCTGGTCAGCAGCAGCCAGAGCAGGGACAGGGCAAGAAGGAAGCGGCTGCCGCCGCGGATTGTCGGTGTGCGCATGCGCTTGCTCCCTCGCCGTTCAGGTCGCGACCATTCCGCAGTGACGCAGCAGTGCGTCGACCTGCGGCTCGCGGCCGCGGAAGGCACGGAAGCTGTCGATCGCCGGCCGGCTGCCGCCAACCGCCAGGATCTCGCGCAGGAAGCGCTCGCCGGTCCTCCGGTCGAATGGGTTTTCGGCTTCTTCGAAGGCGCCGTAACAGTCGGCCGAAAGGACCTCGGCCCACTTGTAGCTGTAGTAACCGGCGGCGTAGCCGCCGGCAAAGATGTGCGAGAAGCCGTTCGGGAAGCGGTGCCATGGCGGCGGCTCGAGAACGGCGACTTCGCGCCGCACTTCGGCAAGCAGTTCGAGCACGCTGCGCTCGCCGGCCGGATCGAAGTCGCTGTGCAGCAGCAGGTCGAAGAGCGAGAACTCGACCTGCCGCAGCATCTGCATGCCGCTCTGGAAATTCCTCGCCGCCAGCATCTTGTCGAACAGCGCGCGCGGCAGGCTTTCGCCGCTGTCGATGTGGGCGGTCATCCCTTCCAGGACGGTCCACTCCCAGCAGTAGTTTTCCATGAACTGCGAGGGCAGCTCGACGGCGTCCCATTCGACGCCGTGGATTCCCGCAACGCCCGCTTCGTCGACCTGCGTCAACAGGTGGTGCAGACCATGGCCGGTCTCGTGGAACAGGGTGCTGACTTCGTCGTGGGTGAAGATCGCCGGTCGCGGCTTTCCGTCCCTCTCGCCGACCGGTCGCGAGAAGTTGCAGTTGAGGTAGGCGACCGGCTTCTGGATGGCGTCGCTGCTGCCATCCGACGACTGGCGGCCAGTGCGGCGGCGGCCGATTGCTTCGTCCATCCAGGCGCCGCCGCGTTTCGTCTCGCGCGCGTAGAGATCGAGGTAGAACTGCCCGACGAGCTCGCCGGCCGCGTTCTCGATGCGGAAGAAGCGGACATCCTCGTGCCAGACTGGCGCCCGGTCGGGCCGCAGGCGGACGTCGAACAGACTCTCGATGACCGAGAACAGGCCGGCAAGAACCCTGTCTTCGGTGAAGTACTGCTTCACCTCCTGCTCGGAGAAGGCGTAGCGCGCCTGCAGCAGCTTTTCCGAGACGTAGGCGACATCCCAGGCTTCCATCGTCGGCAGGCCGAGTTCGCTGCTCGCGAAGGCACGCAGGTCGGCGACGTCCCTTTCCGCGAAAGGCCGTGCCCTGGTCGCCAGGTCGCGCAGGAAGGCGAGGATCTGGGTGACCGACTCGGCCATCTTGGGCACCAGCGAGACCTCGGCAAAGCTGCCGTAGCCAAGCATCCCGGCCTGCTCATGACGCAGTTCGAGAATCCGCCGGATCAGCGGCGTATTGTCGAGCTCGGCGGGGCCGGACTCGGCGGCACGTGTGGCATAGGCACGGTACATCGCGGCGCGCAGGCGCCGGCTGTCGGCGTACTGCATCACCGGCAGGTAGGAGGGCATGTGCAGGGTGAACTTCCAGCCGCTGCTGCCGTCGCGCTCGGCGGCTTCGCGCGCCGCCTGGAGCACGTCGTCGGGCAAGCCGGCCAGTTCGCTGGTGTCGGTAACCAGTTCGCTGAAGGCGTTGGTCGCGTCGAGCAGGTTCTCGGAGAAGCGCGCCGCCAGCTGTGCCAGTTCTTCGCTGATTTCCTGGAAGCGCGGCTTGCTCGCCGCCGGCAGCTCGGCTCCCGCCAGGCGAAAGTCGCGCACCTCGTGCTCGACGACCCGCTGCTGTGCCGGCGACAGCATGGCGAACTCGCTGCCGGCGGCGATCGTCCGGTACTTGTCGAAGAGTTGCAGGTTCTGGCCGACCTCGGCGTAGAAGCGCGACACTTCGGGCAGCATCCGGTTGTAGGCGTCGCGCCATGCTGGCACGTCGTTGACCGAGTGCACATGGCCGACGATTCCCCAGGCGCGCGACAGCTGCTCGAAACCGTCGGCCAGCGGCGCGGCGAAATCCGTCCACGTGGCGGCGACGGCAGCGGACGCGAGTCGGTCGACCAGGCTGCGGCAGCGGGCGAGCAACTCGGTGATCGCCGGCTGCACATCGTCCGGCGACAGCAGATCGAAACGCGGCAGGCCGGAAAGATCGAGCAGCGGGTTGTCCTGCAGGTTGTGGTGGTCGTTCATGCTGTGTTTCCAGGTGGGAAGAGGGCTTTACCGGCGCCGGCGGCCGGCGCCAGTGAGGCTGCCGGCTATTGTACCCGGTCGCGATGGGCGCGCCACGTCGCCGGGCCGAGCGGCGCCTGGTGAAGCGAATCTGCGCTCCCCTGTCCGCACGATGGCATGCAAGTTGCTCTCGTTCGCCTGTCTTCACTCAGGAGCAGCGGGACATGTTTCAGAAGACCACGAGGTCGGCCAAGGGATTCACCCTGATCGAGTTGATGATCGTCGTCGCGATCATAGGCATTCTGGCCGCCATCGCGGTGCCTCGTTTCTCCGAGTTCGTCGCCAAGGGGGAGGACAAGGCGGCGCAGACCGACGCGCGCAATCTCCTGATGGCAGCCACGATCGCGAGTTCGACGCAGTAGCAGCGTTCCGGGCCGCGCCGAGAAAGTGCGTGCAGAGCGACCGCGGCACTCGGCTGGGAAGCGTCAGGCTGACGATTTCGGGCAGTCGGGTGACGCGGATGGGCAACCGGGATCGACTTTTTTTGACGGTAACGTGTTCCCCCTGAGCAGCTCGGTTTCGTCCATCGGCGGCCGCAAGAAACTCGAACCGGTCAAGGAAGGTTCCGGGCATGTTCAGCCGGATGGGACGAGAGCCTTGCTGGCGCCGGGCGGCCCACGGCGGTGAGGCCGTTGCCTATTCCAACAAGTCGCGATAGGCGTGCCAAGTTGCGTGCCCGAGCAGCGGCATGAGGACGACGAGGCCGAAGAACAGGGTGAGGAAGCCCAGCGCCGTCAGGACGACGACGGTTGCGCCCCAGACGAGCATCGGCAACAGGTTGGCGTCGACGGCGCGCAGGCTGGTGCGGATGGCGGTGCCGACGGTCACCGGCCGGTCGAGCAGCATGGGGACCGAGACGACGGTCAGCGAAAACACCAGCAGCGCCTGGATTCCCCCGGCGAGTATCCAGATCAGCAGCAGGTCGCGGTGCTCGACCGAGAGGTGGATCTCGGCCAGCAGGGCCAGCAGGTCGGGAGCGATGCCGGGTGCCAGGAAAGCGAAGAGGAAGCTGGAGATGCGTTCCCAGGCGAGGCCGAAGAATCCGAGCAGCAGTCCCAGCTTGGCCAGTTCGATGGCGTTGCGTCGACCGCCGGCGAGCGAGCCGATGAAGGTCGACTTCTGGCCACTTTCCAGGCGCCGGCTGATCTCGTAGAGGCCACCGGCGAGCAGCGGCGCGACGAGGAAGAAGCCCGAGGTGGCGACGATGAAGATCTGTCCGTTGCGCCAAGCGAAGATGGTGATCAGGTCGCCGGCGATCGCGAACAGCAGGCCATAGGCCAGGCTGGCGATCGGGTTGGCGAGCAGATCGCGCCAACCCGCGGCGAGCCAGGCCCATGGCCGGCCGATGCCGACGCTGCGTACGGCAGGTACCGGATCATGGTGCTCGGTTGTCGGGCTTGTCTCCACACGCATGCGCACTCCTTCTGCGAGAGGGGCGCGGACCGCGGCGATGCACGGTGCGCCCGGCGGTCGATCAGTCGATGAATGTTTCGCCGGTGAGCCGTTCGCAGGCTTCGACGTAGCGGGCGCGCGTGCCGGCGAGCACCTCGGCCGGCAGGCGGGGGCCAGGCGCCCGCTTGTTCCAGGCCAGGGTCTGCAGGTAATCGCGCACGTACTGCTTGTCGAAGGAAGGCGGGCTGAAGCCCTCGCGATGGGCGTCGGCTGGCCAGAAGCGTGACGAGTCCGGAGTCAGGGCCTCGTCGATCAGGTGCAGTACACCGCCGGCGTCGAGTCCGAACTCGAACTTGGTGTCGGCGATGATGATGCCGCGCGCGGCTGCGTGCGCGGCGGCGGCAGTGTACAGCGCGACGGCTGCCTGCCGTGCCTGCCCGGCGACCTCCTCGCCGCTGCGTCCGCTGGCCGGCAGCAGGTCGGCGAGCGCACGCGCGCATTCGGCAGCAGCGCGTTCGAACGCGATGTTCTCGTCGTGATCGCCGATCGCCGCCTTCGTCGCCGGCGTGAAGATCGGCTGCGGCAGGCGGCTGGCGAGTTGCAGGCCGGCGGGCAGGGCGATGCCGCAGACGGCGCCGCTCGTCTGGTAATCCTGCCAGCCGGAGCCGATCAGGTAGCCCCGCACCACCGCCTCGATCGGCAGTGGTCGCAGCCGCTTGACGACCAGCGCACGCCCGCGCACCTGCCAGCGTTCGTCGGCAGCGACGACCGACTCCGGGTCGATGCCGGTGAGCTGGTTGGGAATGATCGCCGCGAGGCGGTCGAACCAGAAGCGGGCGAGGCGCGTCAGCACGCGGCCCTTGTCAGGCACCGGGTCGGGGAGGACGACATCGAAGGCCGAAAGGCGGTCGCTGGTGACGATCAACAGACGGTCGCTGCCGACGGCGTAGATGTCGCGCACCTTGCCGCGGCCGAGCAGCGGCAGACTGGTGATGCTCGATTCGAACAGGGCTGCGCTCACGTTCTTGTTCCGGGGGCGGCGATGGCGGGAGAGACGGTCGAAGCCCGCGATTATAGGGCAGAAAGCGCGCGGCCCGGCGGCCGCCGCAGCGCTGCCGCGGCGCTCCTCAATGCGCGGCGTCTTCCCTTTGCTGCAGCCGCCGGCGCAGGCGGCGGATGCCGAGCAGGGCGCAGGCTGCGATCGGCGGAATCGACGTCGCGGTTGCCAGTTCGGGCGAGATCCACGGCAGCAGGTGCGCGCCACCCTTGGCGAGATAATGCACCAGTTGCGAGGCGTAGTAGGTGATGGCGACCACCGACAGTCCCTCGACGGTCTCCTGCAACCGCAACTGCAGGTGGGCGCGCCGGTTCATCTGCGTCAACAGCTGCTGGTTCTGCCTTTCGACCTCGACGTCCACGCGCGTGCGCAGCAGCTGGCTGGTGCGCGCCAGTCGGTCCGACAGCTCGTCCTGCCGGCTGGCCATCGCCTTGCAGGTCTGCATGGCCGGCAGCAGTCGACGCTGCATGATTTCGTGAAAGCCTGGACAGCCGCTGACGCGCGTTTCGCGCAGTTCGCTGATGCGCTGCATCACCAGCTGGTGATAGGCGCGGGCGGCGCCAAAGCGGAAGGTGGTGCGCGCCAGCGAATGCTCGACCTTTGCCGCCAGTCGCGTCAGCTCGCCGAGAACCCGGCTCTCGTCGCTCGGCGAGCTGGCTTCGCCGATGTGGTCGACCATCGTCGCCAGTTCCTCTTCGGCGTCGTGCATCCAGGCGCCGATCTCCCGCGCCACCGGCAGCGCCAGCAGTGCCAGCAGGCGATAGGTCTCGATCTCGAGCAGGCGCTGTACCGTGCGTCCCGCCTGGCGTGGGGTCAGCGACTGGTCGAGGACGAGAAACGTCGTCGCGCCCTGGTCGAGCATGAAATCGGTGAAAACCCAGGCAGCCTGGTCGGCAACCTGGGCTGCGATCATCTGCCGACCGGTAGGGGAAAGGTTGGCGGTGACCGATTGCGGTGAGACTTCGTTCACCGATCGCAGCTCGACGTGGGTGGCGACGATCAGTCGTCCGGGTATCCCTTGCAGGTACGCGCGCGGCAGCAGGTCGAGCGCGCGGGTGGCTGCCGCCGTCTCGCCGATGGCGGCCGGCGAGCAGAATACCGTGTGGCAGGAGAACTCCGTGTGCCGCTCCCAGCGTACGATGAAGCCGGCACCGGCGAACAGGATCGAGTCGTCCGAGCCGCTCAGCCGGCTCATGCCGGCTTGACGGGCGGCGTCGCCGAGACGCTGGCCTTCGCCGGCGAGCGAGGCGGCATCGTGGGTGAACGCGAGGTGCGAGACGAGAACCGGCGCCACAAGGGGGGGCGCCGGGCGGGCATGGAACTCGTCGCTGAGCAGCTCGCGCAGCGGGTGCTGCGCGAGGCCGGCAAGTGGCTGCTCGGGCTGCGGTGCCATCGGTCAGGAAGCGGCTGCGGCGCTCGCGAGCGCCGCAGCCGCTGCTTGCTCGATCAGACGACGATCTGCTTCAGCTCGCCGCTGCGGTAGCGTTCGGCCATCCGGTCGAGCGGGATGACCTTGATCCGGCTCGCCTGACCGGCGGTGCCGAAGGCCTCGTAACGCGCGCGGCAGATCTTCTTCGCCGCCTCGCGGGCCGGCTTGAGGTAGTCGCGCGGGTCGAACTTGGCTGGGTTCTCGGCGAAATAGCGGCGAATCGCGCCGGTCATCGCCAGGCGGATGTCGGTGTCGATGTTGACCTTGCGCACACCGTGCTTGATGCCGGTGACGATCTCTTCGACCGGCACGCCGTAGGTCTCCTTCATGTCGCCGCCGAACTGGCGAATCTCCTCGAGCAGTTCCTGCGGTACCGACGACGAGCCGTGCATCACCAGATGGCAGTTCGGGATGCGCTGGTTGATCTCGCGGATGCGGTCGATCGCCAGGATGTCGCCGGTCGGCTTCTTGGTGAACTTGTAGGCACCGTGCGAGGTGCCGATGGCGATCGCCAGTGCGTCGCACTGCGTCTGCCTGACGAAATCGGCGGCCTGTTCGACGTCGGTCAGCAGTTGCTCGCGGGTCATGGTGCCTTCGGCGCCGTGCCCGTCCTCCTTGTCGCCGCGCATCGTTTCGAGCGATCCCAGGACGCCCAGTTCACCTTCGACCGAGACGCCGATGGCATGGGCGAATTCGACCACCTTGCTGGTGACCTCGACGTTGTACTCGTAGGAGGCGACGCTCTTGCCGTCGGCCATCAGCGAGCCGTCCATCATGACCGACGAAAAGCCGGAGCGGATGGCGGACATGCAGACAGCGGGCGACTGGCCATGGTCCTGGTGCATGACGATCGGGATGTGCGGATAGGCTTCGAGTGCCGCGAGAATCTGGTGGCGAAGGAAGGGCTCGCCGGCATACTTGCGGGCGCCGGCGGAGGCCTGCATGATCACCGGCGCGTCGACCTCGGTGGCGGCTTCCATGATCGCCCACACCTGTTCCATGTTGTTGACGTTGAAAGCGGGCAGACCATAGCCGTTCTCGGCTGCGTGGTCGAGCAATTGGCGCATCGATACGATTGGCATGATTGTCATCTCCAAGTGTTGCCCGCCGTGGCGGGCGGAGCAAGCCGCCTGTGCGGCCTGCCGGAAAGGATGGTCCGCGCGGAGCGAGCAGATGATGCCGGAGGAAGTTCGCTGCTCCCCTCAGACCTGGTAAGCCTGTCGATCGCCGACACGGACGATCTTCAGTGTGTTGGTGCTGCCGCTGCTGCCCATCGGGTCGCCGGCAGTGAGGACGATGAAGTCGCCCTTCTCGACGATGCCGGCGCTGGTCAGCAGTTCCTCGGCATCGTGCAGCAGTTCGTCGCGGGTGCTCGGTCGCTGCGTCATGAACAGCGGATAGACCGCGCGGTACAGGCACATCCGGGTCAGCGCTTCGGGGCGCGGGGTCAGTGCGTAGACCGGGACGCCACAGTTGAGGCGGCTCATCCAGAGCGCCGTCGCGCCGGATTCAGTGAGCGCGGCAATCGCCTTGACCTTGAGATGGTGCGCCGTCCAGATCGCGGCCAGCGAAATCGTCTGGTCGATGCGCGTGAACACCTGATTGAGGAAGGCGCTGTCGAGAGTGACCTCGGCCGATCGCTCGGCGGCCTGGCAGATCCTGGTCATCGCTTCGACGGTCTCGACCGGATACCTGCCCGAAGCCGTCTCGGCCGAGAGCATCACGGCATCGGTGCCATCGAGGACGGCGTTGGCGACGTCCGAAACCTCGGCCCGCGTCGGTGTCGGCGCGAGGATCATTGACTCCATCATCTGCGTCGCGGTGATCGCCAGCTTGTTCTTCTCCCGCGCCAGCTGGATCATCCGCTTCTGCAGTGCCGGTACGGCCGCATCGCCCACTTCGACCGCCAAGTCACCGCGCGCGACCATGATGCCGTCCGACGAGGCGATGATCTCGTCGAGCGCCGCCACGGCTTCGACCCGTTCGATCTTGGCGATGGTCGCCGCCTGGCCGCCGGCGGCGTGGATCAACTGCTTCGCCATGTACATGTCGGCGGCACTCTTGGGAAACGACACGGCGACGAAATCGACACCGATGCTTGCCGCCGTACGGATGTCGTCCATGTCCTTGGCAGTCAGTGCCGGTGCCGACAGGCCGCCGCCCTGGCGGTTGATTCCCTTGTTGTTGGAGAGTTCGCCGCCGTGACGAACGCTGGTGAAGATCTCGCTGCCGATCACCCGCTCGACGTCGAGGACGATGCGCCCATCGTCGAGCAGGAGGACGCTGCCGGCGGAGACGTCGCGCGTCAGGTCCTTGTAGTCGAGACCGACGCGCTCGCCGTCGCCCAGCTCGCAGCGCGAGTCGAGGATGAAACGGGCGCCCTGTTCAAGCCAGATCTTGCCCTCGGCGAACTTGCCGACGCGGATCTTCGGCCCCTGCAGGTCGGCGAGGATGCCGACCGGCCGTTGCACGCGTGCCGCCACTTCACGCACCATCTGCGCACGCGCGATATGGTCGTCGGCGGTGCCATGCGAAAAATTGAGGCGCACGACATCGACGCCGGCGCGAATCATCCGTTCGAGCACCTCGCTGCTCGACGACGCCGGACCGAGTGTGGCAACGATCTTGGTATCTCGTGACATTCTTCTTCTGCGGTTGAAATTGGTCGGCTGCAGCCAGCGGGGCGCCCGCAGGCGCCCCTTGTCACTCGCTCAGCGAGTCATCACCCGGACCATTTCGAGCACCTTGCACGAGTAGCCCCACTCGTTGTCGTACCACGAGACGATCTTGACGAAGGTCCCGTCGAGCGCCATCCCGGCTTCGGCATCGAACACCGAAGTGCAGCTCTCGCCGCGGAAGTCGGTCGCCACGACCTTCTCGTTGGTGTAGCCGAGTACGCCCTTCATCGGCCCCTCGGAAGCGGCCTTCATGGCGGCGCAGATCTGCTCGTAGGTGGCCTCGTTGCTCAGTTCACAGGTCAGGTCGACGACCGACACGTCCGAGGTCGGAACGCGGAAAGCCATGCCGGTGAGCTTCTTGTTGAGCTCGGGGATGACCTTGCCGACAGCCTTGGCAGCGCCGGTCGAGGACGGGATGATGTTCTCGAGGATGCCACGGCCACCGCGCCAGTCCTTGTTCGACGGGCCATCGACGGTCTTCTGGGTGGCGGTGGCCGCATGCACGGTGGTCATCAGGCCACGCTTGATGCCCCAGTTGTCGTTGAGGACCTTGGCCACCGGTGCCAGGCAGTTGGTCGTGCACGAAGCGTTCGAGATGATCGTCTGCCCGGCGTAGGTCTGGTCGTTGACGCCGAACACGAACATCGGCGTGTCGTCCTTGCTCGGGGCGCTCTGGATGACCTTCCTGGCGCCGGCGGCGATGTGCTTCTGGCAGGTGTCGAGGGTCAGGAAGAGGCCGGTCGACTCGACGACGACGTCGGCGCCGACTTCGTTCCACTTCAGCTCGGCGGGATCCTTGACGGCGGTCAGGCGGATTCTCTTGCCATTGACCACCAGCGTGTTGCCGTCGACCGAAATGTCACCGTCGAAGCGGCGGTGGACCGAGTCGTACTTCAGCATGTACGCCAGATAGTCGGGCTCGAGCAGGTCGTTGATGCCGACCACCTCGATGTCCGGAAAGTTCTTGACGGCGGCGCGGAAAACCATGCGGCCGATACGACCAAAGCCATTGATGCCTACCTTGATAGTCATTGAAACGGTCTCCTTGAGAAATTACAGCAGTGATTTCACGATCCTGACCACATTGGCCACGGTGAAACCGAAAGAGTCAAACAACTGGTCGGCGGGTGCCGACTCTCCAAATCGATCGATGCCGAGCACGGCACCGTCGAGTCCAACGTACTTGTACCAGAAGCCGCTCACGCCGGCTTCGATCGCCAGTCGCGGCACCGCTCGCGGCAGCACGGCGTCGCGATAGGCCGGCTCCTGGCGGTCGAAAACCTCGCAGCAGGGCAGCGAAACCACGCGCGCGGCGATGCCGTCCGCCGCCAGTGTCCGCTGCGCGTCGAGCGCCAGGTGAAGCTCCGAGCCGGTGGCGATCAGGATGACACGAGGCGCCGGGCAGTCCGCCAGCACGTAGCCGCCACGCCGGATCGTCGATGTGGCTGCGGCGCCGCTGACGAAGGGCAGGTTCTGCCGCGAGAGGGCGAGGATCGTCGGCCCGTCGCGGCGCTCGACGCCGGCCACCCAGGCGACCGCGGTCTCCGTGGCGTCGGCCGGCCGCCACACGTCGACCCCCGGGATCAGCCGCAGGCAGGCCAGATGCTCGATCGGCTGGTGCGTCGGTCCATCCTCGCCGAGGCCGATCGAATCGTGGGTATAGACCATGATCTGCCGCAGCCGCATCAGTGCCGCCATGCGGATGGCGTTGCGTGCGTAGTCGGAGAACACCAGGAAGGTGGCGGTGTAGGGAAGCAGCCCCGCGTGCAGCGCCAGGCCGTTGGCGATTGCCGTCATGGCAAACTCACGCACGCCGTAGTAGATGTAGTTGCCGCCCTGCTGACCCGTGATCGCCTGCGCGCCCGGCCACCAGGTCAGGTTCGAGCCAGTCAGGTCCGCCGAGCCACCGACCAGTTCCGGCAGGCACGGCGCCAGGGCCGTGATGGCGTTCTGCGAGGCCTTGCGCGTGGCGATGTTGCCGGCACGGGCGGCTTCGGCCAGGCAACCCGCAACTGCAGCCGGCCAGCTGGCCGGCAGTTCGCCCCGCATGCGGCGATCGAACTCGGCAGCCAGTTCGGGAAAGGCTTCTGCATAGGCGGCAAAACGCTCCTGCCAGTTGCTCTGGAAGAAGTTGCCGCGCACCCGGCCGTCCCACTGCGCGTAGACCTCGACGGGGATCTCGAAAGGCGCGTGCGGCCAGCCGAGGTGGGCGCGCGTCGCGGCAACTTCGGCGGCTCCCAGCGGTGCGCCGTGTGCGTCGTGGCTGCCAGCCTTGTTCGGCGCACCACAGCCGATCCGCGTCCGGCAGCAGATCAGCGTCGGCCGCTCGTCATCGCTGCGCGCTGCCAGCAGCGCCTCGTCGATCGCCTGCGTGTCATGGCCGTCGATGTCGGCGATCACCCGCCAGCCGTAGGCCTCGAAGCGCTGCCGGGTGTCGTCGGTGAACCAGCCCGCGACGTGGCCATCGATCGAAATGCCGTTGTCGTCGTAGATGGCGACCAGCTTGCCGAGCCCGAGGGTGCCGGCGAGCGAGCATGCCTCGTGCGAGATTCCCTCCATCAGGCAGCCATCGCCGACGAAGACGTAGGTCGCGTGGTCGACGATCTCGTGCCCGGGCCGGTTGAACTCGGCGGCGAGCATCCGTTCGGCGATCGCCATGCCGACCGCGTTGGCCAGCCCCTGCCCGAGCGGGCCGGTCGTCGTCTCGACGCCGGCAGTGTGCCCGACTTCGGGGTGGCCTGGTGTGCGCGAGCGGAACTGGCGGAACTTCTTCAGATCGTCGAGCGAAACGTCATAGCCGCTGAGGTGCAGCAGCGCATAGAGCAGCATCGAGCCATGGCCGTTCGAGAGGACGAAGCGGTCACGGTCGGGCCAGCCGGGATCGGCCGGGTTGTGGCGCAGGTGGCGACGCCAGAGCACTTCCGCGATTTCGGCCATCCCCATCGGCATCCCGGGGTGACCGGAGTTGGCCTGTTGCACCGCGTCCATGGCGAGGGCGCGGATGACGCTGGTCAGGGGGGAAAATTGTGTGGGCACGATGCTTCGCGAGTCCGGGACAGGAGGTTGAATCGCATGTGCGGATTATCCGCCAAAAGCGGCACTATTGCCACCTTCCTGTCCGCATGCGACGGCCAGGCCGGGGCTGCTGCGGCAGTGATGCGGGTGATCGCGGTGGCTCGCGCCGCGCAGCATCCGGCCTGTGTCGGGAGCGGCACCGAAAACCGGCAGCGCTGCCGGCGAACGCAACCCTCGTGCAGCGCGGGTGCCTCGGCGAACTGGCAGCGCGCCGCCTTGCGCCGGTCGTGACGTGCTGCCGCCGCCCGCACCAGGCGGGCTGCGCGACCGTCAGGACTGCGCGTCCGGCATCGCCTCGATCTGCTGCCGCAGGGCAGCCGCCTGCTGCCGCCCGGCCTCGTCGCCGAGCACCACACAGGCTTCGTCCACCGCCGCCAGCACCTCGAGCGCCGGCGTGAACGCCTGCCTCCTGGCCAGGACCTGCGCGTAAAGCGGCCCGACGGCCGCGAGCCCGTCGGCAATGCCTAACCGGGCGGCGATGTCGTAGGCCTGGCGGAGGCTCTCGAAAATGGCCACGAAGCCTTCCACGCTCTGCTGCTCGTTCCTCGCCAGACGTAGTGAAGCGATCCGGAAGTGCGTCACCGCCTTCTCGCGCACATCGCCGAGCTTTTCAAAGACCGGCAGCTGGTCTTCGAGCCGGATGCGCAGCGCCTCGTCGAGCTGCCCGCGCGCCTGCAGGATGTCGGCAATCCTGCCCTGCGTCACCGCCTTCTCGCGCACGGCGCCGAGCTTTTCAAAGACCGGCAGCTGTTCTTCGAGCCGGATGCGCAGCGCCTCGTCGAGCTGCCCGCGCGCCTGCAGGATGTCGGCAATCCTGCCCTGCGTCACCGCCTTCGAGCGCACATCGCCGAGCTTTTCATAGACCGGCAGC
>NZ_JAMTDQ010000051.1 GCF_023806635.1 Accumulibacter sp.
GGCACGGCCGCGGGGGCTGGTGGCCAATCGGCGGGGAGGGGGAGTGAACGGTTACCTATGTTGAGCGTCGCAGGTCTCTCCTCTAAACCCGTGGGGTCTCGCGCGGAGTCGTCCGTTAGCCGGCCCTCGTTAACAGCATAAGCCTGGGATCACGACCATGAAGCTTGGAGGCCCGCGGTCCTGTAATCAAGCATCTAAGCCCAACTCGGCGCTCCAAGCGACCGGCCGCAAGAAGCCGCGGCCATCGCCTGACTTTGACGTGTGCGCCGGGCATGGCGCGTTACTTCATAAATGCAAGTCCTATGGCCAGGTTTTCGCAGAGCCGAAGGCAAGGAGAAGGGCAAGTGCGTCGTCGTGAGGCGAGGTGCGGAGGAAGCCCAATCCAAAGCTGCGGGGCGATGAACAAAAACCGGATATGAGGCGTGATGCACCCGGGGCGAGCGGGCACGTGACCGCGAAGCCCTCCATCTGCGGCTGGGGTGCATTTTGTAAATCCGGCGCCTATGCAGCGAAGGTAACGAGTCTTACCCCGGGAGGTCTCCCCGGTGTGGTCACCCGCAAGGCCTCTGCCACGATCGCCTCCGGCGCGCTCAGCGCGTTCTGAACCGCCACCACCACCGCTCTTTGCTCGAAGCGCTCTTCACCCATTGGGTGATCCCCCTGTTTCGGCTGAAACCCCCATCACACCACGGTCTCGGCAGGTTTGGCGAGCGTCAACTGAGGAAACTAGGATTATAGCCATCGACCACCAAGCTGATCCGGCCGCAGAAGTCGAGCGCGATGTCGCGGTCCGCCGTCAGGCGACGGAGGGAGCCCAGACCTTCAGAGGATAAAATCTATTCGTCACCAGCACTAGTGCACCGTGCTATCAGCGCGATCGCCGCTCTTCCGCTTGTAATACGTACCGAACAAAGCATCACTATAAACAAACACAGCGCCGAAATTTCTATCTGGACGCTCGTGGTGACGCTCGTGGTGACGTTTCCAGACCGGGTACCAAGGCAATTGCGTTAGCCAAGTGTCAGCCTTTCCGTGATACGCGGCATGAAGCGAGGACCACAGTGCTGCATACAATATGCAACACATCAGCAGAGTAGCGACCCATGGCCAACCGAGCGGAATAGCTAACGCGAACAAGGGTGACGCCGTCAACACTACTGTGAGCGCACTAACCTCGATATTGATGTCGTTTCGCCCTCGGCGATGATGTTCAACGGCATGGTCTCGCCACCACGAACCCTTCCCGAGTCCCGGAACGTGCATCACCCAACGATGAGCGATGTACTCCGCCGCTGGGGCATACAGACCCAAGATCAGCAGTGCGATTACCCAAGTCATGCTCCGACCTCCCCATCTTCGGCTCTGCCAGCCCACGCCCAGGGTGGGTCGACCGGGCTTGCCATTCCAATAGACCCAACCTTGGCAACCGCACCATCAGCAGTCATGGCATACCCGACATCCTCAGCCAAGAGTGCCTTGTCGGAAGGCAACCACAACCCGACACAGCTGTCGGCCGTTCGCCTGCCGTGCAGCGGAATGGGCATCACTCGCGTAGCCCCATTACCCCAGACAAATAATTAATCGGCGCGTGGTCTGCAAGTGCGCGGGAGTAGACCGTTCCGCGCACTAGTGCGTAACGAAGGAATTCAACCTGCGCCTTTGCCTCATCTTCCAGCATAACCGCTTCGCTCGGTGCGCTCAGGAGCATTGTGCCGTTGCGATCGATGTAGGAGAGCTTGCCCACATGTGCGTAGCCCAGCGGTCCCTCGGGCGGCACCTGCGTCACCAGATCACAGCAATTCACGTAGCGCGTTGCGATACGTCCGTCCATCGTAGCGGCAAATGCAGCGTTCCCGACACGGGGTGAACCGAACGTGAACAAATGCGCCGACGGCACCCAGCTTGCCAGCAGCGTTGCAAGCGCGGCGCCGAGGCTATGCCCGGTGATCAGCACACGGTGATCCCGCGGTAAGGCATTCAGATACGCCATGACGCGGCCGAAGACCCCTTCTTGGTGTGCTGCCCGCGCGAAGCCCTCGTGCACCTTACCCAGCGCACCGCAGCCCTTTGCGTCGCACCACTGGGTCAGTAGGAATTCGGCATCGTCAAACAAATCCGACGGGTCGTTGGGCTCCGTCCCGCGAAACGCCACGACGGTAAAACCCCCACCCCGCGCGGTCGCGATAAATACTTGCGTGCCGTTGCGGCCATAGCCCAAAGCCTGTCCCTTGCTAAATCCGGCGCGGCCGAGGTACTCCGCTAGGCGCCCTTCTTCCTTGACGTAGGCTAGGCGTGACATTTCTGCGCACAGCGCAGTATCGTCTTGCGGCGTGCCGATCTGAAAGAAATCGTCCGCGTTGCCGGGGTGACAAAGCGCCTCCCGCGTCGCGTCGTACCTTATCCGGAATATCATCTGATGTGGTTATTCGGGAAGATAGCTCAATCTTTGGTGCCCACGGGTCCCTCTGGCCAGGACGCTTTCGCGAGCGCGTTGGGGCTTACGCCTCTCAACAGTCCGTTGTCTGGGCAACGGACTGTTGAGGAACTATTTCACAGAGCGAAAGTGCGATCAGGTTTGGCCTCGACTCTGCCGCTGCCAATGCTCCCCAGAATATGATCAATAATCGGGCTCGTCCTTCCCTTTATTTCTCCTCCCACGAGTGCAGCCTTGGCGTCGGTGTCACGTTGGTCCGTCAGGAAGTAGCCGTGACCGCCATCGCGGTCAAAATCGCTATTAAACACGTTGCAATCTATGCGGTATACATTCCCTGCAACCCTTTCTGGCCTATCCGGACCATTATCACCAAGCCTCGATGTGGTGACTCCGCGGAAGCGGTTAGCAAAGACGCTCTGCTCCATCCTTTTGTCATCGCCGGCGTAGTAGACTGACACATTACGGCAGGCCTTTGAAATATATTCTCCCGGTTGGTTCTCTTCGAGTGAATTACTCGGGATATCGGCTGCGATCAAGAAGGCGTTTTGGAATATGAACGGCACCCCGCCATTGCCAAAATTGGTCGCCCAATAGTGTAACGTGTTCATCGCAACCCGGTTTCCCATGGAGTGAGCCAAAAGATTCACCCTCTTAAGGCAGGGCGTATCCCTTTGAGCAGATTCTTGTTGCCATTCGATGAAACGAGATAACACTCGGGCAAAGACAATCCCGCTCATGTCGGCCGCGTCCTCGTCGCTCCAATACGCTTTTAGTTTATTTTCTTTACCTTCAATACATGGCCACACAACAGCGACCACTTCCACCGCATTGGGATCTTTGCTGTCCAGAAGCCGCTGTAACAGGTGACCCTTCCCAATGGCTGAATCGGGGGTGTTGTTGAAGCCATGCAGGTAAAGAAGAATGTTCTTCCTGTTGCTAGTCTTGAGCTGTTTTAGAAAGTTATCGCTCATTTTCTCGACGAAGGACGAGCCATGATCACTGGGAACACTTTCACAATAGAACAGGCTATTCGTAGCATCTGCCTCCCCATCAGCAAAACTCACGGGCCGGCCAACCGCAGAGATCAGCCCTTGGTCTGGCACACGATTCGTAACAAATAGCATGGGGTGTCCTTTCAATCAAAGAAGCAGCCGTGTGTCGGGTCCTTTGTACGGAGCCCTATGGGAGAGTGACATCCTGCAGCCGGCACAAAACTGTGAGTCCGGTCGGACGCCAGGAACTTCGGAAGCGCGATAATGTTAGAATACTGTCAAAAAACAAGGGAGTCAGGAATAGCAATGCGATAGAATATGTTTATGGGTTACTGATCGGACGGGACGGAAGGCACGGGGAGTGTGTCACTATAACAGAAATGTATCGAGAATTCGAACAGATCGGAACGGACCCCAGCCCTGCAGAACGAGTCTTGCAAGAGGCTCGGTCATTGCAGGACAGGCAGCCACCCCGTATCATGAAACACGCAAAGGCGCGGTCAGCTCGCCAGCCAAAGTTAGAGGCACCAGGGGTGGTGCTTGACCGAGGCACCAGAGCGACCCTGCCACGCTCTTTTCTTGGCATCGCGACGTCATTGTCAGCGATGCTTTTTTGCGCCCGAAAGCCGGGTTGCTTCACATTAACTTCGCAGGAAGACCATCCATGATAGAAAAAGTAGTTAAGAAGATTAGAGAGATTAGAGAGATAATCGATCATCCGACTAATCGAGAGCGACGGTTTGCCGGGTTGTTTCGTTACGTGCGATGGAATATCGGGCGGCGATTGTTGAACGAGGCCGACTACGCGATTCAGCTCGCTCCAGCCGTCCAGGTGATCGTGTCCAATCAGGAGAACTACGCAACCCTCGTCTACACCTGCAGGCTCTACGACTTTCAGGAGATGCAGTTCATCCTACATTACCTGCGGCCAGGAGATGTGTTCGGCGACTTCGGATCCAACGTTGGCGTCTATAGCGTTATCGCAGGTTCTACGGGTGCCAGCGTTCTCGCCGTCGAGCCTGTCCCTGACACCCATGCGCGCTTAATCCGGAACCTTCGCCTGAATAGCGTCCGAGGAAAGGCCGTGCGGTGCGGTCTTTCGGACTCCAAAGGCACGCTCCGCTTTACTTCACGCCTTGGGGGAATGAATCGCGTGGCAACGGCTCGAGATGTCGATGCCATCGAGGTCGAAGTGACTAATGCAGACGCGCTTGTCGCGGAGACTGGCCTGCAACCTGTGGTGATTAAGATCGACGTCGAGGGGTTTGAACTGCCTCTCCTGCGTGGCGCGTCAAGACTACTCCAGAATGCTGTGGCGATCATTATTGAGCTCAACGGTAGCGGTGCCATTTACGGGCGTACAGACAATGAAGTACACGAACTCCTCGTAGAAGCCGGATTTGGATGCTTTGAGTACGCAACCGAAACCCGCGACCTGAAGGCGCTCGACACCTACCGACGAGATCAATTTAATACACTGTATATTAAGCGCGATCGGGTCAATGCTGTGCGATCACGCATCCAGGAAGCAGTTGCAAAGCTGCATGAACAGCCCATTGACACACTCAATGAGGCCTAACGCCGCGGGCTTCGCCCGCTTCCGCGGGCCGGTTATGCCTTCGGCAACAGGGCGGCCTGTGCCGTGGCGGCGCGGCGACTGCGGCCGGCTGAGGGCGGGCTGCGAGCGTTGACCGCGGCTTGCCGGCGCGGCGATACTGCGCTGCAGCGGCCGCATCTGCAGCCCCTGGTGAGCGACCGTCGGAAAGGTGAGGACGATGACGAGTGCAGGAACGGATTTCCCTGCCGATGGCGGTGACGAGGCGCTGCGCGCGGCGCATGCGCTGGCCGGGGCCTTTCTGGATTCGCTGCCACAGCGACCGGTGAGCCGGGTGCCGACGCCGCAGGAAATGGCGCTGGCGCTCGACGAGGCGCTGCCCGAGACCGGCGGCGACCCGGCCGCTGTCGTCGGCGAGTGGTTCGCACGTGCCGAGCGCGGCATCACCGCTTCACCAGGGCCGCGCTTCTTCGGTTTCGTCAACGGCGGCGTGACGCCGGCCGCGCTCGCCGGCGACTGGCTGGCATCGGCGATCGACCAGAACGCCGGCCTGTGGGCCGGTAGCCCGGCGGCGGCGCAGACCGAACTCGTCGTCCTGCGCTGGTTGCGAGAGCTTTTCGGCCTGCCGGCTGCATGGGAAGGGGCGCTGACCAGCGGCGCGACGATGGCGAACCTCGTTGGGCTCGCCACGGCACGGCAATGGGCCGGCCGCCGGCTCGGCTTCGACGCGGCCGGCGACGGCCTCGCCGGGCGGCCGCCAATCGTCGTCGTCGCGAGCAGCGAGATCCATCTCAGCGCCGTCAAGTGCCTCGGTACGCTGGGTTTCGGTCGCAACCAGGTGCGCCGGGTGGCGGCCCGCTGCGGTGAGGTCGACCTGGTCGCACTGGCCGGGCTGCTGCGCGGCATCGATGGACCGGTGATCCTGATCGGCAATGCCGGCGAGGTGAACAGCGGCCATTTCGACGATCTGGCAGCGCTGGCCGACCTGCGCGACGGGCATCCGGGTGGCGCCTGGCTGCACGTGGACGCAGCCTTCGGGCTGTTCGCCGCGGTTTCGCCGCGGCTGGCGCATCTCGTCCGCGGCATCGAGCGCGCCGATTCGCTGGCGGCGGACGGGCACAAGTGGTTGAACGTCCCCTACGACTGCGGCTTCGCCTTCGTCCGTGACGGTGCCCTGCTGCGCGAGGCTTTCGCGGTCGGCGGCGCCTACGTTGCCGGCGGCGCGGGCTGGGATCCCTTCACCCATGTCCCCGAGATGTCGCGTCGCTTCCGCGGTCTTGCCGCGTGGTGTGCGCTCAAGGCCTACGGTCGCGCCGGCTATCGCGCGCTGGTCGAGCGCTGCGTCGACAATGCGGCCGCCTTTGCGCGCTGGGTCGAGGCGACGCCGGGTGTCGAGCTGATGAATCCGGCGCCGCTGAACATCGTCTGTTTCCGGTTCGTCGGCGCCGGGCTCGACGGCAGCGCCAACGATGAACTGAACCGGGCGGCGGTGCGGACGATCCAGGCCGATGGCCGTGCCTTCGTCACCGGCACCGTCTGGCAGGGCCGCGCCGCCATACGCGCCGCCTTCGACAACTGGCGGACGACGGCTGCCGATGTCGGGCTGCTGCAGGACGCGGTGGCGCAGGCCGGCGCCTCCCTGTCCGCCTGAGGTGGGTACCAGCCGGACCCTTCCGCCGCCGCTGCCTGCGTGCTATACAGTCGGCTTCCAACAACCGCGAACCAGGAGATCCTGATGAGAACGAAGACGAGCGCTCTTCTGCCGCTGGCGGCAGCACTGGCGAGTGCCGGCATCGTGCCGGTGGCCATGGCGGCGCCGGTGAGCTACGAGATGACGCTGAGCACGCATTCCGGCTTTGCCGGTGGCGGCGGCATGAGCGGCATGCTCGGCATGATGAGCGGACGTGGCGGCAGCGTCAGCCGGATGATGGACCTCCGCCTGACGAGCCCGGTTGACCTCGCCGGCGGGGCAGCCGCCGAGCACATCGTTCCCGAGGCGATGCGCATCGGCCCGGTACTGCCGCTGCGTGGCGAGCGGCGTGGCAAGGGCGAGGGCAGCGCGGCCGACGATCAGGGAGGCAAACTGCTCCTCTACTGGGGTTGCAGCGCCAGTGTGCCGGCGGGACAGCCGGAAGTCATCGACCTGCGCACGCTCGACAGCCGCGTCTCGCCGGAGGTGGCGGCGATGGCGCGCCACAGCCGGCAGGGCAAGGGCGGCGCCGATGGCGGCGAGAGCCTGCCGCCGCGCACGCTGTGGTGGCCGCAGGGAGATCCGTCGGGCGGTAGCGTGCCAGCCGATGCTTCGGCGGTCGGCGAGCATCTGGTGCGGACGAGCTTCATGCCGCAGGAGATCCGCTATGCGCTCGACCAGCAGATGGACTTTCTCGAACCGATGCACCTGCGTGCCGGCAGCGGCAGCCTGAGCGCGGCGATTCCCCTGCAGTGGGCGGCCCTCGCGCGTGCCCGTGGCTACAACCTGAACGCCGTCGGTGCCGCCAACGAGCGCGAGGTCATCATCTGGATGGCGTCGAGGAACCAGCCGCCGATGCTGCCGTCGAGCCAGAACACATGCACGATTCCGGCGGGCATCTTCGCGAAGACGCAGGGCGCCATGTTGATGGGCGAGGCGCTCGGTCCGACGCGCAGCTTCGCCCATCCGCCGCAGAAGGCGGGCGAGAGGAAACCGCCGATCTGGACTGCCCGCGTGCGGGTCAACAGCTTCGACGCGGCGCTGCTCGGCATGGGCGACATGGGGCGGGAGGCAGCGGGAGACGCGGCTGCCGATTCGCTGGTGCCGGGCGGCGCGACCATCATGAAGGGGCTCAAGGGCCTGTTCGGCAACTGAGTGCAGGAGCGGCGCGGCGCTGGCGGTAGCGCGCCACCTCCGCCCGCGGTCGCTGCCCCGGGCTGTTGCAGGAGTATCATCACGTCGTGCCGGCGACGGTCGGTACGGATGCCGCAAACACCCTTCTCTTGAGGTCCCAACATGAACCTGATCGCCTTCCAGCGGCTCGGCCGCGTTGCACACGTCTTCCTCGTCGTCCTGATCACCGGCCTTGCCGCCTCCTTTTCCGTCGCCGCCGCCGACCGCACCGCGCTCGAGCGGGACGCGCGGCAGGCCTACCAGAAACTGGTGGCACGAGTGCCGGCGGCGAAGGCTCTGGCGCGTGACGCGGTGGCCGTGCTCGTCTTTCCGAAGATCACCAAGGCCGGTTTCGTCGTCGGCGGGCAGTACGGGGAAGGCGTGCTGTTCCGCCGCGATGCCGTCGTCGGCCACTACAATACCGCCGGTGCCTCCTTCGGCCTGCAGGCCGGCGCCCAGGAGTACGGCTATGCGATGTTCTTCATGAACGAGCGGTCGCTGGCGGCGCTGACCGAGACAGACGGTTTCGAGGTCGGCGTCGGTCCGTCGGTGGTGATGGTCGACCAGGGAATGGGCAAGTCGCTGACGACGATGAACGCCAAGGAGGACATCTACGCCTTCGTCTTCGGCCAGAAGGGGCTGATGGCCGGCATCGGGCTGCAGGGCAACAAGATCACCCGGCTGAAGGACTGAGCGGCCGCAGCCGTGGCTGCAGGCGGGCGCAGCCTCGAGTGGTGGCCGATGGCGACCCGCAGTCGAACTGCTCGGGCGACGGGAAGTGCTCGGCGTAGCGGCTGATCCACTCGAGCGCCGCGCCGTCGCTGTCGAGCCGGCGGCCCTCGCGGTGCAGGACGTCGACGCGGTAGCGTTCGATCAGCGCGATCTGGGCGAGCATGCGGGCAGCAAAGGGATCGGTCGGTGGCATCTCTCGGGGTTTCCTTGTGGGCGGCTGCAGGTATCTCGAGCAAGGGCCGTGCCGGCCCGCATTGCGGACGAGAAAGCAAGATGAATCAGCGGGATGCGTGCGTCTGCCGGCGGTTCTGGCGGGCTGGTGTAAGTTTTGCCGACACCCTCCGGCAGTTCCCGGCCGGCGTGCTCCAGGCATCTGCCCATCGCCGGGCCGGCGGGCTGGTGGTGCTATAATCGCGCCTCCGTCTTCCGGGTGCAGCCGATGCTCATCACCCGTCGCCTCGAGTTCGACGCGGGCCACCGCATTCCCGACCACAGAAGCCAGTGCCGCCACCTGCACGGCCATCGCTACGCGCTCGAGATTACCCTTGCCGGCGACATCATCAGCCAGGCGGGCGACCCGGCCAATGGCATGGTGATGGACTTCTCGCAGGTGAAGGCGCTGGCCATGCAGCATCTGGTCGACGCCTGGGATCATGCCTTCCTGGTCTACCGCGGCGACCGGCCGGTGGTCGATTTTCTCGCTTCATTGCCCGAGCACCGGACGGTGGTTCTCGATTGCGTGCCGACGGCCGAGAATCTGGTGCGCACGGCGTTCGCGATTCTCGATCCGGTGTACCGCGACACCTACGGCAACCACCTGCGGCTCGAACGCCTGCGCCTCTATGAAACACCCAACTGCTGGGCCGAGGCCGTTCGCCCCTGATGTGTGGTGTCGCCGGCTGCCGCGCGGGAGGCGGGGCAGCGGCCGGCACGGCGGGCACGGGACGGCTTGAGCTACCGTTTCCTTTCCCTTGGCGATGCCGCGCTGACCATCGAGTTTGGTGATGCCATCGATCGCCGCCTGCTGGCAGAAGTCGCGGCGGCCGATCAGGCGCTGCTGCAGGCACTTGTGGACGGGCAGTTGCCCGGGGTCGTCGAGACGGTGCCGACCTTTCGTTCGCTGACGGTGATCTACGATCCATTGCGCAGCACGCGGACGCGAGTCGAAGCGGCGATCGACGCCGCGCTGCGGCAGGCTTCGCCGGTCGTCGTGGCGCAACAGCGGCGGGTCTGGCAGTTGCCGGTCTGCTACGGCGACCAGCTCGCCGAGTGCGGGCCGGATCTCGACGGGTTGGCGGCGGCCTGCGGCCTCAGCGCCGCCGAGGTGGTCCGCTTGCATGCCGGCGGTTGCTACGAGGTGTACATGCTGGGCTTCCTGCCGGGCTTCGCCTTCATGGGCGATCTGCCGCCGGCGCTGGCGTGCGCGCGTCGCAGCGAGCCGCGGACGCTGGTTCCCGCCGGCAGCGTGGCAACCGCCGGCAGGCTGACGGCGATCTATCCCTGGGAAAGTCCGGGCGGCTGGCAGCTGATCGGCGCCTGCCCGCTGCCGCTGTTCTCACCTTCGTGGACGCAGCCGGCGCTGCTGCAGGCCGGCGACCGGGTGCAGCTGCGCGCCATCGATGCCGGCGAGTTCGCCACGTTGCAGGCGGCGGCGCCAGCGCTGCGCAGAGCGACGGAGCCGCCGCTGGCTTTCCTGGCGGCGGCCGCCGAGTGAGCATGCGCGCCGTGCTCGAGGTGCTCAGCCCTGGGGCGATGGCATCGATACAGGATCGCGGGCGCTTTGGCTGGCGGCGGATCGGGGTGCCGCTCTCGGGGGCGCTCGAGCCCGGCTGGCTGCGCCTCGCCAACGCGCTGCTCGGCAACCCCGAGGATGCGCCGGCGATCGAGTTCCTCGCCGGCGGGCTGGCGGTGCGAGCGCCGCAACGGCCACTGCAGCTTGCCCTCGCCGGCCATTTCACGGCTGAACTGCGGTACGCAGGCGGTCGTCGTCGCATCGCTTCGTGGCGCAGTGTCTGCCTCGCGCCGGGCGACACGCTGCACTGTGGCAGCATCGCGGCAGGCCGCGTCGGCTACCTGGCGCTGGTCGGTCTGGCGGTGCGGCGGCATTTCGGCAGTGCATCGACCTACGCCCGAGCCGGCCTTGGCGGCGTCGACGGTCGCCTGCTGGCACCGGGTGTGCGGCTGTCGGTGGCGGCAGGCTGCAGCGCAGGGCGGATGCTGTGGCGTCCGCCGGCGGTCGACGACGCGGCGATCCGGGTCGTCGCGGGACCACAGGACGACTACTTCGATGCGCTGGCGATGCCGACCCTGGTCGGCGGGGCCTACCGCATCTCGCCAGCCGCCGATCGCATGGGCATCCGTCTCGACGGCCCGCTGCTCGGGCACCGTCCGGACAAGGGTGCGGAGATCGTTTCCGATGCGACGGTGCCGGGATCGATCCAGGTGCCGGGCAACGGGCAGCCGATCGTCCTGCTCGCCGATGGCCAGACCGCCGGCGGCTACCCGAAGATCGCCACCGTCATCAGCGCCGACCTGCCACGGCTGGCGGTCATGGCGCCGGGACGGACGGTCCGCTTCGCCGTCGTGTCGGTGGCGGCGGCCGAGCAGGCGGCGCGCGCGCGGCAAGCGGAACTGCAGGCGCTGCTCGCCGGCATCGGGCCGCTGTTCGAGCCTGGCGAGCACGATCCGCAGGCGGTCTACACCGCCAACCTGATCAGCGGCGTCGTCGATGCCACAGCCGCCGACGGCTCGCCGACGTCGGCCGACCGTTCGCCGGGCGGGCCATGATGGCGCAGGCGATCAACCTCAACGCCGACCTCGGCGAGAGCTTCGGTGCCTGGAGGATGGGCTGCGACACCGAGTTGCTGCCGATCGTTGCTACCGCCAGCATTGCCTGCGGTTTTCACGCCGGCGATCCGCTGGTGATGCGGCGGACACTGCGGCAGGCGCTGGCGGCGGGCGTCAGCATTGGCGCGCACCCGTCGTACCCCGACCTGCAGGGCTTCGGGCGGCGCGTGATGCGCCTGCCGGCCGACGAACTCGAGGCGCTGCTGATCTACCAGATCGGTGCCCTGGCCGGCATGGCGCGGGCGGAAGGTGCCCGCCTGACGCACGTCAAGCCGCACGGCGCGCTGAGCAACATGGCATGCGAGGAAGCAGAGATCGCGGCCTCCGTCGTCGCGGCGATCCGCTGTTTCGATCCGCAGCTGATCCTCCTCGCGCCGGCGCTGTCGCAGCTGGCGCTCGCCGGGGCGGCAGCCGGTCTGCGGGTGGCGAGCGAGATCTTCGGCGACCGGACGTATACGGATGCCGGCACCCTGCTGCCGCGCGGTCAGCCGGGTGCGCAACTTCATGCGGCCGCCGATTGCGCGGCGCATGTCCTGCGCATGCTCGACGCCGGCGGTATCGTCAGCATCCGTGGCCGGCGCATCGCGAGCGAGGTGCACAGCATCTGCGTACACGGCGATGGTGCGCAGGCGGTGGCTGCGGCAACCGCCATCCGCAGCGCGCTGCTCGCTGCCGGCATGCGGCTGCTGCCGCTGCCGCAGGTGCTGGCGTCGGCCGAGTCCGTTCCGCCGCCGGCGATGGTTTAGAATCACGGCAGCGATGCGGTGATGGGGGCGCCCGGAGCGGCTGCCGCGGTCGCCCGTCCCGTGGTACCACCGCGCGGGTTTGCCTGCGAAGAGCGGAAGGACGCCGATGCCTCACAGAATTCTCAAGGTCCCCGAGCGGGGAATGATCGAAGCCTACGAGCGATTGCTCGCGGCGCGCGGTTTCGAGGCGGATTCGGCGCAGCGGGCCGCCGCCGAGCGCCTGCAACGGCTCTATTACGAACTGCTGTCGTTCAAGGTCGGGCGCCGCAGCACGCTGCGGCGGTTCTTCTCGCCGCCACCGGTGCCGACGGGCGTCTACTTCTGGGGTGGTGTCGGTCGCGGCAAGAGTTTCCTGATGGATTGCTTTTTCGATGCCGTTCCCTATCGCCGCAAGCGGCGCATCCACTTCCATGCCTTCATGCATGGCGTGCATGGCCAGCTGAACGAGCTCAAGGGCGAGAGCGATCCTCTGCTGAAGGTTGCCGAACGCATCGCGACCGAGCTGCGGCTGCTCTGCTTCGATGAGTTCCACGTTTCCGACATCGCCGACGCGATGATCCTCGGCCGTCTGCTGGAGGCGCTGTTCGCGCACGGCGTGGTCTTCGTCATGACTTCGAATTACCCGCCGGATGGCCTCTATCCGAACGGGCTGCAGCGCGAGAACTTCCTGCCGACGATCGCGCTGATCAAATCGCGGCTCGATGTCCTGGTGATCGACGCCGGCATCGACTACCGGTTGCGCACGCTCGAGCAGGTGGAGATCTTCCACCACCCGGTGGATGCCGCCGCCGAGCTGAAGATGGCGGAGTACTTCAGCGCCATTGCCGGTGACGCCGGTACGCAGGGCGGCAGCATCGAGGTGCTCGGGCGCGACATCCCCACCTTGCGGCGCGGGAACGGCGTCATCTGGTTCGACTTCAAGTCGCTGTGCGGTGGACCGCGCTCGCAGAACGACTACCTCGAACTCGCCCGCGGCCATCACACGGTGCTGCTGTCGGCGATCCCGAAGATGTCGGCAAGCATGTCGTCCGAGGCGCGCCGTTTCACCTGGCTGGTCGACATCTTCTACGACCACAAGGTGAAGCTGATCGCGACCGCCGACTGTGGTCCGGATTCGCTGTACACCGAGGGAACGCAGGCGAGCGAGTTCTTCCGCACCGCCAGCCGGCTGACCGAGATGCGCTCACGCGACTACCTCGGGCTGCCGCACCTGTCGTGAGCCAGCGGCGCGCGTTCGCCACGCGCTGGCGGCCGCTGCTGTGGCTGCTCGTCCTGTTGCCGGCGCTGGCCGGCGCGCAGCAGGAGTTGGAGATCATCAGCCTGCGTCATCGTCCCCTCGATCAGGTGCTGCCCGCATTGCAGCCGCTGCTCGAAGCCGGCGGCACGCTTTCCGGGATGGGTGATCAATTGTTCCTGCGCGCGTCGCGCGCCAACCGCGAACAGATCAGGCAGGCGCTGGCAGCGATCGACACGCCGGCGCGGCGTCTGCTGATTCGCGTCAGCCAGGACCGCCAGGCAGTGCGCCGGGAGCAGGGCGGCGGAATCTCCGCGCAGGTGGTGTTCGACCGCCACGGACGGATCGTGCAGCCAGCGGCCGGCAGCGGCAGCGGCAGCACGCGCATCGAGGTCCGCGCGGGAGATTCCGTCGTGGTCGGCGAGGCCGGCGATTGGCGCGGCTCGGGCAGCAGTGGCAGCACGCAGGTTGTGCAGGTGATCGACGGTGGACGGGCGTTCATCCACGTCGGCCAGTCGTTGCCCGTGCCGCTGCGACAGCTCGTCGTCGGGCGGCATGGCGCCATTCTCAGCGAGACCGTCGTCCATCGCGATCTCGGGCAGGGCTTCTACGCGCAGCCAAGAGTGGTCGGCGAGCGGGTGACGCTGGAGATCAGTCCGCAGGCCGACCTGCCGGGACGGCGCGGCGACGGCAGCAGCGACACGCAACGCCTGACGACCACGGTTTCCGGTCGCCTCGGTGAGTGGATCGAACTCGGAGGCAGCAACCAGCAGGTGGATTTCGCGCGGCAGGGCAACCTGCACGGTGCCGTTGGCCAGGCGAGCGAGCGGCGCAGCGTCTGGCTGCAGGTCGAGGAGTTGCGTTGAAGCGCGGCTGCGAGTCGGTCTAGAACAGGTCGAGATCGACGCAGAGACGGTTGCAGCCGGAGTCGCGTGCGCTCGCCAGCAGGGACTCGAGGCGCTCGACCAGGGCTGGCTGGTCTTCGCCACCGTACTCGCTGACGCCGCCGCTGATCGTCATCCCGGCGTCGCCATCCTGCGCGCTGCCCACCTCGATCGTTTCGCGCAGGCGCTCGAGCCCGACCATGGCTTCGTTGACCCCGACGTTGGGCAGGATGACCAGGAATCTGTCGGCGCCATGGCGGCCGATCATGTCGAATTCCCGCAGGCTGCGGCAAAGCAGGCGTGCGGTGCGCTCCAGCACCCGCTCCTCGCCCTCGGTCTGGCAGCGGGTCGCGAAATGGTCGATGCCGATCAGCGCAACGGCGAATGGGGTGCCATAGCGTTGTGCGCGGCGACTTTCGTCGTCGAGCAGGATCTCGATGTAGCGCTGGGTGAAGACTCCGGTGTACGGGTCGTGTGCCGGCAGGTGGTGCCGGTCGCCGGCGATGCGGGCGCGTTGATGCCCGTCGGCGAGCAGCAGCAGGATGCGGCGCAGGCTGCCGTCGGCGGCAAAGACCGGAAAGGCGCTCGCGCGGCACCACATGACCGCGGCGGCGGCCCGCGTCCGGATGCCGACGGCCCGTTGATGAACCGGCCGCAGTGTCGCGCACACCTGCAATTCGGGACGCTCCTCGTCGCGCAACGGTCGCCCGTTCTCGTCGAACCACTCGGACGTGCCGTCGCCGATCAGCTCTTCGGCGCTGGCGTTGCGCTGGCGTGGCGTGCGGTCTCCGGCGAAGGCGATGAGCGCCACGCCGAGGCTGTCGAGCAGCACGGCGTAGCGCTCGATCTCGGCGTCATCGGCACGCAGATCGATGAGCGGCAGGCGCTGCAGGCTATCGGACATCGGCGGGCGGACGGGACGGTCAGCGGTATGTCCATGCTATAACAAAAATACCGTCCTGCGTCGGCGGCGGGCAGCCGGCGCTGCCCGCACTGGCGATCAGACCGCGGCCAGCGCCTGCTCGAGATCGGCGACGAGGTCGTCGATGTGTTCGATGCCGATCGACAGCCGGATCATTTCTTCCGACACCCCGGCCTTGGCCAGTTCGGCTGCGCCGAGCTGGCGGTGCGTCGTCGATGCCGGGTGGCAGGCGAGCGACTTGGCGTCGCCGATGTTGACCAGCCGCGTGAACAACTGCAATGCGTCCTGGAAACGGGCGCCGGCCACCGAGCCGCTGCAGTCGGTGCCCCTGACGCCGAAGGTGAGAATCCCGGAGGCCTTGCCGTCCATGTACTTGTCGACCAGCGGATGGTCGGGGTGATCGGCCAGGCCCGCGTAATTCACCCACGCGACCTTGGCGTGCGCGCGCAGGTAGGCCGCGACCTTCTCGGCGTTGCTGCAGATGCGGTCCATGCGCAGCGGCAGCGTCTCGAGACCCTGCAGGATGAGGAAACTGTTCAGCGGCGAGATGGCGGCTCCCATGTTGCGCAGCGGGACGACGCGCGCGCGGCCGATGAAGGCGGCCGGTCCGAGTGCCTCGGTATAGACGACGCCGTGGTAGGAGACGTCGGGCTCATTGAGACGCTTGAACTTCAGCTTGTGCTCGGCCCACGGGAAGCGGCCGCTGTCGACGATCATGCCGCCGATCGAATTGCCGTGTCCGCCGATGTACTTGGTCAGCGAGTGCACGACGATGTCGGCGCCGTGCTCGAAAGGGCGGCAGAGATAGGGCGAGGGGACCGTGTTGTCGACGATCAGTGGCACCCCGTGGCGATGCGCGATCTCGGCCAGCGGCTCGAAGTCGGTGATGTTGCCAAGCGGGTTGCCGACCGATTCGCAGTACAGCGCCTTGGTCCTGCCGTTGATCAGCCTCTCGAAACTCGCCGGGTCGGCGTGGTTGGCAAAGCGGACGTCGATGCCGTACTGCGGCAGGGTATGCGCGAACAGGTTGTAGGTGCCGCCGTAGAGTGTCGACGCGGAAACGATGTTGTCGCCGGCCTCGGCGATGGTCATGATGGCGTAGGTGATCGCCGCCTGTCCCGACGCCAGTGCCAGTCCGCCGATGCCGCCTTCCATTGCCGCCACCCGTTTCTCGAGGACGTCCTGCGTCGGGTTCATGATGCGCGTGTAGATGTTGCCGGCGACCTTGAGATCGAAGAGGTCGGCGCCGTGCTGGGTGCTGTCGAAGGAATAGGAAGTCGTCTGGTAGATCGGGACGGCGACGGCCTTGGTCGTCGGCTCGGGGCTGTAGCCGGCGTGGACGGCGAGGGTTTCGAGTTTCATGTGGAGTCTCCCGGGAAGGTAGGCGCGCTGCCTGAGTGGGCGAATCTTAGCATCCGGCTGCCGGCAGGCAAGCAGCTCTGTGCGTCTGGCGACGTTGGGCTATGCCGTGGGCTGCCGGGGAGGCTTGTCGCTCGCGTGCCGGGAGGCAGGCAGCGTCGTGCCGGATGGCCAAATGATCTATACTGCGCGGCCGGGGCGTCGTCGTCTCGTCTCCGCTTTCTCGTCGCGGGAGCCGCCATGCTGCCCTCTCTTGTGTTTCATCCCACGCGGGTACCGTCCGCGCTCATCGCACGTCGCCGTCGCGGACGTCTGGCGCGGGTGTCTCGTGCCCTGACTGGCGCGTTCTGGTTGTTGGCGATGCCGCCACCGGTACTGTCAGCGGATGCGCCGGTCGCCGCTGGGGATGGCATGGCTTCCGCGGCCACCCGGGATGCGCAGGGGCCCACCCAGACTGACCGCTTCTACTTCCAGACCAGCGTATACACCAAGCATTTCCATCCGGATGACGAGCACAACAATTCGCAAAAGCTCGTCTATGCCGAATGGCGGTTGCCTCACCGCTGGCTCGAGGGACAGGTGCTGGTTGGTGGTTCGTACTTCGACAATTCCTACCACCAGTCGTCGCAGTTCGTTTTTGCTGGCTTGCTCTGGAGACCCGTCGAATCAGTGCCGGAACTCTACCTGAAGGTGGCGGCCGGTGTCGTGCACGGGTACAGGGGGGAATACCAGGATAAGATCCCATTCAACGGTTCCGGTTATGCGCCGGCAATCCTGCCAGCGGTTGGTTACTGCTACCAGCGGCTGTGCAGCGAAATCGTCCTGTTTGGAACTGCCGGCGCGATGTTGACACTCGGTGTGACGCTGCCCTGACGGGGCGTATCGTTCTTCGTCCGGGCAGGGCGCCGTGGCCGGCGCGATGCGTGAAACGGGGCGTGACCGTTGCGAGCTAGGCGCCGGGATTTCGGCGGAGAGACCGCTTTCCTCTGGCGAGAAGCGCTGGCTTGACCGTTTCCCGGGTTGGGCGGGAAGCCCTCGCTGAACCGGCGGTCGGTCGCAATGGGGCGAAGATGTTGCAGCGCACGGTGACAGGAGCCGAAAGTGGACTAGAATCTGCCTGCAGGCACCAATGACAAGAGCGCGCCGCCAGTGTGCCGGCGGTAGACGCTCCGGAGGAGACGAGATGCCGGAGTTGGCTTCCGGGCAGGCGCTGGATACCTTTCCGCGCCTGCTGGTCGAGCATGCGCGGGTACGCGGCGGCAAGCCGGCGATGCGCGAGAAGGACCGGGGTATCTGGCAGTGCTGGACCTGGGCCGAGGTCGCCGAGGAGGTGCGCGCGCTGGCCAGTGGTCTCGCCGAGATGGGTTTCCGGCGCGGCGACAATCTGGCGATCGTCGGCGACAACCGGCCGCGCATGTACATGATGATGACCGCCGTCCAGTGTCTCGGCGGCGTGCCGGTGCCGCTCTACCAGGATGCGGTGGCGAGCGAGATGCTCTTCGCCCTGCTCGACGCCGAGGTGCGCTTCATCTTCGTCGAGGATCAGGAGCAGGTCGACAAGGTGCTCGAGATCCGAGAGCAGTTGCCGCTTCTCGAGCACCTCTTCTACGACGATGCGCGCGGCATGCGCCACTACACGTTGCCGTACATCCACGACATCCGCGAGTTGATGGCGATGGGCCGGATCCACGACCGCAACCATCCCGACCTGCTGGACGGCGAGGTCGCTGCCGGCGCCGCCGACGACGTCAGCGTCATGCTGTACACCTCGGGCACCACCGGCAAGCCGAAGGGGGTTCGCCTGACGCACGCGGCCTTCATCAGCGCCGCGCGTGGTGGGGCGGCATTCGATCATCTGGGCGCTGACGACGACATCCTGTCGTACCTGCCGATGGCGTGGGTCGGAGACCACCTGTTTTCCTTCGCGCAGGCGATGGTTGCCGGGTTCACGATCAATTGCCCGGAATCGGCCGAGACGGTGATGAACGATCTGCGCGAGATCGGTCCGACCTATTACTTCGCACCGCCACGGGTGTTCGAGAACCTGCTGACGCAGGTGATGATCCGCATGGAGGACGCCAGCCGCCTCAAGCAGAGGATGTTCCACTTCTTCATGGCCGTCGCCCGGCGCAGCGGCGCCGAGATTCTCGACCGCAAGCCGGTCGCGCCGCTCGACCGCGTCCTCTACGCGCTCGGCGACATGCTCGTCTATGGTCCGCTGAAGAACGTTCTCGGCATGAGCCGCATCCGCGTCGCCTATACGGCCGGTGCTGCGATCGGACCGGACCTGTTCCGCTTCTATCGCTCGATCGGCATCAACCTGAAGCAGCTCTATGGCCAGACCGAGACCTGCGCCTACGTCTGCCTGCAGCCAGACGGACAGATCAGGTTCGACAGCGTCGGCAAGCCGGCGCCGGGCGTCGAGGTGAAGATCGCCGACAACGGCGAGATCCTGGTGCGCGGTCCGATGTTGCTCAAGGAGTACTACAAGCGTCCCGACGCGATGGCCGAGGCGATCAATGCCGACGGCTACTTCATGACCGGCGACGCGGGTTTGTTCGATGCCGACGGCCACCTGAAGATCATCGATCGCGCGAAGGATGTCGGCAAGCTGGCCAACGGAGCGATGTACGCGCCGAACTACATCGAGAACAAGCTGAAGTTCTTTCCGCACATCAAGGAGGCAGTGGTCTTCGGCGACCGGCGCGAGATGGTCTGCGCCTTCATCAACATCGACATCGGTGCCGTCGGCAACTGGGCCGAGCGGCGCGGCCTTGCCTATTCGGGCTATACCGACCTGGCCGCCAAGGCGGAGGTCTATGGATTGATCCAGGAATGCATCGAGAAGGTGAACGCCGAACTCCTCGGCGAGGGGCCGCTTGCCGATTCGCAGGTGCACCGCTTCCTAATCCTGCACAAGGAACTCGACCCGGACGACGACGAGCTGACGCGGACGCGCAAGGTCCGCCGCAACTTCGTCGCCGAGAAGTACGCGCCGCTGATCGATGCCCTCTACTCGGGCCGCAGCAGCCAGTACATCGAGACCGCGGTCAAGTTCGAGGACGGGCGGCAGGGCAAGGTCGCCGCCGAACTGGCGATCCGCGAGCCGAAGACCTTCCCGATCGTACGGAGGGCCGCCTGATGAGCCGCGAGTTCGGCGACGCCATCCTCGACCTGCGCCACGTCTCGCTCGCCTTCGGCGGCGTCAAGGCGCTCACCGACATCTCCTTCGACGTCCGCGAACACGAGATCCGCGCCATCATCGGCCCGAACGGCGCGGGCAAGAGTTCGATGCTGAACGTCATCAACGGCGTCTATCGTCCGCAGCAGGGCGAGATCATCCTGCGCGGCCAGCGCTTCACGCGCATGAGCCCATACAAGGCGGCGCGTGCCGGCATCTCGCGCACCTTCCAGAACATCGCGCTGTTCAAGGGGATGAGCGTCATCGACAATCTGATGGCCGGGCGCAACCTGAAGATCCGCAGCAATCTGCTGCAGCAGGCTTTCTGGTGGGGGCCGGCCCGGCGCGAGGAACTGGCGCACCGGGCGAAGGTCGAGGAAGTGATCGATTTTCTCGAGATCCAGCACATCCGCCGGACACCGGTCGGGCGCCTGCCCTACGGTCTGCAGAAACGCGTCGATCTCGGCCGGGCGCTGGCGATGGAGCCGAACATCCTGCTCCTCGACGAGCCGATGGCCGGGATGAACGTCGAGGAGAAGCAGGACATGTGTCGCTTCATCCTCGACGTCAACGACCAGTTCGGCACGACGATCGTCCTCATCGAGCACGACATGGGCGTGGTGATGGACATCTCCGACCGGGTGGTGGTGCTCGACTACGGGCGCAAGATCGGCGACGGCATTCCCGACGACGTCCGCGCCAACCCCGATGTGATCAGCGCCTATCTGGGCGCCAGCCACTGAGGAGAGCAGCGCATGGGCTTCTTCATCGAAACCTTGATCGGCGGCCTGATGGCCGGCATGCTGTACTCGCTGGTGGCGCTGGGGTTCGTACTGATCTTCAAGGCGTCGGGCGTGTTCAACTTCGCGCAGGGGGCGATGGTCCTGTTTGCGGCGCTGGCGATGGCCCGCTTCGCGGCCTGGATCCCTGGCTGGCTCGGCATCGACAGCCTGTGGCTGGCGAACGGCATCGCCTTCGTGCTCAGCGGAGCGCTGATGTTCGTCGTCGCCTGGTTGATCGAGCGCCTGGTCTTGCGACATCTGGTCAATCAGGACGGCGCCACTCTGCTGATGGCCACGCTGGGGATCGCCTATGTCCTCGAGGGAATCGGCAGCAGCATCTTCGGCAGCGACATCTACAAGATCGACGTCGGCATGCCGAAGGAGCCGGTGATGATCCTCGAGGGGAGCTTCGAGGGTGGGCTGCTGATCAACAAGGAGGACTTCGTCGCCGCGCTGATTGCGGCCCTGCTCGTCGGCCTGCTCTCGCTGTTCTTCCAGAAGACCGCCACCGGCCGCGCCCTGCGGGCGGTCGCCGACGACCACCAGGCGGCGCAGTCGGTCGGCATACCGCTCAATCGCATCTGGGTCATCGTCTGGTGCGTCGCGGGACTGGTGGCGCTGGTTGCCGGCATCATCTGGGGATCGAAGCTCGGCGTCCAGTTCTCGCTGGCGACGGTGGCGCTGCGCGGCCTGCCGGTGGTGATACTCGGTGGCCTGACGTCGATCCCCGGAGCGATCATCGGTGGCCTCATCATCGGCGTCGGCGAGAAGCTCTCGGAAGTGTATCTCGGCCCGTTGATCGGCGATGGCATCGAGATCTGGTTCGCTTATCAGTTGGCGCTGCTCTTCCTGCTGTTCAGGCCGCAGGGGCTGTTCGGCGAGAAGATCATCGACCGCGTCTGACCGGGAGGCAAGAGCGTGCTATACAGGGAAAACGGGCAGTTCAAGACGTCCTACGCGGCCGACCAGCAGATCTTTCCGATCGCCCAGGACCGCTGGGCGATCCTCGCCATTCTCGCCTTCGCCTTCGTCGGCGTGCCGCTGTTGGTCGACGAGTACCTCTTCCGTGCCATCCTGATACCCTTCCTGATCCTCTCGCTGGCGGCACTCGGGGTCAACTGTTACGTCCCGCCCTATTCAAGCCTCTCCGTCCCGAGCTATTCCGGGGTG
>NZ_JAMTDQ010000052.1 GCF_023806635.1 Accumulibacter sp.
ACAATGTCCTGTCGATCATGGGCGACAGGGCACAGGCCAAAGGGCTCTCCCTGACTGTCGATGTGCCAGACGCACCGCTGCTGCGGGGTGACCCGACTCGCTTGCAACAGGCAGTCCTGAACTATGTCGGCAATGCGGTCAAGTTCACCGAATCGGGAAGCATCGTCGTGCGCTTTCACTGCCTCTCAGAACAAGAGGCCAACACGGTGATGCTGCGCTGCGAAGTCGAAGACACGGGCATCGGCATCCCGACGGACAGGATTGCCCGGTTGTTCACGGCCTTCGAACAAGCGGATAACAGCCTGACGCGCAAGTACGGCGGCACGGGTTTGGGACTCGCCATCACACGTCGTTTTGCCCGGATGATGGGCGGCGATGCCGGCATTGCCGCCACTTCGGAGACAGGCAGCACGTTCTGGTTCACGGCCCGGCTCGGGAAGGCGCCCGATGGAGACAGGGCGACTGCGGAGTCAACCAGGGAAGCCGCTGAAGCCACACTGGCGCGCGACTACATGGGACGTCGCGTCCTGCTTGCCGAAGACGAACCGATCAACCGCGAGATCACCATGGATTTGCTAGCCGAGGTCGGGTTTGATGTGAGTGTGGCCATGGATGGCAGCGAAGCCGTTCTCAGGGCCGGCGATGGGCCCTACGACTTGATCCTCATGGACATGCAGATGCCCGGGATGAACGGTATCGAGGCGACCCGGCGCCTGCGTCGGATGCCGCAAACCGCCACCACACCGATCGTTGCCCTGACGGCCAACGCGTTTGCCGAAGACCGGCAGCAATGCCTGATGGCCGGCATGAATGATTTCATAACCAAGCCGATCGACCCGGAATGCTTCTTCGCGACCTTGCTGCATTGGTTGAGGAGCCGCGATTTCAGGAGCGGCGCTGAGACCTGATCGGCTCGATACCCCCAAGACTCTTCGTCCAACGCTCATTGTCCTTTCGGCCGCCCGGTATGATCCAAGAGAGTGCGCTTCGGCAGGGTCGCGTAGAAGCTGCGCAACATCTTGGCGGTCGCGCCCCGCAACTCAATCGTAAGCGTTCAGCGCCCCCACCCCTGGCGCACAGATCTCAAAGCGATCACAGCCGGTCGAGCAGCATCTCGGGTAGTGCGGCGAGCTGGGCGGCAGCGGAAGGTGATGTCATCGCGGTCGTCCCGGTGCTGAGGGAGTTGCAAGAACGCGCTTGGGCGCCGAAAAGCCAAGCGAAACTTCGCTCGCAACGGACCCCCCGGCGTGTAGTCTTGCGACCGCGGTGGCGAGAACGGTGGCAATCTCCGCGGCGCGCTCGCGCGGCGACATCGATTCGGGTAGAGTCGGGTCGGCGGTCATCTTCGCTCTCCATTTGGATGTTCCAGACCGCCCTGAGCGACATGACCACAGATTTTTCAGCGCAGCGTGTTGTGGAGCAGGGGTGAACAAGAGAGCGAAGATTCACATCAGGAAGCGCGCGTGGGCGGGGTGTTGAGATGTGCGGCCGATATGCACTCCATGGTCCGGTTTCCCGCATCCGGGAGCACTTCGAGCTCGAAGACGGGTTCGGCTTCGAGCCGCGCTACAACATCGCACCGACGGCGACCGTCCTGATCGTTAAGTCGGGGCCGCACGACAAGCGGCTGGCGAGACTTCATCGCTGGGGACTGATCCCGCCGTGGGCCAAGGACGCCACGATCGGTGCGAAGCTGATCAACGCGCGGGGCGAGACCGTGGCAGAGAAACCCGCCTTTCGCACGGCATTCCGGCGCTGGCGATGCATTGTGCCGGCAAGTGGCTTCTATGAATGGAAGGCAGCACAGGAGGCGGGTCGTACGATCAGGCAGCCGTACTTCGTTCGCCCCGCAGACGATGGCGATCTCTTCGGGTTTGCCGGACTCAGCGAGCGCTGGGTGTCACCGGAGGGCGACGAGGTTCACACGTGCTGCATCATCACGACCGACGCCAATGAGCTGATGATTCCGCTTCACGACCGAATGCCCGTGATTCTGCAGGCCAGTGACTACGCGGCGTGGCTCGACCCGGGCAATGCCGATGTGAGCGGCTCGCGCAGGTTGTTGCGACCGGCCGCGGCTGCGGGCATGACCGCCTACAAGGTGTGCAGGGCGGTCAATTCGTCACGGGGCGAGTCGCCGACATTCGTCGAACCGATATGACCCGGCACCTACGGCCCGGCGTCTCCGCGCCCGTGATCCTCGTGTTCTCCCGCCAGCAGTGGAAGAGCGTGTTCTCCCGCTACCCGTGGGCTTCCTGCGTCCCTTGACGGCGTGACGTCGATCAATCTCGGATAACCGGGAACGCCGGGCGGGAAGCAGACCTCGCCTGAACCGGGCAAGCACGCGCCCTGGCGAAGATGGCCGTCGCCCTTCGTCGGCCACGTCGAGATTTGACCGGGCATGGCGATGTCAGGAACAACGAGCACCGGTGTTCTTGAAGCCCCCCTTGGCACCGCCTCCATTTGACCGTGGGTGTCCCTTCGGCAGAGTTGCAAACCCCGCCGGCGGCGCCAGCGTCCGGCACCACAGACGCCACCGGGAGGATCATGCAGGGCGGCCGACAGTACCCGAGCGTCAGGTCCTGCAAATCGACTTCGCGCCAGTCTGCTCAGATGATCTTGTTCAACGGGTACTCGACAATTCCTTCGGCGCCGAGCTTGATCAGTTCCGGAACGATGCTTCGCACCTTCCTTTCCGGAAGGATGCTCTCGATCGAAACCCAGTCCGAATTGTGCAGATGGGCAACCGTCGGGTTGTTGAGGCACGGCAGGATGTCGGTGATGGCAGTGACACGGTCTCCCGGGGCGTTCATCTTCAGGCCGACCATCCCTTCCGCACGGAGCGTCGACTGCAGCAGGGTTGCGATCTGCTCGATCTTGACCCGCTTCCAGCGGTCTTGCCATGCCTTCCTGTTGGCAATCATGACCGGCAGCGACTCCATCAGGTCGCAGACGATCCGCAGGCCGTTGGCACGAATCGTTGAACCCGTCTCGGTGACCTCGACAATCGCGTCACACAGCCCCTCGACCACCTTGGCCTCGGTGGCCCCCCAAGAGAATTCAACGGTGACCGGGATGTTGCGCTCGGCGAAGTAACGCTTGGTGAAACCAACCAGTTCGGTGGAGATGGTGCCGCCCCGGAGATCCTCCGGAGAGCGAACCCTGGAGTCATCATTGACCACCAGAACCCAGCGCACCGTTCCGCGGGAAGCCTTGGAGTAGACCATCTCGCAGACTTCGACGACATCCGAATCGCTCTCCCGGACCCAGTCCCTGCCGGCAATACCAACGTCGATGGTGCCTCGTTCGACATACCTGCCCATCTCCTGGGGACGGATCAGGCTGCATTTCATCTCCTCGTCGTCGACATTTGGAAAGTAGCTGCGCGATGCCGTGGTGATCCGCCAGCCGGCCTTGCGGAACAGTTCGACGGTGGACTCCTCGAGGCTCCCCTTGGGGATGCCGACCTTCAGCAGATTGCTCATTTCTTGTAGACCTGCGCCGGGTTGAACAGGGGCTTCGAATGCTCCACCCAGGCTCCGTCTTCCCATTTCACGAAGAAGCAGCTGCGGTTGCCGGTATGGCAGGCCGCTGGGCCGTTCTGCCTGACCTTGATGACCACCGTGTCGGCATCGCAGTCCGTCAAGACCTCGACCACCTCCTGGGTGTTGCCGGATTCCTCGCCCTTCATCCAGTACTTGTTGCGGGAGCGACTGTAGAACCAGGTCTTGCCGGACTCGAGAGTCAGGTTCAACGTCTTTTCGTCCATGAAAGCGACCATCAGCACCTCGCCGTTCTCGGCATCCTGAATCACGGCGGGGATCAACCCACCCATCTTGTCGAAATCAATCTTGATCATGGAGCATGCATTCCTTGTGCGTTGAGTGTTGGCCAAATGCTACGACTTCGAAGGGCATTGGCGCCTGACGGCGCGCCGCGCAGGCGCCAACCCGTCAGTCTAGTCTCTCCGGCACCCCGGGAACAGCGTCAGTTTTCGTATCGAAGCAGCGTGTGCCGAACTCGGTCCAGCAAGAGATCGCCCCTCCTGCGACCCATCGGGATCGAGCAGGAGCTCCAGGAAGCTGCGGCTGGCGTTCGTGCAAGCGGCTGACTGCCGACCCGAAAGCCGTCTCGACAGGCTAGAAGTCCTGGCAACGCCCGGAAAAATGAAGCGAAAACCCGGCACCGGGGAACCTGAAGGAACGCCGATCCGCTCGGCTTCTGGCGTGCGGGGTCAGCTTTCCGCAGCGACCCCGCTGCGCACCCCATCCCCACCTTCCCTCACTCGGCAGCGGCAGCCGACGACTCCCCCAGCACGCTCTCGGCAAGACGTACCCAATAGCTGATGCCAAGCGGCAGGAGTTCGTCGTTGAAGTCGTAGTGCGGATTGTGCAGCGTACAGCCACCCGTACCCGGACCGTTCCCCAGCCAGACGTAGCACCCCGGCTTCTCGCGCAGCATGTACGCGAAGTCCTCCGCGCCCATCGACGGCAACTCGCTGGTACGGACGTTGTCGGCACCAAGCAGGCGCGTGGCGACGCGGCGACAGAGCTCGGTCTCCGCTGGACTGTTGACCGTCGGCGGATAGCGGTGGTCGAAGCGAACCGATATCTGCGCTGCGAAGGCACTCGCGACGCCGCAGCAGATCCGCTCGATGGCTCGCTCCACGAGTTCCTGGACCTCTGGCTTGAAGCTGCGGATCGTGCCACGCAGGACGGCATCGTCCGGGATGATGTTCCAGGCTTCCCCGCCATGAATCTGCGTGACGCTGACCACTGCCGATTCGCAGGGATGCACGTTGCGGGCGACAACCGTCTGCAGCGCGAGCGTCAATTGACTCGCGACGACCAGGGTGTCGACCCCTTGTTGTGGCATCGCGGCATGACATCCATGGCCGCGGACGGCGATCTCGAAGGCACAGGTCCCGGCCATGACCGGACCCGGCATCACCGCCACCTGTCCCACCGGCAATCCCGGCCAGTTGTGGAGACCAAAGACGGCCGTCATCGGAAACCGGTCGAACAGGCCGTCCTCGATCATGACTGCTGCCCCGCCCTCCGACTCCTCGGCTGGCTGGAAGATGAAGTACACGTTACCGCCGATCGCCAACTCATCCCGATGTGCCGCCAGGTAGCGCGCTGCGCCGAGGAGGATCGCCGTATGCCCATCGTGTCCGCAGGCGTGCATCTGCCCGGAATGGCGCGAGCGGTGCGGAAAGTCGTTCTTCTCGTGCAACGGCAGGGCGTCCATGTCGGCGCGAAACCCGATGCCACGGCGGTCGTGGCCCTTGCGCAGAATCCCGACGACGCCCGTACCGGCGAGGCCGCGGTCGACCTCGAGACCGTAGTGCTCCAGTTCCCGCGCGACCAAGTCTGCCGTGCGGAACTCGGCAAAGGCAAGTTCCGGGTGAGCATGGATGTCGCGACGCAGCGCCGCGAGTTCTTCGACAAAGGGAATGCTGAGGATGTTCATGAACCCGCTCCGTCCGCTGGGAATCGGCAGTTTAATGCAGCGCAGCTTGCCCGTGCGACCGGGCATCCGTTATGCTTCATCACATGCATCTCGTTCTCATCAGCGGCCTCTCCGGTTCCGGCAAGTCGATCGCCCTCAAGGTGCTCGAGGATGCGGACTATTATTGCGTCGACAACCTGCCCGCGCAGTTGTTGCAGCGGCTTGTCGGACAACTGGATCTGCAGGGCTATGACAAGGTCGGCGTCGTCATCGATATCCGCGGCGGCAACAGCGTGGCGACACTGCCGCTGCAGCTCGATGCCTTGCGCCAACAGGATCTCGAACTGCAGTTCCTGTTCCTCGATGCGCAGGATGCCACCCTGATCAAGCGCTATTCGGAAACCCGCCGCCGGCATCCGCTGGCCAGCGACCAACTGACGCTCACCGAGGCCATTGCCGCCGAACGCGGCCGGCTGGCCGGCCTCTCGGCACTCGGCCACCACATCGACACGAGCGGAGTCAGACCTGCCGCGCTGCGCGAATGGGTGCGCCAGTTCGTCAAGAGCACCATCGCCAGCGACCCCTGTCGGGGACTGACCTTGCTCTTCGAATCCTTTGGCTTCAAGAACGGCATTCCGCTCGACGCCGACCTCGTCTTCGACGTCCGCTGCCTGCCCAATCCGCATTACGACCTCAACCTGCGACCATTGACCGGGCGGGACGCAGCCGTGGTCGAATTCCTCGAGGCCGAGGCCGACGTCCTGCGCATGCGTTCCGACATCGCCCGTTTCGTTCGCGCGTGGCTGCCGGCGTACGTTCAGGACAGTCGCAACTACCTGACCGTTGCCATCGGCTGCACCGGTGGCCAGCATCGGTCGGTGTATTTCGCCGAATGGCTGGCGCGCGAGTTTCGCGACTGCGCGCGCGTGCTGGTCAGGCATCGCGAACTGGCCGCACCGAGCACGGCCGCCGGCAGCAACGCATGATCCGCTGGATTGCGCTGCTGAAGCCGGGCGACTGCCTGCTGATCGCGCTCGGCCTTGCCGGCGTCGTCGCATCGTTTCCGCTGGCGTGGCGGGCAGGCGTCGCCGACAAGGCCGTCGTCAGGCGTGGCGGCGAACTCTTTTCGGAACTCGACCTGCGACATGATCGGCGCCTCGATGTGCCTGGGCCACTGGGCGTGACGACAGTGCTCGTCGACCGCCGTCGCGTGCGGGTTGCCGCCGACCCGAGTCCGCGACAGTACTGTGTGCGGCAGGGATGGCTGGCCCGTCCGGGCGAAATCGCCATCTGTGCCCCGAATCAGGTCAGCGTCGAGGTCCAGGGAACGAGCCGGACCCACGACTCGCTCGTCTACTGAAAGCCGCGCGCGTTCGCGCGAACCCGTTATATAATCGGTCCCAGTCCGAGGAGCGCTGCAAGGCTGTTGTCCCACAGTTTCAGGCTCGGATTCATCAAACGGCGCTCATCCCACCAACCCGTACCGGGGTTGGCAGCACGGGGTGGGCACAGGGGATACCCTGCAGTCGTTCTCCGCCAGAGCTACCTTCTCCCGGTCACAGTCATCAAGGAGCCTCACTGTGTCGGATACTGTTACTCTCAACCAGGACTATGTGATTGCTGACCTCGGTCTCGCCGACTGGGGCCGCAAGGAAATCCGCATCGCCGAAACCGAAATGCCGGGACTGATGGCGATCCGCGAGGAGTTTGCCACGCAGCAGCCGCTCAAGGGCGCACGCATCACCGGCTCGCTGCACATGACCATCCAGACTGCGGTGCTGATCGAGACGTTGACCGCGCTCGGCGCCGAGGTGCGCTGGGCATCCTGCAACATCTTCTCGACGCAGGATCACGCTGCAGCAGCCATCGCCGCCGACGGCGTCGCGGTCTTCGCCGTCAAGGGAGAGTCCCTGCAGGACTACTGGGACTACACGCACCGCATCTTCGAGTGGCCCGACGGCGGCTACAGCAACATGATCCTCGACGACGGCGGCGACGCCACCTTGCTGCTCCATATCGGCGCGCGTGCCGAACAGGATGTGTCCGTGCTGGCAAAGCCGGCATCAGAGGAGGAAACGATCCTCTTCGCGGCAATCCGCACGAAGCTCGCGAGCGACCCAGGCTGGTACTCGCGCCGCCTGGCAGCGGTGAAGGGCGTCACGGAAGAGACGACGACCGGCGTCCACCGCCTCTACCAGATGCATGCCAAGGGCGAACTTCGTTTTCCGGCGATCAACGTCAACGACTCGGTGACGAAGTCGAAGTTCGACAACCTGTACGGCTGCCGGGAATCGCTGGTTGACGGCGTCAAGCGAGCCACCGACGTGATGATCGCCGGCAAGGTTGCCCTGATCGCCGGTTACGGCGACGTCGGCAAGGGATCGGCACAGGCCATGCGCGCCCTTTCGGCGCAGGTCTGGGTCACCGAGATCGACCCGATCTGCGCCCTGCAGGCGGCCATGGAAGGCTACCGCGTGGTGACGATGGAATACGCGGCCGACAAGGCGGACATCTTCGTCACCGCGACCGGCAATTTTCACGTGATCACGCACGAACACATGCAAAAGATGAAGGACCAGGCCATCGTCTGCAACATCGGGCACTTCGACAACGAGATCGACGTGGCATCGATCGAGGGCTATGCCTGGGAAGAGATCAAGCCACAGGTAGACCACGTGATCTTTCCCGATGGCAAGCGCATCATCCTGCTGGCCAAGGGTCGCCTCGTCAACCTCGGCTGCGGTACCGGCCATCCTTCGTACGTCATGAGTTCGTCGTTCGCCAACCAGACGATCGCCCAGATCGAGCTGTTCACCCGCAATGCAGAGTACCCGATCGGCGTCTACACGCTGCCCAAGCACCTCGACGAGAAGGTCGCGCGCCTGCAGCTCAAGAAGCTCAATGCGCAGCTCAGCGAGCTGAGCGAACAACAGGCACGCTACATCGGGGTCGCCAAGGAGGGACCGTACAAGTCGGACCACTACCGCTACTGATGCGGCAGGACAACCGGGGACCGGCATGCGGGTGCTCCTGATCTGGCTGCTCAACACCTGCGCCCTGCTGGCGGTCGGCTACCTGATGCCGTCGATCGAGGTCGCGTCGTTCGGCTCGGCGCTGCTGGCAGCAGCCGTACTCGGACTGGTGAACACCTGGCTGCGGCCCCTGTTGATCCTCCTGACCTTGCCGGCTACGCTGCTGACGCTCGGACTCTTCCTCTTTGTCCTCAACGGCCTGATGTTCTGGCTCGCCGGGTCGATGTTCGAGGGCTTCGTCGTCGGCGGCTTCTGGCCGGCGTTTTTCGGCGCCATCCTCTACAGCATCCTTTCATCCATCCTGTCCTCTCTTCTGCCACAGCCAGAAGGGCATGAAATCGCCCGCTGATGATCACCACATCCCCCACTTTCAGCCTTGAGCTGTTTCCACCGCAAACGCCCGAGGGCGCGGAAAAGCTGCGTGCGGCACGCGCCCAGATGGCGCTCCTGAAACCAAGGTTCTTCTCAGTCACCTTTGGTGCGGGTGGTTCAACACGCGACCGCACCCTCGAAACCGTCCTCGAGATCCAGAACGAGGGCCATCGGGCGGCACCGCACCTGTCTTGCATCGGCTCCACACGGGCCAGCATCCGCAGCATCCTCGAGCAGTATCGTGCGCACGGCATCCGCCACCTCGTGGCCTTGCGCGGTGACCTGCCGTCAGGAATGGCCAGGCCGGGGAGCTTTCGTCATGCCAACGAACTCGTCGAGTTCATCCGCTCCGAGACCGGCTCCTGGTTCCATATCGAGGTGGCCGCCTACCCGGAGTACCACCCGCAGGCGAAGAGCCCGCTGGACGACCTGCTGGCCTTCAAGCGCAAGATCGATGCCGGCGCCGACTCGGCAATCACGCAGTACTTCTACAACTTCGACGCCTACTCGCACTTCATCGACGAGTGCCAGGCTGTCGGCATCAACGCGCCGATCGTTCCAGGCATCATGCCGATATCGAGCTTCAGCAGCCTGGCGCGCTTCTCGGACAATTGCGGCGCCGAGATACCGCGCTGGATTCGCAAGCGCCTCGAGAGTTATGGTGACGACAGGACGTCGATCCATGCTTTCGGTCTCGACGTGGTGACGCAGTTGTGCGAGAAACTGCTGGCCGCAGGCGCACCCGGGCTGCACTTCTACACACTCAACCAGGTCGGCCTGACCAGGACGCTCTGGCAGCGTCTTGGACTGGCCTCCGCAGCCGGCGACTGAGGGGTAGCGCGGAAATGGTCACCAGGCAAGGGAAGGGAGGCGCGGGTGCTCGACGCGATGGATCACCCGGAGCGGTGATCAGGGCGCGGGTGGGGAACGGCGCAGGGTGGCCTTGCAGCGGGCCGGCCCGCAACCCTGTGGACGGCCGGGGTGGGGAATGAAGGACTACTACGCCATACTCGGGCTTGCCAGCGACGCGACCCGCGAAGTGATCAGGGCCGCGTATCGCCGCAAGGCACTGCAGTTTCACCCCGACCGAAACATGGCACCGGAGGCCAGCGAGCGGTTTCGCGAGGTCCAGGAGGCCTATGATGTCCTCGCTGATCCGGACCGCCGGTTTGCCTATGATGAGAACCGGCGCCGCAATCTGCTCGACAAACCACTGGAAACGGCGCGCGAAATCTGGCAGCGCTACATCGAAGGAATCCTGCAATGAAGGTATCGCCATACTTCGAGGAACTTAAATCTGCCTACGACGCCGAACTGGATGACCTGATGACGGATTCGGCGGGCCACGATGTCCTTGCCCGCCGACTCGAGGCAAAGCGCAGTCAGGTCGGGCAACTGCTGCCGATGATCGAGTGCAACCCGGAGATGGTCGCCGTCGCCTTTCACGGCGGCTTCAGTTTCGCGAACCCGGCGGTGATGACGGACCTCGCTGCCCGCGAACCCGAAGACCTGCCCGCATGGCAGGCCCTCCTGTCGTCGGTGTCGCTCGAACCCTGGGCCGCCGAGTTGGCTCGAGTGGTTCTCAAGGCTGCCCACGGCGAGCATTTCCTGGTCGTCACGGCCTGCCTGGAGTTCCTCCGCCGGCCAAGTGCGACCTCGCTTGGCGAAGGTGTTCAGCCGCAGCCGCCGGACGGCCGCGGCGTCGATGATGATGACGATGCCGATCTCGACGTCGACCTCGAGGAAGCGGGCGCCGACTGGTTGTCCGAACAGGGCTTCGAGCGCAAGGATCGCTTCTCGGGAGACTATTGATGACTCACCCGGTACTGGCAAGAGCGGAGAAACTGGTTCGCGTTGGCGACATCGTGGGCGCCGAGGCCGCCCTCGTCTCGCTGGTCGAGACGGAAGGCGATCAGGCACTCACGCTGGCACTTGACGATTTTCCCGCCAAGGACTTGCTGGCGGTGCTGCGCGATTTCGACTCCGCGCGCGAATCGGTGGTGAACCTGCTGGTATCACCGGAGCAGTTCGCCCGCGCGATCGCTCTCGAAAGGCGTTATGGCGACATCAGCCACGAGCGCCTGCACGGCATGATCAACTCGGTGATCTTTCGTGCCGGCGCTGACCCTGGAGAATTCCTCGCCGCCATCGGCGAACTGGAGGGCGGCAACGAGGTTCTAGCGGATTATCTTCACGAGCGCGCGGAGAACCTCGAGCAGTTCTTTCGCACCGGCGTCTTCGACTTCTTTTCGGACGGCGACGACTCCGGCAACGATCTCAGTGACGAGGAGCGCCTCGACGCACTTTCCGACGAGAGCAGCGGCGGACCTTTCCTCAGCCACAGCGAGGTCAACGATCACGACTGGATGGAACTGGCGTGGACCCTCCGCTACCAGCAGCCGGAGATCTTCCGCGAGGTGCTGCTGATCCTGCGCGCCCGCGCCCGTGCCGATGAGCGCCAGCAAGCAACCGCCGAGAGGCCGGCACCGCAGGTCCCGCTCCAGCCGACCCTCGGTGAGGGCGATGAGGAATCGGCGCTCTGATCGCGGATGCGCAGACGAGTGTCGGCAAGGACGGCGGACAGGCGATGTCGGAACCGGTGGCGAACGGCCAGCAACTGACTCTTTTCGACCAGCGACCCTTCTTCGAGAGGGCACTGCAGCACGGAGTGCGCAGCGGGCTGATCGATCGGGACGGGCTGGACAGCATCGTGAACGACGGGGCGAAAGGCCTGCTGCAGATCGCCGACTTCTTCGGCACACGCTACCTGCGTCCGAACATCGAGGAAGCACGGACACGCATCGTCAACCTCGTGAGCCTGTTCCTCGAGGAAGGCAGCGGTGGCGACCTCGACCTGGCGGCCCGATCGCTGCGCGACAACAGCTTTCTGTCGCATTCGCGCGGCGGTTCGGAAATGCTGAAGAAGCTGTGGGCAATGCCGGAAGACACCTCGTACGGCATCCTGGCCAAGCAGCCGCAGAAGGACTTCCTCGCCGATTGGTCGCTGCGCAGCCTGCCCGACTATCGCCAGGCCCTGGCGCAGCGGCAGGTCCACCAACTGTCGATCACGGCAGCACTCTGGCTTGCCGAGCGCCTTGGGTTGCCCGCTACCGAGCTGTCGACGGTCGCTGCCGAGAGCGTGGTTCGCAGCGCCGTGCTTGTCCACCTGAACGGCGCCGGGCCGCTGGCAATCCCCAATGCGAGTGGGTTGCTGCAGATACTCGAGGCAATCCGCAGGCGAGGCGTGCCACGCAAGGGACGCAAGCTGCTCGCCGGCCTTCTGCAGGAACTGCCCGAAGGCTGTTTGCCGGTTGCCCGGCACGAGCTGCACCGGATCGAGAGCGAGGACCTGCCGCGGATCGCTGATCACTCGCGCCCAATCGCGCAACTGCTGCGAGAACTCGAACCACTTTACCATCTGCGCGATTTCGGGCCTGAGGATGCCGGACGCTTCGATGCGGCGGCATGCGCCGACTGGCAGCGGATCACAGCCGGCAGGACCGACGACAGTTCGCTGCTGACGATCTTCGTCTGCCTCGCGGCAGACCTGCCGCCGCAGCCGGTGCTGAACAAGGTGGCAGCACGTGCGCTGATCCGCAAGGCGCGCCGCGAGGGTTTCAAGCGGCTGCCGGTGCTGGGCTTGATACGCGCGCTGGCACCCTATGAGATGCAGGACGACCTCGAGGCGCTGTGGAAGGAGTTCTTTCCCGAAGCAGAGGCAGTCCTGCTCGACGCCGCCGACACGCAATTCGCCGATGCACTTGATTTCCTGCGCGACAACTGCAACCTCGTCTGAGCCGATGGCAACGACGACTGCGGCTGGACGCCGCAGTTGGGTCCCGGGCTGCGGCGGGCCAAGGAGCCCGCTGTGGCACCAGCGGCAAGGGCCGACAGCCGGTCACCAGCCGCCGCGCCACGGGGCGTTCCGCTGTTGTCTCGCTGCGACCTGCATCCTGGCCGGTTGCTGGCGACTTGCTCACAGCCTCTCAGGGCTCCCCGCGCTCGAGACACTGACGGAAGCGTCCGTCGACGCGGCGGGCGAACCACTCGGTCGTCAAGGGACGGGTGATCTTCGGGCTCTTCAACGCTATCCGGGGAATCAGCTCGCGCGGTCGCCGTTCGCCTGTCGTCGAGTCGGCAAGCGCGTAGAGCCGCAGGTAGAGCGGCGTCTGCTCGAAGGCGAGGGACTTCTCCAGCCTGAGGTCGCGCAGGATATCCCCTTCACCCAGGTTCAGGCGTGAGCGCAGTGACAGCGTGACACGCTGGGTTTCGCTGGCTTCGGCCGCAGGCGATCCGTCTGCCCGATAACGGAGCAGATCGCCATCGAGCGACAGTTTCTGGCCTGAGACCCGGGCCAGCGCATCCTGAAACGCCGCGTTGCGGCTGCTGTAGCGGCCGGCGTTGAAATCGGCAAAGCGATGGATCATCTGGCCGTAGCTGGCAGGGTAGTCAAGCAACGAGGCGATACCGAAATAGACGCCACCGCGACGGGTGAACACCTCCTTGCGCACGCTGTCCCGGACGGGATAAGGATATGGCTTCTCGAGCACCTGTTCCTCGGCGAAAGCGACGCTGACCTGCATCGGTCCGCCGGTGCGGATGGGGTTGAAGCCGGCCAGCAATGTCCTGCCGCCTGGCACTTCCGAGCTCAGGTCCTCGTACAGGGCGTTCATCTGCGCCTCGGTGCGCAGGGCATCGATGCGTACCCGGTAGCTACGCCCATCCGGAGAGGGCTTGAGCAGCGCCAGGTCGAGCACGGCCTTCGGGATACCATACTTCTCTCGCCGCTGCTCGATCTGTCGCCAGGCGATCCCCGCCAAGCCAGGTACCGTCGGGTCCGACTGGAAGCCGGATTCCTGCCCGATGACCGCAATCGCCGCGCAGAACCGCTCCGCGGTCATCGTCATGCGCAGGGCGACGAAGGCCCGCGTGATGTCGCCCGTCCAGGCAGCGCGGTCACTCACGTTGGTGGGCAGCAGCCGGTCGACCAGAACCCGAGCCTCACGCTCGCTGGTGACGGGCGTCAGCAGTTGCGATCCGGTTGGCGGCGCGCCCCTGGCGCTGGCGGCCGCCCCTGCCGGGTGGCGCGCCTCGCGCTGCAGCGCAGCGGCTCCGGATGTCGATGTTTCCCGCGGCGTCGGTGGCGATGGTCGCGACTCGTAACCGCCATCGCCGGCACAACCCGCAGCGACCATGACCAGTGCCATCAGGAGCCAGGCCGTCGGCGAGCCCAGCAGGAGCTGCAGGTGCCGCGGCGAACCGCTGCCACCTTCCGCACCGTACCTGGCAAGCCAACTCATTCACCCACCACCCGCTCTTCGCGCCGGGGATCCGCACCACCGCTGAGGCCACCGCCATCCCTGCTGATCGCCTGCAAACCGCTGCTCATGCCGATTTCCCTGACTTCGTGGCCCCACGATCCGAGCGTCTCGACGACAGTGGGCGGGAAACGCCCTTCCTCGAGCAGCGTCGGCCCGTTGAGCGACCCGAAATTGGGCAGGTCGATCGCATCCTGCGGTGTCATCTGCCAGTTCAGCGTCGCCAGCAGCAATTTGGCCGTGTAGTGGATGATCAGTGCGCCGCCAGGCGAGCCCCCACTCAGGACCACGTCACCCGTTGCTTCATCGAAGACGAGTGTCGGGCTCATCGATGAGCGAGGCCGCTTTCCCGGTTCGACCCGGTTGGCGATCGGCAGCCCGCGATCGTCGCGTGGGAGAAAGGAGAAATCGCTGAGCTGGTTGTTGAGCAGGAAGCCGCGCACCATCTGGCGAGCACCAAAGGCGTCCTCGATGGTGCTGGTCATCGCCAGCACGTTGCCGTGCGCATCGACGATGCTGAGATGAGAGGTCCCGTACTCGACCTGTTGCGGCATCGACGAACGGGCCGGCGCCACCGCCCCCGGCACACCCGGCTGGGCGACCCGCATGCTGCGCTCGGCTTCGATGAGCTGCGCCCGGGCAGCGAGGTAATCGGGAGCGATCAGTGAATACCAGCTGCCGGCAGGGGCAGCAACGAAGGCCGGATCAGCGACGTAGCGCGCGCGGTCGGCAAAGGCGAGGCGCGCCGCCTCGGTGTAGTAGTGCAGCCACCGCGGGTCGGCAAAGGGCAGCGACACGGCAACGGTATTGCCGAGGATGCCGAGAATCTGCGCAATGGCAATGGATCCCGAGCCGGGGGGCGGAAAGCCGCAGATCCGGTACCGGCGTCGAGGGCTGGCTCGCTGTGGTGCGTAGTCGCTGCAATAGGGCTGTCGCCGTTCCGGTCGATACCCGGCGAGGTCGCTCAAACTCAAGCGGCCGGGGTTGTCCGGGTGATCGCGAACCTTGGCCACGATCGCCTGCGCGATTTCTCCCTCGTGCAGGGCGCGCGAACCCTCACCGGCAATCCGGCGCATCACTGCGGCGAGTTCAGGATTGCGCAGGGTACTGCCAACCGCGACCGGCTGCCCTGTGTAATCGTAGAAGTGGGCTGCGGCCTCGCGGTCGAGGCGCAGGTACGGATCCGCCTTGAGCAGCGCATGCAGCCGCTGGCCGACCGGAAACCCGAACTCGGCGAGATGAATGGCGGGCTCGAAGAGACTCGCCCAGGGCAGCCGGCCGTATGCGGCATGTGCCTGCTCGAGCATGCGCACGGTTCCTGGAACGCCGACCGCCCGGCCACCGATCACTGCCTGATGAAAGCTCAGCGGTGTGCCATCAGTCCGCAGGAAGAGATCCTCGCCGGCAGCTGCCGGCGCCGTCTCGCGGCCATCGAAAGCCACCGTCTGCCGGCCATCGTGGTGCAGCAGGAAGGCACCGCCGCCAATCCCGCTCGACTGCGGTTCGACGAGGCCAAGGACCATCTGCGCGGCGATCGCGGCATCGATCGCCGCGCCGCCGGCTCGCAGCATTGCCGCTCCGGCCTCGCTCGCCAGCGGGTTTGCGGTGGCCACGGCGAAACGCTCGCCACGCCAGCCGAATCGCGGGCTGTACCCGGAGACGCCTTCCGGTTGGTGAATCGCAGCGGTGGTGGCTGGCAGACGCATGCCCGCCCCATTGCTGCAGGCCCCCAAGAGGGTAAGCGCCGCTAGGACGATCTGGCAGCAGAGCTTCATGGCGACCCCCCTGTCACCAGCGCCGCGCCGCCGCCAGCGCCTCCATGACGCGCATCGGCCAGAAAACCAACCGCCCGGAAGAGCACCCGCCACCCGCGACTGGCTCGGAATCCCGACAACCACCCGACCGGAGCGGCCGCGATCCCTGTCGGTCAAGGTAGCCGGTGGGGCCCAGACGGAGTAGCCCGTCATCAGCCCCTCGTAAGCGCCTCAGCCTTTGCCGGCTGCGCCGTGGACCAGCCCAGGCACTACGTGCAGTCCGGCTTCAACCGGGGTGCAAGCGTCGCTCATTCGCCAGCGTGCTCAGCCGCAGATTCGGGTGCATTTGCCCCAGCGTTCCCCGCGCGCGCCTGCGCTGCAGTGGCGTTTCGCAAGAGATGATTCAACTGGTTCGCCAAGTTGGCAATGGTGTCGAGACCCAGCACTACACGACAGGCAAGGATACCACTGACCGCTTGCGGGATTTCCACCCCCGGCTGCCCAAGACGCGCCAAGTGCATCAGCGTCTGCGGATCGATGAATCCGAAGTCGATGAACACGACCCCGCTTCCCGGCTGAACCGTTGCGATGTTGGAAAAAACCGGCATCTGTGATTGCTCGACGGGCTGCAAACGAATCGCCACCGAGACTGGTTGTGCTGCAGATGATACTGCATTCGCTTCTGACCCGGCAGTTGCAGCCACGCCCGAGTCGACGGCAGTCTTTTCGCTATTCATGGGTACTCTCTCGTGTTGTTGACAAGCCCTTGACAACCTGACGGGAACCGAGCTCAGACCCATCCGTCGTCGCGCGACGTGCGGAGAATCGCCAACGTTCGCCCCCGGGGCAAGAGCACCGCCCGGCGTCAGCTGCCTCATATCTCGTCAGCGACGACTCCCGACTGGAGAACCGCTTTCCGGAACCCTGTTACCCCTTTGCAGTCGGCCCTCGGCGCACCCAGGAAAGACCAGCCAAAGCAAGTCCGAGCAGGGCGAACGACCCCGGTTCGGGAAGGCCGTCATCAAGGAAGAGTTCCGAATTATAGTATTCATCCTGCCAGTTGACGACGCCGAAACCGATGGTATAGGTGCCATCAGCCGGCAAAACGTAGCGCAATGACTGCCAGGGAGTGTAGCCCCCGGAAATCTTGGCAACCGCCAGCTCGTCGAAATCGACCACGACCCCGGAGGCATCGGTCACCACATAGAAGGCGGTATCCAGCGACTGGGAGGCACTGCTCTCCTCAGAGTAAAAGCTCCAGTACTGCGTCAGCACGTCATCCTTCCTGCCGGAGAAGGATTGGCTGATTCCCGATCCGTTCCACGGATCCGTACCTGGAGCAAGCCGCGCGGTGATGTCGAAACCGAAGAAAGTATTCAGCTCGCCGACGTTGTTGCGGAATGGATCCGGACCGCCCGACTCCGCTTGGCTGACCAGCCGGGCCATGCGCGTCCGCCATGGAACGACGGCGTGGGTATTGCCATCGTATGTCGTCACCGTGACGCTCGGGCTCGGTGTGACCAACCCCTTGACACTCCAGCCGGACAGGTCCGATTCAAAGCCCTGATTCACCAATGAAATGGCAGCTCCAGAAGCGGTCCCACTGAGAGCAACGAAGACACCAACAAAACCAAGTTGCGCACTCTTGATCATTGCCGCACACCTGCCCGAAACGCATCGAGGCTCATGCTGTTCATAATCACTCTCCGATCCAAAAGAAGGCGACAAAGCCCGCGTTCAAGACATCAGGCCGATGAATTAATGAGCCTGATGAGCAAGAACCATGCCGTGCTTAACAACATGCGGATTTATTGTGTTTTATCTGGGAGTTCGCAAGGCCGCATCGGGAGGAGTGTAAAAATCGTCGACACCCAGTGTCCTGCAGACAACGCTGCGCCAGAAGCGGCATCAGTTGCGTCAGTCTGAAAGAACTCAGCAGTCCCCCTCCCCAAGTTGCCGCAACCGGTGAAGCGCTCGCGGCAGATGCGGTTGGTCGCCCGCCAGGGGGCACTGCGACAGCGCTCGCGCTCACCCGAGATGACGAGCACGAGCGGCCGGTGCGCGGACCGCAATCAGCCATCGGCGTTGATGCGGGACAATGCGCCAACGCACGCGCCGGAGCAGAAACCGCACGGCAACTTGCGAAAACCGCGATGCATCGCAATCCACCCCCCGGGTGACGGTCGCGCTGGCGCGCTTTGGGCCCATCGCGAGCCGCCCAAAGCGCCCCAGTTTTTCCGCTCCGACCGAGCGTCGGTCCGCACCAACCCCATGGCGCGCCAGCGTCGCGCCGGGTTCCCGACATGCTCCCGGCGGCGGCGCAGGCTCAGAGCCCTTACAGGACGAGTGACGGATCGATCGCCATTCCGACCAACTGCACCGACGGCAGATCCATGTCGTTCTGCAATCCGGCAACTGCGGTGTCCACAAAGGCGTCACTCCGTGACCCCGCCGCACCCAGGTCATAGCCCATCAGCTGTGCAATGGACGGCAATGCGGCACCTCCTGCTGCAGCATCACTTGCCGCGACCGCAAAATAGACGTCAGTCATGTCAACCGTCGTACCGTCAGTCCTGACGGCACTGCTGCGCTCCAGATGCAGGTTGCCTTGCGCGTCGAGGAACGGCAGTTCGGTATGGCCCACGGTCAGGCTGATCAACCCAGCGTCAGCGAGAGTGATCAGTTCGCCCTCGTCGGTCAGGTGATTCCCGTTGGCATCGCGCCAGATCTGGATTTCATCGAACCGCGCATCCGAAGAATCAACCACGCCATCGCCGTTGCTGTCGAAAGCGGCAAGGGCTGCGAAGCCATCGCCCTTGTTCAGCCCACCAAACATTTCGGACACGTCATCGATGACGCCGTTGCCATTCCCGTCCACGACCAGGAAACCGTCTTCGGCCGACAGCCATCCCGACTTGATCGCCACACCGGTCCCGAGGAGGTCAAAGCTGCCCAGCGAGTCAGCCCGGGAGATCGTGCGAATGCCATCGCCGTTGAGGTCGATCGCCAACGGAGTGATCGCTGCATCCCAGCTGCGATCCGTCTGACCCGAGCTCAGCACGATCCGGGCGGTGGTGAAGGCCAGATTGCCGTCGGTCGGATCCTTCTGCACGTCCGAGTCGAGCCCGTCGTCGTTGCCGGCATCCTGCTGCGCCCATGGATACTTTGCCACGGAAATGGCCCCGGTAAGTGCTCCCGCCTTGTCGAAGACCAGGCGGTAGCTTCCGGGATCGAGGTCGGAGAACAGGAACGTCCCAGCCGCGTTGGTCGTCGTCGAGGCGACGAACGCGCCGCTGGTGTAGTCCTGCACGCGCACCACGACGTTGCCGACACCGATCTCGTTGGTATCCTGGATACCGTCCTTGTCCCTGTCGAGCCACACTTGGTCACCGAGGGTGGCCTTCTGGTAGAGACCGGCGTCGATGGTGAGATTGCTTTGACCGGCAAGCAGGGTGATCGGGCCACTCAGACCTGAACCCGTGGCACCCGTCGTACCGACGTCGGAGTCGACGCCATCGTCGCCGCCTTGGTCGGGACGAGTGAAGAAGAAGCCCGTGGGAGCCAGCACCTCGACCTGGTAGTTGCCGGGGCCGACTCTGTCAAAAAGGTAGAACCCGTTGCCGTTGGTCGTGTCGCTGGCCACCACAACCCCACTACTGTCGCGAAGCTTGACCGTGACACCAGCGATACCCGGCTCACCGGCATCTCGCAAACCATTGAAGTTGAGATCCTCCCAGACTAGGTCGCCAATGGAGCCGGTTTGAACGATCGGTACCGCCGCGCTGTCGCTGTCCGGAGGTGTCTGATCGCTGTCGGCGAAGGCCGTGTTGTCCAAATAGCCGTCGCCGCCACCGTTGCTGTCGATCTCGGCCTGCGTCACCGTGTGCTGCGCGGTGTAACTCCAGGTCTCGCCAACATCGAGGTTGGAGTCGTTGTCGCCAACGAGGTCGGCGTTGCGCACGATCCCCGCATCGGCCATGGCATCCGTGACCACGATGCCGGTCAGTGTCTGATTGCCAGTGTTCGCTACAGTAATGTCATAGGTGATCAGCTCTCCCACGGTGTCGACAATCTGCCCCGGAACCGCCGTCTTGACGATGTTCAGGCCTGGCCGCTGCTCGACTGGAATCGACGCACCGTCAGTGTCCGGGCCGGTCTCGTTGGAGTCGGCCGTCGCCGTGTTGACGATGCTCCCGCCGGCGTCAATCTCGGCCTGTGTGACGGTGTGGCTGGCCGTGTACGCCCAGGTCTCGCCGACTTCCAGCAGGTTGTCGTTGTCGCCGACCGTGTCCGCCACCCGCGTCAGGTTGCTGATGAACGGGTCGCTCACCGTGACTCCGGTCAGCGTCTGGTTGCCCGTGTTCTGCACCGCGATCGTGTAGCTGATCACTTCGCCCGCCACGTTGGCGCTGCCGCCCGGAACGCTGGCGTTCTTGACGATGTTCAGCGACGGGTTCTGCGCCACCGGGATCGAGGCGTCGTCGGTGTCCGGGCCGGTCTCGTTCGAGTCGGCCGTGGCGACGTTGACGATGTTCCCGCCGGCGTCGATCTCCGCCTGCGTGACGGTGTGGCTGGCGGTGTAGGCCCAGGTCTCACCGACTTCCAGCAGGTTGTCGTTGTCGCCGACCGTGTCCGCCACCCGCGTCAGGTTGCTGATGAACGGGTCGCTCACCGTGACTCCGGTCAGCGTCTGGTTGCCCGTGTTCTGCACCGCGATCGTGTAGCTGATCACTTCGCCCGCCACGTTGGCGCTGCCGCCCGGAACGCTGGCGTTCTTGACGATGTTCAGCGACGGGTTCTGCGCCACCGGGATCGAGGCGTCGTCGGTGTCCGGGCCGGTCTCGTTCGAGTCGGCCGTG
>NZ_JAMTDQ010000053.1 GCF_023806635.1 Accumulibacter sp.
TGGTTCGACCAAAAAAGTCCAGACCTAATTTTGCGGGTAAAGGGCAGGGCTAGCCCATCGCGTCGGAAGGGCTGCGCACGGAACGAATGCGTTCGCGTGCCGGGCCAGGTAGGATTGACCGTCGTCGCCGGTACCGCAGGACTACTGGCGTTTGCCGCCAATGCGCGGCTCGCTGCCGGCGAGCAGTCGCTGCAGGTTCTGCCAGTGCTTGCCGATCAATGCCATGGCGATGATGCCGATCACCAGGACCCTGCCGTCGTTGCCCCATGACAGGATGGCGTAGAGCGGCGCCGCGGCGGCGGCGACGAGTGCCGCCAGCGATGAATAACGCAGGGTGAAGGCGACCAGAAGCCAGGTGGCGAGCGTTGCCAGCCCGAGCCAGGGGTCGATCGCCAGCAGGACGCCGGCGGCGGTGGCGACACCCTTGCCGCCCCGGAAGCCGAGGAAGACCGGGTAGAGATGGCCGAAGAAGACGGCCAGCGCGACGAGACCGACCGTCAGCGGGGCGAGGCCGTGCAGCGGCGCGTAGTGGGCGGCGAGAAAGACCGCCAGCCAGCCCTTCAGCGCGTCGCCGACGAGGGTGAACAGCGCCGCACCCTTGTGCCCGCTGCGCAGGACGTTCGTTGCTCCGGGGTTTTTCGAGCCGTAGCTGCGCGGGTCGGCGAGGCCGAAGACGCGACTGGCGACGAGCGCGAAAGGAACCGAGCCGAGCAGATAGGCTGCGAGGACGGCGAGCAGGGTGAGCAGTGTCGATGGCATCGGCTGGGTGATCCCGGGTTGCCGCCTTATGGCCAGCGGCCGGAAGGCGATAGAATGCGCGCTCTGTCGCCACCTTTCCGGCAGCGCGGCGCCATGATACACCACGCCGCCGGCGCACCCACCCGAGCCTGGGCCGCATGGACATCATCTTCATCGACGAACTGCGCGCGACGACGCTGATCGGCATCTATCCGCGCGAGCAAGCCATGCCACAGACGGTCGAGATCTCGCTGCAGATCGGCACGTCCACCGCCAGTGCCGGTGCCAGCGACGACATCGGCGACACCATCGACTATGCGCGCGTTGTCGACCGCCTGCGCGCCGAACTCGCAGCCCGCCACTTCAAGCTGCTCGAGCGGCTCGCCGAGTACGTCGCGACGCTGCTGCTCGAGGACTTCGGCGCCACCTGGGTACGCGTCTCGATCGCCAAGCTGGGCATGATGCGCGGCGTCGCGCGGGTCGGCGTGGTCATCGAGCGCGGCGCGGTCGCCTGATCCGGCTCCGTCCGGCTACTCCTTCACACTCCTCGCTGGCGCAGGATCGCCCATGGTTCGAGCGACTTGTCCGAAATTAGGGTTGCCGCGCATATCGTCAGCGTACTGTAAGTAAGGTTGCGTATAAGTGCGTCCGAGAGGCCCTGCTGACGGCGGTGCTTCTTGCAATCCCACAATACTGGAGGAGACAACTCATGGAAGACCAAGGCAAGGCCTACTGGTCGGCGACGCTCAAGCTGATCTGGGGCATCCTCGCCGTTTGGGCGCTGGTGTCATTCGTCGCAGGAATCCTGCTCGCACCGCAACTGGACAGCATCAAGCTGGGTGGTTATCCGCTGGGCTTCTGGTTCGCCCAGCAGGGGTCGATCTACGTCTTCATCGCGCTGATCTTCATCTACGCGAAGATGATGGACAACATCGACCGTCGCTTCGACGTTCACGAAGACTAGGAGGCGAGTCATGGATCTGACGACTACCATCTGGCTCGTCGTTGGCGCAACCTTCGCGCTCTACATCGGCATAGCCATCTGGACCCGCGCTGGCAGCACCAGCGAGTTCTACGTCGCCGGCGGTGGCGTGCCACCGGTGATGAACGGCATGGCAACCGCCGCCGACTGGATGTCGGCGGCTTCGTTCATCTCGATGGCCGGCCTGATCTCCAACATGGGTTATGGTGGCGGCCTCTTCCTGATGGGCTGGACCGGCGGCTACGTCCTGCTGGCCGTCCTGCTGGCGCCCTACCTGCGCAAGTTCGGCAAGTTCACCGTGCCGCAGTTCATTGGCGACCGCTTCTACTCGAAGTCGGCGGCGACGGTGGCGGTCGTCTGCCTGCTGACCGCGTCGATCACCTACATCATCGGCCAGATGACCGGTGTCGGCATCGCCTTCTCGCGCTTCCTCGGCGTCTCGAGCGACACCGGCATCTATGTCGGCCAGGCGATCGTCTTCGTCTACGCAGTGTTCGGCGGCATGAAGGGGATCACCTACACGCAGGTCGCGCAGTACATCGTGCTGATCTTCGCCTACATCATCCCGGCGGTGTTCATCTCGATCCAGCTCACCGGCAACCCGATCCCGCAGTTCGGTCTGGGCGCGACGATGAGCGGCTCCGACGTCTCGCTGCTGACCCGTCTCGACTAGGTGGTCACCGAACTCGGTTTCGGCAAGTACACGACGACGACCGCCGGCAGCACGCTGAACATGTTCGTCTATACCGTGTCGCTGATGATCGGTACCGCCGGCCTGCCGCACGTCATCATGCGCTTCTTCACCGTGCCGACGGTCCATGCCGCGCGCCTTTCCGCCGGTTGGGCGCTGATCTTCATTGCGCTGCTGTACACCACCGCGCCCGCCGTGGCGGCGATGGCGCGTTACAACCTCAACGCGACGGTGACGCCTGGGATCAAGGCCAACGCCGACCTTTTCCTGCCGGAATCGAACCTCAAGGCCGAGGATCGCCCGGACTGGATGAAGCGCTGGGAGAAAACCGGCCTGCTGAAGTGGGAAGACAAGAATGCCGACGGTCGCATCCAGTATTACAACGACAAGTCGAAGAGCGCGGAATTCAAGGCCAAGGCTGACGCTGCCGGCTGGAAGGGCAACGAACTGACGGTCAACGCCGACATCATCGTGCTGGCCAATCCGGAAATCGCGCTGCTGCCGAACTGGGTGATCGCGCTCGTCGCGGCCGGCGGTCTGGCGGCTGCGCTGTCGACGGCGGCCGGCCTGCTGATGGCGATCTCGGCAGCGATCTCGCATGATCTGGTGAAGAACGTCTTCGCGCCCAACATCAGCGAGAAGGGCGAACTGCTCGCCGGCAAGATCTCGATGGCGGTGGCGATCGTCATCTCGGGCTATCTCGGCCTCAACCCGCCGGGCTTCGCTGCAGGAACGGTGGCGCTGGCCTTCGGCATCGCCGCGAGTTCGCTCTTCCCGGCGATCATGATGGGCATCTTTTCGAAGAAGATGAACAAGGATGGCGCGATGGCCGGCATGCTCGCGGGCCTGTTCATCACCCTGTTCTACGTCTTCGCGCACAAGGGGATCTTCTTCATCAAGGGAACCGAGTACCTCGACCTGATCGGTGGCGCCAACAGCTTCTTCGGCATCACTCCGGAGGCCTTCGGTGCGGTTGGCGCGCTGTTCAACTTCATCGTCGCCTTCCTGGTCGACAAGGTGACGAAGGAGCCACCGGAGCACATCCAGCACCTGGTCGAGAGTGTACGCGTGCCGCGTGGTGCGAAGGCGGTCGATGGCGCGCACTGAGCGTCGCTGAGTCGTCGTCACCGCTGTCGCCGGCACGCCGGCGGCAGCGGCAGGCCGTCCCCGCCGGTTTCACCACCGGCGGGGTTTTTTCTTGCGTTTCTGTTGGCCGGCTCGGCAGCGGCAGCCGAACGGCGGAGTGAGCGATGGATCTCAGCCTTGCCCTGACCTGGATCATGTTCCTTGGCCTCTTTCCGCTGGCCTTCTTCTGGCTGCGACGGGCGTGGCGCATCCTCTTCCGCCGCGACTACTCGGAAGTGGCGCTGAAGCGCGGCGAAGCGCCACCGAACGCCGAGCGCTACGCGCCCTACACGGCGGCGATCAACCTCGTCGCCGGTGGCGTTGCGGTGAGCGTCATCCTGCTGGTGGTGATCAGCGGCATTCCCTACGAGACGTGGACGGCGATCGCCGGCTCGACGATCTGGCTCAAATTCTTCGGCGACTTCATCGTCAGCCGGCAGGCGCGGGCAAACTGGGGCAGGACGAACAAGGGCTAGGCGGCTAGGCGGCTAGGCCCCGGCGGCGCCGCTGTCTGGCTTCAGCCGCTGGCTCGGCGGCGCGCCGCGGTGGCAGCCGGTCGCCCGCCGCTGCTCAGGCTTCCGCCGCCCGGGCCGCGAGGACGCCCGGCCGGCGGCCGACGCGTTCCTGGAAGGCTGCCAGCGCCGGCCAGCGGCCGATGTCGATGGCCACCGCACCGCCCCAGCTGAGGACGGCATAAAGGTAGGCGTCGGCGACCGTGAAGTGCTCCCCCAGCAGGTGGTTCCTGTCCTCGAGGCGGGTGGCGACATAGCCCAGCCGGGCGGCGATACTCTCCTGCAGGCTGCGCCGGTAGTCCTCGGGCGTATCGGGCCGGAACAGCGGCACAAAACTGCGGTGCAGTTCGCAACCGATGAACGCCAGCCATTCCTGCAATCGGTAGCGCGCGAGCGTGTGCGCGCGCGGCGCGAGGCCGGACTCGGGGACGCGGTCGGCGATGTATTGCAGGATCGCGGCGGTCTCGGTCAGCCGCTCGCCATCGTCGAGTTCGAGCACCGGCACGTAACCCTTGGGATTGATCGCCATGAAATCGCTGCCGTCGGCCAGTTGGTGCCGGCGAAGATCGACGCGCACGAGATCGAAATCGAGTCCCGCCTCGCGCAGCGCGATGTGCGGCGCCAGCGACGAGGTGCCGGGAGCGAAGTAGAGCTTGATGTCGAGGCTGCCGGGCAGGCGTGGCGGCGCTGCCGGCGCTTGCTCATCATCCTCGTCGACATCGGGAAGCCGGCTCAGCTCGACGCTGAGGAAGCCGCTGTTGTTGCCGTAGGCAAAGGCCGAGTCGTTGGCGAAGAAGTAGAGGAAGCCGGGCTCGCCGACCTCGATCTCGCTGCCGTTCGGCGTCGCGACCAGGCTGCTCTCGTCGTCGACGCGCGCGACGCCACCGACGGCGCTCTCGATCAGCCCGGTGAGCATGTTCTCGGTGTCGGCATTGCTGGCCTCGAGGTCGGGCCGCGGATGGATGGCGGCAACCAGCGAGAACCAGGGGCGCCTCTCCATTCGGCGACTGCCCTCGGCGAGCTGCAGGAACCACGCTTTCGACTCATAGCCGTCGGCGTCCGCCGAGACGTCCTTGTCCAGCCAGGACCCGCTGGCCTCGATGCGGTAGCGCTCGCCGACATCCACCTCGACGCCGGAAGCGTTCCACCACTTGTGCGCATAGACCGGGAAGCGCGTCGCGCCATCGATCGGCAGCTTGCGAAACGGCAGCGCTTCACGCTCGGCATGCAGCTGCTCCTCCGGCGGCGCCTCTTCGCCCCGGTAGAAGGGCGCGCATGCCGGGATGTCCTCGAGGGCCCGCGGTCGATAGTCGGCCCGCCCCTGCAGCCGCTGCAGCACGCTGGGATGGATTTCGGCGTCGTCCGGAATCCGGCGCTCCTTCGTCGGGCGCGTGCGCCAGGCCGGGCCACGGGTCTCGTCGTGCCGGTCCTGCAGGCAGTCGGGCGCCAGCGCCGGCAGCAGCCCTTCCGGCTCGAGCCGCAGGCCGGCATCAAGCGCGTTGACCTCCTGCACCATCCATTCGAGCGCGATGTCGGCGAGGCCATGGCTGTCGTAGCCGCCGCCGACATCGCCATGCGCGCCAGCAAACCAGAGCTGCCGGATGCCATCGCGATCGGCCCAGAGTGTCGGCACGAAGTCCGCCCGCCGTTCGTCGATGGCCAGTGCCTGGCGACCGTATTCGACGCGCGGACTCAACTCACGGTTGCGGAACTTCAGGAAGCGGAGCTCGTCGCGGTCGATCAGGCGCAGCCCGTTGAACAGCGGGACGCCGAGTTCACCGACGGTGTCCCAGACGCCGATCATGCGGATCGGTGTTTCGTCGTGGTGCTTCCAGAAGCGGACGCCGCGCTTCTTGCCACGGTCATCCCGGTAGATCAGCCAGACTCGCTCCGCCTCGTCGGCGGCGTCGTCGTCGTCGGCTTCGCCGGCTGCCAGCAGACCGGTGTAGGCGATGAACTCGCCGAGGCTGCGGGCAGCCCAGGCCCCGCGCGAGGTGCCGAAGAGCCAGATCTTGTCCCCCCGCTCATACACCTGCGAGATCAGCAGGTAGGCGTCGATCATGCTGTCGTGCAGGCCGATTCCCTGCGTGCCGCGCAGGATCCCTTGTGCGCGCCCGCCGCTGCCGACGCTCTCGAGATGGAAGGCGGCGAGTTGCTTGCCCGTCCTGACGAGATGCGACCGGATCGGTCCACTCTCCTCGACCTGCCGCTCCTCACCGGGCAGCATCTGGAACAACCGGTATGCGTTGGTTCGCTCGACGGGATCGTTCCAGCTTCCGTCCAGGCAAACGACGATTTCCTTGCTCATCGCCTGTCCTCCTTGTGTGCGTACCGCCCCTGGTCTGCCGGCGACCGAATCGACGCCAGGCTGTCGCCCGCCATCAACCGCGTGCGACGGCAATCAGCCGCCGCTCGGCGGCGCTGCCGGCGGGTTCGACTTCGGCAGTGAGACATCGAGCTCCCTCGCCTTGCTGTCGGAGATGATCTCGAACAGCGTCACCACCTTCTTCACGTCGCTCGTCGTACGCGCCACCTGGGCGGCAGCCTCGGCTTCACGCTGCGTGACCAGGCCCATCAGGAAGACGACCCGGGCCTCGGTGACGACCTTGACATGGATCGGGTTGAACTTGCCGGCATCGACGAAGCGGCTCTTCACGCGGGTGGTGATGTAGGAGTCGTTGCTGCGTGCCGAGAACGACGTGACGGGGCCCACGGTCAGCTCGTTGTACAGCCCCTGCACCTGGGGCACCGCATTGACGATGTTCTCGACTTCGCTCCGCAGCTGTTCGGAAGGCACTTCGCCGCTGATCAGCACCTTGCGGTTGAAGCTGGTGAAGTTGATGTGGACGTTTTCCCAGGGCTTTTCACCGACGCGCGCACTCGCCTTCCATTCGATTGACTCGTCGTCGGTCTGCGTGCCGAGCGAGCGGCGATCGAAGGCAGCCAGGGCGCCTCCGCTGGCGCCGGCGGCGACCACCGGCAGACAGCCCTGCAGCAGCAGGGGCAGCAGCGCGGCGGCCAGCAGCGCGCCCATGGCGAGCAGTCGTTTCATTCTTCAACTCCCATCAGCAGGCAATCGATGCCGTCGCAGAGACAGTGGATGACCAGCAGGTGCGTTTCCTGGATGCGGGCCGTGCGCTCGGCGGGAACGCAGATATGCACGTCGTCCTCGAGCAGCATTTCGCCGATCACGCCACCGCCCTTGCCGGTCAGCGCGACGACGCGCAACTCGTTCTCGTGCGCGACGTCGATCGCCGCGATGACGTTGGCCGAGTTGCCCGATGTCGAGATGGCGACGAGAACGTCACCGGGTTGTCCGAGCGCGCGCACCTGCTTGGCGAAGATGGCCTCGAAGCCGTAGTCGTTGGCGATCGCCGAGAGGATCGAGGTATCGGTCGTCAGGGCAATCGCCGCCAGCTCATGGCGCTCGACCTCGAAGCGTCCGACCAGTTCGGCTGCCAGGTGCTGCGCGTCGGCAGCCGAGCCGCCGTTGCCGCAGGCGAGGATCTTGCCATTGTTCAGCAGGCAGTCGACCATCGTCGCGATCGCCCGGCCGACCGGTGCCGCGAGTGATTCGCGGGCGTCGAGCTTGGTCTGGACGCTGTCGCTGAACTGCTGGCGAATACGGTCGGTCAGATCCATCGGCGGTGTTTCGCAGCGCGTAAAGGCGCCGATTCTAACATCAGAGCAGCAGGAAGACCTCCAACTTGGCGCCAGGTGGATCGTTGAAGGGAAATTCGGGCAGCTCGGGCGATTCGGTGAGCCGGGGTCCGGGCAACACCGCGACCTTTGCCGGCGCGGTGACAGCGGCGGGCGACGTGGTCGGACGCGACGTGGCGACCTGGTGGGCCAGCTGTTCCTGGGTGGCCGAGTCGAGCTGGTGCGCCCCGACGCGGCCAGCGTGGTGGTGTGGATCGAGCAGCGCGTGTCGCGGGCGACGATTGTTCTCGCCGGCTGGGGGTGCCGCGCGGCAAGCGGGAGCTGACACCAGGCTTCCTGATCACATGGACCGACATCAACAGCCTGGCAGCCGGCGTCGCCGTTGGTGGCTGATCGAGCAGAGAAGGAGAGCAGCATGCAAGCTGCCGGGCGCCCGCGTCGAAGGCGAGGCCGTCGCCCGCCATCTGCGAGCGGCCCCCCTGTTCGGCGAGCAGGCGCTCGAGGGCCGCGACAAGAAACGCCGTTCGCCGCGCATCGTGCATCTCACGGCGCACGGCTTCTTCCTCGAAGATCAGTCCCCCCGCCGCAGCGTTCGGCGAAACCGGCGACCACCTCTGGTGGCAGGAGAACCCGCTGCTGCACTCGGGCCTCGCCTTGGCCGGTGCCAACACCTTCCTGCGCGAGCACCTGGGATGTCGCCGGACTCGACCTGATCGACACCGACCTCGTCTTCCTCGCCGCCTGCGAAACCGGGCTGGGCGACGTCCAGGTCGGCGAAGGCGTCTTCGGGCTGCGCCGCGCCTTCGTCGTCGCCGGCGCGCGCACCCTGATCATGTCCTTGTGGACCCCCTGCTGGCGTATCCCGAAGAAACGCGCCCGTTCGACAACCGGTACTGCTGGACCGGCTTCATCCTGCAGGGCGGGGACGGTGCGCGCGGGCGAGTCTGACATGGTTCGAGTTCAATGGACCTCTTCCCATCACCCTGCTAGCCAGTTCTCCAGCATCAGCCCCGGCACCCGTGCGAATTCCCGCAGGTTGTTGGTGACCAGAACCAGGCCATGGGCGCGCGCCTGAGCTGCAATGTGCAGGTCGTTGACGCCGATGGGCTGGCCCAGCTTTTCCAGCGCGGCGCGGATGCTGCCGTAGTGGTAAGCCTCCCGCTCGCCATAGGGCAGGACGCTCAGGCGGCTGCAGAAATCCTCGACCACGGAAAGGTTGCGGGCCGGGTCGCTGCTTTTCTCGGCACCATGGACGAGTTCGGCGAGAGTGATGGCCGAGACGGCCAGGCGGCCGTAATGGCGGTTGAACGATGCCAAAGCCTCGATCGGACGCCGCTTGACGACGTAGATGACGATGTTGGTATCGAGCAGGTGGGTCAGCACGGGTCAAAGGCTTTCCCGAGCCGGCTGCTCCTGGGCGGCCCGTTCCGGCAGAAAATCGTCGCTCACGGTTTTTTCGCCCAGGAAGAAGCTGTCCCACGCTGCTTCGGCGGGGGCGATGATACGTTCCAGGCCGACGGCCCGCACATCGACCTTCTTGATCGAATCCGGAAAGCGCAGCTCGGCAGGCAGGCGAACCGCCTGCGTGCGATTGTTGGTGAAGACGGTGCTGGCGGGCATGGGCGGCCTCCGAGGTGCTATATACACGAAGAATATACATTGTTCGGGGCCGAGGTCAAGAATTCGGTGCCGCACTGGCGGCGGTGAAAACTTCGCCGAACTCGCGGCGACCGGCCGCCGTGTTGCGCCACAAGATGCCATGGTTCGTCTGTTGATCGATCCCGGGATGTGCTTCCTGCAGCGACTCCCATGCGAAGGTCGGGCGCCCGCCGGTTCCGGCACCGGCTTCGGCGGAATGGTCCGGGGGAACAGGGTGGGCGGCACCGTCGGATCATGTCTTCAATCAATGATTGAAGCTGTTTCGCGCAGTCCAAGGTTGCCGCTGCGGCACTCGCGCCGGATACTTTCGAGGCTGCATGCACTGCGCCGGAATCCGATGGGGGCAAAATGCCCGAAGGCTGCGGCAACGCCGGACACCGTCGTGGAACGTGCGGGAGCGGGCGGGGACGTCCGCGATTTCAATGAACTGGCGGCCAATCGAACAGGCGGCGAATCATGGATCCAATGACAGGCGCGGCAGTGGGTGGCGTGATCGGTCTCCTTGTCGCGGCGGTGATCGGTCTCGACGTCGGGGCGGTGGCCAGGCAGCTGATGCATTTCGCCAGCCGGCCAAGGCTGGAAGCACAGCTTCAGGGCGGGATGCCGATGATTCTTCGCCTTGCCTTGGCGATCGCCTGCGTGGCGCTCGTGCGCTTCGCCGGTGCGGCAGCGCCCGTTCTCGGCGACGGCGCGGTGCCGGTGGCCGGGGTGGCTCTTGGTTCGGTGATCCGCACGGCCGACGCCGAGGAGTTGCGCTTCTACGTGCTGCGCGAGCTGACCGGGCGCTACGCGGCGCAGCAGGGCATCACGGTGAGCCGTGCCGAGATCGCCCGCTACGAGCGGCAGGTGGCCGCCTTCATGAAGGCCGATGCCGCCCGGCGCGACGCCCGCCTCGCCAAGATCGAGCGCGATCTCAAGGATGCCGCCTTGCCGCCGGCGCGGCGCCAGGCGCTGGCCGCCGAAGCCGAAACGCTGCGTGCGCTGCGTGCGGGCGAAGCGCGGGAAGCAGCCGCCGGGGCGCCCACCGCGGAAGACAAGGCGGCGCGCGATGCGATCGCCGACGCCTTCATCCGGCAATGGAAGATCAACCGGGCCCTGTACGCGGCCTATGGCGGGCGCGTGGTTTTCCAGCAGGGTGGCCCCGAGCCGCTCGATGCCTACCGCAGGTTCCTCGAAGCGGCACAGGCGCGCGGCGATTTCGTGATCGCCGACCCGGCGCTGGCCGACGGTTTCTGGCGCTATTACCGCGATACCTCGCGCCACACCTTCCTGCCTGCCGGCACGGCGAGCGACCGTGCGATCAACAACCCGCCCTGGGCCGCGCGCTGAAGCCGGTCCGACCACGCTGCCGCCCCAAGGAGCGATTCGATGAAGACGTCCCGACGCATCCTCGCCGCCCTAGTATCGTTCAGCCCGGCCAGTACCCCGGTATTCGCCGGGCCGGCGCCGGGCGATCTGTCCGGGCTCAGGTACCAGAGTCTGGAGCGGGTCAACGAGCAGATGAACAGCCGCGGCTTCACCGACGGGGGCGGCTACCAGCAGGGCGAGAAGCCTTTCACAACCTGGTGGAACGAGCGCACCCGCCAGTGCGTGCAGGCGGTGACCCGGGATGGCCGCATCAGGCGTTTCGAAAGCCTGTCCGAAGGCAACTGCACCTGATTTTCGATCCGCAACCCCAACTACAAGGAGAAGTTCATGATCCGTCAATTGCTGGTCATCGTCGCCGCCACCGCGGCCACCGCGGCCACATCGGCCTACGCCGCCGTTCCGCTCTTTGCCGCCAAGTGCGGTTCGAACCTCAATGTCGACACCAATACCAAGGGCCAGATCTACATGAACGGCAAGGTCGCCAAGGTCATCAAGCGCCCGGATGGCCAGATCACCGGCAACTCGGCCGGCGCCTACGTCGATATCACGCCGAACGGCAGCGAGCCGCCAATGGTGACCTACACGGCGAAGGACAAGAGCAACGGCATGTGCGAAATCCTGTCCTTCAAGGCACCTGGAAGCACCGCTGCCCAGTTGCCGGCGGGCCGCTCCTCGCACTCCGAGCGCGCCGGACAGGGGCAGTTCGACGCCCGCGGCGACATACCCTGTTCCGAGGGCGGCGGCAGGATGCGCCAGTGCGCCTTCGAGGTCGCTCGCGAGCCCGGCGGTGGCGCTTCGGTCAAGGTCTCGCTGCCGAGCGGCAAGACGCGCTTCATCTTCTTCGAGAAGGGCAAGGCCATCTCCGCCGATCTCAGCCAGGCCGACGGCGACATGAGCTTCCGCGCCAGCAAGCAGGGTGACGTGTTCAAGATCCAGGCTGGCAAGGAGCGCTACGAGATCCCGGAAGCCGTGGTTTTCGGGGGCTGAGGCACGCCCGGTCAGCAGGTCCTCGCGGCGGGAGCGTCACTCCCGCCGCAGCAGGAATTTTTCGACATCGATGGATTTCCCCGAGCGCCTGCGCCACAACCTGCCGCTGGCGGGCTTCGACGGCGCCACGCTTTTCGGCGGCAGCGAGCGGGGCTACACCGATTACCCGGCCCATGCGGCCGGATCCTGACCCGCAACATGCATGGAGAAACAGGATGTTGGACATCGTCGAGGTGGCGCCGGACGAGGGGCCAGGCCTGCGCGCAAACGGGTTAACCAGTTCCGTCATCGTTGCGCTCGGCTACTGCCCGGCCGACGAATTCAACGCGTCGCTGCCGAAATCGCGCCTGCCGGGCGAGACGGTAATTACCCACCTTTGATGTCAAGGAGGTGATGATGACGAGGTTTCTCGCGCTGGCGACCGTGCTGCTTGCCGGCATCGCCCAGGCGGACGGCAACCCTTTCGCCGGTACCACCTGGCAGCTGCTTTCCATCCAGTCGATGGACGACGCGCAAGGCACCACCAAGGTGGGCGATCCTGGCCATTTCACGCTCGAGTTCGGGCGCGATGGCCGCGTCGCCTTCCGCCTCGACTGCAATCGCGGCACCGGCGACTATACGGTGAAGCCGGCAAGCGACGGAGCCACCGGAACGATCAGCTTCGGCCCCATCGCCGCGACGCGCGCCCTGTGCCCGCCGCCGCATCTCGACGAGCGGATCGCGCGCGACATGGCCCATGTGCGCGGCTACCTGCTCAAGGACGGCAAGCTCTACCTCACGCTGATGGCCGACGGCGGCATCTACGAGTGGGCGCCGGTGCACACGGCGGGCACCGAACAGGACAAGGATCGCGTCGTCAAGCCGGTGCGCTTCACCAAGGGTACGAGCGAGGCCGTGATCCGCGACCGCATCGTCGGCCGCCAGTATGTCGACTATCAGTTGCGGGCCGCTGCCGGCCAGCGCATGACGGTGAACCTCAAGGGCAGCAACGGCGCCAACTACTTCAACCTGCTGCCGCCGGACTCGCCGCATGCGGCGATGGCCGTCGGCGAACTGAACGGCAACCGCTTCGACGGCCTGCTGCCGGATGATGGCGTCTATACCATCCGGGTATTCCTGCTGCGCTCGGCGGGCCGCCGCAACGAGGTCAGCGACTACACGCTGTCGGTGGGCATCACCGGGTCGCCGCTCAAGCCCGTGGCGGCCAGGGCCGATGCGGTGTTTCCGGGCACACCCTACCACGCTCGCACGACGACGAAATGCGAACCGCTGTATGCGAAGGCGCGCGAGTGCGAGGCCTGGGTCGTGCGGCGCGGCTTCGATGGCACGGCAACGGTCGAGCTGCGCTGGCCAAGCGAAGGCAACCAGGAAATGAAGCGACGCATCCTCTTCGTCAAGGGCGAGCCGAAGGCGGCCGACGTGCCGCAGCCGATGAGCTTCACGCGCAACGAACGCGGCTGGCGGGTGAGCTTCAATGGCGACGAGCACTTCGACATCCCCGAGCCGCTGGTGTATGGCGGCTGAATCCATCTCGCCGTCGCCGGGCAGGCCCCCGCGGCCGACGCTGGCGCTTGTGGTCGCAGCCGAAGACCGCCCGAGCCGATGCCGGCGAAACTCCTTCTTCATCCCTGGGCCGAACACGCCTGCCTCCAGCGCGTACGCGCCAGCAGCGTGCCGGGAGCGCACGGCATCCGCTCCGAATTCGCGCAAGCCAACACGCTGGTCACGATCGGCGACAACGTCGGGGGCCCTTATCGCTGCCTGTCCTCGAACGATGGTGTCGTCGCGGATTTCTCGCTCCTCTGTCTCGCTTGCCGTCATGTCCTGTCAGAGCCTGGAACATTCTCGGCCGTGGCGCTGGATCTCGTGTCCTTGTCAGAGCAGCAGGAAGACCTCGAACTCGATCCGGCGCCAGGGATCGGGGTCCTGCCGCATTCTCGACACCCGCGCCTCGAGTCGCTCGCCGGCGTCGAGGGCGCGCGCGACGGCGCGGTTCTCGGCGCGCGGAACGTAGCCGAGCTGCTGACCGTTCCAGTCGACGCGCACCGCGTTGCGGTCGTGCCGGTTGTCGGTCTCGCGGACCAGCGTCAGCCGGTCACCGGTCCGGATCTGCGACCAGAGCGCGTTGGCGGCGTAGTACTGGCTGCCGGCCAGCGGCGAACTCTGCACCAGGATGCGGACCGCCTCGCCACTCCGCAGCGGCGGCGCGGGCAGGGTGAGGGCGATGGCCAGCGCGACGGCCGGGCTAAGGCGCGGCAAAGGCATCCGGGATCCACTCGATGGCGGCGGTGGACAGGCCGTCGAGCAGGATGCAGTCGAAGCGGCAGTCGCAGTCGCCGCCACCGTGCAGGGCCAGGTAATGCTCGGCGGCAAGGACGATCCGCCGCTGCTTGGCAGTCGTGATGCTGGCGCCGGCACCGCCGTAGCTGGCGTTGCGGCGCAGCCGCACCTCGACGAAAACGATCGTCCGGCCATCGCGGCAGACCAGGTCGACCTCGCCGCCGCGGCAACGGAAGTTGCGCTGCAGGATGCCCATCCCGCGCGCCGCGAGGAAGCGCGCCGCCAGTTCCTCGGCGGCGTCGCCGTCCCTGCTGGCGCTTCCGCCGGGTCCGGGCGTGTTATCTTTGCCGCTCACTACCTGTCGACTCCGATGACGAACGAATCCGCCGCATTATATTTGGTGCCGACGCCACTGGGCCATCTCGGCGACATGACGCAGCGCGCCGTCGACGTCCTGCGCCAGGTGCACTGGGTGGCCGCCGAGGACACGCGGCACACGGCGCCGCTGCTGCGCCAGCATGGCTGCAACGCCCGCCTGCTGGCGGCGCATCGGCACAACGAGGAGGCGGCGGCGCAGCGCGTCGTCGGGCTGCTCGATGCCGGCGAGTCGGTGGCGGTCGTCGTCGATGCCGGCACGCCGGGCATCTCGGACCCGGGCGCCAGGCTGGTGGCGCGCGTACGCGCTGCCGGGCATCGCATCATCCCGCTGCCCGGGCCCTGTGCCGCGATCGTCGCGCTGTCGGCGGCCGGGCTGAGCGAGGCGCAGTTCCTCTTCTATGGCTTCCTCCCGGCCAGGTCCGGGCAACGCGCGCAGGCGCTGCGCGAAATCGCCGAGCTGCCGTACGCACTGGTCTTCTACGAAGCGCCGCATCGCATCGTCGAAACGGTCGCGGACTTGCTGGCGGCCTTCGGCGGGCAGCGGACGCTCGTGCTGGCGCGCGAACTGACCAAGCTGTTCGAGAGCATCCATTCCTGTCCCCTGGGTGAGGCGCCGGAATGGCTCCTGGCCGACGCCAATCGCCAGCGCGGCGAGTTCGTGCTCGTCGTTTCGGGCGCGCCGGCGGTCGCGGCCAGCGGCGAAGGCGGGCGCGTGCTGCGACTGCTGCTCGCCGACGGGCTGCCGCCGAGCCAGGCGACGCGACTGGCGCACGCGATCACCGGCGCCGGCAGGAAAGCCCTCTATCAGGAAGCGTTGTCTTGGCAGGCAGCCGCCACCTCCACCAGGCAGTCATAGAAGGTCGCGCCGCCGCCCATGTCGGTCAGCGCCTGGCTGGTCACCTCGTTGCAGTTCCGCCCGTCGGGTGAGAGCTTGCGCCACCAGATCGAGGTCGCGACGACGACGCCCGGTCGCGCCCGGTCGCTGACCACGGCCCGGGCGGCGAACTCGCCGCGCCGGTTGAAGATGCGCACCTCGCTGCCGTCGGCAATCGCCCGCGCGGCGGCGTCGCCCGTGTTGATCAGGACGCTCGGCGATCGTTCCTGCGCCAGGAAACGTGGCGAGTTGGCAAAGCTGGTGTTCAGGAAGTTGCGTGCCGGCGGCGTCAGCAGGGCCAGCGGGAAGTCCCGTGCCAATGGGCTGCGCCGCCATTCGCGCGGCGCGATGAAGTCGGGCAGCGGGTCGAGGCCCTGGTCGGCGAGCATCCGGCTGAAGAACTCGCACTTTCCCGACGGTGTCGGGAAGCCGCCGTCGGCGAACGGCGCGTAGGGCTGCGGCAGCCGCAGGCGGGCGTGCCCGTCGCGCACGAGCTGCTCCCACGACAGGCCGGCAAGGCGCGGGTCGCTCCAGTCGAAGGCCTGGCGGCAGAGATCCTCGTCGCTGTCGGCGAAACACGACTCGGTGAAACCCATCCGCGATGCCAGGCGACGAAACAGCTCGGTGTTGGGCAGCGCCTCGCCGAGCGGGGCGATCGCCGGCTGGTTGAGCTGGATGTACAGATGGCCGTAGGACTTGTGGATGTCCAGCTGTTCCATGTGGCTGCTCGCCGGCAGCAGGATGTCGGCATAGTCGGCGGTGTCGGTCTGGAAGAGGTCGTGTACGACGGTGAACAGGTCGTCGCGGGCGAACCCGCGCACCACCTCGCGCGACTGCGGGGCGACTGCCAGCGGGTTGCTGTTGTAGACGAAGATCGCCTGGATCGGCGGCCGCGCGTGCAGCAGGTCGTGGCCGATGGTGCTCATGTTGATGACGCGCGGCGACGGCTGCGGCATCAGGTCGGGTCTTTCGAGCGCCGCCGTATCGACCGGATAGTTGCCCGAGGTGGACAGCAGGACGCCGCCGGCGGGGTCGCGCCAGGCACCGGTCAGTGCCGGCAGGCAGGCGATCGTGCGCAGCGCCATGCCGCCGCCGGCGGTGCGGTTGATGCCGTAGTTGCAGCGGATCGCCGCTGGTCGCGTGCGGCCATAGGCGTGTGCCAGTTGTTCGACGATCGGCGCGTCGATGCCGCAGATTTCGGCCACGAGTTCTGGCGGGAAGGCCCGTACCCGCTCGGCGAGCGCCGCGAAGCCGAGCGTGTGGCGGGCGATGTAGTCGTGGTCGAGGAGGTCGTCGCGGATCAGCACGTGCATCAGGCCGAGCGCCAGCGCGGCGTCGGTTCCCGGCAGCAGGGCGATGTGCTGGTCGCAGCGGTCGGCGGTGACCGTCCGGCAGGGATCGATCGCGACCAGGCGCGCTCCGCGCCGCCTGGCTTCCTGCGCCAGGCGCCAGAAATGCAGGTTGGAGACGACGCTGTTGCTTCCCCAGAGCAGGATCAGACGCGCATCGACGACATTCTCGGGGTCGAAGCCGATGCTCGCGCCGACCGTCGCGCGGTAGCCCATGGCGCCGGCGCTGGCGCAGATCGTCCGGTCGAGCTGCGCGGCGCCGAGGCGGTGGAAGAAACGGCGGTCGAGCGAACCATAGCCGAGCAGCCCCGAGTTGCCGGCGTAGCTGTAGGGGACGATCGACTCGGCGCCATGGCTGGCGACGATGCTGCGGAAACGGTTGGCGATGGTGTCCAGCGCCTCGTCCCAGGTGATGCGTTCGAAGCGGGCTCCCGGCCCCTTCGCGCCGAACCGCCGCAGCGGGTGCAGCAGGCGCTGCGGGTGATGGATGCGCTCGGGGTAGTGCGCCACCTTGGTGCACAGCACGCCGGCGGTCGGCGGGTGATCGGCCGCGCCGGCAACCTTCAGCACGCGGCCCTGGCCGACCGTGACCTCGAGCGCGCAGGTGTCCGGGCAGTCATGCGGGCAGGCGCCACGTATCGTGTGGCTGACGGCGTCTTCGGCAACCGGTTGCGCCATGGTCGGGTGTCCTCCGGCAGGGGATGGGTTGGCGACGGCGACACGATAACAGGTTGCCGGCTGGCTGGGCACGCGTCAATCGACCAGCGCCTTCACCAGCGCATCCTTCGCGTCCTGGTGGAACTCGACAACCGCCGCAATGATCCCTTCGCGACCCGTGTCGCCGTCTGCGCGCAGCCCGGCGAGCAACGGCGCCATAGGCCTTGCGCGGTTGACGCCGGCTTGTATCGATGCGTATGCGGTATTACGATTTACGTATCGATCAACCATTGAGTGGTTTTTGCCGGGGGCCGCCATGCACACCGTCACCGTTTCGCCGAAATTCCAGATCGTCATTCCGCCGGCCATCCGGGAAAGATTGCACATCGAGGCCGGCCGCAAGCTGCAGGTCGTGGCTTACGACAACCGGATCGAGTTGCTGCCGGTCGAACCGCCGCAGAGTCTGCGCGGTTTTCTTTCCGGGATCGATGCCACGGTGCCGCGCGAGGACGACCGGGTATGAAAGTCGTGCCGAAGGCGAATGTCGTCGATTCCTGCGGCTGGCTGGAGTACTTTGCCGACGGTGCCAACGCCGCGTTCTTTGCGCCGGCCATCGAAGCGACGGACAAGCTGTTCGTGCCGTCGCTCAGTCTGTTCGAGGTCTTCAAACGCATCCTGCAGCAGCGCAGCGAGCACGATGCGCTGCGCGCCATCGGACTGATGCGGCAGGCGCGGGTGGTCGATCTCGACGACTCGCTGGCCCTGAGTGCCGCGCGCTTGGCGGTCGATGCGCGGCTGGCGCTGGCCGACAGCATCATCCTGTGCACGGCGCGGCAGCTTGGCGCGACCCTGTGGACCCAGGATGCCCATTTTGCAGGCCAGGAGGGAGTCCGCTACGTTCCCTGCCGGGGGTAGTCCGGGCGGCTTCGGCTTGTTGCCGGGGCGGGGTGATCGGCTGGACGGTGGGCATACCATTCCCTGCTGCATTGCAGCATAATATCGCCTGCAGGCGAGTCGCCGGCGCGCGGCGGTGGCGATCCTTCGGCATCTTCCGGCGCTGCCACCGGAGATCATTGCGGACCTCATGCGGAGGACGATCATGCATTTCGAAACACCTCTGGAGTACCTCGAAAGCCGGACCTACGACGAGATCAACGTCGGTGACACCTCCTCGCTGATCCGCACCCTGCGTCCCGACGATGTCAAGCTCTTCGCATTGATGTCGGGCGACATGAACCCGGCGCTGGCGACAGCCGAGTTCCGGCACAGCGGTCTGTTCCGCGATTTCATCGCGCATGGCATGTGGAGCGCCTCGCTGCTGTCGACGACGATCGGCACGCAGTTCCCCGGACCGGGAACGATCCTCATCGAATCGACGCTGCGTTTCGCCCGCCCGGTGACGATCGGCGACACGCTGACGGTGACGGTGACGGTGCGGCAGAAGTTCGCGCACAACCAACACATCATCCTCGACTGCGCCTGTTTCAACCAGGACAGGCTGCTCGTCGTCTCGGGCAGCGCCGAGGTTCTGGCGCCAGCCGAGAAAATCCGGACGAAGCGCGTGGCGATGCCGGAGATCACCATCTCCGACAAGTACGCCCGCCTGCAGGCGCTGGTGCAGCGTGCCGAGGGTCTGGCGGCGATCGACATGGCGGTGGTGCATCCCTGCGACCGCGAGTCGCTCAAGGGCGCCCTGCTGGCTGCCGAGGCGCGGCTGATCGAACCGATCCTGATCGGGCCGGAGGCGAAGATTCGCGCGGTGGCCGAGGAGAACGGCTTCGATCTGGCGCAGCACCGCATCGTCAACGTCAAGCACAGTCACGACGCGGCGGCGATGGCGGTGACACTGATCCGCAGCGGCGATGCCGAGGCGCTGATGAAGGGCAGCCTGCACACCGACGAACTGATGGCCGAGGTGATCTCGCGCAGCGCCGGCCTGCGTACCGAGCGCCGCATCAGCCACGTCTTCCTGATGGACGTGCCGACCTATCCGCGGCCGATCATGATCACCGATGCGGCGATCAACATCGCGCCGACACTGCCGGAAAAGGTCGACATCATCCAGAACGCGATCGAACTGGCGCACATCATCGGCACGCCGGAACCCAAGGTGGCGATCCTCTCGGCAGTGGAGACCGTCAGCCCGAAGATCCAGTCCACGCTCGATGCCGCCGCGCTGTGCAAGATGGCCGATCGCGGGCAGATCCGGGGCGGGTTGCTCGACGGGCCGCTGGCCTTCGACAACGCGGTTTCGCTGGTCGCCGCGAAGACGAAGGGAATCACCTCGGCGGTCGCCGGTCGCGCAGACATCCTCGTCGTGCCCGACCTCGAATCCGGCAACATGATCGCCAAGCAGCTCGAGTACCTGGCCAACGCGCTCAGTTCCGGCATCGTCCTCGGCGCGCGCGTGCCGATCGTCCTCACCAGTCGGGCCGACACCGCGGAGACGCGCATCGCCTCCTGCGTCATTGCCTCGCTGATCGCGCACGCCAACCGCGAGCGCCAGAAGCCCGCCTGAACACGTGCGCCGTCGGCAGTGCCGGTCGGCAGCGGGCGGTCAGTGGCGGCGGGTCGTGCTGCCGGCTGGCCGCGCGTCGCCGGAACGGCTGCCGTCCACGGCCCCGGGGAGATGCCTGCACGGCTTTCCCAAGGCGCTGCCCGTGCGGCTGTGGATAACTATATATAGTAATTTTCTTGCCCATCGGCACTATATGTAGTATCTTTACGTCCGTGACGCCCCGCTGGGCGAAAGCGCGACCGGGACCACATGCGGCAGCTCCGGTGCGCTCCTGCACGCGACGACGGCAGGTCGCCGGGGTCAGCACAGGCAGCATCGGCTGCCGAATCCTCCAGCCATCAGACAACCAAGGGACCAAGACCATGAGCCAGCTCACTTACCAGTTACCCCTGTCGGCGATCGCCGAGGCACCGGCGATCGTGCCGCTTGCCGAGCAGGAGATTTCGGGCGAGGTGCTGGTCGAGAAGTATGCCAAGGGCAGCGAGGCGACGGTGCACGACGTGCGCCGGCGCGTCGCCTTCGCGCTCGCCGCCAACGAGGAGGAGAAGCAGCGCGCGCACTGGGAGGCGCGCTTCCTGTGGGCGCAGGAGAACGGTTTTGTCCCCGCCGGACGGATCAACTCGGCTGCCGGCACGACGCTCGCGGCGACGCTGATCAACTGCTTCGTGCAGCCGATCGGTGACTCGGTGGTCGAGATCGTCGACGGCAAGCCGGGCATCTACAGCGCCCTCGCCGAGGCTGCGGAGACCATGCGCCGCGGCGGTGGCGTCGGCTACGACTTCTCGTCGATCCGGCCGATCGGTGCCCTGGTCAAGGGAACGCAGTCGCGTGCCTCGGGGCCGGTGTCGTACATGCGCGTCTTCGACCGCTCGTGCGAGACCGTCGAGTCGGCCGGCGCCCGTCGCGGTGCGCAGATGGGCGTGCTGCGCTGCGACCACCCGGACATCGAGGTCTTCATCCACGCCAAGGA
>NZ_JAMTDQ010000054.1 GCF_023806635.1 Accumulibacter sp.
CGCAGTGCGGCTGCAAGGCGAAGCCCAGCAGGCCCGTGCCGCAGCCATACTCGAGAACCCGCGTGCTCTGGCCGGTCGCCACGCGGTCGCGGATTGCCGCGGCGACGGCCAGTGCGCGGCTGACTTTCGCCGGGTCCGCATCCCAGGTCGCCGCACGTGCGTCAAAATCCATCATGCTGTGCTCCATCTTCATCCGCCGCCGATCCCGGCGGCAACCGTACTCGCGTCATGCCGGCAAAGCGTTGGCCGTGACATCGCCATTGTGGTGTGCGCCCGGTCGCCTTGGCAAGCTGCGCGTGGCGCCGCGCCGCCCGGGAATCGGCGCGCCGCGCGCTGGCCGGCTCTCAGGCACTGCCGTCGGCAAGCAGTGTCCGGTAGATGGCGAGGTCGCCTGGAGAGAAACAGCAGAAGAGCACTTCGCGCAGCTGCGGCGCTGCGGGAAGCGTTGCCCGGACCGTGCTCACCGCGATGCCTGCCGCTTCGGCAATCGGGTAGCCGTAGATGCCGGTGCTGATGCTCGGAATCGCCAGGCTGGATATCCCGTGCGCGGCGGCGAGTTCGACCAGGCGGCGGTAGCACGAGGCCAGCAGTTCGGCTTCGCGACCGTCACCACCGCGCCAGACCGGGCCGACGGCGTGGATGACGTAACGGGCGGGCAGACGGTAGGCAGGGGTGAGGCGCGCGTCGCCGGTCGGGCAGCCGCCGAGCAGCCGGCAGGCCTGCAGCAGTTCGGGGCCGGCGGCACGGTGGATGGCGCCGTCGACCCCACCGCCGCCGAGCAGCGAGGGGTTGGCGGCATTCACCACCGCCTCCACCTGCAGGGTGGTGATGTCGGCGCGCACCGCGCGCAGCTGGGCAGGCATGGCAGGGGTCGCCCGCTCAGGCCAGGTCCTGGCAGTTGGGGTTGGCCGACTGCAGGTGCAGTGCGGCGAGCGCCTGCTCGATCGTCTCGGCTGCCGCCGGCCGCACGAGGCGGATGAGCTCCCGGCCCTGATGGAGGAACACGAGGGTCGGCCACAGGCGAACGGCGAAGGAACGGCCGAGCGGCCGTCCCGGGCCGTCCTCGATCTGCAGGTGGCGGATCGCCGGGTACGCCGCCAGGGCGGCCGCAAGCGGCGCCTGCAGCGCCTGGCAGTGTCCGCACCAGCGGGCGCCGAACTCGATCAGCAGGGCACCACGGCAGGCGTCAATCTCGCTGCGCGTCGGTTCGCCCGGGGTCTCGGTGTGGTTGCTTCGCATGATCCTTCCTTCCGGTTCCGCGCCAGTCTTGCTGGGCGAGGGCGCAAGAGCGCTTGATTTCTAATCGGCAGATACTATTTTGGTTATGGTAAGGGCGGTTGGGCGGCGGTGCAATTCGGTGCCGCCCGACCGCACTGGCAGCCGACTGCTGCCGAGAGCGAAGAGGAAGTCAATTCTGTCGAGGAGAGAATCATGAACGACAAGGAAAGCGGTGCCGACGCCCGCGAAGAACAGGGCGGCAAATCGGTGGCCGTCCAGCGCGGAGGACTGGCGCCATTCAGGGGCTTCGAGGAGCGCTTCGAACAGATGGAGCGGATGATGGACCGGATGTTCTCCGGTTTCTCGCCCGGTCGCTGGATGCGGCCCTTCGAGCGCGAGTGGCCGAACTGGCTCGAGGGACCCAGCTTTCGTGCGCCGGCAGTCGACCTGATCGAGCGTGAGAACGAGGTCTTCGTGCGGGCCGAGTTGCCGGGGGTGAGCAAGGACGGGATTTCGATCTCGCTGACCGCCGATTCGATCACCATCCAGGCGCAGAGCAGGCAGGAGGAGGTCGACGAGAAGGGCGACTATCGGCGGCGTGAAATCCGCTCGAACGCATTCTCGCGTTCGCTGTCGTTGCCGGTCGAGGTCGATACCGAGGCGGCCAAGGCAAGCTTCAAGGACGGTGTGCTTGAGATCAGCTTGCCGAAGGCGGCGGCGGCCAAGGGCAGGCAGGTGCCGATCGACTAGGGTTGTGCCCCAGCCAGGCTGCCCGGGCGAGATCGGCGATGGAGAAGTCCATGTTGCCAAGAGTGATGGAGGTGGTTCTCATGGCCGCACTCGCCCTGCCGCCGGCGATTGCCGGCGGCGAGGAGCGGGCGCCGGACCGCGGTGAACTGCTGTACGAGACACATTGCATCGCCTGTCACGACCGCGAGGTACACTGGCGTGACGCGCGGCGAGTCAGCGACTGGCGCAGCCTGCGCGCCGAGGTTCGCCGCTGGCAGGCAATGGCGTCGCTGGGTTGGACCGACGATGAGATCGACGAGGTCGCCCGTTTCCTGCAGTCGCGTCACTACCGCGACCTGTGGTCGGATTGAGCGCGCTGGCATCGTCGCATGCCTGCCTGGCGGGTCGCAGGCTGCCGGGATCAGCCGGGCAGGGGCGCCGGGATCGCCGCCGCCGACTGGCGACGCCAGAGCGGTGATCACCGGCGCCTTACCACGGGTATCCTGGGCGCGGCATCGGGAGTAGAATCCACCCTGGACTGGGCGACCGGCCCGGTGATCTGTCTGGGGAGACGAGGATGTCGGCGCAAGACGATGAGGACGAAGTAGCCGGTGTCGTGGCGGGGGTGGTTGGCGGTATCGCGCTCTGTGTCGCGGCCGTCTATTTCAGCGGCGGCACGTCGCCGGCGTTGCCGCAGGCGACGGCGGCCGTGAGCGAGATCGCCCCGGTCGGCGAGCCGTTGGTGAAGGTCTATTTCGCCGTCGATCAGGCAGTCTTCGTCGACGAGGACAACCTGGTCGTGCTGCGGACGAAGCAGGTGCTCGCCGAGAGGCAGGTGGCGATCGTCCTCCTGTCCGGCTTCCACGATGCATCGGGTGATCCGAAGCGCAACGCCGAACTGGCCCGGCTGCGTGCCGTTGCGGTGCGCGACGTCCTGGTCTCCGGCGGCATTCCGGCGCTGCGCGTGAAGCTCCGCCGTCCCGAGTCGACTCTCGGCAGTGGCAGTCCGGAGGAGGGTCGGCGGGTCGAGATCCGCGTTCAGTAGGCGACCACCGACCGCTGGTTGAAGCGAGCTCCGGGCGGGCTCGCTTTTTTTTCGCCAGCCGATTCCCGCCGTCAGCGGATGGGGCTGCGCCCGCAGGGGTTGTCATTCGCCGGACGCTTGCTACACTGGAGATCGCAATCCCCGATAAATCATCAATTCGCAGGAGGCAGTCATGAGCAAACGCGCGCTTTGCATCGGCATCAACAACTACCATGGCACGCACATGGATTTGAGCGGCTGTGTCAACGACGCCAACGACTGGGCGGGCGAACTGTCGGCGCGCGGTTTCGCCGTCAACAAGCTGATCGACAGCCAGGCAACCAAGGCGGCGATGGTCAGTGGCATCCAGTCGTTGATCGCTGCGGCAGTCAGTGGCGATGTCGTCGTGATCACCTTCTCGGGGCATGGCACCTATGTCCCGGACCTCAATGGCGACGAGGTCGACGGGCTCGACGAGGCACTGTGTCCATACGACCTGCAGACCGGTGGCGGCGCCCTGATCGACGACGAGATCAACACCCTGTTTGCAGCGCGCAAGGCAGGCGTGCGGCTGCAGCTGATTTCCGACAGCTGCCATTCGGGGACGGTGACGCGGGCGGCGCTGGCCGATCCCGACGCCGAGGACGCGCCGCGACCGCGTTTCATGCCGATGGGCAACTGGCTGCCGGCCGACCAGCTGCCGCGTGGTTTCAGCGGTCAGCCACTGACGAGCGTGCAGGTCACCTCCGGCCTGTCGCCCTTTGCCGGCGCGCTGTCGCGGATGGCTGGCGACCTGCTGCTCGCCGGTTGCAAGGAAGGTCCGAACAACTTCAGTTACGACGCGCGGATCGCTGGCCGTCCGTGTGGCGCCTTCAGCTACTACGCGTTGAAGACGCTGCGCGCGCTGCCTGCCACCGCCACCTACGCCGACTGGCATGCGCGCATCACGCCGGCCTGCCTGCCTTCCGCATCGTACCCACAGACGCCGCAGATCTTCGGCAGCGCCGACGCGCGTCAGCGCCGGATCTTCAGCTGAGCGGCCGCGCGTACGGTACGCGCGCCATGTGCCCGTACCGTACGGCGGCTCTGCCTTGATTGACGCCGGCCGCGGCCGGCCAGTTCGCGGTTCATCCGTCTCGTGCGGCGAGCCTGAAGGAGGACAAGATGCCGTCGATCACCATTCTCGATCTGACCGCCACACCGCAGGACCAGGCGCCCCTGCCGGCACTGCTGCGCAACGTCCGGCGCGCCACTGACGCCGGCGATGATCCCTTCATGCCGCCGGGCTACCTGCAAGCGCGCGCCTGCTTCGAACTCGGCGCGACGGCGCGCGGCGCCGCCGCCGTCAGCCAGAAGTTCGAGGTGCAGGCGGACGAGGTGCTGGTCATCGAGCTGGCCGACGGCGGTGTCCTGATCACCAGCGCCAGCGAGCTGCAGGCTTCGCTGGCACGCAGTCGTCCCGATCTGCTCGGTAGCCAGGGCGAGATCCTGTTCGACCGGCTGCGTGGTGACGGCGCTGCGACGCGCGGGCTCGCCGCCGATCTCGTCGGCGGCCTGATCAGCCGGGTCTTCGCGCTGGCGGTTGGCGCCAGCGAAGACACGATCATCAGCGACGCCCGGGCGAAGCTTGGTGAGCTGACACGGGGTCGGGGTTCCGAGGCCATCGAACTGGGTGTTTCATGGCTCGGAACGAAGGCCCTGATGTGGGCCATCGAGAAGCGACTGGAACGGCAGCCGGGGATCTACTGCTGGCAAGCGGTGCAGGGTACGGCGGCAGCGGAGTCCGACGAGCAGGCGCGGGCGCGCGCGCAGCGGGAGCTGCAGGTGGCCGCCGCCGCGGGTGAGCCGGTCCTCGTCTTCGTCCACGGTACGGGGTCGAGCACGCGCGGCAGCTTCGGTGATCTGCAGCTCGACGAGCGCGAGTTGTGGAGCATCCTCGAGCGGCAGTTCGACGGTCGCATCTACGCCTTCGAGCACCGCACGCTGTCCGAGAGCCCGATCGAGAATGCGCGACAGTTGCTGGCAGCGCTGCCGGCAGGGCTGCGGCTCAGTCTGGTGACGCACTCGCGCGGTGGCCTGGTCGGCGATCTCATCTGCCTTGAAAACTTCGACAGCCTGATCGAACACTACCGCTCCGACCTGCCGGCGACCGGCGAGACCGACAGCGCCGCGGCAGCGGTCGTGCAGCGCGAACTCGCCGACGCGCACGGCGAACAGCGGCAGCTCCTGCGTGCCCTGGCCAGCGAGCTGGCGGAGAAGAAACCGGTCGTGCAGCGCTACGTACGCGTCGCCAGCCCGGCGCAGGGCACACGGCTGGCCAGTGGCAACCTCGACGTCTTCCTTTCCGGGTTGCTGACGCTGCTCGGGCAGATCCCGTTCTTCTTCGGCAACCCGCTCTATTCGGCCTGCAAGCGCGTCGTCCTCGAGATCGCCCGCCGGCGGACGAGCGCCCATCTGGTGCCGGGCATCGAGGCGATGCTGCCCGAGTCGCCGATGGCGCGCCTGCTGCGCGACGCGCCGGTGCGTCCGGGAATCGAGATGGCGGTGATCGCCGGCGACATCGAGGGCGGCGGCCTGCTGCAGCGCCTGGGGGTGCTGCTGACCGACTTCCTGCTCTTCGACAACCTCGACAACGACCTGGTCGTCGATACCGATTCGATGTATGCCGGCATCGCGCCGCAGGCGCGCGCACGGGCGCTCTTCGACCGTGGCGCGGCGGTGTCGCATTTCGCCTACTTCAGCAACCTCGACACGCGCGCGGCGCTGCGTGACTGGCTGGTGAGCGACGACGTCGGGTCACTGGCGGCCTTCCAGCCGTTGCCCGGGCCTTTCGCCGATGCCGCGATGCCGCCAGCCGGGCTGCGGCGTGGTGGCGAAGCGGCGGCCGCCGATCTGCCGGTGGTCGTCGTCCTGCCGGGCGTCATGGGCTCGCATCTGCAGGTCGGGCGCCGCGACCGTGTCTGGTTCGATCCGCTCGACATCGCCAGCGGCGGCCTCGACAAGATCGCCTGGGGGCAGCCGGAAGTCGAGGCGGAGGAGCTCTTCGGCATGTTCTATGGCGATCTGTGCCGGTTCCTCGCCGCCAGCCACCGTGTCGAGTGCTTTGCCTACGACTGGCGGCAGCCACTCGACGTGCTTGGCGAACGGCTGGCGGCGCTGCTCGATCGGCTGTTGCAGGAGACGCGGCAGCCGATCCGCTTGCTGGCCCACAGTATGGGTGGCCTGGTCGTGCGCGCCTGCATCCACCGGCGGCGGCCGGTGATGGATGCGCTGATGGCGCGGCCGGGCGCGCGGCTCGTGATGCTCGGCACGCCGAACCAGGGTGCCTACTCGATGGTCGAGAATCTGCTCGGCAAGGGAGACACGCTGCGCTCGCTGGTGCGCCTCGACGTCCGGCACGACATGCGCGAAGTGCTGCAGCTCGTCTGCGGTTTCCGTGGCGCCCTGCAACTGCTGCCGAAGCCGGGTTTCGTCGACTGCTTCCAGGGGCAGCCGGACGGCGGCCTGAACGGGCAGCAGCTGCAGCGGGCCGAGACCTGGCAGGGCTACCGCCCGAAGGTGAAGGATTTCTGGTTTGGCGATGGCAACTCGGCGACACCCAGCCAGATCGAGCTCGACGAGGGTAGCTGGCTGTGGCGGCAGGATGGCGATGCGACGCCCACCCTGCCGAAGGAGTACGAGCAGCAGTCGGTCTATGTCTTCGGCGTTGCGCGCAACACGCCGTGCGGCATCCGCGAGGAGAAGGGGCGGCTGAAGCTGGTCGGCACGCCGCAGGGTGACGGCACGGTGACCTGGGCTTCCGGGCGGATCGAGAACATCGGCAGTTACTATTACATGCCGGCGCAGCACGGCGACCTGCCATCGACCAGCGAGTACCATCCGGCGCTCGCCGAGTTGCTGCACAGCGGCGCCACCGGCGCGCTGCTGCGCAGTCCGCCGGCAGTGCGTGGCGATGGCGAGGCGCGGCCACTCGTCTATGATGCCGGGCCGCCGACGCTGGCGAGCGGTGAAGCGGTAGCCGTCGGACTGCTCGGTGGCGCGCCGCGCAACCGCGTCGCGCCACGCTCGAAGCGCCGCCTGGAGGTGGCGGTGCGGGCGATGGATCTGCGTTTCCTCGATCTGCCGGTCCTGCTCGGTCACTACGAGTTCGATCCGATTTCCGGCGCCGAGGCGCTGATCGACCGCGAACTGCTCGCCGGCGATCTCGGCGAGCGCTACAACCTCGGTCTCTATGCCGGACCGCGGGGCAGTGCGACCGTCGTGCTGCGGCTGCCGAATGCACAGGAAAGGCGCCGTGGCAGCCTCCGCGGTGCCGTCGTCTGTGGCCTCGGGCGCTACGATGGCAGCCTCAACATCGAGGATCTGACTGCCGCCGTGCGGGCGGGCGTGCTGCGCTATCTGCTGCAGGCGATCGACGTCCTCGGTGACGAGGATCGCGACCTGCCGCTGGCGACGTTGCTCCTCGGCTACAACTCGTCGGCCAGCGTTTCGGTTGCGGCTTCGGTCGAGGCGCTGGTGCGCGGGGTCATCGAGGCGAACGCGCGTTTCCACGAGGCAACACGGCGTCACATGCGGGTGAGCCGTGTGGAGATCGTCGAGCTGTACCAGGACACCGCGATCACCGCCGCCTACGCCTTGCGCCGGGTGCCCGAGCGGCTGGCCGGACTGCTCGGCCGCCACGGGGTCGCCCTCGTTTGTCGGCCGCAGCTGCAGCAGGGTGAAGGCTGGCGGCGGCGCCTGTTCGACCGCAGCGGTTCTGCCTACTGGCCGCGTCTGATGATCACCGATGACGCCGATCGGCGCGAGCCGGTGGTGGCGACTCCGGTAGCACCGGCCGGCGGCGCGGTGACGCCCGTCGAAGTGGCCGGGCGGCCGCTGCGGGCGACTCGCACGGCGGTCAGCGATCGCCTGCGCTTTCTCTACGTCGGCCAGCGGGCGCGTGCCGAGTCGATCGTCCATCAGCGCCAGCCGGGTCTCGTCGAGATGCTGGTGCGGCAACAGATCCACAGCACCGTCTGGCAGGAGAGCTTCGGGCGTGCGCTTTTCCAGCTGATGGTGCCGAACGACTTCAAGGACGCGGCGCGGCAGCTCGAGCGGATCGTCCTCGTGGTCGACGAGTACACTGCGAACCTGCCGTGGGAGCTGATGTTCGCCGACTCGCCGGGCGGCGGCGGCGAGAAGCTGCCGCTGGCGCTGCGCACGCCGGTGGTCCGGCAGTTTGCCACCGCCGAGTTCCGGCGGCAGGTGCGGCAGGGATTCGAACGCCGCGCCTTCGTCGTCGGCAACCCCTCGGTCGAAGGCTTCGCGCGCGCCTTTCCCGACCCGCGGCGGCCGGATGCGAGCAATCCGCCACCCTTGCCGGGTGCCGAGAGCGAGGCGAACGAAGTGGCAGCCCTGCTGCAGGCGATGGGTTATCAGGTGTTGTCGGCGATCGGTGCCGACTGGCGCGCCTGCGACGTCCTGACGCGACTGTATCAGGAGAACCATCGCCTGCTGCACATCTCGGCGCATGGCGTCTTCGACCAGCTGCACGCGGATGGCCGGCGGCGCAGCGGCGTCGTCCTCTCCGACGGGCTGCTGCTGAGCGCGGCAGAGATCCGGGCGATGGAGACGGTTCCCGAGCTGGTCTTCCTGAGCTGCTGTCATCTCGGCAGGATCGACACCGCGGTGGCTGCCGCCACGGCGCCGGAGGCGACCGTGCGTGACGGCAACCTGCTGGCCGCCAGCGTGGCGCGCGAGCTGATCGACTGTGGTGTGCGCTGCGTCGTCGTTGCCGGCTGGGCGGTCGACGATCAGGGGGCACTGGTTTTCGGCAACGCCTTCTACCGCCATCTGCTGGTCGAGCGGCTGCCCTTCGGCGAGGCGGTGTACGAAGCGCGCAAGGCGGTCTGGAGGAGCAACGCGCAGGACATCACCTGGGGTGCCTTCCAGGCCTACGGCGATCCCGGCTGGCGGGCCGAGCCCCGTCTGGAGAGCGGCGGCAACGCCGATGCGGACTACGCTTCGGTCGAGGAGCTGCTCGACGAGCTGGTCAGCCGGCGGGCCAGTCTGGCGCGCGCCAGCCGCCAGCAGACGCGACGCGAGATCGATGCCTGCGCCACGAGTCTGCGCCGCCTGCTCAAGGAGCGCTGCCCGGCTGGCTGGCTGCGCCTGCCGTCCGTGCAGTTCGCCGTCGGCGCACTGTGGGCCGACCTCGGCCAGTTTGCCGAAGCGCGTGCCTGCTATCTCGATGCCTTGCGCAGCGACGATGACGCAAGCGAGGTGCCGATCGGCGCCATCGAGCAGCTGGCGAACATCGAGGCGCGCCTGGGCGAGGCCAGCGCCGATGCCCGGCTGATCGAGAGGGCTCTGGCACGCCTCGCCGATCTCGAGCAGGTCGTTGCCGCTGCCGGCGGGCAACAGGACGCGGCGGCGCCGGCGACGGCGGGTGGGGAGCGCAGCGCCTTGCGCGGTGGCGCCGCCAAACGCCTGGCCAGTCTCCATGCCACCCGCCTGCTCGCCGCGTGGCACGAGAGCGGGGAGCGGCAGGCGGTGGACACGGCTGCCGTGACGGCGATGGACGACGCGCTGCTGGACAGCGTGCGGTCTTACGCAGCCGGCGAGGGCAGGCCGGGTGAGCGCTCGTTCCGTCCCTACCATGCACTCAATCGCCTGGCCCTGCAGGCGCTGCTGCCGGATGACGGGCAGCGTGCGGCGGCGATCGAGCTCGCCGAGCACTGCCGGCAGGGCGTCGCCGCTGGCAACGCGGGCGACGGCGGCGGCTGGGGTGCGGTCGTCGCGGCCGAGGCGCTGCTGGTCGAGCGGCTGCTCGACCGGCAACTGCTGCTGGCCGGCGAACCCGGCGCGCGGGCCCATGAGGAAGTCGCCCGCGCCTACGGCGAGACGCTGGCCAACCTGGCGCTGAGGCCGCGCGATCTCGACTCGATCGTCAGCCAGATCGGCATGCTGTCACGACTCTGCGCCGCTCGTCGGGTGAGCACTGGCGATTCGGGGTGGCAGCTCGCGGCCGAGCGCCTGGGCGCACTGGCCGAGCACGTCTGGCCAGGCACCGGACGCCGGGCGGCCGACGTCGCGGCTTCCCCTGCGGCCGGCGACGCGCCGCCCCGATCCCGCCGGCCGCGCCGCACCCGGCCGGCAGGCGATGTCTAGCGTCGCCCGGCCGCGGCTGCCGCCACTGCCACCGTCCGTCGCGCCGAGGAGAAACCGATGCCGCCACACGCCTTCGTTGCCATGCCCTTCGGCAGCAAGCCCGCAGCCGATGGGCAACTGATCGATTTCAATCGCGTCTATGCCGAGTATATCCGGCCGGCACTCGAGGCGGCCGGGCTGGAGGTGTTCCGCGCCGACGAGGAACAGCGCGCCGGCGACATCCGCACCGACATGTTCCAGGAGTTGCTGATCGCCGATCTCGTCGTCGCCGATCTCACCCTCGACAATCCCAACGTCTGGTACGAACTCGGCGTGCGGCATGCCCTGCGCGCACGCGGGGTGGTGCTGGTACAGGGGCCGCGGCCGAGTCAGCCCTTCGACATCTACACCGACCGCAAGCTGCGCTACTCTTTGCGCGACGGCGGGCCGGACCCGGCGACCGTCGAGCAGGATCGCGCCGCCCTGACGGCGATGGTCTGCGCCAGCATGGCCAGTTCGACCCGGCGCAAGGTGAGCCCCGTCTTCCAGTTGATGCCGCAGCTCGAGCAACCGGAGTGGCGCCGGCTCCTGCTTGCCGAACGCAACGAGTTTTCCGATGCCTATGAGAAGTGGGCCAGCCGGATGGAGGTGTCGCGGCAGAAGAACCGGCCGGGCGACATCCTCGTCCTCGCCGGGGAGACGCCGGTGCGGGCGCTGCAGCTCGAGGCGAGGCGCACCGCCGGGCAGGCGCTGCTCAAGCTCAAGCAGTACGAACTGGCCCTCGAACAGTTCGAGCAGGCTTTGACGATCGACGCCGACGACAAGCTGAGCCGGGAGAGGATGTCGGTCTGCCTCGGTCGCCTCGGCCGCTTCGAGGAAGCGCGCGAACTGGCGCACCGGCTGACCGCCGATCATCCGCGCGACGCCGAATGCTGGGCGCTGGCCGGGCGCATCGAGAAGGAGCGCTGGGCTGCGCTCTGGCGCCAGCCCGGACTCTCGCCGGCGCAGATGCGCGAGGCCGCGACTTTCGAGAATGCGGCGCTGGAAGAGGCCATCGATCCCTATCACCAGGCTTTCGTCGCCGATCCCGCGCACCATTACGCTGGCGTCAACGCCTTGACGCTGATGCTGCTGCGGCAGCATCTGGGTGGCGACAGCGATCAGCGGCTGATCGAGAATCTCGCAGGGGGCGTGCGCTGGGCCAGCCTGACGGCGCAGGAGCGTGATCGCAAGGACTACTGGGCGCGTGCCAGCCATGCCGAGGCGTGCCTGCTGCTGGCGCCGGTCGAATCGGTGCGCCGGGAGTTCAGCCACATGGTCGCCGCGGCCAACCAGGACTGGTTCGCCCTCGAATCGAGCCGGCAGAGCTTGAGCCTGCTGCGCGACGTCGACTTTCGCCCGGCGGAGACGGCCGCCGCCATGAGCATCGTCGAGCGTGAGATCGCGCGCAGTACGCCACCCTTTGCGCCACGGCAGGTGCTGCTGTTCAGTGGCCACATGGTCGATGCTGCAGGTCGCGCGCCGCCGCGCTTTCCTGCCGACCGGGAAGGGCTGGCAGCCGAACGGATTGCCGCGGTTCTCGACCAGCTTGGCGTCGCTGCCGGTGATCTGGCGCTGTCGCAGGCGGCGAACGGCGGTGACCTGCTGTTTCTCGAGGCCTGCCAGGCACGCGGCGCCCGCCTGCAGGTGATGCTGCCGTTCGCCGAACCGGAGTTCATCGAGCGCTCGATCCTGCCGGCGAGCAACGGTGAGCAGTGGCGCGAGCGCTACTATGCCGTCATCGGGGCTTTGGCCGCGGAGGCGCGGATCATGCCGGAGGAAATCGGGCCGCTGCCCACGGGAGGCCGGGGAAGGGCGGTCAACGCCTTCGAACGCTGCAACCTCTGGCTGCTCCATACCGCGCTTGCCTGGGGCGTCGACAAGGTGCGCTTCGTCTGCCTGTGGAACGGCGGCGGTGGCGATGGGCCGGGCGGTACGAGCCACATGTACAACGAAGTGAAGCGGCGCACCGGGCGCGTGAACTGGATCGATACCCGCAGGCTGTGGTGATGTCCGCTGACCACGGCTGGCGGCGTTGCTCGATGCAGGCACGCAGGTCGCCGTGTGGCGCTGTCGCGAGATCTTGCGGTTCGTGCCAAGTGGTTGCCGGGAAAGTTCCGGGAGCGCTATAATCGCCGGCTTTTCACCTTGCTCCACCGCTCGCATGGCGGGGGGCTTCAGCCATAAGGAGTGTTCATGCGCCATTACGAAATCGTCCTGATCGTCCATCCCGACCAGAGTGAGCAGGTGCCGGCGATGGTCGAGCGCTACAAGGGGCTCATTGCCTCGCGTGGCGGACAGATCCACCGCCTGGAGGACTGGGGTCGTCGCCAGCTCGCCTATCCGATCCAGAAGCTGCACAAGGCCCACTATCTGCTGCTCAACATCGAGTGCGACAGCGCGACGCTGAGCGAGCTGGAGCACGGCTTCAAGTTCAACGATGCGATCCTCCGTCATCTGACGATCAAGGCAAAGCGCGCCGTCAGTGCGCCGTCGCCGATGATGAAGGACGAGAAGTCCCGGTCGCTGCTGGAGGTCCGTGACCCGGCTGCCGCCGGCGAGCAGCCAGCAGCCTGAGCCGGCGGCGCTGCTCAACCGTGTCGAGCTCGGCGGCGTCCTGCTCGAGCGCAAGGCGCTGCGCTTCACCCCGGCCGGCGTGCCGGTCACCGAGTGCCTGATCGGTCACCAGTCCGAGCAGCTCGAGTCCGGCAGTAGCCGCCGTGTCGAATGTGAGGTGCAGGCGATCGCTCTCGGCGAGACGGCGCAGTGGCTGCAGGCAGCGAATCCCGGGGTGCGGCTGCAGTTGAGCGGCTTTCTCGCTGCCCGCAGTCGCCACAGCAGGCAGCCGCGGCTGCATGTGACCAAGATCGAATTTGTCGAAGGAAATCAAGATGCCAAGGTTTTTCAAGAAGAAGGATGACAAGAACGTCAAGAAGCGCGGAAGCGGTCTCTTCAAGCGGCGCAAGTTCTGCCGCTTCACTGCCGAGAAGATGGAGGAGATCGACTACAAGGATGTCGATCTGTTCAAGGAGTACATCGCGGAGAACGCCAAGATCATGCCGGCCCGCCTGACGGGTACCAAGGCGGGTTATCAGCGGATGCTGTCGGTGGCGATCAAGCGTGCTCGTTTCCTGGCGCTGTTGCCCTACACCGACAATCACCAGTAAGCGAGGAGACGACGATGCAAATCATTCTGATGGAGAAGGTCGCCAACCTCGGCAATCTCGGCGACCTGCTCAAGGTGAGGGACGGTTACGCGCGCAACTTCCTGATTCCGACCGGCAAGGCCAGGCGCGCGACGCCGGCGGCGCTGCAGGAGTTCGAGGCAAAGCGGGCCGAACTCGAGCAGGCGGCAGCGGCGAAGCTGGCCGACGCGCAGGCCTATGCCGAAAAGCTGGCGGGTATCGTCGTGCGCATCGAGCGCAAGGCGGGCGTCGACGGTCGCCTGTTCGGTTCGGTGACCAACTTCGACGTCGCCGACGGCCTGCGTGCGCAAGGCTTCGATATCGAGAAGTCGGCCGTACGCATGCCGGGTGGACCACTGAAGACGATCGGCGAGACGCAGCTGGAAGTGGCCCTGCACAGCGACGTGCTGGCGACGATCACGGTCGCCGTGGTCATCGAGCAGGCGAAGATCTAGGGCAGGCCGACAGGCGCCAGCGCCTGTGGTCGGCAGCGAGCCTTGCCTCATGGCAAGGCTTTTCTGCTTTTGGGCCCCGGAGCGTGCGCCGGCGCGCTAGACTCCGGGCCTTGCTCGTTCCTTTCGTCCTGGATTCCCGATGGCCAGTTCGTCCGATGCATCCGGCCCCGATGACGGGCCACGGCGCCCTGCCGGGCGCAGACCGGGGCGCGGGAGCAGCCCGCAGCCCGACTCCGTACTGCCCGAACTGCGTGTGCCACCCCATTCGCTGGAAGCCGAGCAGTCGGTCCTCGGGGGCCTGCTGCTCGACAACGCGGCATTCGACCGGATCGCCGACCTGGTCGGTGAAGGGGATTTCTACCGCGATGAGCACCGGCGCATCTATCGCCAGATGCGCAAGCTCCTCGAGAGCGGCAAGCCGGCCGACGCGGTAACGGTCGCCGAGAGTCTCGATCTCGCCGGCGGGGGCCAGGCGACCGGTGGCCTTGCCTACCTCGGCGAACTGGCGGCGAACACGCCGTCGGCGGCAAATATCCGTCGCTATGCCGAGATCGTCCGCGAACGCGCGATCCTGCGCCAGCTGGTGACGGCCGGCGACGAGATCGCCGGCAGTGCGCTCAACCCGCTCGGCCGCGACGCGAAGACGCTGCTCGACGAAGCCGAGGGGAAGGTGTTTGCCATTGCCGAGGGGGGCTTCCGCCATCAGACTGGCTTCGTCCACATCAATCCGCTGCTGACGCAGGTCGTCGAACGGATCCAGGAGCTGCACGATCGCGACAACCCGTCCGACATCACCGGTGTGCCGACCGGCTACCACGATCTCGACGGCAAGACGTCCGGTCTGCAGAGCGGCGACCTGCTGATCGTCGCCGGTCGACCGTCGATGGGCAAGACCTCGTTCGCGATGAACATTGCCGAGCATGTGGCGCTCGAGGTCGGGCTGCCGGTGGCGATCTTCTCGATGGAGATGGGTGGCACGCAGCTGGCGATGCGCATGCTCTGTTCGGTCGGCCGCCTCGACGCGCACCGCGTGCGTACCGGGCGCCTGAACGACGATGAATGGTCGCGCCTGTCGTTCGCCCTCGGCCGCATGCACGAGGCGCCGATCTACATCGACGAGACGCCGGCCCTCAACCCGATCGACCTGCGGGCGCGTGCCCGCCGCCTTTACCGTCAGTGTGGCCAGCTCGGGCTGATCGTCATCGACTACCTGCAGTTGATGTCGGCAACTTCACATGGCGAGAACCGGGCGACCGAGATCTCCGAGATCTCACGTTCGCTGAAGGGGCTGGCGAAGGAACTCGGCGTGCCGCTGATGGCGCTGTCACAGCTCAATCGCTCGCTCGAGCAGCGGCCGAACAAGCGTCCGGTGATGTCCGATCTGCGCGAATCGGGCGCCATCGAGCAGGATGCGGATGTGATCATGTTCATCTACCGCGACGAGGTCTATAACCCGGACACGCCTGAAAAGGGCGTCGCCGAGATCATCATCGGCAAGCAGCGCAACGGTCCGATCGGCACCGTGCGCCTGACCTTCCTTGGCGAATACACGCGCTTCGAGAGTTTTGCCAGCCCGGGCGGGAGATGACAAACCTGAACCGTCATGCGCAGTTCATCCGCCAGTTTCTGCAACTCCCTTCGCCATAGGCGCACGCGATAGCCGTTGCTGCCACCGCCGTCCGCGGTGATCAGCAGACGGCGAGCATTCGGGTAGGTCAGCTGTCCCATTTCACGCCACCAGCGCCGGATGCTCTCGACGGCGAATTCGGCGGTATCGTGGTCGATACCGACACTGACCCAGCCGGTATTGGTGGTCAAGTCATAAACCCCGTAGGGTGCGACCTTGCCGAGTTCACGGTCAATGAAGTCATGAACCCGGACTTCTTCTGGCTTTCCCTTGGGTTGCCACTCTTTGCCGCCATTCTTGAAGTCACCGATCAACTCTTTCTTCTTGGTGTCTACCGAGATGACCGGATTGCCTACCGCCTGATACTCCGCAACGGTGCGGGCAATGTGGCCGAATTGGGCATCGCGGTCCTCATGCTGCCCACCCTCTCGGGTCTTTCGCGTTGATTGCAGACTGAAACCTGCCAAACTCAACAAATCACAGAGGCTTCGCTGGCTGACCGTGTGCCCCTGCTGCCTCAGTTCTTCAGCCAGACGATAGGTGCTCTTGCAGGTCCAGCGCAGCGGCGACATCGGATCACCACGCGTTGTCGGTTCCACCAGGGCGTCGACATCGCTCAGCAAGCTGGCATCCTTGTCAATCAGCTTCTTTCGCCCACCTCCTGCCGCTCGCGCTCGGAGTTGTACGCCTTGCTCCCCGGCCGCCACCGGTGCATTCAGTTCACTCAAACCGGCATGAATCGTTGTGCGCGACACGCCAGTCGCCTTGGCGACCAAGGTGACACCTCCACGCCCCAGGCTTCGTGCCTCCGTCGCCGCCCAAAGGCGAAGCGTGGCCTCATCCAGCCTTCCACACAGCGCTTGATACTGAGCTTCTATGGCTAACTCCTGCTCCATGGCGAAGCCGTAGGCCAATCATCACAAATGTTCACAAGTTATTCTTGCTTAACGCCTTAGCCTGCGGTTGCGAACCTGCGGCCACCGGCGGTAATGCCATGCCAGATGGATCCGCAGCTGCGGCTTGGTCGCAGCGCCGCCGGTTGGCGGATTGCCACCGGTTTCAGCGCTTCTTCAGCAGGCGGTAGACGAACAGGATCAGCATGGCACCGAGGATCGAGCCGATCCAGCCAACCGGCGCATGCAGTCCCAGTCCCCTGGCGACGAAGTTGCCGACGAAGGCGCCGGCGATGCCGAGGATGGTGGTGACGATCACGCCGCCCGGGTCGCGGCCGGGCAACAGCAACTTGGCGATGGCGCCGACGATGAGGCCGACGATCAGGGTAACGATGAGATCCATGGTCTTGTCCTGGAGGGGAGCGTCGGCCGTTCTGCCGATGACGGGACGGCGGTCTTCAGTTGGCCTGGCTGCCGGCGGGGAATGATGGGTCGTGCAACCGCCATGCAGGGAGTATCTCCGCTCGAGCAACCCATCGTCAACCGGGTCGACGTTTCCAGCCCGGATCACCCTGACCAACGGCGGAAAAGAGACATCGCTTCAGGTTGCCACTCCGGATGGGAAGCCGGCGACGTATCAGACACCCGACAGAACCATCTGGGCGAGCAGTGCCAACGGCTGGCTTTCCTGCGGCTACGGGTCATTTCGTCGCGTTTTCGGCGCATCTGCCGAAGCCATGCAGCAAATGGTTTCGCCGACGACCGCCCGCTTTGCCAGGATGTTTCAGGAGGCGGCATCGCTGGCGGAAGCAGACCGCTGGTTGCGCCATCTGAACTACAAGAAGCTGGAAAATCGTCCGGCAGAGCGCGAACAACTGGCCGTGTTGCTGGAAATCCTCAAGGATGATCTGATGCCCAACCAGATCACGGTGGATCGGGTCGATTCCGATGGACTCTGGTTGGTTGACCGCAGGGGCATCCGTCTCGCCTGGCGCGAAATGAGCGACGGATCTCGGACTGCGCTTGCCCTGCTGACCGACATCCTGCGGCACCTGATCAGCATCTACGGCGTCAACGGGTTGACGGAAACGACTGCTGACGACCATATCGTCATCAAACGCAGTGGCGTCGTGCTGATCGACGAGATCGACGCCCACCTGCATCCAGCGACGGGAGTCGTCGTCGCCCGCTTCGATCTGGTGACCAACGCGGAAAGCGTCGAAGCTCGGAAACCGTCCGCTTGCTGCAACTGGATCGGCGCGAGTCGCTGAACGACGGCTATCTGAAGACGTGGCGGCGGCTGGTGGCCACCGTCGATGCCGCTCTCCAGCAGGCACACCCCGACGCCGAAGCGCTGACCACAACCCTTGAACAAGCCGACGACCACGGCCTCCTCGGCTGGTGCTTCGCGGGAACCGGTCGCAACGTCAAGCCGTTCTCCCTCTTGCGCAGGCGGCATCCCGCTGTCTGGACCGTCTGCGCTCGTTGCCTCGCGCAAACGCCAGCACGGCCGCCTGACGCCACGCCAGCGAGCACTGCGGCCGGCGCGTGGCGGCGGTGCTCCGGCACGGGCCTTGCCGCCCTTGCCGCTTCAGGCGAGCAGGTCGTTGAGCACGTATGCGACGATCAGGCCGAGCAGCGCCATGGGTACCGGCGCCCAGAGCCGGATCGCCGAGGGCGCCGCTGCGGATTCGGCCGGCGCATGCCGCCACAGCCACCAGGCGCCCACCGTGTTCAGCACGGCCAGCAGCGCGCAGGACACGGCGATCAGGAAGCTGCGGTAGGCATGGCCGGCGACAGCGAGCGCCTGGAACAGCGCGCCGACGGGTTCGACTTCCGACTCCAGCCTGCCGATGACAGGTGGCGGCGAGAGCCAGTCGATCAACGGCGGCAGCAGCGGTACGCCCAGCGCGAGCAGGTAAGCGATGGCCAGAAGGTGGCGGGGATTGACGCTCACGATGGGGGCGCCCAGAGGCATGTCATCAGCGCATCACGGATCGAAGGATCGGAAACTCACCCGCCATGGGACAAGTATCTCTGGTCGTGCAACACATCGTCAACGGCCGCCCTGCGGGCAATCGTCGCTGCGCCGTGCAATGCCGGCAGCCGATCGACGCGGGGGGCCGCAGGGAGCGGCTGGTCGGACGTCGTGCGGGCCCCGGGGCGCGAGCGCTCCCGGGAGGCGGTCGGCGCAGTCTTCTTCCGTCCGCGTTTGCGGAGGGAGGCGTGGGTGTTCCGATCCGGGAATTCGGACCGTTAGTGGAAAGCCGGGTCGCGAAGAGCGGTTTCGGGACGATGGCGCTCGCGGCCGCCACGGGCGCTCGCGGACCGTGCAGGCGCAGCCCTCGACCGGCCGCCCTGTGCGACCGAGGGCTCGATTGACCGCCGCTGGATAGCTGGGTATCCTCGGTCGGTGCCAGCGAACGTCCCTTCTCTTGCCGACGGCCTGCTCCCCCGGTCTCGCTTGCGGGTCATCGCAGGCATCATCCTGGGGTTGCTGGCGATCGTGCCCCTGCTCGGCGCGGGCATCTACTACCTCGAGTCCCCGCGCCTGGAGCAGCAGGCGTTCGCCGATCTGAACGCGATTGCCAACCTGAAGGTGGGCCAGATCGAGGCCTGGCTGGACGAGAGAAGCGGGGACGCCCGGGTCCTCAGCGCCAGCCCAGGGCTCATCGACGATGCGGTACGGTTGGCACGGGGTGCCGATGCCGCTGCGCGACAGCGCATCGAGCAACGTCTGGCAACACTGCAGCGGGCGTATGCCTACGACGGCTTCGTGCTGGTGGACGACGGCGCGCAACCGGTCCTCGTCACCGGGTTGAACGAAACCAGCACCGCAGCGCCCGTACGCAAGGCGCTGCAGGCAGCTTTCGAGACCACCGCGGTGACGACGACTGATCTCTACCGGAGCGCCACGGGCCGCGTCCATCTGGACTGGATCGCGCCGCTGGTGAAGGAAGTGGATGGCCAGCGCGGCGTGGTGGGCGCAGTCATACTCGACACGCCGGTCGAACGAGTGGTCTTCCCGTTGATCCAGAGCTGGCCGACGCCGAGTCCGACCGCCGAGACGCTGCTGGTGCGCCGGCACGAAGACACCGTGTTGTATCTGAACGAATTGCGCCATCGCCGGGACACCGCCCTGATCTTCAGTCAGCCTCTCGATGATCCCGATCTGCCCTCAGCCCGTGCCGTCCTGGCCGACACGGGGCAGATCATGGCCGGGAGGGACTACCGCGGTGTCCGCGTACTGGCTGCCACGAAGCCGGTGCGCGGCACTCCGTGGCACCTGGTGGCGAAGATCGATCGCGACGAGGTGCTGGCGCCGCTGCGAACACTGGTTTTCTGGGTCAGCGTGGTGGCAACCTCGGCCGCTCTCGCCGTCGCAGTCCTGATCCTCCTGCTGTTGCGCCAGCAGAGAAGAACGCACGAGCTTGAACTGGCAGCGCAGAGCATGGAAAAGGACCGCCTGCTCCGTTTCTTCTTCGACCTACCGCTCGTCGGCATGACGATCCTCGCCGCGGACAGCTTGCGCTGGCTGCATTTCAACGACCGCCTCTGCGAAATCCTCGGTTACGCGCGCGACGAGATGCTCGACCTGGACTGGCCGCTGCTCACCCACCGCGACGATCTGGCTGCCGACCGGATGCACTTCGAACGCCTGTTGAGCGGCGCGAGTGACGGCTTCCAGGCCGACAAGCGTTTCATCCGCAAGGATGGCCGGGTCATCACCGTGACGACGGACGTGCAGACGGTCCGGCGTGAAGACGGCCGCGCGGACTTCTTCGTCGCGATGGTGCAGGACGTCACGGAACGGCTGCAGGCCGAGGGCTTCACTCAGGAGATCCTGGACAACGTCGAACAGGGCTTTCTGGTCTACGACCGGACGCTGCGGGTGGTCGTCTGGAACCGCTTCCTCGAGCGGACGATCGGTTTACCCCGCGAGGCAGCGATCGGCAGGCATCTGTTCGAGTTGTTCCCCGATGCGCGCCGGCACGGCATCGACACGCTTCTCGCACGCGCGCTGGCGGGTGAAGTGGTCGTCGCCGACTGTTTCCTGCCGCGCCTGCGTGGTACGACGGAACTCCTGACACCGACCGCAGCCGCGGATCTGCGCGACGATCCGCGGCTTTTCTGGACCTTGTCTTCGTACGCGCCGCATCGGAACGTCAATGGCGACATCGATGGCGTGCTGGTCAACGTGGTCGACATGACTACGCTGAAGAAAAGCCAGGACTCCCTGCTCGCGTCCAACGACGAACTGCGGCAACTGTCGCAGTATCTGGAGAGGGTTCGCGAGGAGTGTTACGTCTTCCTCTCCCAGAGGGCTGAGGCGCTCGCTCATCCCGCGAACG
>NZ_JAMTDQ010000055.1 GCF_023806635.1 Accumulibacter sp.
GCCGGCCTGCCGCACATCCTGATGCGCTTCTTCACCGTCGGCAACGCCAAGGAAGCGCGCAAATCGGTGCTCTACGCATCGGGAATCGTCGGCTACTTCTTCAACGTCATCTTCCTGATGGGCCTCTGCGCGGTCATCATCGTCGGCCAGAACCCCGAGTTCTTCGAAGGGGGTGAGGTTGGCAAGAAGCTGATCGGTGGTGGCAACATGGTCGCGATGCACCTCGCCAAGGCGGTCGGCGGCAACATGCTGCTCGGTTTCCTGGCGGCGGTCGCCTTCGCCACCATCCTGGCGGTCGTCGCCGGTCTCGCGCTGGCCGGTGCGGCGGCGATCTCGCACGACATCTATGCGCGCGTGATCCGCAAGGGCCAGGCGACCGAGCAGGAGGAAGTGAAGGTTTCACGTTATTCGGTCATCGGCCTCGGCCTGCTGGCGATCGTCCTCGGCATCCTGTTCGAGAAGATGAACATCGCCTTCATGGTCGGCCTGGCTTTCGGCGTCGCCGCCGCCGCCAACTTCCCGGTGCTGATCCTGTCGATGTACTGGAAGGGACTGACGACGCGTGGGGCGCTCTGGGGAGGTTACGGCGGCTGCATCTCGGCCGTCCTCTTCGTCCTCTTCTCGAAGTCGGTGTGGGTCGACGTTCTCGGCAACAAGGCCGCGCTGTTCCCCTACACGCAGCCGGCGCTGTTCGCGATGCCGATCGCCTTCATCCTCGCCTACATCATGTCGAAGAGCGACGGCAGCGCCCGCGGAAAGGCCGAGATCGCCGCCTTCGACGACCAGTACGTGCGCGCGCAGACGGGCTTCGGCGCTTCCGGCGCCAGCCACTGAGTCGTCCGCAGCACCTCCAGCCCTGGCGGAGCAATCGCCCGCCAGGGCTTTTTTCTTTCTGCCCGGCGAAGCGTCGCCGAGTCCGCTTCCCGTTCATCGGGCACGCCCGAGCCTCCGTCGTCAACTGCATGACTCTCGACCGGGGGCGTCACACCCTTCCAGCGCTTCGCTCGGTGTTCAGTCGCGGTTCCTGTCGCGATGCGAAATCTCGACCACTCTCGCCCGGCATGCCAGCCTCTCGACCAGTTCGCACGCGAGAGCGCGATTACCTGGGTCGAGATTGGCGTCCCATTCGTCGAGCAGGTAGACCGGATGATCGGTCTGCGCGACGATCTCCTGCAGGATCTGCAGTTGCCGTTCCCCCGATGAATGACTTGGTCGTCGAACGGCCGCGCCAAAGGGATGGGTTTCGTCGGCACCTTCGTCGTCAGGCGGGTCATTTGCGCCGGGATCCAGCGAGGGATGATCTCCGTCGACGTCACTGGAATTGAAATGGAAGCTCAGCCGATCATGCATCGGCCAGTAGAAGGCGCGACCACGAAGGTGATGCTTCAGTGCGGCGAGAAGGGTCGACTTGCCGCTGCCATTGGCACCGCGGACTGCCACCAGTCCGGTGGGCCTGGCCAGGACATGCGAGACGGCAGCTGCCAACGACGCGCAAACGTGGGCATCGTCGCCCTCCTTGAGAAGCACCCGATCGAAATCGATGCGACCGATGAATCCAGGGTCGGGTTCCGGTTGCATGTGGCTGCAGACGCCCTTGATCCGTGTCCAGACGGCCAGCAGATCGGTGATCCCGGCGGCCAGCTGGTGCATGTCGAGCGCCATGTCCATCTGGCGTGGCAGGGTTGCCGCCAGTGCCATCAGGAGCTCGGTGTTGCCGGCATCCTGAACGGCGACCCAGGCGGTCGTCGAGAGAACGACGACCAGCGCGATGATCCCGCTGACCGCACTCCAGCCTTCACGCGCGACGATGGCCCGGGTCTGCGCCGACAGCGCGTCGCTGAGGCGATGACGAAAGTCGCGGTTCCAGATCCGATGGTTGTAACGGTTTCCGGACAGCACATTGTCCCAGGCGTTGTACGTCCGCGCGCGCAGGCGGTTGGTCAGTCGCTGGTTGCGCAGGAAGACGCTTGCGAGTGGCTCGCGCAGCCGCCACTGCAATGCAAGGAGGATGACGAGGGCGCCGCAGAAGGCCATCGGCAGTCCTGCGTCGATTTCAAACCCGAGGACCAGTGAATTGAACAGGAGCTGGGAGCTCAGCCGCAGGTAGAACTGGCAGTTGTAGATCAGATCGAAACAGATGTCGAAGGTTTCGCTGGTGAGGAACGGTTCGACGCGTTCGCGTGCGTGGGCATCGCCGAGGAGGGCCGTCTGGAAGCGGTTGCGACGCGCGAAGTCCAGCATGTAGTGACCGTAGGCTGCAAAGCCGGCGCGCTCGGCGAACACCCAACTGACTGCGCCGGCCAGCAGCGACAAGGTTTGCGTGACGATGATCTCGACGAAGGCCATCGCCGAAATCTGTTCCGTGGCGATCTCGCGAGCGATCTCGATGATGAGCCAGGTCGTCGTTGCCCCCACGGCTTCCTGCACGATGATCAGCCCCAGCATGGCGCCTGCGGATGGGCTGGCGAAGTAGCGAAGGAAATCGCGTGGCTGGTAGGTCGCGGACGCTGGCAAGGGGTTTGGAAAAGGGGATCGCCGGAAGAAGGCCCGTGGCCGAGACTCGCGACGATCGAAGATCCCGGGAAGATCTGCTGGATGAGCACGCCCTGCGCAACGCATGGAAGGCGGACCAAGGCCCGCCTTCCATGCGCGCTTTCGACCGGCTGCGCCGGTCGGGCACCCTTACTTCGGTGCCGGCTTCTTCGACTTCTTCTTCGTCGTTGCCATCTCATACTCCTGTCGAAGGGTTGATCAAACAAGCTGACGGCGCCGGGAAAACCTGACTGCCGCCGGCGCATTATTCCCGCGTTCCCAGCGCTCGCAGCCATTCCCTGCGCCCATCAGGCAATGGCCATGTCACTGGTTCGGAAAGTCTGATCCTCCTCGCGAAAGGTTCTCCGGTCGGGAGAGGACGCCGGACTGGTCGGTTACCGCCACGATTTGCCGCCCAACGGTCATTGCAGTTGCGGCCGCCCCGGATGATGAAAGACGATGCTGAAAGAAGATGCGGGCTGGGAGGCATCGGGTAGAGGTCGCGCAACATCTTGGTGGTCGGATCCAGCAAGCTGACTTCACCCGCTGAACCGACTCGTACCCCGGATTGCTGCCATCGAGCGCACACATCAATAGTGCCGTTGGCGACCTGTCGCCCTCAGGCAACTTCGGTTCTGGCACCCGCCGCCTTCCGCGCTCAAGCTTATGACGAAAGGAGACGCGACGGAACTGGTTCCGATCCACGAGCCAGTGATTGGCCTGGACGTTCACCAGGCGCAGATCACGGCGTGTGCGATCATCGAGGAAGCGGGTGGCGCGACACGAATCGAGCAGCGGCCGTTTGGCGGGTTCAAACGTGATCGGCGCGAACTGGCGGCTTGGGCGGCGACGCTTCGCCCAGACGAGGTCGTCATCGAGAGCACGGGGATCCACTGGAAGAGCCCTCATGCGGCGCTTGAAGGGGCTGGCATTCGGGTGACGGTGGTCAATGCCCGGCATGTGAAGCAGGTTCCGGGCCGCAGGACGGATATCGGCGACGCGCAATGGCTGGCGACGCTCGCCCGGGCGGGTCTTCTGCGCGGGTCCTTCGTGCCACCAGCCAAACTGCGCGAACTGCGTCCGATCGCCCGGCAGCGGCAGAAGCTGGTGGGCTTGCTGCAGTCGGAGAAGAACCGCCTGCACAAGGTGCTGACAGATGCCGGGGTGCGACTGGGCGTCGTGGTCAGTGACATTCATCCTAGATTCCTCTGTTAAGCCTTGACCGGATTTGATGAACGCCAGATTTGGCAAGGCTTTGCGGCCGATTTTGGCAACTGCGCCACAGTTCCTTTTGGGTGTCCCAGAGACATTCGAAAAATCCAATCTTCATAGCAACTTAGCTGCCATTCCTGGCTTCAACTGAGGAATCTAGGTTCATGGTCAGTCGGCGCGGGCGATGATCAAGGGGATTCTCCAGGGACAGACGCCGAACGAAGTCTTGTCTCTCGCCAGCCGACGCATCAAGGCGAGCCGTGAGGTGTTGCACGATGCCCTGCAAGGTGAATTGACTGCGAGTCACCTGTTCGTTCTCGACGAACTGTTGCGGCATATCGAGGAACTCGAAGCGCGCATCGCGCGGTTCGACGCCCGTTTGCTTCACGAGTTGGCGGGCGAGCACCGTGCACTGGCCCTGCTGCAAACGTTGCCGGGTGTAGACACCATCGGTGCCGCCATGCTGCTCGTCGAGATCGGCGCCCATATGAGCGCTTTCGGCAACCCCGATCACCTGGCTTCCTGGGTCGGCATCTGTCCAGGAGACAACGAATCCGCCGGAAAGCGCAAGTCCGGACGGGTCCGCAAGGGCAATCCCTACGTCCGACGACTCCTGTGCGAGTTTGCTCACGCCGCCAGCCGCACCAAATCGGTATTGCACGCCTGTTTCCAATCGCTGATCGTTCGTCGTTGTCACACGCGCGCCATCGTCGCCTTGGCTCACAAGATGTTGCGCACCCTCTTCTTCATGCTCAAACGTGGCGACTGCTACCGGGACTCCGCCGCCAACTGTGAGCAGCTATCAGTGCAGCGCAACGCTTCTCGCTGGATCAAGGCTCTGACTCGCTTCGGCTTCATCCCCGCAGCAGCCTGATTCACGACAACCGCTCTCCATGACCGCTCGCGGTCAGGTACACGTGCGCTTGGAGACAGGGTTCTTTCACACTAAAGAACTTGCCGCCCGTGCCGTGAACTCACTGGTGTATGGAACCAGTCCACGGAGCTGCCGGATGCACCCACACCGCAGAATCATCGCCACCGCCCTGATCGCGCTGACACCGTCCGTCGCACCGGCCGCGTGGCAGGTGATCTCGTCCGAGCCGGGCAAGCGGATCGAGATCGACCGCAGCAGCATCACCCGTGACGAGCGCGGACGGACCGTTGCCCTCGGCCGCATCATCCTCGAAAAGCCGATCATCGATCCGAAGACCTCGTCGGCGTACCGCATCGTCCAGGCGCTGAGCAGCTACGACTGCGCGGCGCGCAGCTACAGCACGCTCAAGCGCAGCTACTTCAAGGAGGAAGGCCAGCTGCTGCGAGAGGACGAGGTCAAGGTCCAGGTCGACATGCCGGTGCGCTCGGGGATGCTCGACGACAAGCTGCTGCGCGAGGTGTGTCGGCCGAAGGCGGGCGGCGAAGCGGCCCTCGCCGCCCGTCGCACGGCCGACCGGGTCAACGAGGCGACCGGCGAACTGCGCAAGGCGAACGAGGCGCTGCTGCAGAACGACGTCCGCCGTGCCAACCTGCAGACGCCGCCGCCAGCCGAGAAGCCCGAGGCCGAGAGCCGACGCAGCCAGTCCGCCGGCACGGCCGCCAGTACCGCGCCGGCGCCGCGGCCGGTGCGCCAGACGCTGGTCGCGCGGGCGGAGCCGGCCGCTGACGCGCCACGCGCCGGCAGGGCGCAGCCGGTCGTGCGTTCCGAGCCTGCCGGCAGCGCGCGGCCGGCCCGATCGGCTCACTGGTCGTACGAGGGGGACAGCGCTCCCGAGCACTGGGGAAACCTGAAGCCCGAGTACGCCCTCTGCGCCTCCGGCACGCGACAGTCGCCGATCGACATTCGCGACGGCTTCCGCGTCGACCTCGAGCCGATCCAGTTCCGCTATCGCCCATCGGAGTTTCGCGTCGTCGACAACGGGCACACCGTCCAGGTCGAGGTCGGCGGCAGCAGCATCAGCCTGCTCGGCAAGAGCTACGACCTCGTCCAGTTCCACTTCCACCGGCCTGCGGAGGAGCGGGTCGACGGCAAGTCCTTCGACATGGTGGCGCATCTCGTGCACCGCTCGGAAGAGGGCCGCCTGGCGGTCGTCGCCATCCTGCTCGAGAAGGGCATGGAGCATCCGCTGATCCAGACGGTCTGGAACAACCTGCCGCTGGAGAAGGGGGAGTACGTCATGCCTCCCGGACTGAGCATCGACCTCGCACAGCTGCTGCCTGCCGAGCGGAGCTACTACACCTACATGGGCTCGCTGACCACGCCGCCCTGCAGCGAGGGCGTGCTGTGGCTCGTGCTGCGGCAACCGCAGCAGATTTCAGCCGAACAACTGGCGATCTTCGCACGCCTCTACCGGCACAACGCACGTCCGATCCAGCCGACCTTCGGCCGCATGATCAAGGAGTCGCGCTAGTCCGGCGAGGGCTCGGGCCGGTCGCGCCCGCTGCCCTGCCCGGGGTCGCTGCGGCGCCCATCGCGCACCGCCGGTCAGGCATCGGCGAGCACCGTGCACACGACGCGGCGCTCGCGACGCGGCCCGTCGAACTCGCAGAGGAAGATGTTCTGCCAGCGCGACAGGCCGAGCCGCCCGTCGATCAGCGGAATCGTCTCCGACGGCCCGACCAGCCCGGCCTTGAGGTGCGCGTCGCCATTGCCGTCCTGCTCGTCGTGCAGCCAGACGCCACGGGGAATCAGCCGCTGCAGCAGGTTGACCACGTCCATCTGGACGCTCTCGTCCCAGTTCTCCTGGATCATGATGGCGCAGGTCGCGCCTTGCGCGTAAAGCGATACCAGACCGTCGCGGATGCCACTCCGCGTCACCACTGCCGCCACCTGATGCGTGATGTCCAGCAGTTGCTCACGCCGCTGCGTGGCGATCGTCACCGTCTCGCGCATGCTCTCCCCTTCCCTGATCGTGCTGCACGTTCCTTTTTGGCATAATACCGCGCGAAAGCGCCGCACGGGGCGTCGGCAAGCGAACGCGTCATCGGCGACGCGGGCGACATCCGCCGCCCAAAGGCCCGTGGAGCGTCGCCGGCATCACCACTTGTGCAACCAGGGTTTCGCCATGCTGATCTGGTTCGTCGTCATCTACCTGCTGGTGTCGATTGCCATCGGGCTGTACGCCGCGACACGCGTACACAACACGAAGGACTTCGCCGTCGCCGGACGCCTGCTGCCGCTGCCGGTGGTGACCGCCACGGTCTTCGCCACCTGGTTCGGCGCCGAGGCGGTCTTCGGCGTTTCCGCAACCTTCGTCAAGGACGGCCTGCGCGGCGTCGTCGCCGATCCCTTTGGCGCCAGCCTGTGCCTGGTGATCGCCGGCATCTTCTACGGCACGACGCTGTACCGGCTCAACATCCTGACCCTGGGCGACTTTTTCCGCCTGCGCTACAACCGCACGGTCGAGGTGCTGACGACGCTGTGCATCGTCGCTTCCTACCTCGGCTGGGTCTCGGCGCAGATCAAGGCCCTCGGCCTGGTCTTCAGCGTCGTCACCGATGGCGCGATTCCGCCGACCGCCGGCATGGTCCTCGGCACCCTGGTCGTCCTGACCTACACCACCTTCGGCGGCATGCTCTCGGTCGCCGTCCTCGACTTCGTCCAGATCAGCGTGGTCATGGGCGGGATGCTGTACATTGCCCACCTGATCGCCGGCATCAGTGGCGGCGTCGAGGTCGTCGTCGGGCAGGCGGCGGCGGCCGGCAAGCTCGACTTCTTCCCTGACGCCGGTGCCGCCGAGTGGCTGGCGTTCATCGCCGCCTGGATGACGATGATGCTCGGCTCGGTCCCGCAGCAGGACGTCTTCCAGCGCGTCACTTCCGCACGCACGGCGAAGATCGCCATCTACGCGTCGATTCTTGGCGGTGCACTCTACTTCTGCTTCACCTTCGTGCCGATGTTCATCGCCTACGCTGCCACCCTGATCAATCCGGAGCAGTTCAACGCGTTGATCGAAAGCGATGCGCAACTGGTCCTGCCGACACTGGTACTCGAACATACGCCGGTCTTCGCGCAGGCGATCTTCTTCGGCGCCGTCCTGTCGGCGATCATGAGCTGCTCCTCGGCGACCCTGCTGGCACCCTCGGTGGCATTCTCGGAGAACATCGTTCGCAACTTCTTCCCAACGATCGGCGACCACGCCTTCCTGCGCATCATGCGACTGACGCTGGTCTGCTTCGCCGCCATCGTCCTCGTCTTCGCGCTGAACTCCGAAGCGTCGATCTTCAAGATGGTCGAAAACGCCTACAAGGTGACCCTTGCCGGCGCCTTCGTGCCGTTGTTCTTCGGTGCCTACTGGCGGCGTGCGACCACCCAGGGTGCTCTGACGGCAATCGTCGGCGGTCTCGCCTCCTGGTTGCTGATCGAGCTGCTCGTCGAGGCGCCGCTGGTCCCCGCGCAGCTGATCGGACTTGCGGCCAGCATGCTCGGCATGATCGCCGGCTCACTGTTGCCGCAGCGGGTCGGCGAACCGACTCCGGCGCATGACCTGCATGCCCGCATGCACCACCGTGCAGCCGCCCAGACGCACCACGCGACCGGGCTGCACCAGCATGGCCGGAAGTGAGCGCCAGGCGCGAGCAGACACTACCGCGGCGCTGATCTCCGACCCGGCCGGCGGCGCGACGGCCGGCGCCGGACGCTTCGGGCGCAGCGGGCGGCCACTCCCGCGCCCGACACGCCTGCCGCTCTACCTGGCGCTGGCCTATCTGGTGCTGATCGGCTACGCCAGCCTCTACCCCTTCGCCAACTGGCGCGATCTCGGCGTTGACCCGCTGGAGTTCCTGCGTGCCGGCTGGCCGCGCTACTGGACCGTTTTCGATCTTGCCGTCAATGTCCTCGCCTACCTGCCGCTGGGCTTTCTGCTGACCCTCGCGCTGCGCCACCTGCCCGGCGGGCGCGCGTCGGCGGTGACGGCGGCGGTGCTCATCGGCAGCCTGCTCAGCCTCGGTCTCGAGTGCCTGCAGAACTGGCTTCCGGCACGCGTGCCGTCGAATCTCGATCTCGCCTGCAACGCCACCGGGACGGCAATCGGGGCGCTGCTCGGCGCCTGGAACGGCAAGCGCATCCTGCGCCGCGTTGCCCGCCTGCAGCAGGAGCTGCTCGCGCCGAGCGAACAGGTCGAACTCGGTCTCGTGCTGCTCGGCGTCTGGCTCCTGACCCAGTCGTCGCCGGAGACGCTGCTCTTCGGCACCGGCGACCTGCGCAACGTGCTCGCGCTGACGCCGGCCGTCCCCTATGCCGCTCACTCCTTCTTCGTCCTCGAAGCGGCAATCATCGGCTGCAACACCGTCGTCATTGGCCTCTTTGCCCGGACCCTGCTCGCCGAAGGGGCGCCGACGCACCTGGCACTGCTCGCCTTCTTCGTCCTCGCGCTGGTCATCAGGACGCTGGCGGCGGCGGTGCTGGTCGCGCCGCAGGAGGCGTTCGCCTGGCTGACTCCCGGAGCCGAGGTCGGCTTGCTGATCGGCGGCGTCCTGCTCACACTGAGCCTGCTCCTGCCGGCATCGATGCGCGTGGCGTTGGCCGGTGTGGCGCTGATGGTCGGCACGGCGCTGGTCAACCTGACGCCGGCCAATCCGTACTCCGAAGTCGCACTGGCAGCCTGGAAGCAGGGTCATTTCCTCAACTTCAATGGCCTGACACGCTGGATGGCCAGCCTGTGGCCCTTCGTGGCCCTGCCTTACCTGACTGCTGTCGGCCGTCGCCACTGACCAGCCCTCAGGCGACTGGTCCGTCCCGGCGTGCGCGCAGCCGCTCTTGCCAGTCGGCGAGGAGCGGCGCCCGCCGCTCCAGATCGCCGGCGAGTCGCCACTCGAGCAGTTCGAGCAACTGGCAGTCCTCGCGCGCCGCGACTTGCGGATGGATCGCTTCCGGGTGCAGGACCAGGTCGCCGACGGCACGCACCCCCTTGCCGGGGAAACCCAGGCCGGGCAGACGGTGTCCGCCGGCAGCCACCGGCCACGGTGGCAGATCGATCCAGGTCGTGCCGCTGAGCGTCGGTATCTCGATGCGACCGCCGCTGAGCAGGCGGAAGATGCTCACCGGAACCCGGCAATGCAGATCCGGTCCGGCGAGGTCGAACAATTCATGCCTCAGCAGGCTGATCTCGAGGTAGAGATCGCCGGCGATCCTCGATTCGTTCCCCGCTGGCAATGGTGCCTGTCGCGCCAGGCGGAGGCGCTCGCCGGCGAGCAGTGCGGCTGGCACGGTCACCTCGAGGGTACGCGCCTCGTTCCGCCAGCCGCTGCCGGCGCAGTCGGTGCACACCGTCTCGCGCAGGTAGCCGCGGCCACCGCAGTTGTCGCAGCGGCCGGTCCTGCTGCCGGCGCGCACCACCCGGCCGCAACCGCTGCAGGCAGGACAGGGTACCGAGTGACTGTGCTGGACGCGGCCACTGCCGCTGCACGTGCTGCAGCGAACACGCTGCGGCAGCTCGACGGTGCGCCGGCAACCCGCTGCCGCCTGCTCGAGGGTCAGCGGCAAATCCTGTATGTGATCCTCGCCGATCGTCGCTGCACGATCGCCAGCACCATCTGCCGCGGCGTCGCGCCGAGCCTGCTGCCACACGGCCAGCCTCTCGTCGTCGAGCAGCAGCTCGTAGGCGGCATGAACCCGCTTGAATTCGACCGCCGCCGCCGGCGAAGGATTGCGATCCGGGTGCCAGCGCATCGCCAGGCGACGGTAGGCACCCTTTATCTCGTCGCGCGATGCCTCCCGGGCAACGCCCAAAACGAAGAAGGGATCCTCGCAGTCGATCATCGACGAATCGTCATGGCAGGCACACTCGGGAAGTGGCGCAAGGCAGCGCGGCACATCATGGGCCAGGAAGCCGACGGGCCGGTGACGCTGCGCGGGACAGCAATCGGGGGCAGCCAGAGAGCATGACGCGTGGCCACCACGAGCGCGCTGCCACGGGCCGCGGCTGCAGCGCCAATCGGCATTGTGCAGCGGCTTCCTTACGCCGAGCTTGCGGTCGCTCAATTGCCGACAGGGAAGCTGCATCGCGGCAACAGATCCGGGCTTCACCCTTCGGCCACCGGTCACGGCGGTGGAATGGGATGGCTGCAGGCGTCGGCCGCGCGCCGCCGTTGCCGGTACCACCCTTTTTTCCTGCCTTGGCCCCGCCCGTGCGATAGACTGATAGTGGTGGCTGCCGCTTGCGGTAGTACGCTTCCCGCCGGCAGGCACGAGGAGAGCGCACAGCAATGAGGATCGCCAGTTCATGCAACAAGCCGGCAGGATGACCACAGACGTCGCGAGCAGGGCGTCACTGACCCGCTACGCCTGGCTGTCGATCGGCGCAGCGACGCTGACGATCGCGCTCAAGGCCGTGGCGTGGTGGCTGACCGGATCGGTCGGACTGCTCTCGGATGCCATCGAGTCGTTCGTGAACCTCGTCGGCGCACTGATGGCTCTGTGGATGCTGACCCTGGCAGCACTCCCGGCCGATGAGGAACATGCCTACGGCTACAGCAAGGCGGAATACTTCTCGAGTGCCTTCGAAGGCTTCCTGATCCTGCTGGCAGCCGTCAGCATCGGCTACGCAGCGCTCGTCCGGCTGCTCGATCCGCAGCCGCTGGCAGAGGTGGGCCTCGGGCTGATGGTTTCGCTGCTGGCATCAGCCATCAATCTGGCGACCGCCCGCATCCTGCTGCGCGTCGGCCGCGAGCACGATTCGATCAGCCTCGAGGCCGACGCGCAGCACCTCATGACCGACGTGTGGACCTCCGCCGGAGTGATCGTCGGGGTCGCGCTCGTCTGGCTCAGCGGCTGGTTCTGGCTCGATCCGGCGATCGCGCTCGTCGTCGCGGCAAACATCCTGTGGACCGCTTTCCAGCTCATGCGGCGATCGCTCGCTGGGCTCCTCGACGCGTCGCTGTCGGCGCCGGAACTGGCAGGGATCGAGGCGCTGCTGGCGCTTCATCGGGCGCAGGGCATCGCCTTTCACGCATTGCGCACCCGCCGCGCCGGTAGCCGCAGCTTCGTCAGTCTGCACGTCCTCGTCCCCGGGCAGTGGACGGTGCAACAGGGCCACGACCGCGTCGAGCGCATCGAGGACGAGATCCGCGAGCTTCTGCCACGGGCGCACGTCACCACCCACCTCGAACCGCTGGAGGATCCGCTGTCGATGAGCGATCAGGATCTCGAGCGGCGACCGCGAAGCGGCATCGCCTCGTCGTGAACGCGCCGCCGGTGTCAACCGGCTGCCGGCGTGCCTCAGGCGAGAACGGTCACCGGCGACCCCGGGGCCAGAAACAGGCACGATGCCGCACTGCCGCGATTGACCGCGATCTCGAGCAGACCGATGCTGTTCTCGTACCAGAACGCCTCGCCTGCGGCAACCTCGGCGAAGAAACGCGCCGGCGGCACTTCCTGCCTGTCCAGTCGCAGCCGCGCATGCCGCGGGACGTTCGCCGCGCGCATCCCGGTCATGGCGTTGCCATAGTGATCGACATAGATGATCTCCGCCAGGTCGTCGGCGGGCAGTGGATGCTGCAGGCGACTGGTTGCCAGCCAGGCTGCCGGCCAGTCACCGGTGGCGATGCGCGCGGCAACTGGAGCAAACAGGTCTCGCCCGTGGAACGAGTTCGACAGCCGATCGGGCCGCCAGACGATGCGCCAGGTCCGCTGCTCGCGGGCACGCGCCGCCACGACCGCGAGGATGCCGTTGTCAGGCCCGACGTAATACTTGCCGTCCGCTTCCAGGACTGCCGCCGGCCGGTCGCTGCCGACCCCCGGGTCCACGACGGCGAGGAAGACGCTGCCACGATCGAAGCTTGCGTGCAGCGCCGCCAGCAGATGCGCACCGGCTCGTGCAGCGAAATCGGGCACCCGGTGCAACAGATCGACGATCGGCACGTCCCGGCACCCGGCACGTAAGAGTGCTGCCTTCATCTGCCCGACGTACGGGTCATCGATACCGAAGTCAGTGAACAGGACGATCATGGCGCGCGGAAGGAGTGGTGATCAACCGGCAGCATGCCTCGTATCGCCAGTCGCGGGCGGCGGCACATCGCCAGATGTTCCAGGGCACTCCAGTTCTGTCCCCTTGCGCCCGCCTTGCAGCCTGGCTTGGTTACCGCGGCTCGTGCGGATTTCTCGGAACATCCCGGTTGCGCACGGCGCACGATGACGCGGAAACGGGTACCTAATGGCTGACGCCCTCTCGGAAAACGACCTTGGCGACGGTCAGGCAGAGTATGCGCAGGTCAAGCCATAAGGATTGATTGCGCAGGTACTCGACGTCGTACGCGACCTTGACGGGGATTGGCAGCTCATCGCGGCCGTTGACCTGCGCCCATCCCGTCAGCCCGGGAAGCAGGACATGAACCCCGCGCCGCGTTCGCAATTCGATCAGATCATACTGGTTGTACAGAGCCGGGCGCGGCCCGACGAGGCTCATGTCGCCGACCAGAACGCTCCACAGCTGTGGCAGCTCGTCAAGGCTCGATCGGCGCAGGAGCGATCCGACGGGTGTCAGGAACGTCTGCGGATCCGCCAGCAAGTGGGTAGCGACAGCCGGTGTTTCGAGCCGCATGCTGCGGAACTTGGGCATCCGGAAGACGCGATTGTGCTGGCCGATGCGATCGGACCAGTAGAGCACCGGGCCGCGGGATGTCAACTTGATGAGCAATGCTACGCTGGCGGCAGGGAGCAGGAAGAGGAGCGCGGCCATGCTGGCCAGCAAGAGGTCAAGTGTGCGCTTCATCACAGAACCGACTCGATGGCGAACGGCCATCAGGCAGCTGGATCCTAACAGCAAGGAGACCCCTTGGCGACGCCGCAGCCGATCCATCGCAGCCGATGCAGTCTCGGCAGCCGGCAACGAGCCACCCTCCGCCACCGCTCGCGGCATCCGGTCCGTCGCACTGGCTTCATGCCACTGGCCGTTGCCGGCCATGGTGGGCTAAACTTGCCGCCTTGCCAACAATCGAGGAGAGGAACCAGAATGCCCATTGTCACCACCTCCAGCGGTCTGCAGATCGAGGACATCATCGTCGGCAGTGGCCCGACGGCGACCTCCGGTCAGCACGTCATCGTCCATTACACCGGCTGGCTGGCCGATGGCAAGAAGTTCGATTCGAGCGTCGACCGCAACGAGCCCTTCCGCTTTCCGCTCGACGGGCGCCACGTCATTGCCGGCTGGGAAGAGGGGGTACCAGGAATGAACGTCGGCGGCATCCGCAAGCTGACGATTCCGGCCGAACTCGCCTACGGTGCGCGCGGCGCCGGCAAGCTGATCCCGCCGCACGCCAGACTCGTGTTCGAGATCGAGTTGCTCGACATTGCCTGAGCGATGGCTGCACCGCCGGGAAGATCGCCGCGCGGACGCCCCGGAACACCGCCGGTGAAAGCGATCGCCGGCTCGCCACGCTTGCCAGTCGGCGCCGCGCGCCCACAGCGAGGCGCGGCGACCGGTGACGCGGTGGCACGGCAGCAGACAGGCAGGAACAGCGCGCCACCTTACCGGGCGACGCAGCCGCGCTCGCCCGCCGTGCTCGCCGTGCAGCCAACGCCGCCCTCCCTTGCCGGCGAGCAGCCAGCGGCGGTCCGCATCTCGAAGCTGATGGCCGAGCGGGGTCTGTGCTCGCGTCGTGATGCCGACGACTACATCGCACGTGGCTGGGTGTTCGTCGATGGCAGGCGGGTCAGCGAACTCGGCAGCCGTGCCGCCCGCAGCGTGGTGATCACCCTCGACCGACGGGCACTGGCCGCCCAGGAGGCGTGCCTGACGATCCTGTTGCACAAGCCCGTCGGCTATGTTTCGGGACAGCCGGAACCCGGTTGTACGCCTGCGGTCGCCCTGATCCAGGCGGAAAGACAGTTCCGCACCACGGACACGCCGGCTTTTCATCCATCCTGCCTGCGCGGACTGGCGCCGGCAGGCAGGCTGGACATCGATTCGACCGGCCTGCTCGTGCTGACGCAGGACGGGCGGGTGGCACGACGACTGGTGGGCGAGGATTCGACGATCGACAAGGAGTATCTGGTTCGCGTCGCTGGCCAGCTCGACGAACGCGGGCTGGCGCTGCTCAACCACGGGCTGAGCCTCGACGATCGCCGCTTGAAAGCGGCACGGGTGGAATGGCTGAACGCCGACCAGTTGCGTTTCGTCCTGCGCGAAGGCCGCAAGCGCCAGATCCGGCGCATGTGCGAACTCGTCGGGTTGCGTGTGCTTGCGCTCAAGCGCGTCCGCATCGGCGCCGTCCGGCTTGGTGACCTGCCGCTCGGACAGTGGCGGTTCCTGCGCCCGGGGGAGGTGTTCTGAGGGTCGCCGGGGCCCTTGGAACGAAATCAGAGAAGAACCGGCTCCGGCGTCAGCTCGACCGCGAAGCGCTGCCGCACGGCATCCCGGACGGCACGCGCCAGCGCCAGCACATCACTCCCGAGTGCACCGCCGCGGTTGACGAGTACCAGCGCCTGTTTCTCGTACATGCCGACGCGACCGAGGTCGCGCCCCTTCCATCCGGCCTGCTCGATCAGCCAGCCGGCGGCGAGCTTGATCCGGCCATCCGGTTGCACGTGGCATGGCAGGTCGGGAAAGTTCTGCCGCAGCCGCACGCCGAGTTCCGCCGAGACCAGCGGATTCTGGAAGAAGCTGCCGGCGTTCGGAACCGTTGCCGGGTCGGGTAGCTTGCGCCTGCGGACGGCGATGACGGCATCGGCGATCTGCCGCGCATCCGGTCGGGCAAGGCGTCGGCGGTCCAGTTCGGCAGCCAGTTCCGCATAGCCGGTCAGTGGCCGCCAGTCCTTCGGCAGGCGGAAGGTGACGCTGGTGACGACACGCCCGGCGTCGAGATGCCAGCCCTGCCGTTTGAAGACGCTGTCACGGTAGGCAAAGCGGCAGGCTGCGCGATCGAGTTGCAGCAGCCGGCCACGTGCCATGTCGAACGCCTCGAGCGACTGGAAGCGATCAGCCAGTTCGAGCCCGTAGGCGCCGATGTTCTGGATCGGCGCCGCACCGACGGTGCCCGGAATGAGCGCCAGGTTCTCCAGTCCCGGCCAGCCACGGGCGAGCGTCCAAGCAACCAGCTGGTGCCAGTTCTCGCCAGCGCCGGCGCGCACGTACCAAGCGTCGGCATCCTCGCCGAGGAGTTCGCGACCGGCGATCGCCATCTGCAGCAACAGGCCGTCGAAGTCGCCGCTGAGCACCACATTGCTGCCGCTGCCCAGAACGAAGCGCCGCGGCGACTGGCGACCGACCAGCTGCGCCAGCTGACGACAGGAACTGATCTCGGCAAGATGCGCGGCGCGCCCGGGAAGCGCCAGCGTCGTCCGCCCGACAAGGTCGACGTCGGCCGTGACGAAGTCGGGCAGGGGCTGCGTACGCATGGCCGGCACTCCGCTCCGGCACCGGATCAGAGCAGCGGCGCCAGCCAGCGCCTCGATTCATCGAGGCCGAAGCCCGATCGTTCCGCCCAGTCCTCGATCTGGTCGTTGGCAATCCGGCTGATGGCGAAGTAGCGTGCCTGCGGGTGCGCCAGGTAGAAGCCGGAAACGGCTGCCGCAGGCGTCATGGCACAGCTCTCGGTCAGTGCCATGCCGGTGTTGCGCGGCACATCGAGCAGCGCGAAGAGCGCCCGCTTGGCGGTATGGTCGGGGCACGCCGGGTAGCCGGGAGCCGGGCGAATGCCGCGATACTCCTCGCGAATCAGCGCCGCCCGGTCGAGGCTCTCGGCGGCGGCGTAGCCCCAGTAGTCTCGGCGGACCTGCAGATGCAGCCACTCGGCACAGGCTTCTGCGAGACGGTCGGCAAGCGCCTTGAGCATGATCGAATGGTAGTCGTCATGGACGGCGGCGAACTCGGCGAGCTTCTCCTCGATACCGAAACCGGCGCTGACGGCAAAGGCGCCGATCCAGTCGGGCGTGCCGCGGTCGGCGACGAAATCGCTCAGGCAGTAGTGCGGTTTTCCTTGCGGGCGCTCGTTTTGCTGGCGCAGGTTGTGCCATGTCATCAGCCGATGCTGGCGCGACTCGTCGGCATAGACCTCGATGTCGTCGCCAACGGCATTCGCCGGGAACAGGCCGCAGACGGCCCTGGCGTGCAACCACTTGCCGGCGACCAACTGCTCGAGCATCTTCTGCGCGTCGGCGAAGACTGCACGCGCCGTACCGCCGACCACCTCGTCGTCGAGGATCTTGGGGTAGCTACCGACGAGATCCCAGGTCTGGAAGAACGGGCCCCAGTCGATGAACGGCACCAGGCTCGCCAGATCCACCTGCGGCAGAACGTGCAGACCTGGCTTGTGGGGCGGTTGGGGTTGGTAGTGGGCGTCTGCATTCCAGCGGAAGCGGTTCGCTCGCGTCTCTGCCAGCGGCAACAGGACGCTGCCCTTCTTGTTCGCGTGCTGCGCGCGCAAGCGCGCGTAGTCGGCCGCGACCTCGGCGACGAACTCGCCTGAACCGTCTACGGACAACAGCCGCGTCACGACGCCCACGGCGCGCGAGGCATCGGGCACGTACACCACCGGCCCGGAGTAGTTGGGTGCGATCTTGATCGCGGTGTGCGCACGGCTGGTCGTCGCGCCACCGATCAGCAGTGGCACGGCTGGCGCACCGTCTGTGGCGGCGGCAAAACCGAGTCGCTCCATCTCGGCGGCGACGTGACTCATTTCCTCGAGCGACGGAGTGATCAGGCCCGACAGGCCGACGGCCTGCGCGCCATGCTCACGCGCCGCGTGCAGGATGCGGTCGCACGGCACCATGACGCCGAGGTCGATGATCTCGTAGCCATTGCAGCTCAGCACGACGCCAACGATGTTCTTGCCGATGTCGTGCACGTCACCCTTGACCGTCGCGATGACGACCCGACCCTTGCTGCTGACGCCTGTGCGCAGTTTCTCCGCTTCGATGAAGGGAATCAGGTGCGCTACGGCCTGCTTCATCACGCGCGCCGACTTGACCACCTGGGGCAGGAACATCCTGCCGGCGCCGAAGAGATCGCCGACGACATTCATGCCGTTCATCAGCGGTCCTTCGATGACCGCCAATGGTGGCTTGCCGGTTGCTGCCAGCGCCGCGCGACACTCCTCGGTGTCGGCAACGACGAAGTCGGTGATTCCCCTGACCAGGGCGTGCGTCAGCCGCTCTTCGACCGGCTGCTCGCGCCATGCGAGGTCGGGACCGGTATCTCTGGCCTTGCCCTCCCTGACCGTCTGTGCGAAGTCGACCAGCGCCTCGCCGGCATCCGGACGCCGGTTGAGGACGACATCCTCGACCTTCTGCCGCAGAACCGGGTCGAGATCGTCGTACACCCCGAGCATGCCGGCGTTGACGATGCCCATCGACAGACCGGCACGGATGGCGTGATAGAGGAAGACGGTATGGATCGCCTCGCGCACCGCATCGTTGCCACGGAACGAGAAGGAAACGTTCGATACACCACCCGAGATCTGCGCTGCCGGCAGATTGGCGCGGATCCAGGCGCAGGCATCGATGAAGGCGACGGCGTAGTCGTTGTGCTCTTCGATGCCGGTGGCGATGGCAAAGATGTTCGGATCGAAGATGATGTCCTCGGCCGGCAGGCCAGCCTCTTCGGTGAGCAGGCGGTAGGCGCGGCGGCAGATTTCCGTCTTGCGGGCGAAGCTGTCGGCCTGGCCGGACTCGTCGAACGCCATGACCACGACGGCCGCGCCATAGCGACGCGCCAGCCTCGCCTGGCGCAGGAACTCGCTCACCCCTTCCTTCATCGAGATCGAGTTGACGATGCCCTTGCCCTGGATGCACTTCAGACCGGCCTCGATCACTTCCCATTTCGACGAGTCCAGCATGAGCGGCACGCGCGCGATGTCGGGCTCGCTGGCGATCAGCTTGAGGAAGCGCTCCATCGCGGCCCGCGAATCCAGCATCGCCTCGTCCATGTTGATGTCGATCACCTGGGCACCATTCTCCACCTGCTGCCGGGCGACCGCGAGCGCATCATCGAAGCGCCCTTCGAGAATCATTCGTGCGAAGGCCCGCGAGCCGGTCACGTTGCTGCGTTCGCCGACGTTGACGAACAGGGAGTCCTGGCCGACATTGAACGCCTCCAGCCCCGACAGCCGCAACTTGCGCTCGCGGACGGGAACGCGGCGGGGCGCGACACCGGAAACGCCGCTGGCGATGGCCGCGATGTGCGCCGGCGAGGTGCCGCAGCAGCCACCAACGATGTTCACGAAGCCCAATCTCGCCCAGTCGGAAATCTCCGCTGCCAACTGCTCCGGGGTCTCGTCATAGCCGCCGAAGGCGTTGGGCAAGCCGGCATTCGGGTGCGCCGAGACGAAACAATCGCAGATCCGGGACAGCTCTTCGACATGCTGCCGCAGGTCCGCTGCGCCGAGCGCGCAGTTGAGACCGAAGCCAAGCGGTCGCACATGCGCGAGCGAGTTCCAGAATGCCTCGGCGGTCTGTCCGGAAAGCGTCCTGCCGGAAGCGTCGGTGATCGTCCCCGAGATCATCACTGGCCAGCGTCGACCCGCCCGCTCGAAGTAGCTCTCGATGGCGAAAAGCGCCGCCTTGGCATTGAGGGTGTCGAAGACCGTCTCGACCAGCAGCAGGTCGACGCCGCCCTGGCACAGCCCGTCGATGGCTTCGTCGTAGTTGGCGACCAGTTCGTCGAAACTCGTGTTGCGATAGCCCGGATCGTTGACGTCGGGCGAGATCGACGCGGTTCGCGACGTTGGACCGAGGACGCCCGCGACGAAGCGCGGCCGCGCCGGATCGGCGGCGGTGAACTCGTCGCAGACGGCGCGCGCCAGGCGTGCGCCGGCCACGTTCAACTCGTGTACGATGCTTTCGAGATGGTAGTCGGCTTGCGAGACGCGCGTCGAATTGAAGGTGTTGGTTTCAATGATGTCGGCGCCAGCCGCCAGATACTCGGCATGGATCGCCCGGATCAGTTCCGGGCGTGTGAGCAGCAGGAGGTCGTTGTTGCCCTTCAGGTCATGCGGATGCCCGGCGAAGCGACTGCCGCGGTAGTCGGCCTCACGCAGGCCGTGGCGCTGGATCATCGTGCCCATCGCTCCGTCGAGAACCAGGATCTGGTTTTCGAGGCGTTCTCTCAGTTCGGCGGTCCGGTCGGGCTGCATGGTGATGTCCTGATTTCCCCTCTGGGGTGGGGTATGGGTAGAAAACAAAAACCCGTCGACGCAAGGCGCGACGGGTTGTGCTGTGAGCCTCGCTTTAGCTGGATTTCTAAGGCGCCCGCAATCTGTTGGTGTCAAATCGGCGCCACCCCCTGCATGCCGGGGCAGGGCTGCGAATCTACCCGCCACGGCATGGCTTGTCAAGCTGCCGACGTGCAGCGCGTGCAGCGACAAGCAGCCATCCCTGACTCAGTGAACGGTCATGCCCGAGCTGATCTGGTACCCGAAAAATGGACGCCATGAGGTATGGTATTTTGACCTTGTGGAGGTTGGACATGAAGAGAGTGAACCGGAGTTACCCGGCGGAGTTTCGGAAGGCGGCGGTGCAACAGGTGGTCGATGGCGGGCGCAGCGTTCCGGCGGTGGCGCGGTCGTTGGAGATGTCGGCGAAGACGTTGGCGAACTGGGTTGGGCGGGCACGTCGAGGCGAGGCGCCGACCGCAGTGTCGGCGAGGGGGCCGGTGAGCGAAGTGGAAGCGGAGCTGGCGCGATTGCGGCAAGAGGTTGCGAAGCTGCGGATGGAGAAAGAGATCCTAAGGCGATATCGTTGATTGTTCATACCGTTGTATGCGATATTTCGAGTCAGTT
>NZ_JAMTDQ010000056.1 GCF_023806635.1 Accumulibacter sp.
TTTGGCTATGACAGAAACCTCATCCTGTTTGGTTCCGGCTTCGCCGGCTTAGGGGCTTCAGGTCGATCAACTGCCTAGCTGAACGATGCTAGGACCTAGGGAGCATGCTCGGGTTGACCCAAGTCAACCCGTCCGCCGAATCGTCCCCGTTTCGAGACTCAGAAGCGGGGTGGACGAATGGGGTCGACTCGCATGCCAGACAGCCACTGTCAGCGGTCAGGGCCGACGATGGCCGAGGAGTTCACCATGTGGTGGGTGACTTGGCCGGCAAGCATGCCTTGGCTTCGCTCGCGATCTGCTTGAGGATGGTATGAAGCGTCGCCTCGAGCATGTCACCGGTGTGCTGCGGGATCGTTGTGCGCCATCTTGGCGCCGGGTCATGCCAGTTCTCATCAAACGCCCCCTGCTGAGCCAATCCGGAATCCACCACTGCTCGCGCTGGCAGGCTCGGGAGGCGCTCGCTCCTGGCGGTCGCGACAAGGGTACAGGACCTTCCAACACGGCAACATGCAACCGCCCGCCACGGACCGCTGGCGACAGGGTGTCGGTGTTGATCCCAGGTTTTGCCGCAACCCTCTGGATGGTCTGTCCGTCATCGAACAGGGCCTGCGCCCGCTGCAACACCTCTGCCGTCGGGATGGCCGGGCTGCGGCGCTGCGGGTGCACATTGAACTCTGCGGCCCTTCCTGCCGTTGCCGCTTGGAGGTCCGCCTGACACTCAACGCGGGCACCCCGAACTCCTTCCCGACAGACAGCAGGCCCTTGATTGGCGTCACCGAATCAGGAATGATCGGCGCACGCAGCTGTGGCATCGGAGTCTCCTGCCAGATCGGCGTCGCGCCAGAAAAGCTCAAGCATCTGGCTTCAGCGGCATCTTCGCGATACCTGTCCGGATCCCGCGCAGAAATCCTCTCCAGTGCTTGATCGCGGCGCTAACCTGATGACTTGCCGCGCATTCATGACGCCACTTCTGCAAGCTTCATGGTGCCGAGATCAGATTGTCTGAGGCTCCCTGCCGTCGACATCGTCGAGCCCGCCGCCTGGCCAAGCCTTGTCTGATAGGTGCCGCAGACTCCGAACGCCGCCAGCAGGGCCAGTCCTTCCTCATCCAGGGGTTCGATCCGGAGTGCGCAATCGCCGCCTTCCATCACCATCATCACTTTCATTTCAAACTCCTTGGTCCCCCGGCCATGCTGCCGGGCGGACACGCCAGATCCACCAGCGGCTTTGCAGTCGCCCTGGCGCCCGCTGCTTACGTCAGGGCTGAGGGTCAGAGGCAGCGATGAGATCGTGGCCTCCGGTTGCAGTATCGGCCTGCAGCGGCGCGGCTGGAAAGGAACTACTGCACAGCTGGTGGCCCGCACGCAGCAGATCGTGCGGGCGGCGGGTGCGAATGCTATAGTCTTCCATGAGGTTGGTCGGGATTGGTGAAACGTGGGTGGTGGTGGAGGCGGTCATCCGCCACCGGCGTGACAAGCCGGCTGTTGCGCAGATTGTCTGTGAGCGACGCGTTTCTTGAGGCGCCTGCATGTGGAAGTCGATCCTTGCCATCTCGGTTGGCGCTGCGCTTGGCGCACTGCTGCGCTGGCAGCTCGGCGTCCGGCTCAACGCGATCCTGCCGAGCATTCCGCCGGGGACGCTCGCTGCAAACCTCTTCGGCGCCTATGTCATCGGTCTGGCGATCGCCTTCTTCACGTTCTCGACGACCGTCTCGCCCGAGTGGCGTCTGCTCGTCATCACTGGCTTTTGCGGCGGCTTGACGACCTTCTCGACGTTTTCGGCCGAATTGGTCGTCTTGCTGCAACAGGGTCGGCTGCTGTGGGCGTCGGTCTTGATTCTGGCGCATGTTGCCGGCTCGCTGCTGATGACCCTCGCCGGCATGGCGACCGTCTTCTGGCTGAAGGCTTCGGGCTGACGAGGAGGCACGGATGAAAGGCTGCCTGCTTCGTTTCTATGTCGGCGAGGGCGAGCGTCTGCACGGCGTTCTACTCTGGGAATGGCTGCTTGCCGAGGGGAACCGGCTCGGCATCCGTGGCGGCTCGGCGTTCCGTGCGGTCGGCGGCTTCGGGCGCCGGCACGCGGTACACGAGGACCGCTTCTTCGAACTCGCGGGAAGTGGTGCCATCGAGGTCGAATTCGTCGTCACCGAGGACGAGGAGCGCCGATTCCTGGACCTGCTCCGGCGCGAGAAGGTCAGGATCTTCTACTCGCGGATGCCGGCCAGTTTCGACATCATCAATCCCGACGCGAGGGATCTGGCACCGCCCGGCTTGGGCGATTAGCGCCGGAGCCGGGCCATGTGCTGCCGGTAGGCCAGCGTGAAATGCTGCCAGTCGGCATCGTTCCAGCCCAGCGTGTGCCGCCGCAGCTGGTCGAGGTCGTGGGCGCCAACGCGCTCGCGACTGATGCCTTGGCGCAGCTTTTCGAGGTCGATGAAGCGCACGTCGCCTTCGCCGTAAGCATCGGGCACTGCCGGGTTGCGACGGACGAAGACATGCTTGCCGTAGAGGCAGCTGTGTTGCAGGCGGTGGCTGTGCAGGCGAGCGCAGGCGCTGGCGATGGCGGCGATCAGCGACTGGCGCTGCCGTGGCGCTGCCTGCTGGTTGGCCACGTTCCATTCGTCGAGACTGCTGAAGTCGTCGAGAGCGCGCGTGACGAGAATTGCCTGCCAGTGACCGGCATCCCGGCGGTCACCGTAGTACAGTGCGTCCAGACTGCCAATGCCGTGTCGCTGCAGACGCAGGATGTTCAGGTATTCGCGGTAGAACGTGGGGATGCCGCGCAGGGGGTGGCGCAGCGTCCGGCAGAGGTGGTCTTGCTGGCGCTTGACGAAGATCGAGTTGCCGTTGGCAAGCGGGTGCCGGCTGACCCCGCTCCAGCCGCCGCGTCTCTCGTTCGGGGTTTCATGCCAGTCGGTGGCAAGCGACCACAGGGGGAGAAAAGCTGCGAGCCCATCGCGCTGCAGTTCGCTCCGTGCGGCTGCGGAGGGAAAATGATCGCGCAAACTCATCGCGGACGATGGCCTTTGGCCGCAGGCGGATGTCAGGCGGGCAGCTTGCGCAGCACGTAGGCGCGCCACATGAACAGGTAGGGCAGGAAGTCCACGTGGCCCACGATGGCGAAGCCGGCCTCGCGACACTCGCGTTCAAACTGCTGGCGCGGAACGATGAACCGGTTGTCGCTCGTTTCGCCGGCCCGCCGGCGGTTGGCTTCCAGTCGCCGACGACGCCAGGCCTTGTAGTTCCGGTCGACCCAGAGAGACAGGACGACCGTGTCTCGCGTCACGCGATGAAACTCCCTGAGCAGCGCGACGCGGTGGGCGGAGTCGCCGATGTGGTGCATCAGGCGAATCGAGAAGATGCAATCGACGTGCGCATCGGGCAGGCTGATCGCGAACGCGGAACACTGCAGCAGCCGGAAGCGCTTGACGATTTCCGGTGGGCGCACCTTGCCGGCGACCTCGAGCATGGCCTGGCTGTAATCGGCGGCCAACAGCTGCCGGTGCGGTTTTTCTGCGAGGAGCGACCAGAAGCGTCCGGTACCACACGGCAGGTCGAGAACCGACGCGGGGTTGCCGGCAAGCGCCAGCGCGCGTGCCGCCATGCGATGCTCCAAGCGATCAGACAGCTTCTTCCGATCGTGCTTCTGGAAGTACTCCTGAGAGTGCGAATCGGTGTACTTGTCTGAGAAAGGCAGGTGAATGGATTGCTTGTGTTCGTCGCTCATGTCGTCACCGGTGCTCAGGTCAGGATCAGGTTGTCGCGGTGGATGATTTCGGGCTCGTCGATGTAACCGAGGATGTCCTCGATGTCCTGACTGGCGCGGCGCGCGATGCGCCGCGCGTCGCTACTGCCGTAGTTCACCAGGCCGCGGGCAATCTCGCCGCCGTCGTCGGCGACGCAGGCAACGGCGGCGCCACGTTCGAACTCGCCGAAAACCGCGAGGACGCCGATGGGCAACAGGCTCCTGCCCTCGCGCAGGGCGCTGATGGCGCCACCGTCGAGCAGCAGCCGTCCGTTCAGCTGCAGGTGGTCGGCGAGCCACTGTTTGCGCGCGGTGAGCGGCGGTGTTTCGGAGACCAGAAGCGTCCCCAGCGGTTCTCCGCGCACCAGGCGGAGGATGGCGTCGCTGGTGCGGCCGCTGGCGATCACCGTATGGGCACCACTGCGTGCCGCGCGCTTGGCGGCGATGACCTTGGTGATCATGCCGCCCTTGCCAAACTGGGTGCCGGCACCGCCGGCCATGGCTTCCAGGGCGGGCAGGCCGGCGCGCGCCTCGCTGATCATCGTTGCTGTCGAGTCCTTGCGCGGATCCGCAGTGAACAGGCCCTGCTGGTCGGTGAGGATGAGCAGACAGTCGGCTTCAATCAGGTTGGCGACCAGAGCGCCGAGTGTGTCGTTGTCGCCGAACTTGATCTCGTCAGTGACGACCGTATCGTTCTCGTTGATGATCGGTACAACGCCCAGAGCCAGCAAGGTGCTCAGCGTTGAACGGGCGTTGAGGTAGCGTTTGCGGTCTGCGAGATCATCGTGCGTCAGCAGGACTTGCGCCGTGTGCACTCCATAGCGCCCGAAAGCGCTCTCATAGACCTGCGCCAGGCCCATCTGGCCGACCGCAGCAGCGGCCTGCAATTCGTGCACCGCTCGTGGTCGCTTCCGCCATCCAAGACGTTGCAGACCACAGGCGATCGCGCCCGAGGATACGAGGATGACCTGCTTGCCGAGGCGGTGCACTTCGGCGATCTGTCGCGCCCAATCGGAGATGGCGGCAAGGTGCAGGCCTTCCCCGTTGTTGGTAACCAGAGCCGATCCGACCTTGACGACGACACGGCGTGCTGCGGCAATGCGGGTGGTGGTCATCCCAGGCCCGACTCTGCTTCGCCTGGCGGCCATTCGGGCCACGAGCCGTCGCCCAGGGCGTCCGCGTCGGCAGCGGCGGGTCGCGGCATCCTGTCGAGTGCTTCCTGCAATCGCTGCGTCAACTCCACGCAGCCGCCGCCATTGATGGCACTGATTCGGAAGCACGCCGCATGAGTCGCGTCGCAGGCTTGCAGGAAGCCCGCAATGCGGGATTCGAGCTCGTCGGGCGGAATCAGGTCGAGCTTGTTGAGCACGAGCCAGCGTGGCTTCTCGGCGAGATCGGGATCGTAGCGTTCGAGCTCACGGACGATGGTTCGCGCATCGCGGACCGGGTCGGCGGCGGGATCGTTCGGGGCCAGGTCGACGATGTGGAGCAGCAGTCGGGTCCGTTTGAGGTGCTTGAGGAAGCGGATGCCGAGGCCGGCGCCATTGGCAGCGCCACTGATCAGGCCGGGCACGTCGGCGATGACGAAGCTCCTCCCGTCGTCGACGCGGACGACTCCGAGGTGTGGTTCGAGGGTTGTGAACGGATAATCGGCGACCTTCGGTCGAGCCGCCGACACGGCGCGCAGGAGGGTGCTCTTGCCGGCGTTGGGCAGGCCCAGGAGTCCGACATCGGCAAGCAGGCGCAACTCGAGCCGGAGATCCCGCTGTTCGCCAGGCTCGCCGCGCGTGCACTGGCGTGGAGTCCGATTGACGCTGGACTTGAAATGGACATTGCCCAAGCCGCCACGGCCACCCTTTGCCAGCAGGACCTTCTTGCCGTCACAATCGAGATCGGCGAGGACCTGGTTGCTGTTGAGATCGGCGATGACCGTACCGATCGGCACGCGCAAGGTGAGATCCGGCCCGCGCTTGCCGTAGCAGTCACTCGATCGTCCGTTCTCGCCGCGCTTGGCACGGAACCTGCGCACGTAGCGGTACTCGACCAGCGTGTTCACGTTGCGGTCGGCAACGAAGTGCACGTTGCCGCCATGGCCGCCGTCGCCCCCGTCAGGACCACCCTCGGGCTCATACTTCTCGCGCCGGAACGAGGCGATCCCGTTGCCGCCGTCGCCGGCGGCAATCGAGATCCTGGCCTCGTCAATGAACTTCATGGCTGTCGTCCTGCCCGGGTTCGGGAGTGCAAACAAAAAGCCCTACCGGATAGGATAGGGCTTGGGCCTCATCTGGCTGGCATGCTACCGCCAACTTGCGCTGGTTCAGTCGGCGGCAAGCGGAACGATGCTGACCGTGCGCCGGGCAAGCGCTCCCTTGATGGCGAACTGTACATGACCGTCCACCAGGGCGAAAAGCGTGTGGTCCTTGCCGATGCCCATGTTCTCGCCCGGATGGTAGGCGGTGCCACGCTGGCGAACGATGATGTTGCCGGCGCGAACGAGCTGTCCGCCATAGCGCTTGACGCCAAGGCGTTTCGCTTCCGAGTCGCGGCCATTGCGTACGCTGCCGCCGGCTTTCTTGTGTGCCATGGATCAGACTCCTTTCGTGTCAGGCTGCGGTGGCCATCGCGGCGCCGGCCGCGATGGCGTCAACGCGAATCTCGGTGTAGTTCTGGCGGTGCCCTTGATGCTTTTGTGAGTGCTTGCGCCGGCGCATCTTGAAAATGCGGATCTTGTCGTGACGGCCGTGGGACAGCACAGTTGCCCTGACCGCCGCGCCGGTGACCAGTGGCGTGCCGATTTGCACCGAATCGCCTTCACCGAGCATGAGAACCTGATCAAGGGTAACTTCTGCGCCAACTTCTGCCGGGATCTGTTCTATTTTCAATTTTTCGCCGCTGACAACGCGATATTGCTTGCCACCGGTTCTTATCACCGCGTACATGTTGGACTCCAGGTTGACTAAAACTGAACGATGTGCAGCAAAGAACCGCGCATTCTACCTTCTTTTCGGTTCCAGTCAAAGCCTTTTCGGGGGCGTGACATCGGCTTGCTTGACGCACGAGAGGGCGACGCCTAAGATCCGCAGGTTTCGTGCCAGGGTGCCGTGTGGTGAGAATGGAGCAGCTGTACAGGCTGATCGGGTCGGACATGACCGCTGTCGACGCGGTGATCCGTCAACACCTGCATTCGGACGTCGCTCTGGTGCGGCAGGTGGCCGAGTACATCGTGCAGAGCGGAGGCAAACGGCTGCGGCCGGCATTGGTGCTGCTTGCGGCTGGGGCGCTCGACTATCGCGGCACGCACCATCACCACCTGGCGGCGGTTATCGAGTTCATTCACACGGCGACGCTGCTGCACGATGATGTGGTGGACGCCTCCAACCTGCGGCGTGGCCGGCAGACCGCCAACGCACTGTTCGGCAATTCGGCCAGCGTGCTGGTGGGGGACTTCCTCTATTCGCGTGCCTTCCAGATGATGGTCGCGGTGAACGACATGCGCATCATGCAGGTGTTGTCTGATGCGACCAACGTCATCGCCGAGGGCGAGGTCCTGCAGTTGATGAACTGCCACGATGCCGACGTCGATGAGGATGGCTATCTGCAGGTCATCCGCTACAAGACGGCCAAGCTGTTCGAGGCCGCCGCACAGGTTGGCGCTATCATCGGCGGCGCCGATGCGGCTGTCGAGAGCGCCATGGCAGTCTATGGGATGCACCTTGGCACCGCTTTTCAGTTGATCGATGACGTACTGGACTATTCCGGTGCCGAACTGGAGACCGGCAAGCATCTGGGAGACGATCTCGCGGAGGGGAAGCCGACGTTGCCGCTGATCTTCGTTCTGCAGAATGGCACTGCAAAGCAGGTGGCGAGTGTACGGCGGGCGATCGAGGACGGTGGTCGGGACAACCTGCCCGAGATCCTGGCTGCGGTGCGTGACAGCGGTGCGCTCGAGTATGCGCGGCGGCGAGCGGCGGCTGAAGCCGATCTCGCGGGGCACGCCCTGGCGGCCGTTCCCGCTTCTCAGCATCGGGATTCCCTGTTAGAATTATGCCTCTTCGCGGTTGCCAGGACTTACTAGCTCTGGTGTCGCTTCGGTCGGGGCGTAGCTCAGCCTGGTAGAGTACTGCGTTCGGGACGCAGGAGTCGGAGGTTCGAATCCTCTCGCCCCGACCAACCGTCGCCTTCAGCCTGGCACTCTGGTGTAGCCCGAGTTCGATGTCGGGTTGGCTCGTGGGTGCGGACGGCGTTCTCCGCCGGGTCTGCGCAGCCCATTGCGGGTTGCCAGGCATCTGCTATGCTTCGGCGCTCCGCAGGTCTCTTCGTGTCGCGATGACGAAATACCTTCTTCTGCTCGCTCTCGGGCTCCTGGCATGGTGGGCGTGGCGTGGTTTCCGCAAGTCCGCGGGGACAACGGCGCAGGGCGGTCGCGATCGCGAGGTCGAGCGAATGGTGCAGTGTGCTCACTGTGGCGTCAATCAGCCCGTCAGCGAGAGCCTGCTTGCCAACGGCCGTTACTACTGCTGTGCCGCCCACCTGCGCGAATCTGGACGCGACGGCGACTGAGGAGTTGGCGTCGAAGACGGGCGGGCGTGATCTGGAGAGCTTCTCCGAGACGCGCTGGAAGTCGCTGCGATACTTCCAGCTCTATCGCTTCGTGGTTGCCGCGCTGCTGTTCTTTTCGGCGCTGCTTCATCCTTCGGCCTTGCCCGTTCTCACCCTGCATCAGGGCTGGCACCATGTCGGGCTGGCCGCCGGATACCTCTTCAGCACGATTGTCTCGGCGGTCGTTGCGTACGCCTGGCGGCAGCACGCGAGCAGCCAGATCACCGCCAGCGTGCTCCTCGATGTGCTGGTGATGACAGTGCTGATTCACGTCGGAGGTGGCCTTGGCGGTGGTTTCGGATCGATGCTTCTGGTGACCCTTGCCGGTGCCGGCCTCGTCGGACAGGGGCGACTGGTGATCTTCTATGCTGCGCTGGCGACCATCGCCGTACTCGTAGAACAGTCGTATCGCGCGCTGCAGACCGACCTCGATGCGACAGCCTTCTTCCAGGCCGGTGTCTTCAGCATCGCTTTCTTTGCCGTTGCCATCTCGGCGCGGTTGCTCGCCCGTCGGCTCCTCGCCAACGAGGAGCTTGCGCGTCGCCGCGGCATCGACCTGAAGAAGCAGACCCTGGTCAGCCAGAGAGTGATCGAGGAGATGCAGGAGGGGGTACTGGTGCTCGGCAATGACGCACGCGTTGCCCAGTGCAACCCGCGGGCCAGGCACCTGCTGGCCGCCAGCGAGAGCGGCGAGCCGGTTCTGCGCGAGTGCTCGCCCGAACTGCTGCAGTCCTTTGCCGACTGGCGGCGGCAGCCTGACGGAGGCGCAGTGCTGGTGCAGGTACCAGCGAACGGAGTGCAGTTGCGCGTCCGCTTCGTTGGGACCACCGGTGGTGACAGCGATGTGCTGGTGTTTCTCGAGGACATGAGCCGCCTGCGCGAGCAGGCGCAGCAGATCAAGCTGGCAGCGCTTGGGCGCTTGACGGCGAGCATTGCGCACGAGATCCGCAATCCACTGTCGGCAATCCGCCACGCCGGCGAGCTGATGCGGGAGGAACGGCGCGGCGAACTGTACGAACGGCTGTTGCGCATCCTGCTCGACAATACCCAGCGCGTGGAACGTATCGTCAGCGATGTCCTCGAACTGGGCCGTCGCGATCGCGTGTATCGCGAGCTCATCGATTTGCGACAGTTGCTGCCAGCATTCACCGAAGAATGGGCGACCAGGGAACAGCTCGCCGCCGATGTGATCCAGCTGGAGGTGTACGGCAACGCACGTATCTGTTTTGATCGCTCTCATCTGCATCAGGTATTGTGGAACCTGCTGAGCAACGCGCTGCGGCATTCCCGTCGCCTGGCCGGCAGCGTTCGCTTGCTGGTTGGCGATGGCCGGGTGGCGGGGCAGGTGGAATTGCACGTGATTGACGATGGTGAGGGGGTGGCCGATGACTTGCGGGAACAGATCTTCGAGCCCTTCTTCACGACCCATCATCGTGGCACCGGTCTTGGCCTGTACATAGCGCGCGAGCTGTGCGAGGCGAACGAGGCACGTCTCGAACTTCTGGGACGCGGCAAGGGTGCCGACTTTCGTCTCCTGGGGAGGGCTCTGGATTGTTGACTGGCAAGGTGCAACGTCGCCCACGCGGCGATCTGGCTCGTGTTCTGGTGGTCGATGATGAGGCGGACATCCGCGAACTCCTCGATCTCACGGTGGCACGGATGGGGCTCCTGGCGGACTGCGCAGCGACGGTTGCCGAGGCGCGGAAGTTCCTCGAACAGCAGCGCTACCAGCTGTGTCTGACGGACATGCGACTGCCTGACGGGGATGGGCTGGCGATCGTCAGGCTGATCGCCGAGAGCTACGGGGAGACGCCGGTAGCGGTGATCACCGCCTTCGGCACGACGCAGAACGCGGTTGCCGCGCTGAAAGCCGGCGCTTTCGACTATCTCGCCAAACCGGTGGCGCTTGAGCAGTTACGCAGCCTGATCAAGTCGGCACTCAACCTGCCACGGCGCAGCGACGGGGCCGGTGAAGGGGGGGGCAGCGACGCTGCGACACGACTCATCGGCACGTCGCCAGCCATCGCCCATGTGCGGGAGATGATCGACAAGCTTGCCCGCAGTCAGGCGCCGGTGTACATCTCCGGCGAGTCGGGAACCGGCAAGGAACTGGCTGCGAGACTGATTCACGATCAGAGCGCCCGCCGCAACGCCCCCTTCGTGCCGGTGAACTGTGGGGCCATTCCCGAGAACCTGATGGAGAGCGAGTTCTTCGGTTATCGCAAGGGGGCCTTTACCGGCGCCGACAACGATCGCTCCGGCTTCTTCCAGGCGGCGCAGGGGGGGACGTTGTTTCTCGACGAGGTGGCCGACCTGCCCCTCGGGATGCAGGTCAAGCTGCTGCGTGCGATTCAGGAGAAGAAGGTGCGCCAGGTTGGCAGCACGGTCGAGGAGCCGGTCGACCTGCGGATCATTTCGGCGACGCATCATCAGCTCAGGGATTGCGTCGATGCAGGAACCTTCCGCCAGGACTTGTACTATCGCGTCAATGTCATCGAACTCAGGATGCCGCCACTGCGCGAGCGTCGCGAGGATATCGCGCCACTGTCCGAATTCATGCTCGCCAGGCTTTGCGGATCGCAGCCGCCGCGCCTCGATCCCGCGGCAGTGCGGATGCTGGACGACTACAGTTTTCCGGGCAATGTGCGCGAGCTCGAGAACATCCTGGAGCGTGCCACGGCGCTGTGCAGCGGCGCGGTGGTTGGGGTCGATGACCTGCAACTGGCGCCAGAGACGGCGGTTCGCGATGGTCTCGGCAGGGAGAGCGAAACCCTTGATGACTACATCAATCGTGTCGAGAAGCAGGCCATTCTCGACGCGCTGACCAAGACCGATTTCAACCGCACGGCGGCGGCCCGTTTGCTGGGAGTCAGCTTCCGCTCGTTGCGCTATCGCATCGAGCGCTTGGGAATCGAAGAATGAGTCGGCCCCGGCAGGCACCCGTGGCGGCAGTCGACGAGGAGGGCTGGGTGGATGGTGCCTTGCGCATCGACTCGCCAAACTGCGATGAACGGCCGGACGGCGAGACGGTCTCGCTGATCGTCGTGCATGCGATCAGCCTGCCGCCAGCCTGTTTCGGGGGTGACGCGATCATTCGCCTGTTCACCAATCGCCTCGACGCCGCTGCCCATCCCTACTTCGCCGAGGTCGCCGGCATGCGGGTTTCGGCGCACTTCCTGATCAGGCGCGATGGCGAGTTGATCCAGTTGGTCTCGTGCCGCCAGCGCGCGTGGCACGCGGGACTTTCGTCCTGGCAGGGCCGACCGCGCTGCAACGACTTCTCGCTCGGCATCGAACTCGAGGGCTGTGACGAAGCACCCTTCACCGAGGCGCAGTACGGCTGCCTGTTGGACCTGCTGCGGTGCTTGTCGGCAAGATTCCCAATCACTGCGGTGGTCGGTCACAGTGATATCGCTCCCGGGCGCAAGACCGACCCTGGGCCCTTCTTCGACTGGCGGCGTCTGGCGGCGTTCGGCAGTCTGCCGGGATTGCTGCGCTGACGCGGCTGCTGCCGCACGCTGGCGGTGGATCTTCAGGCTGGGCCGAGAAAGCTGCGAATCCGGTCGACGGCTTCAGCCAGTCGCGTCACGTCGCTGGTGTAGGCGAAGCGCAGATACCTCTCGGGCAGGTTGCTGCCAAAGTCGAGTCCGGGCGTTGCGGCGACTCCGACCGACTCGAGCAGCTCGCTGGCGAAACGAGTGCTGTCGTCGGTGAGTTGCGAGCAGTCGGCGTATAGGTAGAATGCCCCCTGCGGCCTTGCCGGGAAGCGGAATCCCAGGGTCTCGAGCGCGGGTGCCAGGAAGTCCCGCCGCTCGCGGAATTCGTTGCGGCGCTCCTCGAGGATGGCGATGGTGTCCGGGTGGAAGGCCGCGAGGGCGGCGTACTGCGCGGCCGCAGACGGCGAAATGAAAAGATTCTGTGCCAGCTTCTCGATGTCGCGAATGAAGCGCGGCGGCACGACGAGCCAGCCGAGACGCCAGCCCGTCATGTTGAAGTACTTCGAGAAACTCTGGACGACGAAGACCTCATCGTCGAACCCGAGCGCGCTCATGGCATCGCGCCCGTAGGTGAGCCCGTGGTAGATTTCGTCGATGACCAGCTGTCCGCCCCTCTCGCGGACAAAGCGGGCGATGTCGGCCAGCGTCTGGTCGGCGAGCAGGGTTCCCGTCGGATTGGCTGGCGATGCGAACAGGGCCCCGGCTGTCCGTTCATTCCAGAATCGGGCCAGATCATCCACAGTCGGCTGGAAGTTGCTCTCGCCGCTCACCGGAATGCCGATTGGCCGGCCCTCGAAGCAGCGCACGAAATGCCGGTTGCAGGGGTAGCCCGGGTCGGTCAGGAGCCATTCGCTTCCTGGTTCGGTGAGGCAGGCCATCGCCAGCAGCAGGCCGCCGGAAGCGCCAGCCGTGACGACGATGCGCGATGTCGGGACGCTTAGGCCGTAGCGCTTGGCGTAGAAGCCGGCGATGGCGGCACGCAGCTCGGGCAGTCCGAGTGCGGCCGTGTAGCGAACCCGACCGCTGGCGATGTGCGCCTGTGCTGCCGCCACTACCGGTTCCGGCGTCGGGAAGTCGGGCTCACCGACTTCCATGTGGATGATGTCGCGACCGCAGGACTCCAGGTCCTTGGCACGAGCCATCAACTCCATGACGTGAAAGGGTGCGATGTCGGCCAGGCGGTGCGCGGGAAAACTTGGCATGCTGGTCTGTTGCTCGAGATGGGGATGAAGTCGTCAGTGTAGCCGCAAGCCGAGGCGCAGGCACAAAGAAGCCGCCCGCAGGCGGCTTCGTTTCGAGATCGATGCGGATCTGCCGATCAGGCTGCTTGGAACTGCTTCTCGAACTCCTCGCGAACGGCGGCGAGCTTGGGCGGCAGCTTGTCGCCCATCTTGCCGAACCAGTCCTTGACTCCTTCGAGCTCGCTCAGCCACGCTTGCTTGTCGAGGCTGGTGACGCCGGCGAATTGTTCCATGGAGAAGTCGCTGCCACTCCAGTCGAGGTCTTCGTAGTTGGGCATCCAGCCAAGGGTCGTTTCTCGGGCCGAGGCCTTGCCCTCGCAACGCTCGATGACCCACTTCAGAACACGGGCGTTGTCGCCGAAGCCTGGCCAGGCAAACTCGCCCTTTTCGTTCATGCGGAACCAGTTGACCATGAAGATCGGCACAGGGTTGTCGGTCGCCTTGCCCATCTTCAGCCAGTGGCTGTAATAGTCGGCCATGTTGTAGCCGCAGAAAGGCAGCATCGCGAAGGGGTCGCGACGAACGACACCCTGCTGGCCGAAGGCGGCAGCCGTGGTTTCCGACCCGAGGGTGGCGGCGGCGTAAACCCCGTGCTCCCAGTCGCGCGTCTGGCAGACCAGCGGCACTGTCGAGCCGCGGCGGCCGCCGAACAGGAAGGCCGAGATCGGCACTCCTTCCGGGTCCTGCCACTTGGCGTCGATGCACGGGCATTGCGAAGCGGGAGCGGTGAAGCGCGAGTTCGGGTGTGCTGCCTTGGTACCCTTTTCCTTGGCGATTTCCGGTGTCCAGTCATTGCCTTGCCAGTCGATCGCGTGCGCTGGTGCCGGGCCCATGCCTTCCCACCAGACATCACCGTCATCGGTCAGCGCGACGTTGGTGAAGATGGTGTTTTCGGCAAGCGAGGCCATGGCGTTGAAGTTGGTCTTGTCGTTCGTGCCCGGGGCGACGCCGAAGAAGCCGGCTTCCGGATTGATCGCATAGAGGCGCGTGACACCGTTCTTGTCCTTGCGCGGCTTGATCCAGGCGATGTCGTCACCGATGGTCGTGATCTTCCAGCCACTCAGGCTTTGCGGAGGAACGAGCATGGCGAAGTTGGTCTTGCCGCAGGCCGACGGGAAGGCGGCAGCGACGTAATGCTTGTCACCGGCGGGAGACTCGACGCCGAGGATCAGCATGTGTTCGGCCATCCAGCCGTCATCTCGCGCCATGTTGGAAGCGATGCGCAGGGCCAGGCACTTCTTGCCGAGCAGGGCATTGCCACCGTAGCCCGAGCCGTAGGACCAGATTTCGCGCGTTTCGGGATAATGGACGATGTACTTGGTGGTCGGGTTGCATGGCCAGCGCGGATCCTCCTGGCCTGGCTGCTTCGGCGCTCCAATCGAGTGCACGCAGGGAACGAAGCTGCCGTCGGTCCCGAGCACCGGGAAGACGTCCTTGCCCATGCGGGTCATGATGCGCATGTTCACCACGACGTAGGCGCTGTCGGTGATCTCGACGCCGATCTGGGCGATTGGCGAGCCGATCGGCCCCATTGAGAAGGGGATGACGTACATCGTCCGCCCCTGCATGCAGCCCTTGAAGAGGCCGCTGAGGGTGGCTCGCATCTTGGCCGGGTCTTCCCAGTTGTTGGTCGGGCCGGCGTCCTCCTGCTTCGCGGAGCAGATATAGGTGCGGTCCTCGACGCGCGCGACGTCCGACGGGTCCGAAAAAGCCAGGAAGGAGTTCTTGCGCTTCTTGAGCTTGGTGAACGTGCCGGCCGCGACCAGTTCGGCACAGAGACGATCATATTCCTCCTGCGAGCCGTCGGCCCAGACGACGCTGGCCGGTTCCGTGAGTGCCGCAATCTCGGCGACCCATTGCTTCAGGCGTTCATGTTTGACGTAGTCGGGGGCGTTGATGGAAACAGTCTGGTTCATGGTAATCACTCTCGAATGAAGGTAGAGAAGCGGAACTTACCGTGGAGCGGCGCGCGGAGCCAAACCGCAAGGGCCGGAAAGCGGAGTAGTCTGCCCAGCCCGGTCGGATGCGACGCGTCGGTCGCGGTTGGCGAGGAACAAGCCCAGTGCAGGGGGTGAGGTCAGCATGCCAGGCGGTGGTGCTACAAGGAACGGAGGGTTTGTGTAATTATGCCACAGGTCCGCTTGGGGCCGGTGGTCGACAACAACAAGAGCACGGCCGCGAGGAGCCGGCGGCGTCTCGCTGGCAGCCACAGTCGCTGCCCATCCGGCGTGCCATTGGCGGCAGCGGCGGCTCGATGAAACTGAGGAGAAGAAAAGATGAAGAAGGAACGAGAGCAACTGCGCACGGCTGCCCTGTTCTACCACCGCAACCCGAAACCGGGGAAAGTGGCGATACAGCCGACGAAGCAACTGGCCAACCAGTACGACCTGTCGATGGCTTACTCACCGGGCGTCGCTGCGGCGTGCGAGGAAATCGCCGCGCTGCCGGCTGAAGTCAGCACCCTCACCTCGCGCGCCAATCTGGTGGGCGTGATCACCAATGGCACGGCCGTACTGGGGCTGGGCGCGATTGGTCCGCTGGCGGCGAAACCGGTCATGGAAGGTAAGGCGGTACTGTTCAAGAAGTTCGCCAACATCGACGTTTTCGACCTCGAGATCGACGAACGCGACCCGGATCGTCTGGTCGACATCGTTGCCTCACTGGAGCCGACTTTCGGCGGCATCAATCTCGAGGACATCAAGGCGCCCGAGTGCTTCCACGTCGAGAGGAAGCTGCGTCAGAGAATGAAGATCCCGGTCTTCCACGACGATCAGCATGGCACAGCGATCGTTGTCGGTGCAGCGATTCTCAATGGACTCTTCCTGCAGGGCAAGCAACTGGATCAGGTGAAGCTGGTGACCTCCGGCGCTGGTGCCGCTGCGCTTGCCTGTCTCGACCTGCTGGTCATGCTTGGTTTGCCAGTTGGCAACATCTGGGTGACCGACATCAAGGGGCTCGTATACGAAGGGCGCGTCGAGGAGATGGACGAGATCAAGGCGCGCTATGCCAAGTGCACCGATGCGCGGACGCTCGGCGAAGTGATCGTTGGCGCCGATGTCTTCCTCGGACTGTCGGCCGGCGGCGTGTTGAAACCGGAGATGGTCGCGCAGATGGCAGCGTCGCCGCTGATCATGGCTCTCGCGAATCCCAATCCAGAGATCCGGCCGGAAGATGTCAGGGCGGTGCGTGACGACGCGATCATCGCCACTGGGCGTTCGGACTATCCGAACCAGGTCAACAACGTACTCTGCTTTCCCTTCATCTTCCGTGGCGCATTGGACGTCGGCGCGACCACCATCAGCGACGAGATGAAACTGGCGGCGGTGCGGGCGATTGCCGAGCTGGCGCGTGTCGAGCAGTCGGAGGTGGCGCTCAAGGCCTATGGCGAGAAGCATGCCAATTTCGGTCCCGAGTACCTGATTCCGAATCCCTTCGATCCACGGCTGATTGGCAAGATCGCTCCCGCGGTAGCAGAGGCAGCCATGGCATCGGGCGTTGCCAGCCGGCCGCTGAAGGACGTGGAAGCCTATCGCGAGAGTCTGCACGAGTTCGTCTACCATTTCGGCCTGATCATGAAGCCGGTCTTCTCGCAGGCCAAGCAGGCACCCCGGCGAGTGGTCTTCGCCGAAGGCGAGGACGACCGCGTGCTGCGTGCGATCCAGGTGATCGTCGACGAGGGGATCGCGCGACCCATCCTGATCGGTCATCCCGACGAAATCGAGCGCAAGCTCGTGGCACTCAACCTTCGGGTGACACCGGAGGACGATTTCGACATCGTGTACGCCGACAACAACGCCTTCTTCGAGCAGCATTTCGAGTCCTACTGGCGCGAGTACCGGCGCCTGATGGAGCGCAAGGGGGTTTCGGCCGATTTCGCTCGCCGCGAGGTTCGCCGTCGGGCCTCGCTGTTTGGTGCGATGATGGTTCGCATGGGCGACGCCGATGGCCTGATCTGCGGCACTTTCGGTCGTCACGACGTGCATCGCGAGTACGTCGAGAACGTCATCGGCCTGGCTCCCGGCGTCAGCGACCTCTACGCCATGAGTTTGCTCGTGCTGCCCGATCGGACGCTCTTCATCGCCGACACCTACATCAACTACGAGCCTTCGGCCGAGCAACTGGTCGACATGACGCTGCTCGCTGCCGACGAGGTGCGCCGGTTCGGCATCCAGCCCCGGGTCGCCCTGCTGTCGCACTCGTCCTTTGGCTCCGAGAACACCCCAACGGCGGTAAAGATGCGCCGAGCACTGCAGCTGCTCAAGGACCGCGCTCCGCGGCTTGAGGTCGAGGGCGAGATGAATGGCGATGCCGCGCTCGACGAGCACATTCGCCAGCGGGTGTTTCCGAGTGACGCCCGCCTCAAGGGGCAGGCCAACCTGCTGATCATGCCGACCCTCGACGCGGCCAACATCTCCTTCAACCTGCTCAAGATCGCTTCCGGCGATAACCTGACGATCGGCCCGATTCTCCTCGGGGCCGCGCAGCCGGTGCATATCCTGACTTCCACCGCGACCGTGCGACGCATCGTCAACATGACCGCCCTGACCGTGGTCGACAAGCTGATGAACGAACGCTGAGCGATCCTCTGTGGGCCGCCGGGGTCGACGCAGCGGTGTGGTGGATTCTGCCAGGCATCAAGGGGACTTGTTTCCTGCACGGGCTGGTGCATAATGTGCTACATTACATAGCTCGCGTATCTGCTTATTTTTGATGGTCTATGGCCTTGCTGGTCCGGTCCGCCGGAGGACGCCGGCAAGGTGAATCATGCGGGAGGGCTGCAATGCGGATGACTCTGAGAGCCTTGGCGGGGTTGTGTCTGGTGTTATTGACGCCACTCGTGGCGTCGACTGGAACGCTGTACGCGGCCGAGCAGGGAAAGGGAAAGACCAAGGCTGCGGCAAGCAAGACGAAGGAAAACGTGGCGTCGAAGGCCAGCACGTCCAAGCCTGTGGCGCAGAAGAACCCTCCCGCGACGGGTCAGAACCGGGCAGCCAAGCGAAATGCCAGCCCGACGCCGGTGGCAGAGCAGAGGAAAGGTGGCTTGGCTGCCGATAACGGGTCCGGGAAACAGGGGGCAAAGCAACTGAGCGGTCGGGACAAGGGCAGTCTGCGCCAGGATCCGGGCAAGCCGTCCGCCCTGGCCGCGAAGAGAACTTTGGCGCCACCGCGTGAAGCAGGTGCTTCAGCCCAAGCGTACCAGAAGAGGAATCTGACACGCGCGCTTGCCAGCAATGCGGACCTCTGGCACGAACCCGGGCAACTCGCCGTACATTCAGGCTCGGCACTGGTCATCGGCCAGGATGCCGGAGAGTTGCTGTACGAAAAGAACGCAAACGCCGTCGTGCCGATCGCTTCGATCACCAAGGTCATGACAGCGATGGTGGTGCTCGACAGCATGCCGAATCTGCAGGCGCCGATCAGCATCAGTGACGAAGACGTCGATTATCTGCGCGGCAGCCGTTCCCGCCTCGGAGTGGGGACGGTGATCACGCGCGAAACTGCCCTGTTGCTGGCGCTGATGTCTTCGGAAAACCGTGCCTCGCACGCGCTCGCTCGTCACTATCCGGGCGGTCTGCAGGCCTTCGTTGCAGCAATGAACCGCAAGGCGGCGTCGCTGGGGATGGTCCACACCCGCTTCGAGGATCCCACCGGATTGAGCAGCAACAATGTATCGACTGCACATGATCTCGCACGGATGGTCGCGGCAGCGCACCGCTACCCGCTGATCCGCGAGTTCTCGACGACGCCCGGTGTGCGCGCCGAAGTGAAAGGCCGTGAACTCGACTTTCACAATACGAACCAGTTGGTGAGCAGTCCGACTTGGGAAATCGGCCTGTCGAAGACCGGATACATTCAGGAGGCGGGCAAGTGCCTGGTGATGCAGGCGCGCGTTGCCGACAAGCCGGTCGTCATCGTACTTCTCGATTCGGCCGGCAAGCAGACCCGCATTGGCGATGCCAATCGCATCAAGCGCTGGATGGAGAGCGCGTCGGCTGCCGGCCGACTGCCGACGCCGGTCTGACACACCGGCGGTGGGGCGCCGAGCCACGGCATGCCGTGGCTCTTTTTTCGTGAGGGCTGGGCAGTCCTTCCCGGTGTCGCCCCGGGTTCTCGTCTCGGACCTGTGTGGGCTGCAGCCGCGGCGAGAGTCTATAACAGTCTATAACCTCTGGCGATAACTAAATGAAGATTCATCCTTTGTCACCAGTTCTCATTTCGACCCCCATGGCCGGGAGTGGTGAGGTTCAGGACG
>NZ_JAMTDQ010000057.1 GCF_023806635.1 Accumulibacter sp.
CCCACCCCGCCGTTCGCCCAGATGGCCCTCGTTCCACACAAAACGGAGTAAACCCTCTTCGATCCGACTCTCCCTCTGTTCCGCCAGTTTGCGGAACACTTCCCCGAGGTGGCGACGCAGCTGCTCATACAGCGTACGCCGTCGGCACTTCGGGATGAACACTACGTGATATTTGCACTCCCACTTCGAGTGGCTTAGGCTTTCAGACTCGTCCATCGGGATTCTCCATAGTCGTGTGCTTGGCGGCTCACGGCTTGAAGTTTCCTGATGGACTCCCTGAAATGTCAAACTTCTCCAGTCCCCCGGCAGAGCCGGGGGATTACCCGTTTTTGGTTCAGGTTTTATGCCGTCCGAGTGCGGAGGCCCTGGGCGGCGCCGGAGGATCTCAAAGCAGCACTGGCGCTTGTCGGAGTCTTCGTCCAACGAGTAAACGACAATATTGGTATCAGCGAAGAACCTTGCGGTCATAGCACTCGTCCCGATGGTATTGTCCCGACCAAGCGCACGCGTGCTTCACAAATTCCGCCCAATCTGCCGCCTCGTCGCCCTCGGCGGACTCAGCCGTCCGGTGTTTGGACTTCAGGTAACCCACAAAGTCGAGCACTTCACGCAACTCAGCTTCGGGAAGGCTACGCACTTGCTCGAAAACCAGTTCTGCCACGCTGTTCATGTGACCTACCTCGCCATGCACTTTTCTTGAGTTTAACCACTTCCGTCGGGTTCTTCAGCCCACCAGCCTGGAGCATGCCGAGTTTTTGGCGGCGGAGTTGACGAAATCTCTGACGGAACATTGTACGCCGGTGGCGATGACGAAGCCTTTGCGCTGGATTGCCGCCAGCAGAGGCGGCATCCTGCAAAGCCCGGATTTCTCCAACGAAGGTCTCCAAGTGATCGACGCTGGAACATACGGGCCCGTATATGAAATACCTTCCAGCACAGAGCCCACTCACCAACCTCAGCTGGCCTCGGTCATGGCGCGAGGCTGCGCGGTCAGCAATTGGGGCGGCGCCAGAAAGCCCTCATTCCCGCGCAAGCGCGAACGCACTGTGGATAACCCGTTTCCATACCGTCATGCCTCAGTGTCACCCTCGTCAGCCAGGAATGCACACACTCGCGGTCGTTACCGGCAGACTACACCGGCGCGCCCCGCTTCTACGGCGGCGAACTTGACGAAAACTGGACGACGAACTGCCGACTGCTGTGTAATAAAGGTGACAGTATTTGGAATTCATTCCAGAGACCAGCCCGCTCACCAAGCGCTTCGAGCGGAGTCTGCGAATGGATCACCCGGGTCTGGCACGCCTCGTCGCCGAAGACGCGCCTGACCGCTTCCATGGCTACCGGCGCCTGCGCGGTCGCCGTCGCCCCGTGGCGAGAGGGTTGGTAAACAGGGTCCGGCCCAGCGCTTTGCCGAGGTCGTCGGTGTTGGGCTTGAATGCCAGTCCCCGGACGGGAACATGGCGTCCGTTGAGTCGCCGAAGCAGGCTCTCCGGGCAACAACAGCATACTCTCACCGCTTATCGAGGTGTTCGGGCGCCCAAGCATCCAGTTGCTCCACCGTCGCCGCCACAAGCCGTCGGTGCGCCCACTCCGGCAGCGGCCCGAGACGGTGCTCGAACTGGCGTCTACTACGGCCCTGCTCCGGTCCGTGCCTTGCAGGCCGGCAATTGCCCGCCGTCCTCCCGGCGTCTGCCAGCGCGCGCTCGCGGGCACGCTACCGCCATGCCCGAATGCGCTGGCATCCAGCAGACTGGTCGTCCTTCGTTCCGTGCACAGCGACCGTGACGGGTCGCGGTTCGCTTCGAAAGGGCTCGCAGCGCGCGGCCCTTGCGGGGAACCGCCGTTCGCGCCCGAATGGCCGGTCGCGCCTGGTCAACGCCAAGCCACACGGCGAGCGCACCGACGTGCGACTGCCCCGGGATGATCCCAGTGCCCGGTCCGGTGGCGTGTGAATTGCTTCACGGTTGCCGCAGCCCTGCACTGCCAAAAAAGGGGACGGTATATGAATTCATTTCAGAGACCAGCACTCTCCGGTCGGTTCGAGCGCAGTCTGCGGGTGCCTCACGCGGATCGCCACTGCCTTCATGGCGACCGATTCGTACGCGGTCGACCCGCAGTGCGAAGGGGTCGGCGAGCAGCCTCCGGCTCAGCACTTCAGGCCGGTCGCCGGTGTTCGGCTTGAACGCCAACGTCCAGGCGGCAACATGGCGTCTCTCGAGGTTGCCAAAGCATCGTCCGTTCCACGGACGAAAAGCATACAGTCACCGTTGCCACGCAGCACTTGCGGATCCTGGCCGTGCGGCTCGATGATCAGTCGCACTTGATGGCCATGGCACCGTCCTCGTTGTGAGGACAGAGCACGGGACTACCCTCGCCGGGCCCGCTGGATGCACCCATGTCACGATCATCGCCAATCTGGAAACCATGGTTCTACTCGAGTGCGGCCAGCGCCAGCTCGGGTGCCTTGTCCAACACTTTGAACAATGCCTTTGCCGCACCTGCCGGGGAGCGTTTGCCTTGTTCCCAATTGCGGATGGTCTCGACAGAGACATCAATACGTCGCGCAAACTCGACCTGGCTGAGACCAAGGCGCGTTCTGACCCTGCGTGCGTACCGGGCCGCATCCAGCCGGGCTTCGGATTCATCCGCCGCGCGCTGTGCAGCGATGCTCTCTTCAGTCGTGGCGTCCACACGTGCCGGGTCGATACGCCCAAGTGTCGGCCCATCCGCAGCGGCGGCATCAATCGTCACTCGAACCATTTCCATAGTACCGAACCTCACGCTGGTTGGCCTCGCGCGCCGAAATGATGCGCATGGCGTCATGACGAGGGGTGTAAACCACTACAAAAATCGCTGCTCGATCGCACCGATCACCCGATGGCGTTTCTCGCCATGGCTGTATCTGGTATCGGCCTGCACCATTCGATCGGGATCAAAGAACACCTGCGCCGCGTAGGCAAAATCAAGACCGCGCTCTCTGAAGCACAAGTCGCTCGTTGCTTCATCCCACTCAGCGACAAGGGGGACAGTATGGGAAATACCTCCCGAAGAGGAGTCAGCCTGAAAAGAACCAGCAGATCTATGGTGGATAAGAGTCGTTACCGAAGCATCGTACCGTCCAGGGAACAAAAGCCTAGCGCAACCGTTTCTCGGTCCACCGCTGGTACTGCGCAAGCCTCTGTCCGCCTGCTGACGTGACTGCGCCAGGGATCGGCTGGTCGCAAAGAATGTCTTCAGGCGTCCGGTAACCAGCCCTCATTGAGGACTTCTTCTTCCATCGCCCACGGACAGGCCTCGGGAAAGCAATCAAGGCCGCTTTCCCCAACCGCTTGCGCAACAGCCTTCGCCCACACCATCTCAAGCCATCGAGTTTCCTGGAGCTTGGGGGTGAGGCTTGGGGCGTCACTCAGTCCATAGGCAATCTCCTTGCGCTGCGCGAGGATGGTCTTTTCCCAACTGGCTCCCCGCCGCTCCGGCTGATACCGCCACTTGAGCAGATGAGCCATGAGAACCGACATCCGGCTCGCCAGTTCGCGCTGTTCGCTCTTGCCCACGTCTTCGATTTCCTCCGCGAGGTGGTCGCGGTCGAGCAGCTCCAACCGCCCAGCACGAAGAAGGCTGGCCTGCTCGTTTGCCCATGCCACGATATCGGTTTCGTACCTGGTGGTCATATCGACCTCCCAATGAAGTGCCAATGAAGGTGACAGTATATGAATTCATTCCAGAGACCAACCCGTTCACCAGGCGCTTCGATCGGAGTCTGCGGATGGCCAACCTGGACTAGGCACGCCTCGTCGCCGAACACGCGTTGGGCCGCTTTCCTGGCGACGAGCACGTGCGGAAAAACGGGGACAGTATAGGAAATGCCCTCGCTGGATTCGTCTCAAGGGTGCGAGTGATTTGGCCCTGTTGACAGCGGTTGGAAAATCGACACAGCAGCAGCGGACAGCGGCCTGCATGTAGTGCGCCAACAAAAAGGGCGCACCGGGTCATTCACTTCGATCCCGGGCCCTCGCCCAAGTGCAGGGCAACCCGACTGATCGTAACCAATCACCCCCCTACCGAGACGGCGGGCAAAGGCGGCATCGGTAGTCCCTGGCGGCCGGCCTGAAGGGCGGCGGTGAGGTAATCCCAAGCGGACGCCTTCCTTGCGCGACAAGTGTCGATGATGCTGGCGAGCAGCGCAAACGCTCGAGTTCCTTGCTCGCTGCGGGTACCGAAGCTCAGGCGACGAGCGATGCAAGAATAGTTTACTGTCACCGTTTCTCCAGACCTCGGTCATGGCGCGAGGTGTCGGGGGTTGTGAAGGATTGGGGCGGCGCCAGGAAGCCCTCATTCCCGCGCAAGCGCCAACGCACTTCGTGACCCGTTTCCGTACCGCCGTGTCTGCAGACGCGCCAAGCCGTTTCCCTGGCGACGGGGTCGAACGCGGTCGCCCCTCGTGGCGCCCAGGAGGGTTTCCACTTCGGTGGGGCGCAAGTAGCGGGGGTGTCGACCTGGACGATGCATGACTGGCCCTCTCCCCCGGCCCCTCTCCCAGAGGGCGAGGGGGAATTCTGGAGGCGTCGCATCAGCGCGGAACCGACCAGACCCCGATGGCCGGCGACGTAGATCTTGGCGTGTGTATCCATGGATGTAGGTCAGCGACCTGCAAGCGGGTTGACGTGTTTCAATCCCGGGAAACGTCGGAAATCGTTGTCCGCGGAATAGATGCTGTAACCCTGCTCCAGGGCCAATGCGGCGATATGTGCATCGGTGGTCAAGTTGCCCGACATGCCGGTCTGGACCAGCAAATTTCGCAGGACTGCCCAATGCCCGGCACCCGGCCCTACCAACCTGACGGCAGGCTGATCAAGCCATTCGTCGATATAGGCAATGGCGGATTCCGGCGACATGGGTTTTGCGAACACCCTGGGGTTCGTGCAAATGCGCAGGAATGCCAGCAGCACGACCAGCGGAATACCGACCACCGCCGCGCCCGAGAGGGTCTCTTCCCACCAGGCCCTCGCCTGCTTGTGCTGGGGCAGGTCGCTGTTGACCGCATAGATCAACAGGTTGGCGTCCACCAGTATCACTTGCGCTGCTCCAGCTTGGCACGGATCGCGTCATCCTCAAGGCCATCTGCCAGTTGCAGCGCCTTGACCAGATCGATAGCCGCCGAAGGGGCCCCGAGGGAAACCGGCTTGAGGCGATAGGGCTTGAGACGCGGGGTGATTGGGCCCTGCAAACCCGCCAGCAAGGCTTCGTTAACCACTTGCTTGAAGGGCTTGCCCGCTTCTATGGCACGCCGCTTGAGTTCGTTGGCCAGACCATCTTCAATCGTCAAGGTTGTGCGCATCACTATGCCTCATCAATAGCATCAAGACATCATATCACAAGGGGGCGCCGCCTACTCGTCGTAATCCATGGCCTTGTAGCCGTGCTTCTTGACGAGTTCGTCCCGTTCGGCGGACTTGAGGTCTTCCCGCACCATCTCGGCCACCAACTCGTCGAAGGTGGTCTTCGGCACCCAGCCCAGCTTGGCCTTGGCCTTGGCGGGGTCGCCCAGCAGGGTTTCCACTTCGGCGGGGCGGAAGCATCTCGGGTCGACGGCGACGATGGGTAGGGGCTGGGTTGCCGGCGGTTGCCGGCTCCGCTTTGCCTTCTCGCAATGACGGCTTGCGGGGTTTCTGGGGTGGCCGCGCTTTTCGCAATGACGGCTTGCTGGGTTGCTGCGGTGGCTTCGCCGCCTCGCAATGACGAATTGACCCAATAGCCTTTTTCCCCTCAACGCCCTGGCCTTCCCAGCGGATTTGCATGCCCAGTTCCTGGGCGGCGGCGTTGACGAAGTCCCGCACGCTGTATTGCACGCCGGTGGCGATGACGAAGTCTTCCGGCCGGTCCTGTTGCAGCATGAGCCACTGCATCTCCACGTAGTCCTTGGCGTGGCCCCAGTCCCGCTTGGCGTCCATATTGCCGAAGTAGAGGCAGTCTTGCAGGCCGAGTTTGATGCGACAGAATAAAGGGGACAGTATATGAAATACCCTCGCTGGATTCGTCTCAAGGGGGCGAGTGATTCTGCCCTGTTGAAAGCGGTTGGGAAATCGATACAGCAGCAGCGGACAGCGGCCTGCGTGCAGTGCGCCAACAAAAGGGGCTCCGGGGTCCTCGCCCAAGTGCAGGGCAACCCGACTGATCAGCCCGGCATTGTAGTGGATGCCTTGTTGTCGCAGCGCTTGCGCGGCTTCATGGAATGACTGGATCAGGCCAGCCGACTTGGCTTTGGCAAGCACACCGAGCGTGCCTGTCACGTTAAGCCCAAGATACTCGGCGATGCGGCGGCCCTGGCGCTCGTCGATGGTCACTCTGAATAGAGGGAATAGAGGTGACAGTATATGAAATTCATTCCAGAGACCGGGAATAGAGGTGACAGTATATGAAATTCCTTCCAGAGACCGACCCGCTCAGCAAGCGCTTCGAGCGGAGTCTGCGGATGGATTACCTGGCTCAGGCGCGCCTCGTCGTCAAAGACGCGCCGGGCCACTTCCATGGCGACCAGCCCGCGCGAGGTCGCCGTCGCTTCGTGGCGAAGAGGTTGGTAAGCAGCGTCCGGCCCGGCGTTTTGCCGAGGTCGTCGGTATTCGGCTTGCATGCCAGCCCACGGACGGCAACATGGCGTCCGTTGAGTCGCCGAAGCATGCCCTCCGTGCAAGAACGGCATACCGTCACCGCTTCCCCGAAGCCGCGCGACAGCTCGACGGACTTCGGCAGGCGCAACACGCTTCTCTATCCGGATGATGCGGCCGACCGTGTTGGACTCTGCAGCCAGTTCACGGTCGCTGCTGGCGAACTGACGCGGCGTTCGAGCGGGTCAGGCCTGGAGGACAGGTCGGGCTTGTCCCGGTACGAGGCGCGTCAGGACACCGGTGCCAAGTGGCTCTTTGACAACCTCGGCTGCAGTCGTTGCCGATGCGTGCGTCGCAACTTCTGATTCTCGTACCGAGTCCATGGAGCGTGCGGCAGGCAGGCCATCCTGCCTGGTCAGCCGCAGTCAGGGTGCGATCAGCGGCCTCAACGGAGCAGATGCCCGGCGAGTTCGGCATCCAGGGGAAACCTGTCATCCATGGAAATGAGTGTCGCTTCGTGCGTCAGTGCCGTCGCGACAATCAGTCGATCCTGCGGGTCGCGATGATGTTCGGCAAGCTGAACGGCAAGGCGGGCAACGCGTGGGGTGATCGGCAGCAGCCGGATGCCCGAACCATCGAGCGCTTTCTCGAACCACTCCTCTTCTGCACAGGGCAGGCCGATTCGGCCATGGTGTGCCGACCAGGCGACTTCGAAGCAGGAAATGGCCGAAACACCGACCGGCTCAGCACTTTCGATACGCTCGGTCTACGCCGATTGGAGGCGCATTTGATCCTCATCGATCCACCAAAGCCAGATGTGCGTGTCGAGAACGATCATCCAGGCAGCTCCCAGTCGCTTTCGGGAACGCTACCGAGAATATCGCCATGGATTTGAACTCGGCCGGCAATGTGCGGGTGGGGACTCCGACCGACCGCAACCGCTTCATCGGCGGCGAGGACAATGATTTCGACGCGGCGGTTATTGAAGGCATCGGGCAGTTCAATCAGCACATGCCGATCCTTGACCTGCTCAAACAGTCGTTCCACTTGCATGTGATGCTCTCCAAACTCCACCGACATAGAGGTGACAGTACATGGAATTCATTCCAGAGACCAACCCGCTCACCAAGCGCTTCGAGCGGAGTCTGCGAATGGATCACCTGGGTCTGGCACGCCTCGTCGCCGAAGACGCGCCGGGCCGCTTCCAGGGCGACCGGCGCCTGCGCGGTCGCCGTCGCCCCGTGGCGAGAAGGTTGGTAAACAGTGTCCGGCCCGGCGCTTTGCCGAGGTCGTCGGTGTTCGGCTTGAATGCCAGCCCCCGGACGGCAACATGGCGTCCGTTGAGTCGTCGCAGCAGGCCCTCCAGGCAACAACAGCATACCCTTACCGCTTATCGAGGTTTTCGGGCGCCCAAGCATCCAGTTGCTCCACCGTCGCCGCCACAAGCCGTCGGTGTGCCTACTCCGGCAGCGGCCCGAGACGGTGCTCGAACTGGCGTCTACTGCGGCCCTGCTCCGGTCCGTGCCTTGCAGGCCGGCGATTGCCCGCCGTCCTTCCGGCGTCTGCCAGCGCGCGCTCGCGGGCACGCTACCGCCATGCCCGAATGCGCTGGCATCCAGCAGACTGGTCGTCCTTCGTTCCGTGCACAGCGACCGTGACGGGTCGCGGTTCGCTTCGAAAGGGCTCGCAGCGCGCGGCCCTTGCGGGGAACCGCCGTTCGCGCCCGAATGGCCGGTCGCGCCTGGTCAACGCCAAGCCACACGGCGAGCGCACCGACGTGCGACTGCCCCGGGATGATCCCAGTGCCCGGTCCGGTGGCGTGTGAATTGCTTCACGGTTGCCGCAGCCCTGCACTGCCAAAAAAGGGGACGGTATATGTATTCATTTCAGAGACCAGCACTCTCCGGTCGGTTCGAGCGCAGTCTGCGGACGCCTCACGCGGATCGCCACTGCCTCCATGGCGACCGATTCGCACGCGGTCGCCCCGCAGTGCGGAGGGGTCGGCGAGCAGCCTCCGGCTCGGCACTTCAGGCCGGTCGCCGGTGTTCGGCTCGAACGCCAACGTCCAGGCGGCAACATGGCGTCCCTCGAGGTTGCCAAAGCATCGTCCGTTCCACGGACGAAAAGCATACAGTCACCGTTGCCACGCAGCACTTGCGGATCCTGGCCGTGCGGCTCGATGATCAGTCGCACTTGATGGCCATGGCACCGTCCTCGTTGTGAGGACAGAGCACGGGATTACCCTCGCCGGGCCCGCTGTGTAATAAAGGTGACAGTATATGAATTCATTCGACAGACCAACCCGTTCACCAAGCGCTTCGAGCGGAGTCCGCGGATGGCCAACCTGGATCAGAAACGCCTCGTCGCCGAAGACGCGTTGGGCCGCTTCCGTGGCGAAAAGGTTGGTAAGCAGCGTCCGGCCCGGCGCCTTGCACAGGTCGTCCGTGTTCGGCTTGAACGCGTGTCCCCAGACGGCAACATGGCGCCCGTTGAGTCGCCGAAGCATGCCTGCCACGCAAGAATAGTATACTGTCACCGTTTCTCGCAGTCAGCCAGGTGCGCTTCGTCGATGCTCCCTTCTTCGCGTACAGCCACCCGTCGCGCCGCCGCATGCGCCAGACCACGCCGGCTTCGCTTTCGCGAAGGTCGTCCGTGACGTCAGTGATCCTTGAAGACCTCTTCCAGCGTCGTGGCGTCCAGGATGTTCTCGGCCCATTGCTCCAGTTCTTCGACGGTGGCGGCGTTCAGCCGAGCCAGTGTCTCCGCGCTGGGCGGGCCGAAGCGGCGCGTGAGTTGGCGTTCGAGGAGCGCAGACTCCCCTTGCCGAATGCCTTGCTGCATTCCTTGCCGAATGCCTTGCTGCATTCCTTGCCGCATGCCTTGCTGCATGCCTTGCTGCATTCCTTGCTGCATGCCTTGCTGCATGCCTTTCTCAATGCCGATACGTTCTACCGAGGTGATGTAGGGCATGGCTCGGTTCCTCTCCAGTTGTTCGATGTCTTGCCAGAGTTGATTCTGCAGCTCTTTGGGCACTTGCATCATCCAGTCGATGACGCTGAACAGGTCAATGATGCGTTGCTTGTCCCAGTTGCGTTCGTAGAGCAGTTTGGCCAGCCGCCATTTTGCAGCAAGCCTTTGCCCGTCGTCGCCCTTGGTTTGCTGGGTTAGCAGGTGAGCGGCAGTAACCAGGGCGAAAGGGTTGGGGTCGACCAGCAGCGCCTGGGCTTGCGGCTGGTAGTCGAGCAGCTTTGCCGCGGGAAAATCGAGGTAGTGCCGGCAACCGAAGAGTTCATATCCATAGCTTTGCGGCTTCCAGCGTGGACGGTCGTCGGCAAGAACGGCGAGGCTGGCGATGGGGCGTCGGTATTTGTCGTAGAGACGGTAGTTGTACGTAAAGAGACGCTCGGCGAAGTCGCCGGCTGGGTCGCCCTGCACTTCGACGTGGACGTACACCCAGTGTTCGCCGCCGTCGTGGGTGGCGACCTGGACGAGTTTGTCGAGGAGCCGCTTGCCGAGTTCGGCATCTCTGACGATCTGGGCGAGTTCCTGATCAAGGAAGGTGTAGCCGCGGTTCCAGTCGATCTGCCGATGCGCGTCTGGAAAGTAGAACGCGATGAACTCGGGAAAGTAGCGCGTGACGGCGTCTTTCCAGGGAGTGTCGTAGTCGTCGTTGGCGACGGCGGGCTCGAGGGGCGGGTTCATCGTGCGGAAAGGGGGGAGAGGATATGCATTTCCTCTGAGAATAGAGGTGACAGTATATGCAATTCATTCCAGAGACCAACCCGCTCACCAAGCGCTTCGAGCGGAGTCTGCGGATGGATCACCTGGATCAGGCGCACCTCGTCGCCGAAGACGCGCCGGGCCGCTGCCGTGGCGACCAGCGCGTGCGCGGCCGCCGTCGCCCCATGGCGAAAAGGTTGGTAAGCAGCGTCCGGCCCGGCGCTTTGAACAGGTCGTCGGTGTTCGGGTTGAACGCTAGTCCCCGGACGACAACATGGCGTATGTTGAGTCGCCGAAGCATGCCCTCCACGCAAGAATAGTTTGCTGTCACCGTTTCTCGGCGTGGTGGGGAGTGAACGGTTACCGGTGATGACCTGGACGCTGATCACCGGCCGGCGCCGGAGGATCTCAAAGCAGCACTGGCGCTTGTCGGAGTCTTCGTCCAACGAGTAAACGACAATATTGGTATCAGCGAAGAACCTTGCGGTCATAGCACTCGTCCCGATGGTATTGTCCCGACCAAGCGCACGCGTGCTTCACAAATTCCGCCCAATCTGCCGCCTCGTCGCCCTCGGCGGACTCAGCCGTCCGGTGTTTGGACTTCAGGTAACCCACAAAGTCGAGCACTTCACGAATAGAGGTGACAGTATATGAAATTCATTCCAGAGACCAACGCGCTCACCAAGCGCTTCGAGCGGAGTCTGCGGATGGATCACCGGGATCAGGCGCACCTCGTCGCCGAAGACGCGCCGGGCCGCTGCCGTGGCGACCAGCGCGTGCGCGGCCGCCGTCGCCCCATGGCGAAAAGGTTGGTAAGCAGCGTCCGGCCCGGCGCTTTGAACAGGTCGTCGGTGTTCGGGTTGAACGCTAGTCCCCGGACGACAACATGGCGTATGTTGAGTCGCCGAAGCATGCCCTCCACGCAAGAATAGTTTGCTGTCACCGTTTCTCGGCGTGGTGGGGAGTGAACGGTTACCCGGCAGCGGCCCGAGACGGTGCTCGAACTGGCGTCTACTACGGCTCTGCTCCGGTCCGTGCCTTGCAGGCCGGCGATTGCCTGCCGTCCTCCCGGCGTCTGCCAGCGCGCGCTCGCGGGCACGCTACCGCCATGCCCGAATGCGCTGGCATCCAGCAGACTGGTCGTCCTTCGTTCCGTGCACAGCGACCGTGACGGGTCGCGGTTCGCTTCGAAAGGGCTCGCAGCGCGCGGCCCTTGCGGGGAACCGCCGTTCGCGCCCGAATGGCCGGTCGCGCCTGGTCAACGCCAAGCCACACGGCGAGCGCACCGACGTGCGACTGCCCCGGGATGATCCCAGTGCCCGGTCCGGTGGCGTGTGAATTGCTTCACGGTTGCCGCAGCCCTGCACTGCCAAAAAAGGGGACGGTATATGAATTCATTTCAGAGACCCGCACTCTCCGATCGGTTCGAGCGCAGTCTGCGGGTGCCTCACGCGAATCGCCACTGCCTCCAAGGCGACCGATTGGCACGCGGTCGCCCCGCAGTGCGAAGGGGTCGGCGAGCAGCCTCCAGCTCGGCACTTCAGGCCGGTCGCCGGTGTTGGGCTTGAACGCCAACGTCCAGGCGGCAACATGGCGTCTATCGAGGTTGCCAAAGCATCGTCCGTTCCCCGGACGAAAGGTATACCGTCACCGTTTCTCGAAGTCTTGACGTGGCCCTGCGACGTCGCAGCACGATGGGGTGTGCTGGATGGGGTGTGCTGCTTCTTGCTACTGCGGGCGCTGATCGAAGACTTCGTCCAGGGACTCGGCATCGAGCACCTTGATCGCCCATTCTTCCAGTTGATCGACATCGGCGGTGCTCAGCCGAACCTGGACCGCATCGGGGAGCGCGCCAAAGCGACGCGCGAGCAGGCGTTTAAGGAGGGCAGCCTCACCTTCCTGCCGGCCTTCCTGCCGGCCTTCCTGGCGGCCTCTCTCGACTCCGAAGCGTTCTGCAGAAGTGACGTAAGGCATGATGACCCTCCTTTCCAGTGTGTAGACTTCCTGCAGCAGTCGTTGCTCCAGATCTGTCGGCAGCCGCATCAGCCAGTCGATGACCGCGAACAGATCGATGATGCGCTGCCTGTCCCAATTGCGCTCGTAGAGCAGCTTGGCCAGCCGCCATTTTGCCGCATAGCGCTGTTCCGGGTCACCCTTGGTGCGCCGGGTAAGAAGGTGAGCAGCGGTGACCAGTGCGAAGGGGTTGGAGTCTTCAAGCAGGGGCTCGCTCTGGTTGGCGTAGTCGAGGAGCTTGACCACGGGAAAGCGGATGCCGACCTCGCAGCCGAACAGTTGATAGCCAAACCCGTCCGGCTTCCAGTTTTCGCGTTCGTCGGCCAGCACGGCCAGACTGGCAACCGGACGACGGTAGCGGTCGTAGAGGCGGTAGTTGTAGGTGAACAGGCGCTCTGGAAAGTCGGCATCCTGCTGGCCCTGGACTTCGACGTGGATGTAGACCCATTGCTCACCTCCGGCGCGCGTCGCGACCTGCACCAGACAGTCAACCAGACGCTTGCCCAGTTGGGCGTCCTGCACCACCTGGGCGAGTTCCTGTTCGAGGAAAGTGTGCGGCAGTTGCCAGTCGATCTCGGCGTGGGCACGGGGGAAGTAGAAGGCCATGAACTCCGGGAAGTAGCGTGTCAGGGCTTCTTTCCACGGGGTGTCGTAGTCATCGCTGGGGAGAGTCGGCTCTTCCATGGGTCAGAGACAGGCGTGGCGAAGGTGATCGAGGTCGGTTCGCCAGCCGGCTGACTCACTCATGCGCCTCGTTCGCCCGAGGAATCCGGCTCCTACGGGAGGCTGGCGTGGCTCGGTGGCCCTTGGACCATCTCCTGGCGCGGCGCGAGGAGGGTCTTTTCCCGACTGGCTTCCCGCCGTTCCGGCAGGGGTCGCCACTTGAGCAAATGGACCAGAAGAACCGACATCCGGCTGGCAGGTGCGCGCTGTTCGCTCTTGCCCACGTCTTCGATTTCCTCCGTGAGGTGGTCGCTGTCGAGCGGTTCGAACCGTCAGGCACGAAGAAGGCTGGCCTACTCGTTTGCCCATGCCACGACATCGGTTTCGTACTTGGTGGTCAAATGCTCACTGATCCTTGAAGACCTCTTCCAGCGTCGTGGCGCCCAGGATGTTCTCGGCCCATTGCTCCAGTTCTTCGACGGTGGCGGCCTGCAGCCGGGCCCGTGTCTCCGCGCTCGGCGGGCCGAAGCGGCGGCTGAGTTGGCGTTCGAGGAGCGCAGACTCCCCTTGCCGAATGCCTTGCTGCATGCCTTGCTCCATGCCTTGCTGCATGCCTTTCTCAATGCCGATACGTTCTACCGAGGTGATGTAGGGCATGGCTCGGTTCCTCTCCAGTTGTTCGATGTCTTGCCAGAGTTGATTCTGCAGCTCTTTGGGCACTTGCATCATCCAGTCGATGACGCTGAACAGGTCAATGATGCGTTGCTTGTCCCAGTTGCGTTCGTAGAGCAGTTTGGCCAGCCGCCATTTTGCAGCAAGCCTTTGCCCGTCGTCGCCCTTGGTTTGCTGGGTTAGCAGGTGAGCGGCAGTAACCAGGGCGAAAGGGTTGGGGTCGACCAGCAGGGCTTCGGCTTGCGGCTGGTAGTCGAGCAGCTTTACCGTGGGAAATTCGAGGTAGTGCCGGCAACCGAAGAGTTCATATCCATAGGTTTGCGGCTTCCAGTGTGGACGGTCGTCAGCAAGAACGGCGAGGCTGGCGATGGGGCGCCGGTATCTGTCGTAGAGACGGTAGTTGTAGGTGAAGAGGCGTTCGGCGAAGTCACCCTCCTGGCCACCTTGCACTTCGATGTGCACGTACACCCAGTGTTCGCCGCCGTCGTGGGTGGCGACCTGGACGAGTTTGTCGAGGAGCCGCTTGCCGAGTTCGGCATCTCTGACGATCTGGGCGAGTTCCTGATCAAGGAAGGTGTAGCCGCGGTTCCAGTCGATCTGCCGATGCGCGTCTGGAAAGTAGAACGCGATGAACTCGGGAAAGTAGCGCGTGACGGCGCCTTTCCAGGGAGTGTCGTAGTCGTCGTTGCCGACGGCGGTCTCGAGGGGCGGGTTCATCGTGCGGAAAGGGGGGACAGGATATGAACTTCCTCAAGAGAAGAGCACCTTGACGGCGCCCGCCGCCTGCTTGCCGTCCTTGTGCGTCATCGTGGGGCACCCGGAGGGCGAGAGCTTCAAATAAAGGTGACAGTATATGAAATACCTTTGGTGAGTTGCCGGTGCCGGAACGTGTCCCGCTGCTGCCTGACGATCTCACTGTCGCGCGCGGTGACGCAGGCATGGCCGCGCGCCACGGATCAGAGTCGTTCCAGATTCACGATGCAGGCGGCGAAATCCCGGAAGTCATTCAGGTTCCGCTGACAAATGCTGTGCACGATGTGCCAGTCAATGGCGTCGTAATTGTGGAGGCGATGCTGCGGAATCCGACCGCCTTCTTCATGCGGATGGCCAGGAGCGGGCTGATTAGGCCAAGGCTTGCGAGAGCTTCAAAGCTTTGCCCCATGGTGCTTGGCGCGGGGACGTCGCGGCTGGCGATCAAGTGGGCCGCCAGATCGACGAAGACTTGCACGGCGCGGGTCAGATTCAGCGTGATGATGTCCTGGGCGTCAACATCACGCTCCAGGCTTGCCGCATCAAGCGGGCATTTCTCCTTCACCCTGAGCAGAAAGCGGCGGAGGGACTCGAGCTTCTGCTCGACTACCTGCCGATCCATGCCCGCCTCCGTTCGGCCAATATGCGGCTACGATAGGGCCCGAAATCCGCCTCATCGAACAGGTGCCGGCGCAACAGGTCGGCGTAGCGTTCATCGCTTCCCAGGATGCGGCGCCCATGCGCAAGGATTTGGCCGAGCAGCGGCTCGCCGGTGCGAGTCAGGTCAATCAGATCGACCGGCCGGCCGACATGCTCCGCAAGATCGGCGATCAACGCCATCCTGGCATCGGCGCTCAACGGCCTGTCATCCGCCACCGCCAGGTCGAGGTCGCTGTCCGGTCGAGCCGCACCCCCTGCCAGTGAGCCAAACAGTACCGCCAGCTTGACATGAGGGTGGCGGCGCAGCACCGAGCCAATCAATTCGGTCGTGGTCATCTGCGACAAGGGGACTGCATGCTCGATTCTCCTGAGAACACCATCAAACACGGCACTTCGAAAGTCGATCAGGGGGCACGGCATGGGAACTGTGTCCCTCAACAGGGGCAACGGGCGAAGCTGGATCGATTGCGGCAACCTTGCCTGCATGCCCCGGCAATACCGTGACAGGATACCGAATGGGCCACGTGACGAGCCGGGTCGTTACCTTCTCGGGCCGGTCGACATGGCGTCAAACCTGTCCATGTCCAGCCGGCGCGCGCCACCACGGCGACCAGCGCGTGTCCGGAGTCGTCAAACGGGGAACCGAAGAACCGGGTGCGCGCCTGGATGTGCTGGGGGCCAGGCGACGACAGCTTCCTGCGCCGTAGCCCGCAGGCACGCTACCGCCATGCCCGGATGCTCGAGAGCATTCAGCACGCTTTGCCTTTCATCCGGCCGGGAGCGGTCGCCTGCGACTCCTGTCCCGACGTCGCGGAACGGCAACCGGCCACCAGGTCAGCGGCACTCCTCGTGAACGCCCAGTTCGGCACGCATGGCGTCGATCTCGGCCTTCACGGCCAGGTACTCCTGCTCCTTGCGCGCCAGGTAGTTGCGCGTGAGCTGCAGCTTGGCACTGATGCCTTCCGGCGTCAGCAGGTAGGCATACTTCGACTTGTCCTCGGCGCGCAGGAAATTGCCGGCCTTGATGTGGCCCTTGTCCAGCAGCGCCCTGAGCAGATAGTTGACCTTGCCGAGGCTGACCCCGAGTCGTTCGGCAAGCTGTCGCTGGCTGATCGCCGGCTCGGCGTCGACGATCTTGAGGATGCGCAGCTGAGCCTGTTCCGCCGGAGTCATGTTCGCCGTTCAATGGGTGAACGCGAATGATAAGGCCATCACGAGGGCTGGACAAGATCCACCGTGCCCGCGGAGAACTCGCTGTGGCGGTTTCAGTGCCACTGCGGGTCGGCGCCCGCCCCGCACGCGCCACCACGGGGGCCACCCGTCTTCGAGCTTCCGGGTTCGTGGATCGGGATGCCATCCGCTGTTGAAGACGCGGTACGGGGCGCTGCTGGTTGTCGGGTCGGACTGTCCGCGATCGAAGTCCTGCTCGCCGGTTGGCAGCCGATCTTCTAGGGAAGCATGCTTTCATCAATCTGACCGGCAAGGGTGATGAGCCGCTTGTCGACGGTCAGCAGTCGGCAGCCGTGCCGACGCGCCAGAATGACGTAGAGCAGGTCGTAGACCGGGTGGCTGTAGCGGATGGCGGCCGACAAGGCCTCGGTGGCGAGCGCGTCGTCCGCTTCGAAAGCGTCCACCAGGCCGACGGCCTCGCTATAGCGAGCCAAGGCCGTGTCTTTCCCCAAATCGCCGCAACGGACGTATTTCCAGAGCGTATTCGCAACTTCAGCATGAAACAGAGAGGGCGCGATGACCAGTCGGCCTTGTCCAAGTTTTTCGATCAGGGCCGGCGCAAGATCAGTCCGCAAGATGATGTGGGCAGCGGCGGAAGCATCCAGGACGATGCGCATCGACTAACGGTCGCGGTCTTCGCGAAGCATTCGTTCAGGCGGGACGGAAAGCGCCCGGATACCGGCGGTCGCGATGTCGAGGCTGATTTCTTCCAGAATCTGTTGCCGGCGCCCACTGACGGTGCTCTCCGTTGCCCTGCGAAGCGCGATCAGCGCCTCCTGCGCCAAACTCCGGTGCGACTGTTCAGCGCGAAAAGCCAGCGCTTCGTACAGGTCTTCTGGCAGATTGCGAATTTGCAGGGAGGGCATGATCAGGGTCCGCGAATGAACGACGTTTCATTATAATGCATGCATCGTCATGAAGACTTCTTTCTTCAGGCTGCTCCAACGGTCAAGAGGGAGCAGTATCTGTATCGTCTGAAAAGTATCCTGTCACCGTTTCCCCGGGCCACCGGCCCGGCTGGCGACGCCGGCGCGGGCGATCACGGCACCAGCACCTCGATGCCGGGATGTCGCTCGCGGATCGCCGCCGCCAGCGTCCGCTTGGCGAGATCTTCGCCATGCACCAGGCGCACCTGCCGCGGCGGCCGGCGCATGCGACCGATGAAGTTGAGGAGATCCTTCTGGTCGGCGTGCGCGGAGTAGCCACCAAGCGTGTGCACCGCGGCCCGGATCGGGTAGCGCTGGCCATCGAGATCGACATGGCCGCCCTTCGGGCCGTAGCGCTGGATGTCGCGGCCCGGCGTCCCCGCCGCCTGGTAGCCGGTGAAGAGGATGTCGTGGCGCGGATCACCGAGCATCGCCTTGAGGTAGTTGACGATGCGCCCGCCGCTGCACATGCCGCTGGCGGCGATGACGACCACCGGCCGGGCGGTCCGGGCCAGGTACTCGACCGCACGCAGGTGGGTGGCATGGTCGTCGATGGTGGTCAGTTGCTCGAAGTCGAGCGGATGGCGGCCGGCGGCGAGCTTGCGCCGGGCTTCGGCGTCCCAGTGCTGGCGCAGTTGCATGTAGCCATTGGTGAAGTCGGCGGCGAGCGGCGAATCGACGATGATGTCGAGGTCCTCCCAGCGGACGCCGGGCGCGGCGGCGCGCTGGCGATTGCGGTGGATGATCTCCTCGAGTTCGTAGAGCAGTTCCTGCGTGCGACCGATGCTGAAGGCCGGGATGAGCAGTGCCCCCCTGTTGCCGAAGGCGTGTTCGCAGACCGCCTGCAGCCGCTGCCGGCGGTCGCGGCGGCTGTCGTGGCAGCGATCGCCGTAGGTGCTCTCGAGGACGACGACGTCGGCCGCGTAGGGCGACTGCGGCGCCGGCAGCAGGGGCGTGTGCGGCGCGCCGAGGTCGCCGGAGAAGACGATCCGCTGCCGCTCTCTGCCCTGTCGCAGATCGCATTCGACGTACGCCGAGCCGAGGATGTGGCCGGCCGGCGAGAGCTTGATGCGCAGTTCGACCTCGCCGTCGATGACGGTCTGCCACTCCTTGTACGGCAAGGCGACGATCTGCCTGCGGATCTGCTCGAGAAAGCGATCGGCGAGCGCGCGCTCGCGCGTGAAGCCGACCTTGACGGCATCCTCGAGAACCAGCGGCAACAGCTTCGCCGACGCTTCGCTGCAGATGATCGGCCCGCGATAGCCGGCGGCGAGGAGGTGCGGCAGGCGCCCGACATGGTCGATGTGGACGTGCGTGACGACGAGGGCGCGCACCCGGCCGACCGGGAAGTTGACCGCGAGGCGCTCGGCACTGGCGCCCTCGCGCGAGGTCTCGGCACCCTGGAAGAGACCGCAGTCGATCAGCAGCGACTGCCCGTCGGCGAGACTGAGCTGGTGGCACGAGCCGGTGACGCCATCGACCGCGCCGTGGTGGCTGATGCGCCAGGCGGGCTTCGACTCCTGCCCGGCGGCCAGCAGCGGTTCAGCGTTGCAGGAAGTCGGCATAGGCCTGTCGCAGGCCCTCTTCGAGCCCGATCCCGGCACGGCAGCCGAGCGCGTGCAGCCGCGAGACGTCGAGCAGCTTGCGCGGGGTGCCGTCGGGCTTGCTCGGGTCGAATTCGATGCGGCCGCCGTAACCGACGACCTGCGCCACCGTTTGCGCGAGTTCCCGGATGCTGAGATCCTCACCGGTACCGACGTTGATGTGCGACAGCATCGGCTGCGTGTGGGCGTCGTAGATCGCCTTGTCGAGGTTCATCACATGCACGCTGGCGGCCGCCATGTCATCCACGTGCAGGAACTCGCGCTTCGGCGTACCGGTTCCCCAGAGCGTCAGGCACGGCGCGAGGCCGGCATTGCTGGTGCCGTTCAGCTGCTGCCGCAGCTCCTCGGGGATCGGCCCGTTGCGCGCCTCGTCGCGCGCGATTCCCGGCCAGTCGTGTGCCGCCGCGAGCTTGGCGAGGTGCAGCTTGCGGATCATCGCCGGGATGACGTGACTGTTCTGCAGGTCATAGTGGTCGCCGGGACCGTACAGGTTGGTCGGCATGACGCTGCGGTAGTCGGTCCCGTACTGCCGGTTGTAGCTCTCGCAGAGCTTGATGCCGGCGATCTTGGCGACGGCGTAGGCTTCGTTGGTCGGCTCGAGGGTGCCGGTGAGCAGCGCGTCCTCGGCCATCGGCTGCGCCGCGAGCTTCGGATAGATGCAGCTGCTGCCGAGGAAGAGCAGCCGGCGGACACCGGCACGCCACGCCTGGTGGATGATGTTGGCCTCGATCATCAGGTTCTGGTAGATGAACTCGGCCGGGTAGGTATTGTTGGCGTGGATGCCGCCGACCCTGGCGGCAGCGAGATACACCTGCTCCGGCTTCTCGCTGGCGAAGAACTGGCGCACCGCGGCCTGGTCGGTGAGGTCGAGTTCGGCGTGGCTGCGGGTGATCAGGTGCGGCTGCCCCTGGCCCTGCAGGATGCGGACGATCGCCGAGCCGACCATGCCGCGGTGGCCGGCGACGTAGATGCGGGGTTCAGTCATCGTCGTCGCCCGTCATTCGTGGTGGTCGAAGGTCTGGAATCCGGCGAGCTTGACCATCGCATCGCGCCGCGCCGAGCTGTAGTCGGCGAGGACCATTTCCCGCACCAGTTGCTGCACGCTGGTGGTCGGCGTCCAGCCGAGTTTCTCGCGCGCCCGCGTCGGATCGCCGAGCAGCGTTTCGACTTCGGTCGGCCGGAAATAGCGCGGGTCCACACGGACGATCACGTCGCCCGGCTTGACCTTGGCCCGCGTCCCCTCGACCCGGCTGACGATGCCCACCTCGTCGACGCCCTCGCCTTCGAAGCGGACGCCGATGCCGAGTTCGGCGGCGGCGAACTCGACGAACTGGCGGACGCTGTACTGCACGCCGGTGGCGATGACGAAGTCCTCGGGATGATCCTGCTGCAGCATCAGCCACTGCATCTCGACATAGTCGCGGGCGTGGCCCCAGTCACGCAGGGCACTCAGGTTGCCGAGGTACAGGCAGTCCTGCAGGGCGAGCGCGATGCGCGCGACGGCACGGGTGATCTTGCGCGTGACGAAGGTTTCGCCGCGCACCGGGCTTTCATGATTGAACAGGATGCCGTTGCAGGCATAGATGCCATAGGCTTCGCGGTAGTTGACGGTGATCCAGTAGGCGTAGAGCTTGGCGACCGCGTACGGACTGCGCGGATAGAATGGCGTCGTCTCCTTCTGCGGTATTTCCTGGACGAGGCCGTAGAGTTCCGAGGTGCTCGCCTGGTAGAAGCGGGTCTTCTTCTCGAGGCCGAGGATGCGGATCGCCTCGAGCAGGCGCAGGGCGCCGATGCCGTCGGCGTTGGCCGTGTACTCGGGTTCCTCGAAGCTGACGGCGACATGGCTTTGCGCCGCCAGGTTGTAGATCTCGTCCGGCTGCACCTGCTGGATGATGCGGATCAGGCTCGTCGAGTCGGTCAGGTCGCCGTGATGGAGGATGAAGCGGCGGTCCTGCTCGTGCGGATCCTGGTACAGGTGGTCGATGCGGTCGGTGTTGAACAGCGAGCTGCGGCGCTTGATGCCGTGAACCTCGTAGCCCTTGGCGAGCAACAGCTCGGCGAGGTAGGCGCCATCCTGGCCGGTGACGCCGGTGATCAGGGCAATCTTCTTCTGCACGGTCATGCCGGTTCTTCTCCTCAAGTTCGGGTTGGAGTCTGTCAGGGCGCCCATTCTGCCGTCGCCCGATGATTGCGGCGCGGGACTATATCACGCCAGGGTGAGGTGGGCTGCCGGCACCGCCACCGGCTTCTCGCGCCCGAGCAGGCTGAGCATGACGGTGACGCGCTCGGCGGCCACCGTCGACACGATGCCCGACATGCCCTTCAGTGGCCCGTCGGCGATGTCGACCGTGTCGCCGGCACGAAACGGCGTGTGCCCGGCCGCGACGGCGCCCGCCTGCTTCTCGACGAGCGAACGAAGCGCCTCGACGATGGCTTCGTCGAGGGTCGCCGGCTGGTTGCCGAAGGTGACCAGCCCGCTCACCCCGGGCGTGCTGCGTATCGGCGCGATGCTCTGGCCGGTGCGGCCACAGCGCAGGAAGCAGTAGCGCGGGAACATCACCTGCTGCTGCGGCTTCCAGCCGTCCTTCGCCTTCTCCCAGCGCGTCAGCAACGGCAGGAAGACGTCGTAGCCCTGCTCCTCGAGCTTGCGCAGCGCGAAGGCCTCGCGCCTCGGCTTGCAGAAGCAGACGTACCAGGGATTGTCGGAAGGTGCAGTGAGTGACAAGCGTCGTGGGCCGGCAGGGCCGTCTGCCGCCGGACGGGGCAGAACAGCGTGGAAAAGGAGTCGGACGGGAGGACGAAGTATCCCCGCAAGTGGCGCCGCCGGTCAATTCGGCTGCCGCTGCAGCGGCCTGAAACATTTGCTAACGGCAGGCGAGCGCAACGAGCGGACGGCAATGCGGCGGAATCGGCCGCGGGCTGGCTATACTAGCGGCCGATGAGCCCCCTGCCCTGCCACCAGCCGGCGAGCGTCGCCCGCTCTGCCGCCGCCGCCCGGCACCGCCTCCTCGTCGCCGGCCTGCTCGCGCTCCTCAGCGCCGAGTTGTCGGCGTTCGATCTCGGCGATCCCTTCGCCACCCGCGAGATCACGCCGGAGCGGCCGGCACTGCGCATCGACGGCCGCGTCCTGCCGTGCCAGCTGCCGGCGGCGGATGCGCCGTACGGCATCGTCGAGGCGGTCGACCTGGCGCTGTGCCGCAACCCGGCGACGCGTGAGGTGTGGTCCGCGGCGCGCGTGCAGGCGGCCGACGTCGGCTTGGCGCAGGCCGAGTTCCTGCCGACGCTCGACGGCCGCGCCACCGCCAGCCGCATCCGGGTCGACTCGCGCAGCAGCAGCCAGCGCAACGCCTCACTGACCCTGTCGTGGCTGCTCTTCGACTTCGGCGCCCGCTCGGCCAATCTCGAGGTGGCGCGGCAACTGATGCGCGCCGCCACCTCGACGCTCGACGCCAGCGTGCAGACGGTCTTCCTCAACGCCATGCAGGCCTACTACAACGCACAGGCGGCGCGGGCGGCGGTCAGCGCGGCGATCGAGTCGGAAAAGGCCAGCCGCGAGAGCCTGAACGCAGCCGAGGTCCGCTATCGCGTCGGCACCGGCACGCCGGCCGACCGGCTGCAGGCACAAACGGCGTGGTCGCAGGCGACGCTGACCCGCATCCGCGCCGAAGGCGTGCGCGAGAACAGCCTCGGGCGTCTGGCCAACGTCATGGGACTCGACGCCAACCAGCCGCTGCGCCTCGACGATCCGCCGTCGGCGAGACCGGACGAGCGTTTCAGCGACGACGTCGCGGCGCTGATCGGCGAAGCGCGCCTGCGGCGGCCTGACCTGCAGGCGGCGGAAGCGGAATACCGTGCCAGCGTGGCCGGCATCGACTACGCGCGGGCGAGCGGCCTGCCGACTCTGTCGCTCGCCGCCGGCCCGGCCTGGGAGAGCGTCGGCGGCGTCTCGGCGAATGCCGGCTCGATCGGCCTGACGCTCAACCTGCCGCTGTTCTCGGGCTTCACCACGACCTACAACGTGCGCGCCGCGCAGGCGCGCAGCGACGTCGCCGCCGCGCGCCGCGACAACGTCCGCCAGCAGGTGGCGCTGGAGGTATGGGAGTCCTGGCAGAGCCTGAATACGGCGACGCAGACGCTGCGCACGACCGCCGACCTGCTGGCCAGCGCCGAACATTCGGAGCGCGTCGCCCTCGGCCGCTACAAGGCCGGCGTCGGCAACATCCTCGATGTGCTCAACGCGCAGAGCGCGCTCGCCAACGCCCGCCTGCAGCGGGTGCAGGCGGCACTCGACTGGCATGTCTCGCGCGCGACGCTGGCCCGCGCCCTCGGCATCCTCGACGGCCAGTTGCTGTCATCGAAACCCGGCCGGCAGGAAGAAACACGATGAAGATGTCCGCCCGCAAACCCCTGCTGCTGCTCGTCATCGCCGCCGCGCTGGCCGCCGGCGCTTTCTGGTGGTACCGCCTGAGCGGCAGCGAGTCGCTCGAACAGCGCTACAAGCTGCAGGCCATCGAACGTGGTGACATCACGCAGACGGTCTCGGCCAACGGCACGCTGAATCCGATCGTGCTGGTCAATGTCGGCACACAGGTCTCCGGCACCGTCACCAGGCTCTACGTCGACTTCAACGACCAAGTCGAGAAGGGCCAGCCGCTGCTCGAACTCGACGACCGCCTGCTCGCCGCGCAGGCCCGCCAGTCGGCGGCGAACGTGCTCAATGTCGCTGCCGCGGTGGACCTGGCGCGGGCCAACGAGGCCCGCATGCAGGAACTCTTCAAGCAGGAGTACGTTTCGCGGCAGGAACTCGAGCAGGCGATCCAGGCGCGCCGCTCGAGCGAGGCACAACTGGCGCAGGCGAGGGCGGCGGCCGACAAGGACGAGGTCAACCTGCGCTATACGACGATCCGCTCGCCGGTTTCGGGCGTCGTCGTCGATCGCGTCGTCGACCTCGGGCAGACGGTCGCCGCCAGCCTGCAGACGCCGACGCTGATCAAGATCGCGCAGGACCTTTCGGAGATGCGCATCGACTCGAGCTTCGCCGAGGCCGACATCGGCAAGATTCGCGAGGGACAGAAGGTGCGCTTCACCGTCGACGCGTTTCCCAATCGCAGCTTCCAGGGCGAAGTACAGCAGATCCGGCTCAACCCGACGACGCAGCAGAATGTCGTCACCTACAACGTGCGCGTCTCGCTGTCGAACCCGGACCACATCCTGCTGCCAGGGATGACCGCCTACGTCAGCATCGGCGTCGCCAGCCGGCACGACGTCCTGCTGGTGCCGAACGCGGCGCTGCGCTTCCGGCCGGCCGACGGCAGCGGCGCCCGCCCGGCGGCGGCGGCCAGTGGCCAGCGGCCGGCCGGCGATGGCCCCGGGCGCAAGCGCGATGCCGCCAGCGGCACCGTCTACCGCATCGAGCAGGGCGAACTGAAGCCGGTCAGCGTGCAGCTCGGGATCACCGACAACCGCAACACCGAGGTCGTCGGCGGCGAGCTGAAGGCCGGCGACAGCGTGGTCGTCGGCGAGAACGTCGCGACCCCGGGTGGCAAGCCGAGCAGCGTCGGGATGCGGCTGTTCTGATGTCCGCGGCGGTCATCCGGACGCTCGGCCTGGGCAAGACCTACCAGACCGCGGCCGGTTCGTTCCCGGCTTTGCAGGGGGTCGACCTGAGCATCGGCAACGGCGAGTTCGTCGCCATCATGGGGCCTTCCGGATCGGGCAAGTCGACCTTCATGAACCTGCTCGGCTGCCTCGACACACCGAGCAGTGGCGACTACTTCCTCGTCGGGCGCAACGTCGCGCACCTCGGCAGGGATGAACTCGCCGCCCTGCGCAACCGCTGCATCGGCTTCGTCTTCCAGGGCTTCAACCTGTTGCCGCGCATGAGCCTCGAGGACAACGTCGCGCTGCCGCTGGTCTACGCCGGCTGCCGGCGCGACGAACGGCGGCAGCGGGCGCGGCGCGAACTGGCGCGGGTCGGCCTCGCCGGCTACGAGGGCGCGCGGCCGAACCAGATTTCCGGCGGCCAGCAGCAGCGGGTGGCGATCGCCCGCGCGCTGGTGAATGCGCCGCAACTGATCCTCGCCGACGAGCCGACGGGCAACCTCGACAGCCACACCAGCGCCGAGATCATGGGCCTCTTCACCGACCTCAACCGACAGGGGATCAGCATCGTCCTCGTCACCCACGAAGCCGACATCGCCGCCTGCGCCGCGCGCCAGGTGCGTTTTCGCGACGGTCTGCTGGTCAGCGACGAGCCGACCAGCCGGGAGACGCCATGCTGAAGGCGATGCTCGGCGAAGCCTGGCAGGCGATGGGCGCCAACCGCCTGCGCAGCGGCCTGACGATGCTCGGCATGGTGATCGGCGTCGGCTCGGTGGTGCTGATGCTGGCCATCGGCCAGGGCGCACAGTACTCGGTGGCGCAGACGATCAGCACGATGGGCAGCAACCTGTACATCGTCATCTCCGGCTCGACGAGCGCTGGCGGACTGCGCAGCGGCAGCGGCGGCGGCCCGACGCTGACCATCGCCGACGCCGAGGCGATCGCCGAGCTCGACGGCGTCGCCAACGTGGCGCCGGTGCAGCAGGGAACGCAGCAACTGGTGCACGGCCCGAACAACTGGAGCGCGACGGTCGTCGGGACGACCCCGCCGTACCTCGAGGCGCGCGCGTGGACCTTGCAGAGCGGCTATCCCTTCGGCGATTCCGACGTCCGCGCGGCGACGCGCGTGGCGCTGATCGGCCAGACCGCAGCCGACAACCTGTTCCCGAACGAGGACCCGCTCGGGCAGACGGTGCGCATCCGCCAGAACCCGTTCGTGATCATCGGCGTCCTCGCCAGGAAGGGCCAGAATCTCGACGGCCGCGACCAGGACGATACGCTGATCATCCCGCTGACGACCGCGCAGCGCAAGGTCTTCGGCAACCCGTTCCCCGGCTCGGTGCGGATGATCATGGTGCAGGCGACGTCCGCCGAAGCGATGCCGGCGGTCGAGGCGAGCATGGTCGCGCTGTTGCGCCAGCGGCACCGGCTGCGCGAGGGGCAGGACAATGACTTCTTCCTGCGCAACCTGGCGGCCGCGGCCGACTCGGCGGCCGAGACGACGCGCGTGATGTCGCTGCTGCTGGGAGCGATCGCTTCCGTGTCGCTGCTCGTCGGCGGCATCGGCATCATGAACATCATGCTCGTCTCGGTCACCGAGCGGACGCGCGAGATCGGCATCCGCATGGCGATCGGCGCCCGCCAGCGCGACATCCTGGCGCAGTTCCTGTTCGAGGCGCTGATGATCTCGGTCGCCGGCTGCCTGATCGGTCTCTTCGTCGGCGTCGGCGGCGCTCTGCTGACGAACGCGCTGACCGACATGGTGATCGTCATCTCCGGCACCTCGGTGCTCGTCAGCTTCGCCGTCGCGGCCGGTGTCGGTGTCTTCTTCGGCTACTATCCGGCCCGCCGCGCCGCCGCGCTCGATCCGATCGAGGCGCTGCGCCATCAGTAACCGCAGCGGGCGCGACGCAGGCTACAATCCGTCCGTCCCCATCACCGCGAGTCCGATCCGATGCCCATCTACCTCCTCGGCAGCCGCCGCCCGCAGCTCGACCCGCAAAGCTGGGTCGCCCCCAACGCGATCGTCATCGGCGACGTCCGGCTGGCGCGGAACGCATCGATCTGGTGGAACGCGACGGTGCGCGGCGACAACGATCCGATCCGCATCGGCGAGGACAGCAACATCCAGGACCAGTGCGTGCTGCACACCGACGAAGGCGTGCCGCTGACGATCGGCCGCGAGGTCACCGTCGGCCACCTGGTGATGCTGCATGGCTGCACGATCGGCGATGGGTCGCTGATCGGCATCGGCTCGGTGCTGCTCAACCGGGCGGTGATCGGCCAGGGCTGCATCGTCGGCGCCAACACGCTGATTCCCGAAGGCAAGGCCTTTCCCGACCATTCGCTGATCGTCGGTTCGCCGGGCAAGGTGGTACGCCAGCTCGACGCCGACCAGGTCGCCCGCATCCGCCTCAGCGCGGCGCATTACGTGGACAACTGGCAGCGCTACCAGCGCGAGCTGCAGGCCATCTGAGCCGCCCGGCAACGGCGCCGCCCGGAGGCGGCGAGCAGCGGGCGGAGGTCCTTTTGCTGCACTGCAAAAACTTTTTTTCGATTCTGATCTGAATCAAAAAAAAGCCTTCGCGGCCGATTTAGAGTGTGCGCCTGAAGCACGATCGGGCGGCCGGCTGCGGCAGCTTTTCGCATGCCGCCCGGACTGCTGCCAACCCGGAGCGACCCGCCCAGATGAACATCTCCAGCGTGCTGGTGCACGCTCTCCCGCACGCGCTGCCCGAGGTGCAGGCGGCACTGTCGGCACTCGCCGGCGTCGAGGTGCACGCCGTGACCGACGAGGGTCGCCTCATCGTCACCATCGAAAGCGATTCGCTGCAGGGCAGCAGCGAACTCTTCACCCAGATCAACCAGCAGCCGGGAGTGCTCTCGGCGTCCATGGTCTATCACCAGTTCGAACCCGACACCGATAAGGAAGCCTGAAATGAAACTGACCCTGACCCGTCGTGACTTCATCAAGAGCCAGGCGGTTGCCGCCGCCGCCAGCGTCGCCGGCATCAGTGTTCCCGGCCTGGCACAGGCGGCCGCGGCGAAGAAGGATGACGGCGTGCGCTGGGACAAGGGCGCCTGCCGCTACTGCGGCACCGGCTGCGGCGTTCTCGTCGGCACCCGGGACGGCCGCATCGTCGCCACGCAGGGCGACCCGGATGCGCCGGTCAACAAGGGGCTGAACTGCATCAAGGGTTACTTCCTGTCGAAGGTCCAGTATGGCAGGGACCGCCTGACGACACCGCTGCTGCGCATGAAGGACGGCAGGTTCGACAAGAACGGCGAGTTCACGCCGATCTCCTGGGAGCAGGCCTTCGACATCATGGCCGAGAAGTGCAAGGCGGCAATGAAGAAGGGCGGCCCGCGCAACATCGCCATGTTCGGCTCCGGCCAATGGACGATCTGGGAGGGCTACGCGGCCGCCAAGCTGATGAAGGCCGGCCTGCTGAGCAACAACATCGATCCCAACGCGCGCCACTGCATGGCTTCGGCGGTCGCCGGCTTCATGCGCACCTTCGGCATCGACGAACCGATGGGCTGCTACGACGACATCGAGCATGCCGACGCGTTCGTCCTCTGGGGTTCGAACATGGCCGAGATGCACCCGATCCTCTGGTCGCGCGTCACCGACCGGCGGCTGACCGGCAAGGATGTCAAGATCCACGTTCTCTCGACCTTCGGCCATCGCTCGACCGAACTCGCCGACAACGAGCTGATCTTCAAGCCGCAGAGCGACCTCGCGATCCTCAACTACATCTGCAACCACATCATCCAGACCAACGCGGTCAACCAGGACTTCGTCGCCCGCAACGTCAACTTCAAGAAGGGCGTCACCGACATCGGCTACGGCCTGCGGCCGAACCACCCGCTCGAGAAGGTGGCGATGAACAACGGCTATCCCGGCGACGACGGCAAGCCGAAGGGCAACCCGAACAATGCCAGCCCGATGAGCTTCGACGAGTTCAAGGCCTTCGTCGCCGAGTACACGCTCGACCGGGCGCACGAGATCTCCGGTGTGCCGAAGGACAAGCTGGAGGCGCTGGCCAGGGCCTACGCCGATCCGAAGGTCAAGGTCACCTCGTTCTGGACCATGGGCTTCAACCAGCACACGCGCGGCACCTGGGTCAACAATATGGTCTACAACGTGCACCTGCTGGTCGGCAAGATTTCCGAACCCGGCAACAGCCCGTTCTCGCTCACCGGCCAGCCGTCGGCCTGCGGCACCGCGCGCGAGGTCGGCACCTTCGCACATCGCCTGCCGGCCGACATGGTGGTGACCAATCCGAAGCACCGTGAAGCATCCGAGAAGGTCTGGAAGCTGCCGGCGGGAACGCTCCCCGACTGGATCGGCGCCCACGCCGTCGCGCAGAGCCGCCTGCTGAAGGATGGCAAGATCAACTTCTACTGGACGACGACGACCAACAACATGCAGGCCGGGCCGAACGTCAACGACGAGATCTTCCCCGGCTGGCGCAATCCCGACAACTTCATCGTCGTCTCCGACGCCTACCCGACGGTGTCGGCGATGTCGGCCGACCTGATCCTGCCGTCGGCGATGTGGATGGAGAAGGAAGGCGCCTATGGCAACGCCGAGCGCCGCACGCAGTTCTGGCGGCAGCAGGTCAAGGCTCCCGGACAGGCACGCTCGGACCTCTGGCAGTACATCGAGTTCGCGAAGCGTTTCACGACCGACGAGGTGTGGCCGGCTGCCCTGCTCGAGAAGAATCCGGAATACAAGGGCAAGACGCTGTACCAGGTGCTGTTCGCCAATGGCCAGGCCGACAGGTTCCCGCTCAGCCAGACCTACAAGGGCTTCGACAACGACGAGTCGAAGGCGCTCGGCTTCTATGTGCAGAAGGGACTGTTCGAGGAGTACGCCGCCTTTGGTCGCGGTCATGCGCACGACCTTGCCGCCTTCGACGTCTACCACCAGGCGCGCGGCCTGCGCTGGCCGGTGGTCGACAACAAGGAGACGCTGTGGCGCTTCCGCGAGGGCTACGATCCCTATGTCAAGAAGGGTGAAGGCGTCAGGTTCTACGGCCATCCCGACGGCAAGGCGGTGATCTTCGCCCTGCCCTACCAGCCGGCGGCCGAGATGCCCGACAAGGATTACGACCTCTGGCTGTGCACCGGCCGCGTCCTCGAACACTGGCACACCGGTTCGATGACCCGCCGCATCCCCGAGCTGTACAAGGCGATGCCGGACGCCTGGCTGTACATGCATCCCGATGATGCGAAGAAGCGCAACCTGCAGCGCGGCGACATCGTCAAGCTGAGCACGCGGCGCGGCGAGATCCAGGTGCGCGTCGAGACACGCGGGCGCAACAAGCCGCCGGTCGGCCTGGTCTTCGTGCCGTTCTTCGACGAGCACCGGCTGGTCAACAAGCTGACGCTCGATGCCACCTGCCCGATCTCCAAGGAAACCGACTTCAAGAAGTGTGCGTGCAAGGTGGTCAAGGCCTGAGCGGCTGCAGGCCACGGCGGCGCGAGCGGAACGATCAGGGAGTGCCGGGGCGGGCGGAGCAGTGCCCGCCCAGCGGCTGCCCGGGTTCCGTGCAGCGCCCGCGGCGGCCGTCATGCACAGGTACCGCATAGCCATGTCCAGGACCTCCGATCAGTCCCGCCAGCGCGGGGCAGGCACATCCGGCAGCAGCGGCACGCGGTCGCCGGCCCGCCGCCAGTTCGTCTTCGATACGGCGCGGCTGCTCTGCGGCGTCGGCATCCTCGGTCTCGGCCTCGCCGGCTATCAGCGAAACGCCCTGGCGCGACCGCCGCTGGCGATCCGTCCGCCGGGCGCCGGCGACGAAGAGGACTTCCTTGGTGCCTGCATCCGCTGCGGCATGTGCGTGCGCGACTGTCCCTACGGCATTCTCGCGCTGGCGAAACCGGAGTCGCCCGTCGCCACCGGTACGCCCCATTTCACCGCGCGCAGCGGGCCGTGCGAGATGTGCGAGGACATTCCGTGCGTCAGGGCGTGTCCGACCGGTGCCCTCGACCATTCGCTGACCGACATCAACCAGTCGCGCATGGGGCTCGCGATCCTCTCCGACCAGGAGACCTGCCTCAATTTCCTCGGCCTGCGCTGCGACGTCTGCTACCGCGTCTGCCCGGTCATCGACAAGGCAATCACGCTCGAGCTGCGGCCGAACACGCGCACCGGGCGGCACACGATGTTCATCCCGACGGTGCATTCCGAGCACTGCACGGGCTGCGGCAAGTGCGAGAACGCCTGCGTCACCGAGGAGGCATCGATCAGGGTGCTGCCGGCGCCACTGATCAAGGGATCGCTCGGCGAACACTACCGCCTCGGCTGGGAGGAGAAAAGGAAGGCAGGTGGCCACTCGCTGGTCGAGGAGCGCGGCATCGTCGACCTGCCCGACCGCCTGCCGGAAGGAATGAGGCTCGAGGGACACTTCGATCCGGGCAGCGAACGACTGCCCGCGGGGATGCCGGGAAGCGGCGATGCGCAGCGCGTTCCCAGCCTGCCGCCAGGCCTCGGTGCTGCGAACGGCGGCGCCACTGCGGCAGCCGGCGGTGCCGGTGGCAAGGCGCTGCCGGCGGAGGCCGGGCGATGAACAGCCGTCGCGCCGGTGCCGAAGCGGTGTCCGAAAAGGGATGGCTGGCAGCGCACCGATGGCTGCTGGCGCGGCGTTTCTGCCAGCTCGCGATCCTCGCCCTCTTCCTGCTCGGTCCACTGGCCGGAATCTGGATCGTCAAGGGCAATCTCGCCTACAGCCTGAGCCTCGACACGCTGCCGCTGACCGACCCCTACGTCCTGCTGCAGTCGCTGCTCACCGGCCACCGGCCGGAAAGACTCGGGCTGATCGGCGCGGCGATCGTCCTCGTCTTCTACCTTGTCGTCGGTGGCCGCGTGTACTGCTCGTGGGTCTGCCCGCTGAACCCCGTCACCGACCTCGCCGGCTGGCTGCGCGACCGCCTCGGCATCCGCGGCAGCGCGCACGTCGCGCGCGCTACCCGCTACTGGATCCTGGCGATGACGCTGCTGCTCGCGGCGCTTGGCGGCGGCATCGCCTGGGAGCTGGTCAATCCGGTGTCGATGCTGCAGCGCGGCCTGATCTTCGGTCTCGGTGCCGCCTGGATGCTGACGCTGGCGGTCTTCGTCTTCGACCTCTTCGTCATGAGCCGCGGCTGGTGCGGCCACCTCTGCCCGGTCGGCGCCTTCTACAGCCTACTCGGCCGGTGGAGTCCACTGCGCGTGACGGCAGCGAAGCGCGCCGCGTGCAATGACTGCATGGACTGTTTCGAGGTCTGCCCGGAACCGCAGGTCATCCGCCCGGCGCTGAAGGGCGCCGGCCAGGGAATCGGACCGGTGATCCTTGCCGCCAACTGCACCAATTGCGGGCGCTGCATCGATGTCTGCTCGAAGGACGTCTTCGCTTTCGGGCTGCGCTTCAACAATCACCCCGACGACGGCGCGCAGCCGGCAGCGCCGTCGCCGACCGCCACAACCTGAAAGCCGGGGAATCACCGCCAACAGAGCGCGCATGCCAATCCGTCGCAATGCCTGCAACCATCCCTTGAAGTGGAGGAAACGCCAACCATGAACCAGTCACTGAAACTCATCCTGGCGATCGCCGCGAGCTCCCTGGCAGCGCTGGCGTTTGCTGCCGACGGCGCGAGTTCGATGCGCGGCGCCGATGTGGCCGCCCCGGACCAGGCGCCGGAGGTGAAGACCTACGTCGGCAAGCGGCCCGGCACCGAAGCACCGGTGGCACGGACCTTCAGCACGCAGCCGCCGGTCATTCCGCATGCCGTCGAGAACTTCGACGAGATCAACCTCGAGGGCAACCAGTGCATGGACTGCCACTCGGCCGCGACCTACCGGAAGAAGAACGCGCCGAAGATCGGCGACAGCCACTTCGTCGACCGTGACGGCCGGAAGCACGCCGAAGCCACCGGTGGTCGCTACAACTGCGTGCAGTGCCACGTGCCGCAGGTCGACGCACCGCCGCTGGTCGACAACACCTTCAAGGGTGACGCCGTCAAGAAGGTGGTCAAGAAGAACTGATGTCGTCTGACCGGCGGGGCTGGCTTGCAGCGCTTCCGAAATTGCGGTCGCCGCCGGTGACGGCCCCGCCCAGGGGGCGATTGGCCGCGTGTCAGGCTTCGAGGTCGTGCTCGCCGCAAAGCGGCAGCATGGCCCGGCGGCAGGCGTCGCGCAGCCGCACCGCCGCCGCCCAGTCGTCACCTTGCGGCAGCAGAAGCGGCCCGAGCTCGAAGGCGATCGGGCCACGCCTCGGCATCCACGTGCGGTCGCGCAGGCTGCTGCGCGTCCCGCGCAGGCCACCGACCAGCGCCGGTACGCCGGCGCGCACGGCGGCGATGAAGGCACCCATGCGAAAGGGCTTGAGTCCGGACTCGCGCGAGAAGGTGCCTTCGGGAAAGACGAGCACCTTCTGGCCGCGCGCCAGCGCGGCGATGATCCCGTCGACATCCTCGACGCTCCGCACCGCATCGAAGCGCTCGACGAAGAGCGTTCCAAGCGCGCGCAGGAAGGCGTGGACCAGTGGCTGGCCGACGAACTCGCGCTTGGCGACGAAGCCGTAGGCGGCGGCCGGCGGCAGCGCGGCAAAGAGGACGAGCGAGTCGAGATAGCTGCAGTGGTTGACCAGCAGCAGGTGCGGCCCGGCCGGCAGCGAATCGGCGGCGACCGCCGACACCGGCATGCCGGCGAGGCGCAGGAAGATGCGCGCGGCATGATGGACGATGCGCCGGCCGGCTGACGGCGAGCGCAGTGCGATCACCATTGCCATCACCGGCAGCCCGAGCAGCAGGAAGACCGTCCAGCACCAGGCACCGTAGGCTCGCCTGGCGAATCGCCGCCCGCCGTCGGCCGCGCGTGCCTGCCCGGCGGCGAGGGCCAGGCGCAGGAGCTGCCGCCGGGAACTGGCGCCGGCGACGCCGAGCAGGCCACGTTCGAAGGCTTCGCGCGAGGCGTTGCGGCGGATCTTGCCACTCGACGTCTTGAGCACCGAGTTCGGCGGCGCCAGCACGACTTCGTCGGCCGGCAGGCCGATCGCGGTCACCGCCGCCTCGTTGATCATCTGCCGCAGTTCCTCGCGTCGCTGCGGATCCTCCTCGCGCGTCTCGGCGACGACGACCAGGCGTTCGCTGGCGTTGACGGGGTCGTTGCTGGCGAACACCGCGACGCAGCCGCGGCGCACTCCGGGCAGGTTGCCGACCGCCTGCTCGAGTTCGTAGGGATAGAGGTTGCGACCGCCACGGATGATCAGGTCCTTGACCCGCCCGGTGAGGTAGATCTCGCCCTCGACGGTGTACGCGAAGTCGCCGGAGTCGAGCCAGCCGTCACGGAAGAGCGCCTGCGTCGCTGCCGGATTGCGGTGGTAGCCGGCGGTCGCCGACGGGCCGCGGAACTGCAGCCCACCGACCTGCCGGTCGGGCAGTTCGCCGCCGTCGTCGCCGACGATGCGAATCTCGTGCCGCGGCAAAGGGCGACCGCAGGCGGGCACGCGCAGGACGTCGCTGGCATCGGCAGCCGCCGGCACGGCGAGCTTGCGCTGCAAGAGCGCGGCGCGCTCGATGAGGTCGATGCGCGGCCCGCGCCCGAGCGGCGGGAAGGCGAGACCGACCGAACACTCGGCGAGGCCATAGACCGGCGTGATCGCCGTTCGCCGCAGTCCGCAGGGGGCGAAACGATCGGCAAAGGCCTGCAGCGTCGCCGGGCTCACCGGCTCGGCGCCGTTCAGCGCCAGCCGCCACGAGCCGAGATCGAGTCCGGCGAGGTCGGCGTCGGCGAGCTTGCGCGCACACAGGTCGTAGGCGAAGTTGGGCGCCGGCGACAGCGTGCCGCGATGCTGCGAGATCATCTGCAGCCAGCGCACCGGTCGCGAGAGGAAGGCGAGCGGCGACATCAGGGCGAGCAGCATGCCGAAGTAGAGCGAGCCGAACCAGGCGCCGATGAGGCCCATATCGTGATAGAGCGGCAGCCACGAGACGAAGACGTCGTCACTGGTCACGGCGACGGCCTCGCCCATCGCCCGCAGGTTGGCGAGCAGGTTGGCGTGGCTGAGAACGACACCCTTCGGGTCGCCGGTACTGCCCGAGGTGTACTGCAGGAAGGCGGTGTCGCTCGCCGCCGGCCGATGGAGCAGCGGCATCGCCACCGCCGACAGTTCGTCGGGCGTCAGCACTTCGCTCAGCGTCGGTGCCTGGGCGCGCAGCAGGGCGGCGACGCCCTTCGCCTGCGGCACGGTGATGATGAACACGGCTTCGGCATTCGCCAGGATGCGCGCATGCCGCTGCAGGTGGTCCTCGATCTGCGCCAGGCGCGCCGGCGGGTAGATCGGCACCGGGATGCCGCCGGCGAGCATGACGCCGAAGAAGCAGGACAGGTAGTCGCGGCCGGTCGGCAGCATCAGCGCCACCGCCTGGCGCGGCTGCAGACCGCGAGACACCAGCGCGGTGGCGACGCGGCGCGCCTCGGCGAGCAGTTCGCCATAGGAGAGCGGCTGGCAGTGTGGCTCGCCGGTGGCGGCATCGATGTCGCCGTACAGCAGCACGTGGCACCGCCCGGGCTGCCGCTCGGCGTGCCACTCGAGGACCTCGACCAGCGTCGCGGCCCGCTCGGGAAGACTGATCGGTCCGCCGGCGGCAACCCGGTCCACGCCGGCCGCCGGCAGCGTCGCGGCGCCGGCGCGGTCCAGCAAGCGCAGCAGATCGGCGGTCGTTTCGGCTTCGCTGAGGGCGGTCTCGGGCAGCGAGCGGCCGAATTCGCTGCCGACGCGCAGGAGGAGTTCGACGCGCGCCAGGCTGTCGAGCCCGAGATCGCGTTCGAGGTGGCTGTGCAGGCCGACGCGGCCGGCGCGGCCGGGGCGCGTCTCTTCGACCAGCAGGCTGACGACGCGCAGCAGGCGCGCCGCCGTGTCGGCTGCCACCCCGTCGACCGGCCCGGTCGCCGCGGCCTCGTCGTGCCGGTGCGTGCTCATCGCAGCGGCTCAGCCGACATCGCCACCCTCGGCAACGGCGATCGCCCGCGCCGGACAGGGGGCGACGCAGGCGCCGCAGCCGGTGCAGCGCGCGGCGTCGAGCAGCGGCTGCGCAGCGCCGCCCCTGTGCGGCAGGAAGCGGATCGCCGCCGCCTGGCAGAGATCGCCGCAGATGCGGCATTCGACCCGCTGTCGCGCGAGGCACGCATCGCCGATCGCCGCCCGCAGCGACCACGGCGACTGGCCGTCCTGCCGCCGCAATGCGCCGCTCCGGCAGGCGGCCACGCAGGCGCCGCAGAAGCCGCACTCGCCGCGCGCGAAGTCGAGTGTCGGGTAACCGGCGTCGCCGGCAACGATGACGCGCGTCGGACAGGCGGCGGCACAGTCGCCGCAACGGCTGCACAGCTGCGCGAAGTCCGCCTCGACAAGCGCCCACGGCGGACGCAGCGGCCGCACGCGGGCGGCGAAACGGCCGCGCAGGAAGCTGCGGCGGCTGAGCGCGTCGCCCATCTTCAGGCCGTGCCGCCCGGGCGGCCTTCGCGTTTCGCGGCGGCAGCCGGCGCAGCGGCCGGCGATGGGTCGGCGAGGACGAAGTCGATGCGCCCGGTTTCGAGATCGGCACGCACCAGCCGCACGACCAGGCGGTCGCCCAGGCGATGGCGCCTGCCACTGCGTTCGCCCAGCATCTGGTGACGCGTCGCATCGAACTGGAAGTACTCGTCACCCAGTTCCGAAACATGCACCAGGCCCTCGACGTAGACCTCGTCGAGGGCGACGAAGATGCCAAAGGGAACGACGGCGGCGATCGTTCCGGCGAAGGTCTCGCCGATCCGCTCCCGCATGTAGTAACACTTCAGCCAGTTGCCGACGTCGCGGGTCGCCTCGTCGGCCCGGCGCTCGGTCAGCGAGCAGTGCACGCCGATCTCCTGCCATTTCCCCGGCGTGTATGTTCCGCCGGCGAGCGCCGCCTTGATCGAGCGATGCACCAACAGATCGGGGTAGCGACGGATCGGCGAGGTGAAATGGGTGTAGTGCTCGTAGGCGAGGCCGAAATGGCCGACGTTGTCCGGGCTGTAGACTGCCTGGCGCAGCGAGCGCAGCATCACCGTCTGCAGCAGCTGCACGTCGGGCCGGCCCTGGATGCCCGCCAGCAGGTCGGCGTAATCGCGTGCCGACGGTTCGTCGCCGCCGCCGAGCGCAAGGCCGAACTCGGCGAGGAAGCGGCGCAGGGCGTCCAGCTTCTCGGCGGTCGGGCCTTCGTGAATCCGGTACAGGCAGGCCTGCTTGCGCACCTGCAGGAAGTTCGAGGCGCAGACGTTGGCGGCGAGCATGCACTCCTCGATCAGCCGATGCGCATCGTTGCGGAAGACCGGGACGATGCTCTCGATCTTGCCCTGGTCGTTGAACAGCATCATCGTCTCGATGGTCTCGAAATCGATCGCACCACGTTTGCCGCGCGCCTCGACGAGCACCCGATAGAGCCCGTAGAGCGCCTGCAGATGGGGCAGCAGGCAGCGATGCCGTTCATCCGCGGGTTCGCTCGCCCGCGACAGCCAGCTCCACACTTGGTCGTAGGTGAGTCGCGCGTGCGAACGGAAGACGGCTTCGACGAAACGGTAGCCGCTGATCCCGCCGGCGTCATCGATCGTCATGTCACACACCATCGCCAGGCGGTCGACCTCGGGATTCAGCGAGCACAGGCCGTTCGACAGCTTCTCCGGCAACATCGGAATCACCCGCCGCGGGAAGTAAACCGAGTTGCCGCGCTCGCGGGCGTCGCGATCGAGCGCCGACGCAGGCTGCACGTAGTGGCTGACGTCGGCGATCGCCACCACCAGTCGCCAGCCATGCTCCTGCCGCTCGGCGAACACGGCGTCATCGAAATCCTTCGCCGTCTCGCCGTCGATCGTCACCAGCGGTACCGCGCGCAGGTCGACGCGCCCCTGCCAGGAATGCGGCGCCACCATTTCGGGCAGGCTGGCCGCCTCGGCCAGCACCGCCGGCGAGAACTCGAAAGGCAGCGCGTGCTTGCGCAGCGCGATCTCGATCTCCATCCCCGGATCGGCGTAGTTGCCGAGCACTTCGACGATCCGCCCCAGCGGCTTGGTATGGCGATCGGGCTGCTCGATGATCTCGACCGTCACCACGGCTCCGGCACGCACGTCGTGCACATCTTCCGGCGCAACCAGGATGTCCTGGTTGATCCGCCGGTCCTCGGGCACCACCAGCGTGATGCCATGCTCGACGAGGACGCGACCGACGACGCGGCTGTTGGCGCGCTCGAGCACCTCGACGATGACCGCCTCGCGGCGCCCGCGGCGGTCGAGGCCGACGACACGCGCCAGCGCCCGGTCGCGATGCAGCACCTTCGACATCTGCCGCGCTTCGAGCGACAGATGCTCGCTGCCATCATCGGGAACGAGGAAGCCGTAACCGTCGGGATGCCCCTCGACCCGGCCGGCAATCAGACTGGCGCGCTGCGGCAGCAGGTAGCATTCCCGGCGGTTGCGCAGCAGCTGTCCTTCCCGCTCCATCGCCCGCAGGCGACGCTGGAAGGCTGCGGACTCTTCGTCCCGGATGTCGAGCAGTTCCTGCAGCGCCTCGCAGGCGACCGGCCTGCCCTGTTCGGCCAGCACCTGCAGAATGTACTCACGCGACGGCAGTGGTTGCTCGTAGCGCTTCTGCTCACGCTCGAGCTGCGGATCGCGGCGGCGTATCGCCGACAGGCTGGTCATTGACATCTGCTGATGTTCCTATAGAATTCGGCCTTCGCTGGAAATGCCCAGGTGGCGAAATTGGTAGACGCGCTAGGTTCAGGTCCTAGTGGTGGCAACACCGTGGAGGTTCGATTCCTCTCTTGGGCACCAGCCGCAACAACGCAAGCCCGGCGATTCGAAAGCCCCGTGAAAGCCCACTTTCTTCGGGGCTTTTCCGTTTCTGTCGCGGGGCTTTTCCGTTTCTCTTGCGGTACGTTCCCGTTTCTGTCGTCGGCCCATCGACCGGCATACCCGCCGCCATCGGCTCCCCGCATCAGCCTCCCATTCTACGCCAGGACGGCCCGTGTGCCGCGGCAATCCGTTCGCCGGGACGCGCCCGATCGCGCAACAGGAAAGAATTTTTTTCGAACCACTAGCCAACACAAGGCAAAGTATGGATACTACGCTGCCGGCAGCTCGCCAGCAGGTCACTGCTGAAAAATGAGAATCAGTTCAGGCTCAGATACCGATAGGAATCCACATGACCATAAAACCGGAGTTGATAGACAAGCTGCGCGCCAGGCGCGACAAGCTCATTGACCATGTCAGCCCCGAGAAGCTGGAAGCCCTGCACGCGAAAGGACTGCTGTCAGCCCGCGAACGGCTTCTGACCCTCTTCGACGAGGGCACCTTCCAGGAACTCGGGCTCTATGCATCACACGCCGCGACCTCCTTCGGCCTTGCCGGGCGCACGCTGCCGGCCGATGGCGTCATCGCCGGCAACGGCTACTTCGGAACGTTGCAGATCGCGGCGTTCAGCCAGGACTTCAATGTCGTCGCCGGCACGCTGGGCAAGATGCAGGCACGCAAGATCACGCGCATCATGCGCCACGCGCTGAAGACCGGGGTGCCGCTGGTCGCCTTCAAGGACTCCGGTGGCGCCCGCATCCAGGAAGGCGTCGATGCCCTCTCGGGCTACGGCGACGTCTTCTACACCAATGTCCTGCTCTCCGGCGTCGTGCCGCAGATCGCGGTGATCTGCGGCCCATGCGCCGGCGGCGCGGCGTACTCGCCGGCGCTGATGGACTTCGTCATCATGACGCGGCACAACGCGCACATGTTCCTCACCGGTCCGGAAGTCATCAAGGCGGTGACCGGCCGCGCGACGACGATGGCCGAGGTCGGTGGCGCCGAGATGCATTCGACGGTGAGCGGCAACGCGCACTTCGTCGCCGAGGACGACCGGCACGCGATCACGCTGGTGAAGCAGATCCTCTCCTACCTGCCAGCGAACAACACCGAGGATCCGCCGCACAACCTCTCGATGCCGATCGAGGAACTCGAGGATCCCGGCATCAACGACTGCATCCCGGACAGCCCCTCCGAGCCGCTCGACATGTATTCGATCATTCGCCGCCTGGTGGATGGCGGCGAGCTCCTGGAGGTACACGCGGGCTTCGCGCGCAACGTGATCGTCGGCTTCGCACGCATCAGCGGCGTCGTCATCGGCCTCGTCGCCAACCAGCCGATGGTGATGGCCGGCGCCCTCGATCTCAACGCCGCCGACAAGGTGGCGCGCTTCGTCCGCACCTGCAACATCTTCAACGTGCCGGTGGTCACCCTCGTCGACGTACCGGGCTTCCTGCCCGGAGTCGAGCAGGAACGCGGCGGCATCATCCGCCACGGCGCCAAGATGCTCTCGGCCTACGGCTCCTGCACCTCGCCGAAGATCACCGTCATCCTGCGCAAGGCCTACGGCGGCTCGTACCTGGCGATGTGCGCCCAGGAGATGGGCGCCGACATGGTCTATGCCTGGCCGACGGCCGAGATCGCCGTCATGGGCGCCGAAGCGGCGGTCAAGATCCTCTATCGCAAGGAGCTCGAGCAGGCCGAAGACCGCCAGGCGAGGGCCGCCGAACTGGCGCAGGAGTACCGCGACGAGTTCGCCTCACCCTACGTCTCGGCGAGCAACTTCTACATCACCGACGTCATCGAGCCGCAGGACACGCGCTGGATGGTTGCCCTCGCGCTGCGCAAGACGCTGGACAAGCGCGAGATGCGGCCGGCCAAGAAGCACGGCAACATTCCCATGTAACCGGCGAGCAAAGGAACCCGCATCATGCTGACTGCCGCAATCCTCAAGTCCCTGCAGGTCTACGGCATCGCCATCGTCATCTCGATGATCGTCGCCGTGATCATCAAGCTGATGGTGGTGCTGACGGCGCGCGCCGAGAAATCGAGACCGGTCGAGATGCCTGTCGGTACGGTCTGCCCGATCGGCCCCGGCGTCCCCGACGAGGATGTCGCCGCCCTCTCGGCAGCGATCTTTGCTGCCATGGGCCCGCACCGCATCCTGCACATCGCCCCCGCGAGCCATGGCTGGTCGAGCGAAGGACGCGCCGCCCAACATCATTCACACCTGCCGGGGCCTGCGGGCCGCGGCGGCAGATAACAGGAGCAAGAACATGCCCAGGAAATTCAAGGTCACGGTCAACGGACGCGAGTACGACGTGACCGTACTCGAACTCACGGCCGGATCGTCGGCGGCATCGGCTGCCGCGGCGCCGGCTGCCGCGGCGCCGGTGGCAGCGGCGGGTAGCGCCAGCATCGCGGCGCCGGCTGCGGCGGCAGCGCCGGCGGCAGCAGCAGCCGGTGCCGGCGACGAGGTCGCCGGCATGGGCGGCGTCGTCGTCGAGGTCAACGTCAAGGTCGGCCAGACGGTGGCCAGCGGGGATCAGTTGTTGGTGCTCGAAGCGATGAAGATGAAGACGCCGGTCATCGCCAGCCGCGGCGGCCAGGTGACGCGCGTCCTCGTCGCGCCCGGCGACGCGGTCGAGGGGGGGCAGCCGCTGCTGACGATCGGCTGAACCGGCTGCGCAACAGGCAGGAAGCGCTTTCCTGCCGCCTGCAATTCGCTGCGCCGGCCGGCTGTGACATCGGCGCCCGGCGTGAGGACTGACGCGTATGGAAGGCATCAACTTTCTCGATCTGTTCCAGGGGATCGCCACGCTGGCGGCCTCCGAACCGAAGATCATGTTCGGGCGCATCTTCCTGATGCTGCTCGGTTTCCTGCTCATCTACCTGGGCTCGAAGAATGTCCTCGAACCGCTGCTGATGATCCCGATGGGACTCGGCATGTCGTCGGTCAACGCTGGTGTCATGTTCCTCGACGCCAAGCGCATGGGCACGCTGTTCGTCGATCCGCTGATGTCGGACCCGATCGACCTGATGAACATCATGCAGATCGACTGGCTGCAGCCGATCTACACGCTGACCTTCAGCAACGGCCTGATCGCGTGTCTGGTGTTCATGGGAATCGGCGTCCTGCTCGACGTCGGCTACGTCATGGCGCGGCCGTTCCAGAGCATGATCATCGCCCTCTTCGCCGAACTGGGGACGATCGCTGTCTTCCCGATTGCCGTCGGCCTCGGCCTGAATGAGGGCCAGGCGGCAGCGGTGGCGACGATCGGCGGTGCCGACGGGCCGATGGTGCTGTTCACCTCGCTCGTGCTGGCCAAGGATCTGTTCGTCCCGATCACCGTCGTCGGCTACCTCTACCTCGGGCTCACCTATGGTGCCTATCCGTACCTGATCAAGTGGCTGGTGCCCGAGCACATCCGCGGCATCAACATGGTCGAGGATCGCGGACCAAAGATCAGCCGCGCGCAGAAGCTGACCTTTGCCGTCGTCGCCTGCACGCTGCTCTGCCTGCTGTTTCCGGTGGCGGCGCCGCTGTTCTTCTCGCTCTTCCTCGGCGTCGCGGTACGCGAGAGCGGCATCGACGCGTTTACCAAGCTGCTGAGCGAGGTGTTCCTCTATGCCGCGACCTTCTTCCTCGGCCTGACGCTCGGCGTCCTCTGCGAGGCGAACACGCTGCTCGAGCCGACCGTCCTCAAGCTGCTGCTGCTCGGCATGCTGGCGCTGACGATCTCGGCCCTCGGCGGCCTGCTCGGCGGCTACATCCTCTACTACTGGTCGGGCGGCAAGTTCAACCCGATCATCGGCATCGCCGGCGTCAGTTGCGTACCGACGACGGCGAAGATCGTGCAGAAGGTGGCCAGTGCGGCCAACGCCCGCGCGATCGTCATGCCGCAGGCGCTCGGCGCCAACATCAGCGGCGTCATCACGACGGCGATCATCGCCGCCACCTACGTCGCCCTGCTGCGGCAGTAGGACCTCCTCTCAGCGAAGCGGGCGGTTCCGACAACCGGCTGGCCGCCTGTAGTGCCCGCGGCAGCCGGTCGCCTGCCGCGGGCAGGCGTGACGCGCGCCCCGAGCGAGCGACCGTGAAGTCCGCGCCTAGGTGTCTACATCGCTTTCGCGGCGGCTTTCTGCCTCAGGCTGGAAACCGGGCAGCGGCAGCCCGGTGAACAGGGTGCGCGTCTGCGTCTTCAGCTGATCCTGCATCTGGTGCAGCATCTTGCGGCTCTGCTCCATATAGGTCGCCATCATGGTCTGCATCGCCGGACCCTGGAAGTTCATGAACTGCGACCACATGTCGGCGTGCACCTGGCTGTTGCTTTCGCCGTAGAGCTGCTGCGACTGCTCCTGCAGCTTCTTCTGGAAGTCGACGAAGGACTTGATGTTCGTTTCCAGGTACTTGCCGAGGACGCCCTGCATCGCGTGCCCATAGAAACGGATCATCTGCGCCAGCAGGTCGGTGGTGAAAAGCGGGATGCCGGCAGCCTCCTCCTCGAGAATGATCTGCAGCAGGATGCTGCGCGTGATGTCCTCGCTGGTCTTGGCATCCAGGACATTGAAGCTCTCGCGCGCGAGGACAAGGTCCTTGACATCACTGAGGGTGATGTAGGCGCTCGTCCGGGTGTCGTAGAGACGACGGTTCGGGTATTTCTTGATCAGTCGCGGCTGCTCGGGCATGGCGACCCTTCCTCCTTCTCGAGATGACTCGGCGGACGCTCGCCGGCGCCCAGGCCGTGATGGTCGCCCAAACAGGCCGGACCTGTGCTGTCATCCGCCTCGGACACGCTCGGTGATCGACGAGCCAGGCTCGCGATCTCCTGCCATCCGGGCCAACGAGCGAGCATCACGGCTGTTTGGTGCGGTGCAGCACCATTATACGCCAGCAAAAAAAAACAGGCCCCTTCTGGAGCCTGTCTGGACCGAACGGCAGAAAAAAGTTTCTCTTACTGGTAGTAGAGACCGCCGCAGATGTTCATCGTCGAACCGGTCATGAAGCCGGCGATGTCGGACGCGAGGTAGACACAGGCGCCACCGATCTCCTCCGGCTTCGCCAGGCGCTTCATCGGCACCGTGTCGATGATGCCCTGCAGGATCTCCGGCTTGATCGCCATGACCATCTGCGTCGCGACGTAGCCCGGAGTGATCGCGTTCACAGTCACGCCCTTCGCCGCCACCTCGGCGGCCAGCGCCTTGGTGAAACCAATGACGCCGGCCTTGGCCGCCGAGTAGTTGGTCTGGCCAGCCTGGCCGCGCAGACCGTTCACCGAGGAGATGTTGATGATGCGGCCCCAGCCCCGCTCCGCCATCTTGCCCGAGACCTGCTTGGTCATGTTGAACAGGCTGCCAAGGTTGGTCGAAATCACCGCATTCCACTGCGCAGGCTCCATGCGGGCGAACATCTTGTCACGCGTGATGCCGGCGTTGTTGACCAGGATGTCGATCGGCCCGGCCTTGGCTTCAGCCTCGGCGACGAGCGCGACGCAGGAATCGTAATCGGAAACATCACCGGCGACACAGATGAAATCGCTGAAACCGGCTTCGGCCATCGCCTTGGTCCACTCTTCCGGCTTGTCGAACTCCGGATGATAGGCGGCAACCACCTTGTGGCCGGCCTTCGCCAGTTCCTGACAGATGGCGGTACCGATCCCCCCCATGGCACCCGTAACCAATGCAACACGTTGCGTCATCGATGTTTCCTTTCCTGTTGAAGGTTGAACGCTCTTATCTTGACCAAGTAAGGCCGTCGGCGATTCTGCATTGCAGCATCGGTGCTGTCAACGCCGGCAGGCAAAGTTTTCGCCTCTGCGTCGCCGCGCTGCGCGGTCACGTCGCGGCCGCATGTCGAGCGAAGGTTCGGCGCCTATAATCCCGGCATGCACATCGTCGCCCTCGCCTGGCTTTACGTGACCGTGCTGATGGCCCTGACCGAAAGCAATGTCGTCGCCGGCATCCTCACACTGCTGTTCTACGGCATCCTGCCGCTCGCCCTCCTGCTCTGGCTTTTCGGCGGGCCGGGGCGCCGGCGCCGGGCAGCCCGCAAGGCGGCGCAGGCGACGGCTGGCGATCAGCCGGACCCGTCACCCTGACCGCCCCTGCGCCCCCCAGGCCGATGCATGGAGCCGTGCCTTCGCCCGCCGGTCGCCGTCGGCAGTTGGTGCCCCGGGAGGTTGCCAGGGAATCGCTGCGATGAGGAATCAAACACCGCTGCCCTCCGGCGACGCGACCGACGGGCGCTCGCAGGCAAGCCAGATCAGCGACGCCATGCGGCCGGTCACGCCGTCACGCCGATAGGAGAAGAAGAGGTCCTGCTGCCGCAGTGTGCAGTGCTCGCCGCCGTGAACCGATCCGACGCCGAGCCGCGACAACCGCTGCTGCGCCAGCAGGTAGAGATCGGCCAGCCAGCCGCCGCTACGCCCGCTGCCCGACTGCCGCGGGCGACACGCGCCTGGCGCACCGTCGGCTGCCGTACCGTCACCGTTCGCCAGCCTACTGAAGGCACGCACCGCGTCCGCATCGGTGGCGATGAAGGCCTGCCGCACCTCGTCGCCGACCTCGAAAGCCTGCGCACCGATCGCCGGCCCGAGGTAGGCCATGAGACTGGTGGCGGGAACCCCCATCGCCGCCACCGTCCGCTCCAGGATGCCGGCCTGCAGACCCCGCCAGCCCGCATGCGCGGCAGCGACGACGCTGCCGGCACGATCACAGAGCAGGACCGGCAGGCAGTCGGCGGTCAACACGACGCAGACGACGCCGGGCTCGCGGGCAAACGACGCATCGGCGACTGCGGGCGCGGCGGCGCCAATCGCCAGCGCGGCGTCGACCACCGTCGTTCCGTGCACCTGCTGCAACCAGCAAGGCGGGGCCGGCAGCCGCTGCGCGAGCCGCCGCCGATTGGCGACCACCGCCAGTGGATCGTCGCCGACGTGATCGGCGAGATTGAGGCTGCCGTAGGGCGGCAGGCTGACACCGTCGTGGCGCGTCGTCAGCAGGCTGCGTACCGGCGCCGGCGACGGCCAGTCGGGAAGGATCCAGCCGGCGCGGCTCATCGCCGGCCGCCACCGGCAGCGGGCAGCGGCAAGCGGTCGCCGGCAATGGCAACCCTATGGCGCGAGCAGATCCTCATCCTCGACCTCGTCGTCATCGTCCGCAAGGATCGCGGCGGCGGCTTCCTGCCAGGTCTCTTCATCGCCGTCATCGACATGCGGTTCGCCGACGTCAGCCTCATCAGCGGCCAGCGCCGCCTGCCGCCGCAGATCCTCGAGCAACTCCGCCATGTCCGCCGGCAGGTCCGATCGCCAGTGCATCGCTCCGCCGCTCAACGGATGCCGCAGCGCCAGACGACAGGCATGCAGCGCCTGCCGGGAAAATGGCGGGCCTTTGGGCAGCCGGCTGACACCGCTGCCATAGGTCGGGTCACCGACCAGCGGATGCCCGGCGGCCGTCATGTGCACGCGGATCTGATGCGTGCGTCCGCTCTCCAGCGCACATTCGATCAGCGAGCAGTCGACGAAGCGCTCGAGCACCCGGTAGTGCGTACGCGCCGCCTTGCCCGTGCTGACGACCGCCATCCGTGTGCGCTGCGTGGGATGACGACCGATGGGTGCATCAACCGTACCGGACGACTCGACGCGCCCGCGTGCCAGCGCCTGATAGTGCCGCCGCACGCTGCGCGCCTGCAACTGCCGAACGAGATCGGTCTGCGCTTCGAGCGTCCTGGCGACGACCATCAAGCCGCTGGTGTCCTTGTCGAGGCGATGGACGATGCCCGCCCGCGGCAGACGGCCGAGTTCTGGCCAGCGATGCAGCAGCGCATTGAGCAGGGTTCCGCTCCAGTTGCCGCTACCCGGATGCACCACCAGGCCTGCCTGCTTGTCGATCACCAACAGGCTCTCGTCCTCGTGGACCACCTGCAGGGGGATGTCCTCGGGCGTGGACGATTCGGCGCGTTCGTCCGCTGCCTCTGCCAGTTCGATCGTTTCGCCAGCCCAGAGCCGCTGCCGTGGTTCGAGAACGGTCGTGCCACCGATCGCCACCCTCCCGGCGCGTATCCACCCCTGCAAGCGACTGCGCGAATGCTGCGCCAGCAGCCGCGCCAGAATCTGATCGAGCCGCTGGCCGCCGAACTCGGCCGGGACGTTCAGGGCTGTCCGGGGGTTTGCGCTATAATCGCCCGGCCCCTCGCGCGGCTCCGGCGCTCCGGCAGCGGCCTTCTTCTTCTCTGGGTTCTTCATCATGCGTAGTTTAGCGATTATCGCATCCCTCTTTCTCGCTTCGTTGCTTGCCGGCTGCGGACTCTTTCCGGAAAGCAAGGACGAAACGATCGGCTGGTCAGCCAACAAGCTCTACGCCGAAGCCAAGGAGGCACTCAACGAGGGCGCCTATGCACGGGCGGTCAAGTACTTCGAGAAACTTGAATCACGCTATCCCTATGGCCGCTACGCACAGCAGGCGCAGATCGACATCGCCTATGCCTACTGGAAGGACCAGGAACCGGCATCGGCGATCGCCGCCTGTGACCGTTTCATCAAGCTGCATCCAAACCATCCGAACGTCGACTACGTCTACTACCTGAAGGGTCTGATCAACTTCAACGAAGACCTCGGCATCCTCGGCATCGTCAGCAACCAGGACATGACCGAACGCGACCCGAAGGGCGCACGCGAGTCCTTCGACGCGTTCCGCGAGTTGGTGACCCGCTTCCCGGACAGCAAGTACACGCCCGACGCGATCCTGCGCATGAAGTACCTGGTCAATGCCCTTGCCTCGCTCGAGCTGCATGTCGCGCGCTACTACATGAAGCGCGCCGCCTATCTCGCCGCCGCCAACCGCGCCCAGTATGCGGTACTCAACTACCCCAACGCACCCGCCACCGAAGAGGCGCTGTTCATCATGGTCAAGGCCTACGATGCCCTTGGCCTGACCGATCTGCGTGACGACGCCGAGCGCATCATGCGCCGCAACTTCCCGAACAGCGTCTACTACGTGCGCGGCCTCGAGCGCAAGGAGCCGTGGTGGAAACTCTGGTAGCAGGCAAACGGACGCCGGAGATCGTTCAGCCCGACTGCTTGATCGCCAGCACCGCCTGATTGCGCAGGGTTCGCAGCAGCGAGAGTTCCTGTCCGGAAATGAGAATCTCCCCCGCCAGCGCCCGATCGGCGTAGATCATCGCCACCGGGCTGCGCTTGATGCACAGAGGCAGGACGACGAAGGTCTCGGCCGCCACCGCCTTGCGAAACCAGTCCGGGATGCGCGCCGCGATCTTCGGGTGGTTGGTGTCGCTGATCAGGATGTCGACGCCATTGACCAGCGCGGCATGGAAGATGTCGGGCGAGAAGACGAGGGAGAAGCGAAAGCGCTTTGCCACCTCCAGCGCATCGGGACCGAAACCAAAGCGACCGAGCATCGAATTGCTGCGCTGGTCCCGCACGCAAAGGATCACCCGCCGGAAACCCATGGCGCGGTACATCGTCTCGAGGGTGATGCGCAGGACGTCGTTGAGCCGGAAATCGCTGACCAACGCGTTGCTCACGTCCTGGATGCCGGCAAGCAGGGTCGCTGTCCTCGCACCGCCGTCGTTGCTGCCGGCGATGCCGGCAACCACCGCCTCCGCCGCATCGAGAGCCCGGTCGGCCACTGGCGGCACGGCGGCAAGCTCGGGCAGGGCGCTGTCGCCCAGTCCGTCGTCAGCCGGCGGCGGAGCGACCAGGCTGGCCTGCGACGCGCCCCAGGCCTTGAGTTGGCGACCGACGCGCGTCTGTTGCAGGTTCAGGCGAATGCTGCGCGCGAACTCCGCCACCTGTTCGAGCGACCGGTCGACGGCCTGCCGCAGGTCCTGCTCGTCGACCGCCATGGCTTCGGCGAAGCGGCCGGCGATGCGCCGCAGTTCCTTCGGCTGCTGCTCGCTGGTGTTCTCTGCAATCACCCCGCACAACTCGTTCGACAGCGCTGCCAGGACACGGAAGCGGTCTTCGGTGCCGAGAGGACGACGGACCGTGCCTGCCGGGAGGCGCCGCATGCTGTTGACGATCTGGCGCGGGAAACCCCAGGTCTGGGCGATGGCCATTCCGAGATCGGCGAAGGAGATGCCGAGCACCTGCTGCGCCGCAGCGTCTTCGGCGCAGTTCCGCTGCAGCAGGACACGCCGGATCTCGGCGCTCTCTTCCGGAAAGTAATACTGGCTCAGCAGGCGCCCGAGATTGTGGAACATCGCGCAGATGAAAGCCTCCTCGCTCTCGGAGCGGCCGGCAACCTTGCTGCCGATGTCACGCGCCAGAACACCGGCGAGGTTGGCGCGCAGGAACTCGTCCTTGAGCTGGTCGGCATTCTCCTTGTTCTGCAGGTGATCGAGAAGCAGCACGGTGATCGCCATGCTGCGTACGGCATCGAGTCCAAGAACGACGACGGCGCGCGAGACGGTGCTGATGTTGCCGCCACCCGCCTGCTGGTAGTACGCGGAGTTGACCATGCGCAGGATCTTGTTGGTCAGCGAGAAGTCTTTCAGGATCGTGTTGGCAAGCTGCGACACGCTCTGGTTCTCGGCGGCGGTGATCCTGTTGATCGCACTCACCGATTCCGAGAGCGCAGGAAAGTCGCTCTTGTGCCGCATCCGCCGCAACAGGAAGTCGATCGTGCTCTGGCGCGCGTCGTTTGCTTCGCCAATGGGCGATGGATGCAGATGCTCGTCGAGCGCCTCGCGCATCTGCGCGGCGGACTCGTAGCGATTGGCCGGATCGCGTTCGAGAGCGCGGTGCACCAGATGCACGAGGCGCTCGTCGAGCAGGCCGGCGGTCTCCGTGGGCAAGCGGATGTCCTCGCTGACGAGCCGCCGCATCACCTGCTGCACGTCACTGCCGGCCAGTGCGCGGCGGCCGACGAGCAACTCGTAGAGGACCAGGCCAGCGGCGAAGATGTCCGAGCGCTCGCTGCTTCGGCGCTCGGCGATGTACTCCGGCGCCATGTACGCCGGCGTCCCCGTCAGTTGGCCGCCGTCGGTCGACCGCGCCTCGGCGCGCGCCGCAATGCCGAAATCCATCACCCGCGCCACAGCATCGTCGTCGATCAGGATGTTGCTCGGCTTCAGGTCGCGATGAATGATGCCGGCCGCGTGGGCGTGCGCCACCGCATCGAGGATCGCCAGCATGATCGGCAGCGCGCGCGCCGGCGGCAAGGCACCGGTGATCTGCAGGTGCTCGGCGAGGTTCCTGCCCGGGACGAGCTGGAAGACCAGATACAGATCGCCCTGCTCTTCCGCCGCCTCGAAGATCGGCACGATGTTCGGATGGCGCAACTGGCTGACCATCCGCGCCTCGGCCAGCAACTGGCTGTTCTGCTGCGCATCCGGACGGGCAAAATGCAGCGTCTTGATCGCCACCTGCCGCTGCAGGTGGGGGTCGCGCGCCAGATAGACGACGCTCTGCGCACCGCGGCCGAGTTCGCGAATGATCTCGAAACGCCCGACTTTCCTGCTCAAGCGCCTCCCTCCGGTGGATCGTCATCCGTCACCTGCGCGAGATCACCGAGCCGCTGCTGCGCCTCGCCGGCTGGCAGCGCCTCGACATCCTTCAGCTTGCGCTCGATCTGCCGTGTCCGCACGCCGGCCGACTCGATGCTCCTGCTCGCCTGCTCGAGCTTGCGGCGGGTCGCCTCGAGAACCTCGCCAAATCGGCCGAACTCGGTCTTCACCGCACCAAGGACCGCCCACACCTCCGACGAACGACGTTCGATCGCCAACGTGCGGAAGCCCATCTGCAGGCTGTTGAGCAGCGCCGCCAGCGTGGTCGGTCCGGCGACGCAGACGCGCAGTTCCCGCTGCAGTGCGTCGGCCAGACCGGGACGCCGCAGGACCTCGGCGTAGAGACCTTCGGTCGGCAGGTAGAGAATGGCGAAGTCGGTGGTATGCGGTGGCTCGACGTATTTCTCGCGAATCTTGCGCGCTTCGTCCCGCAAGCGGCCCTCGATCGCCCGCATCGCCAGCTCGAGCGCCGCCGCGTCGCTCCGCTCCTGCGCATCGACCAGGCGCTGGTAGTCCTCGAGCGGAAACTTGGCATCGATCGGCAGCCATACCGGCCGCTGCTCGTCGGCTCCCGGCAGACGGATGGCGAATTCGACGCGATCGTTGCAGTTGGGTCGCGTAGCCACGTTGCGTGCATACTGGTCGGCGGTCAGCAGCTGGTCGAGGAGCGCATCGAGCTGCACCTCGCCCCAGGTGCCACGCGCCTTGACGTTGCTCAGGACGCGCTTCAGATCACCGACGCCGGTAGCCAGTGCCTGCATCTCGCCGAGCCCGCGGTGCACCTGCTCGAGTCGGTCGCTGACCAGCCGGAACGAGTCTCCCAGTCGCTGCTCGAGCGTGGCGTGCAGCTTTTCGTCCACCGTCTGGCGGATTTCCTCCAGCTTGCGCGCGTTGTCGCCCTGTAGCAGCGACAGGCGTGCCTCGAGTGCCAGGCGCAGGCTTTCGAAGCGCAGTTCGTTGCTGTTGGTCAACCGCGACAGCTGCTGCGCGAAGGATTCGAGCTGCTGCGCCTGCAGTTCGCCGAGCCGCCCGAGTTCGCCGGCAAGCGCCTGCGACAGTCGGCCGAGCGCCAGCGCCTGCTCCTCGCGATCGCCACGCGCAGCCGCCACGGCCTCCTGCCGTCCGCGCGCGAGTTCATCGCGCAGTTCACGCTCGAGCTGCGCGATCGAGCGCTGCATGTCATGCAGGCCGGCATCGAGTGTCTGCCGGGCGTGCGCGGCACGGGCGAGGACGACGATCTGCAGTACGAGAAGCGCTATGCCGATGGCCAGGAGGATCTGCGGGATGCCGTCGATCATCTGCGGGTCGGACGCGGAGCGCCGCGCCTACTTGAGCGACAACGCGACCCGGCTCTCGCGCGCCTGGGCAGCGGCATCGGCCTTGCCGTCCGATGCGACGAGCTTCACCGGCAACAGGAACAGCCGCTCGGCCGGCACCTCGCGCGCCAGCAGGCCATCGAATACGGCCTTCGCGCGGCGGTCGGCGAGATCACGCAGTTCCTCTTCGTCGGCCACGGTATTGGCCAGGATCAGCTTCTCCATCTCGTCGACCGGCAATCCCTTGACCATGCCGACGAGGTTGCGTGGCTTGGGAAACTTCTCGGCTCGATAGACGCGTTCAAGGAGCGCCGGATACTCCCTGGCGTCGACCTCGACGCTGTCCAGCGAACCGCTTTCAATGCCCTTCTTCGTCAGTTCCTCGCGCTTGAGCGCACGCACCTTGCTCTGCAGGCGATGACGCTTCAGTCCCTCGGGGTCGCTCTGCAGATCGGCGCGACCCTCGATCTCGAGCCTCAGGGCTGGCCGGTCGATCAGGGCCTTGGCGAGCGTGTCGAGGCGCTTCTCCGCCTCGGCCGTCAACCTTGCCTCGCCGACTGCGAAGTCGATCGTCGATAGCTCCTCGCCACCGCCAAAAACCGATCCAAGCAGTGCGAAGGGCGACGTGACCGCCTTCAGCAGGACGTTGACGATCACCCGCACGATGAGGCCGCCGATGCTGAACTCGGGATCGTCGAGCGAGCCCGAGATCGGCAGGTTGATGTCGATCTCGCCGTTGCGGTTCTTCAGCAGTGCGACCGCGAGCGTCACCGGCAGCTTGGTCGCATCCGGACTGGCGACCGGCTCGCCGAAGGTGAGCTGATCGAGAAATATCCTGTTCTCGGCCGTGAGCTGCCGGTTCTCGATCCTGTACTTGACGAACAGCGACATCTTGCCCTTCTCGATCGCGTAGCCGGCATACTTGCCCGAGTAGGGGGAGAGCGAGGTCATCTCGATCCCCTTGACTTCCGCCTGCAGATCGAGGCGAGGGGTTGGCGACAACGGGTTGAGCTGACCGCTGACGGTCAACGGCGCGATGTTGTCGTAACTGCCGCGGAGGTCGACCTTCGCCGCAGTGTCAGGCGCCGACGACAGGCCGCTGATCGTGCCACCGATCTTCCTCAGATGAGCCGAGTAACTGGGCTTGATGAAGTTGTCGCTGAAGCGGACATCCCCGCCCTGCAGCGTGATCCTGGCGATGCTGATCGGCATTCGCGGGCCCGCTGCCCCACCGACCGGCGCCACCGCCTTGCCCTCGCTGGCGACCACCGGCGGCGCTGCTGGCAGCGCCGCCGGCTGCGCTTTCCCGTCCTGGCGAACGATCTGCAGCAGGTTCAGCTTGCCCTCGCGGCTGACGATCACGCGGGCAAAGAAATCACTCAGCGCCACTTCGCCGACCGCCAGCGAAGCGGGCTGCAGGCGCAGGTCGATCCTGCCGAGGTGGAGCGACTTCCACTTCATGAAGTCGGCCGAGTTGATCTTGTCGACGGCCTGGAAGTCACCGATCGTCACCTCGCCGCTGAAGCCACCGCCGAGCGCCGCCGGGTCGAGTCCGCCGCTGCCGCTCTGGCGAAGCTGCAGCACGCCGTCGGCGCTCACCAGGCCGCGCGTGAGCTCGGCGTTGAGGTGCTCGGTGACGTACGGTTGCAGCGGCAGGAGTTCAAGCGTCCTCACGGCAAGCTTGAGGTCGGCGTCGAGCGGCAGCGCGCGGACGCTGCCGGTCAGTTCGACCTCACCCTTGCGATTGAGCCGGAAACTGGTCTTCAGCCTGGCGGTGCTGCCGGCCACCGTGGACAGATTCTCGCCGTCGAAACGCAGGCCCTCGATCGCGTGCGTGACCGGCGGCGACACGGCGGCGTCCTCGAAACGCAGGCCGATCTCCTCGGCGTGGTTCCTGGCGACGGTGATCTCCCAGGCACCGCCCGGATCCTTGCGGGCAGCCGTGACCGTGCGCAGGAGGGGCGGCTGCACGAAATCGATGCTGCCGTTGGCGGCGCGACGCAGCAGCAACTGCGTGCCACGCGACGTCAGCTGATCGATGAGGACCCGCCGTTTGGCGAGATCGAGCTGCCCGCCGGTCACCGACAGGGCGCCGCCCTTGATCCAGGGTTCTCCCTGAAAACGCATCGCGAGCTCGAACTTCGCCGGCGAAGCACCCTTGCCGTCGAGATTTCTGATGGCGACATCAAGGCCTTCGATTCTGGCATTGAAGGGCTTGCCGTGCGATTCGTCGAGCCAGTGCAACGCGCCGCCGCTGACCCTGCCTTCACCAAGCGACCAGCTCACCGGCACCGCCGGCTGCTCCACCGCGGTCACGCCTGCCGCTGCCGGCGGCGAACGCGCGGCAAGTTCCTGGCTGAAGAAGTCGATCCAGTTGATCGTCCCTTGCGGGCTGACGCGCGCATGGATCTCGGGTGCGTCCAGCGACACCCGTTCGATGGCGAAGACGCGCTGCAGCGGATCGATCCTGGCCAGCGCCACGTGCAGTTGCTGCAACGACAGCAGGGGAGCGCCGGCGGTGTCCTTGACGACGAGATCCCTCAGCGTGGCACTTCCCGACAGGCTTAGCGACGGATGATCATCCTCGCCGCGCCGAAAAACGAGCTTCAGCTCGCCGTCGACGAAGCCTGAAACGAGCTGGATCGGCAGACGCAACGGCAGATAGTCGAGATAGGGAGCGATGTGCACCGCGCGCAGATCGACCGCCAACTCGCTCTCCTGCGCCGCCGAGAAGGGCTTGCTGCGGCCCTGGATCGCCACCGGCGCACCGTTGAGTGAAGCCGAGAATGCCGGCTCGACGAAAATCTCGACCGAATTCGGCAGACTGGAAACGAAGGGCAAGGTCAAGTTGACTTCGCTGAGCTGCTGCTTCTCGCCGACCATCCGGTCGTCGAAGTCCACCTTGCCGCCAGTGATCTGGATGTTGTTCACGGAAAAGCGCGGCGTTGGCTCGGTCGACGGCGGCCGGGCCATGAACTCGTCGATCAGGTCGGAGACGTTGAACCGCCCATCGGGCAGCCGCACGAGCGACAACTCGGGGCCAACCAGCTTCAGTTCGCTGATCACCGGCCCAAGACGAAAGAGCGAACTCCCCTCGAGATTGACGAACAACTGCTCGAAACCGGCCACCTTGTCGCCGCCCCCCTTTTCCTGGATCGCCAGCCCGTCGACTTGCAGGGACAAGGTGTACGGGTTTATCCTCAGACCCTCGATGCTCACCGGCCGGTGCAGTGCCGCGGCGAGTTGATCCACCAGCAGCCACTTGACCAGCGGCGGCATGACGAGGAAACCCAGGACACCGATGAGCAGCAGGGCAAGCGCAATCCGCAGCCCGTATTTCTTCATTCGCAGGGAGGCGGTCGCGGTGCTGGGAGAGGTGTCTTCGGTCATCACGGCAGCCCCTGGGCTGGCTGGGGAAAGCGCCAATTTAGCACGAAGCGGCCACTGCCGCGCCGCCATGGCGTCCTCGCCGGGCGGGCGGCCGGGATGAGCACCATGTCACGTCCCAGCGTCCTCATCGTCGACGACAACGATCTGATGCGCAGCCTCTTGCGCAGCATGCTGCGCAACAGCGAGTACGAGGTCATCGGCGAGGCACGCAACGGCGTCGCGGCACTTGAACTCACCGAGCGCCTGCGGCCGAAGATCGTCTGCATGGACGTGGTGATGCCGGAGATGAATGGCCTCGAAGCGCTGCAGGCAATCAAGACGCGACACCCCGAAACCATCGTCATCATGCTCGCCGGCAGTCCGAGCGTCGACCATGTCCGCTCATCGATCGAGAACGGAGCCAGCGGCTTCGTCGTCAAGCCCTTCAATGCCGGCAAGGTGCTCGACACCGTCGATCGCGCGTGGCGCGCGGCGCGGCAGGCCACCAGCAGCGAGCCCGCCGCCTGAGAGGTGGCGAACGGGTCGCGTCCGCTCGCGGGTGGAAGCGAGTGGGCGACCCGCAGCACGGGACGGCCGCGCGACCGATCGATTCACACCCGGCGCATCAAGCCCGACAGGGACGTCGCGGAAAGGCTCGTCCGATGCGGACGTTCGGCAGGCTGCGAATCCTCAGAAAACGTTCTTCCACTCGCGCAGCGCGGCGAAGACCGCCACTGCGTCGGCCGCAGCAGCTCCGTGACGCTGCGCCGCAGCCACGACCTCCGGCTCGGAGCAGCGCAGGAAGGGGTTGCTGGCCTTCTCGCAGGCGATCGTCGATGGCACCGTCGCCTGCCCACTGGCACGCGCCGCGGCGACCTCCGCCGCGCGAACCTGCAGGCAGCGATTGCCCGGCTCGACCGCGAGCGCAAAGCGAAGGTTGGCCTGAGTGTACTCGTGCGCGCAGTAGACGACGGTCTCGTCCGGCAATGCCGCGAGGCACGCCAGCGATGCCGCCATCTGTACCGCCGTTCCCTCGAAAAGCCGACCACAGCCACCGGCGAACAGTGTGTCGCCACAGAACAGGCAGCCTGCGCCATAATAGGCGAGGTGACCCAGCGTATGCCCGGGCACCGCGAGGACGACGAAGCTGCTGTCACAGCCGGCTGGGTGGATCGTCTCACCACCGCGCAACGGCCGGCTGATGCCGCCGATCGCTTCTGCTGCCGGCCCGAATACCTCGGCACGATGATGTGCCAGCAGCTCGGCAACCCCACCCTGGTGGTCGGCATGGTGGTGCGTGACGAGGATGCTGGCGAGAGTCAGCCGCTCGCGCTCGAGGACCTCGAGCACCGGGCGTGCATCGCCCGGATCGACCACCGTTGCCGCAGCGCCTTTGCGCAGCAACCAGATGTAGTTATCCTTGAAAGCCGGGATGCGGATGACGTCAAACATCGCTGAATTTTGGAAGAACTGCAGAAAATGTCAATTCCTGTTTTCGGCGACTGGCTGCAAAGCCCGCAAGGGCGCTACGTCATGGCCTGGGAACGGGCCAGCATCGATGCCGCGGTGGCCGATCTCTTCGGCTACAACGCCATCCAGATCGGCTTGCCGGAGGTCCGGTTGCTGGCGCAGAACCGTATCCCGTTGCGCCAGGTAGCCGGCGAATCGGGCCTGGTGGACGTCCTTTGCGACCTGCGGCATCTGCCATTCGCGGCGCACAGCATCGACCTGGTGGTCATGGCGCATGTCCTCGAGTTCCATGACGACCCACACCAGATCCTGCGGGAGGTCGAGCGGATCCTGATTCCGGAGGGCGAGGCGATCATCACCGGCTTCAACCCATTCTCGACCTGGGGCCTGCGGCGCAAGCTGCCGAACTGTCCGGCCGGGTTTCCCTGGAATGGCGACTACCTCTCACCCGGGCGCCTGCGCGACTGGCTGCAGCTGCTGGGATTCGAGGTCGAGCGCGGCAGCTTCGGCTGTTACGCACCGCCCTGCTCGAGCGAGCGCTGGCTGCGCCGCTGGCAGTTCATCGAAGCTGCCGGCAATCGCTGGTGGGGCTTTGCCGGTGGCGTCTATCTGCTGCGTGCGGTCAAGCGCGTGCATGGCATGCGGCTGATCCTGCCCAGCTGGAAGCGGCAGCGAGCAGCGCCGAAGGCACTGTCGGCAGTGAGCAAGAAGGAGGCGAACGGGCATGAGTGAGGAGGCCATCGTGACGATCTACGCCGACGGCGGCTGCCGCGGCAACCCTGGACCGGGCGGCTGGGGCGTCGTGCTGCAAAGCGGCGAGCACGCGAAGGAACTTTGGGGCGGCGAAGCGGCAACGACCAACAACCGCATGGAGCTGACGGCTGCGATTCGTGCACTCGAGGCTCTGCGCCGACCGGCGACCGTGCATCTGCACAGCGATTCACAGTACCTGCAGAAAGGCATCACCGAGTGGATCCGCAACTGGCAGCGCAACGGCTGGCGCACCGCTGACCGGCAGCCAGTAAAGAATGCCGACCTTTGGCAGCGGCTCGCGGAGCTGGCGGGGCAGCACCAGGTCAAGTGGTGCTGGGTCCGCGGACATGCGGGAAACGCCGGCAATGAACGTGCCGACGCGCTGGCGAATCGCGGCATGGATGAGTTGCGGCAGAGCCGCGCTCTCCGCTAGGACGCGGAGCGGGACGAGCAGCGATGCGAACGATCTTCCTGGATACCGAAACGACCGGCCTCGAGCACAAGCTGGGGCATCGCATCATCGAAATCGGCGGCGTCGAGATGCGCAACCGCCGCCTGACGCAAAAGCACTTCCACGTCTACGTGAACCCCGACCGCGAAATCGACGCCGGCGCGTTGTCGGTACACGGCATCAGTCGCGATTTCCTTCTCGACAAGCCCCGCTTCGCCGACATCGCCGGCGATTTCCTCGACTTCATTCGCGGTGCCGAACTGGTCATCCACAACGCCGCTTTCGACCTCGGCTTCCTCAACGCGGAACTCGCCCTGATCGACATGGCGCCGGTCGAGACCGTCTGCCATGGTGTCTGCGACACCTTGCGCATGGCGAAGGATCTGCACCCGGGCAAGAAGAACAACCTGAACGCCCTCTGCGAACGCTATGCGGTGGACAACTCACGGCGAACACTGCACGGAGCCCTGCTCGACGCAGAGATCCTCGCCGAGGTCTATCTGGCGATGACTCGTGGGCAGGAGAGCCTGATCATCGATCTGGCCGACGAGCCGCCGCAGCGGGGCGAGACCGGTCACTGTCCGGCCGCCGTCGCTGCAGCGCGCGCGCAACTGATCCGGCGCGCCAGCCCGGAAGAACTCGCCGAACACGAGAAGCTGCTGGCAGCGATCGAGCAGGCGAGCAAGGGCAAGTGCCTGTGGCTGCATCGCGAGTCGGCCGCCTGAGGCGACCCGCCCGGTTGCTGGCGGCATTCGCCGCCAGCCTCGGGATTCTGGTTGGCCTCGTCCTCGCCGCCGCCGAACGGACGGGCAGCGACGCCCCGGCGCCATCGCTGCAGCCCTGGATCGACGCCACACCGAGCGGCGGCATCCTGCAGCTGCCGGCCGGGACCTACTCCGGACCGGTCCTGATCAGCCGCCCGCTCCTCATCGACGGTCGCGGAGAAATCACCATCGACGGCGGCGGCAAGGGAACGGTGGTGACGGTGCGCGCCAGCGGCGTCGTCCTCCGCCGGCTGCATCTCAGGAACTCCGGCGACTCGCATGACCGCATCGACTCCGCCGTGCTGATCGAGGGCGGGCAGCACAACGTGATCGAGGACAACCGGATCGATGAAGTGCTGTTCGGCATCACCCTGCAACGGGCCAACGACAACCGCATCGCCGGCAACCACATCCGCTCGCTGCCTCTGGCGCCGGCGGATCGCGGCGACGGTATCCGGCTCTGGTACAGCATGGGCAACCGCATCGAGCGCAACGAGCTGCACGGCGTTCGCGACATCACGGTCAGCAACTCGCTGCGCAACCGCTTCGTCGGCAACAGCGTCCGCGACAGCCGCCGTGCAATGAACCTGCTCTTCGCCCACCGGACACTGATCGAGGCCAACCATCTGCGCGACAACTCCTCCGGCATCACGGCGCTCAACTCGGATGGGCTCATCATCCGCCGCAACCACATCCTGCACGCCATCGACGCCAGCGGCGCCGGCGTCGCGCTCAAGGAAAGCGGCACGACACTGCTGCACGACAACGAGATCATCCATTGCGCGGTCGGCATCCTGTCGGACTCGCCGCGGCACGCGATCAATCGCATGGCGGTGATCGACAATCGCATCGCGCACAACATCACCGGCATCAGCTTCCATGGCGAACGCGGCGGTCACCTCGTCCTGCGCAACCGCTTCGAGCACAACCTCTGGTCGGCTCTCGTCGGCGCCGGCGATGGCGACGACGCAAATGTGTGGTGGGGGAACTACTGGGACGGCTACCAGGGCTTCGACCTCGACGACGATGGCATCGGCGATACGCCGCACGAGCTGTGGGCACACGCCGACCGGATCTGGATGGAGACGCCGATGGCGACCTTCTTCCGCAACTCGCCGGTGCTGGAAATGCTCGATTTTCTCGAGCGTCTCGCGCCCTTCGCACCGCCGACCCTGCTGCTGCGCGACTCCGAGCCACTTGTCCGGCAACCGGTCGGGGGCAGTGGGCGATCATGACGGCGCAGCCGGACCTGGCCGATTTCCTCACCACCCCTCAGCTCTCGCCGGGCGTCTCCGATGGGCGCCGGGGCCGCCGCATGTGCCGCCGGGGTGGCCGCGAATCGGGCGCGCGCGGCTCGCCGGGCACGTCGCCCGCAGCTTCCGGCCGCGGCCCCGGCTGCCTTGCTTCCTGCCTTGGTACCGGCGGTTTCGCTGCCGGCTTGCGTTGCTCGGGCCGACGACCGGGACCGTGCGCCCCCTGCCGCTTGTCGGGCTGCCGCTCGCCGGGCCGGTCGGAGTTGCGATCGGACTCACGGTTTCCCGGCGCAAGCGTGATCTCGATCTCGATGATCTCGTCCCACTGCTCGTCGGTGCGGTCGCGTTCGGCTATGGCGAGCAACTCGCGCAGCCGCCGCCGCGGATCCTGGGGGGGGGAATCGTTCATGCCGACATTATGACTCACACTGCAGTCGTCGTTCAACAGGCATGAACGATCCAGCCGCGCGCAGCAGGCCGCTCGCGGCCCGGGTTCTCCGGCGTGGCGAGGCTTCAGGGGAGAGAGGGTGCGACGAGTCCGCTGCCGGACGAGTCCAGCGGCGGTCGATGATCAGTGGTCAGCGCGCAGGCTGGCGGCAAAGGTGCTGTGGAGGACTTCGGGAAACTGGAAGCGGGCGAGGGTACGCTGGATGTCGTCCTGGTTGACGCCGCTGCTGCTGTCCTGGAAGCGGATTCCGAGCGGACGGCCGTTGGCGGCCAGGGTGGCAAAGGCGAAACGCCAGCGTTGAGCCTCCGCCAGCCGCTCGCGCAACTCGTCCTCGTTGCTGATCTGCACGCCAGCCTGCTTGAGTGAATCGAGAAACTGGTCGAAGGACTCGTTGCTCAGGCTACCCATGTCGTTCTCCTCTCCGAGTGTTGGCGGTCACTGTGCCGCGCATGCGCCGACTAACGCCCGCCGCGGATAGCGGTTGACAGGAAGATTCAAGCTTCCGGCAAGGAGGTGCGCAGCCGTCACAGCCCCGGCGACTGGCTGCCTCGCGGCGCGCTGCCCGATGCCCCTGACGAAGCCGAACGCCGCCGGCCGGAGCGTATAGAATGCCAGCGTTGCCCATTCAAGCCCGCACATGCAGAAGACCCGCCAGCATCTCGAACTCCTCGCGCCGGCGAAGAATGCCGATTTCGGCATCGAGGCCATCATCCACGGCGCCGATGCCGTCTACATTGGCGGCCCGACGTTCGGCGCCCGTGCCCGCGCCGGCAATTCGGTTGCCGACATCGGCCGCCTCGTCGAGCATGCGCACCGCTACAACGCACAGGTACTGGTTGCGCTCAACACGCTGCTGCGGGATGACGAGCTCGAAGCGGCGCGGCGGCTGGCGTGGCAGCTCCACGACGTCGGCGCCGACGCGCTGATCGTCCAGGACATGGGTCTGCTCGAGCTCGACCTGCCGCCGATCGAACTGCACGCCAGCACGCAGACCAACGTCCGCTCGCCCGACAAGGCCCGATTCCTCGCCGCCGTCGGCTTCTCGCAGATCGTCCTCGCGCGCGAACTGGCGCTCGACCAGATCAGCGCCATCGCCCGCGAGACCGACGCCATTCTCGAGTTCTTCGTGCACGGCGCCCTCTGCGTCAGCTACAGCGGCCAGTGCAACCTGAGCTACGCGCAGACCGGGCGCAGCGCCAACCGCGGCGATTGTTCGCAGTCCTGCCGCCTGCCCTATACGCTGACCGCCCCGGACGGGCAGGTGATCGCCGCCGACCGGCACCTGCTGTCGCTGAAGGACAACGACCAGAGCCGCAACCTGCGGGCGCTGGTGGACGCCGGCGTCAGCTCGTTCAAGATCGAGGGGCGCCTCAAGGATCTGGCCTACGTCAAGAACATCACCGCCCACTACCGCCAGTTGCTCGACGAGATCATCGCCGAGCGGCCGGGCTATCGGCGCTGTTCGTCGGGCGAGAGCAGCTTCCTCTTCGTTCCGCAACCGGAAAAGACCTTCAACCGGGGCGCCACCGATTACTTCGTCCGAGGCCGCCAGGCCGACATCGGCGCCTTCGCGACGCCGAAGTTCGTCGGTGACGAGATCGGCACGGTCACCCGCGTCGGCAGCGATCACTTCGACCTCGACTGCCCGCAGGCGGTGCACAACGGTGACGGGATCGCCTGGTTCGACGCCGCTGGTGATCTGCACGGCTTGCAGATCAACCGCGTCGAAAGGAACGGCAGCGGCTGCCGGCTGTTTCCACAGCTCGCTGCCGGCGAACTGGCGACCGTGCTGCAGACCGGCACCCGCATCCATCGCAACCGCGACCAGGAGTTCGCCCGCTGCCTGGCGAGGAAATCGGCAACCCGTCGCATCGCCGTCGATCTGGTGCTGAGAGAGGATGCGCATGGCCTGGTGCTGGCGATCAGCGACGAGCGCGGCGTGAGGGCGCAGGCGACGCTGGCGCAGCCGCGACAGCCCGCGCGCGACGGCGAGCGGGCGCGGGCAGCGATGCGCGACGGCCTCGGCCGCCTTGGCGGGACGATCTACAGCCCACGCAGCATCGACATCGCCCTGGCAACCGACTGGTTCCTGCCGACAGCCACCGTCAACCAGTTGCGTCGCGATGCGCTCGCCGCGCTCGACGCCGCCCGCCGCGCCGCCTACGAGCGGCCCGCGCGCAGAGCGGCGGCGGTTCCGCCGGCGCTCTTCCCCGAGCGCTCGCTCGACTACCTGGCGGGCGTCAGCAACCGCAGCGCGCGCGCCTTCTACGCCCGGCATGGCGTGGAGGTCATGGAAACGGCCTACGAGTGCGGCCAGCAGAGGGGCGAGGTGTCGCTGATGATCACCAAACACTGCCTGCGCTACAGCTTCAACCTCTGCCCCAGGCAGGTAAAGGGAATCCGCGCCGAGCCGATGCTCCTCATCAACGGCAGCGAACGTCTGACGCTGCGCTTCGACTGCAAGCCCTGCGAGATGCACGTCATTGGCCGGCTGGGCAGGCAGCGCGCGCTGCGACTGGCGACGCAGTAGCGGCTTTCGCCGACGGCGATGAGTGACCAGCTCCGCGAGGACGCTACGAGCGCGGCACCGCCGGTGGCCGACGCCGACGCGCCGGCCGGACGCAACCGCCGGCGCAACCTCGCCAAGGGCCGACAGGCCGATGCCGCGGCGTCCGCCGAGGTGCGCCGGTGCATTGGCGAGGCAGGCCCCGAGGGCTACCGGCGTGACCTGCTGATCGAGTTCCTGCACCGCTTGCAGGATGCCCACGGCGCGCTGCGCGCGCGTCACCTGGTGGCGCTCGCGCAGGCGATGCGGCTGCCGATGGCCGAGATCCATGAGGTCGCCAGCTTCTACCACCACTTCGACATCGTCGCCGACGACGCGCCGCTGCCCGGGTTGACGCTGCGCGTCTGCACCGGCCTCAGTTGCTCGCTTGCCGGTGCCGGCGACCTGCTGGCGGATATGCAGAGGCAACTCGCAGCGGCCGGCGCAAGGCTGCTCGCCGCCCCCTGCATCGGTCGCTGCGAGCAGGCGCCGGCGGTGCTGCTCGGCCAGCACGCCGTACCGCAGGCGACGCCGGCCGCCCTGCTGCAGGTGATTTCGCGGCCAGCGACGGAGGCGTCGTCGCCGGCCGCGAACCGCCCGCTGCCGCGAGCGGTCGCCGCCTTCGACCCGGCGGCGCTCGCCGGGCACGCGGTGACGCCGGTACCGGGACAGGATCCGACACGGGTGCCGCACGCCGACTACGCGACCTACCGCGCGACCGGCGGCTATGCGCTGGCGGCCGCGCTCGCCAGCGGCACCCTGCCGGCGGCGCGGGTGCTGCAGGCGATGAACGATTCCGGTCTGCGTGGCCTCGGCGGCGCCGGCTTCCCGGCCGGCCGCAAGTGGCAACTGGTGCGCGACCAGCCAGCGCCGCGCCTGCTGGCGGTCAACATCGACGAGGGCGAGCCGGGCACCTTCAAGGACCGTACCTGGCTCGAGCGCGATCCGCACCGCTTTCTCGAGGGAGTCCTGATCGCCGCGCAGGTCGTCGGCATCGCCGCCGTCTATGTCTACTTGCGCGACGAGTACCACGAGGCGCGCGCCCTGCTCGCCGCGGCGCTGGCGGACCTCGTCGCCGCAGCGCCCTGCCCCCTGCCGACGATCGAACTGCGCCGCGGCGCCGGCGCATACATCTGTGGCGAGGAGTCGGCGATGATCGAAAGCCTCGAGGGCCGCCGTGGCGAGCCACGTCTGCGCCCGCCGTACGTCGCGCAGCGCGGGCTGTTCGGTGCGCCGACGCTGGCGCACAACTTCGAGACGCTTTACTGGGTGCGCGACATCGTCGAACGTGGGCCATCCTGGTTTGCCGGCTTCGGCCGCCACGGCCGCCACGGCCTGCGCAGCTTCAGCGTCAGCGGCCGCGTCCGGCAACCCGGCGTCAAGCTGGCGCCGGCGGGAATCACGCTGCGTGAACTGGTGGACGAATACTGCGGCGGCATGGCCGACGGCCACACCCTCTACGCCTACCTGCCGGGCGGTGCCGCTGGCGGCATCCTGCCGGCACGGCTCGCCGACCTGCCGCTCGATTTCGATACCCTGCAGCCCTACGGCAGTTTCATCGGCTCGGCGGGTGTCATCGTGCTCGGCCAGCACGACCGCGCACGCGATGCCGCACTGGCGATGATGCGCTTCTTCGCCGCCGAGAGCTGCGGTCAGTGCACCCCCTGCCGCGTCGGCACGGCACGCGCGGCAACGCTGATGGCAGCCGCCGACTGGGAGCACGCGCTGCTCGACGACCTGGCGCAAGTGATGGCGGACGCGTCGATCTGCGGCCTCGGGCAGGCGGCGCCGAACGTCCTGCGCAGCGTGCAGACACATTTTCCCGGCGAAGTGGCGGCCGAGCGGAGATGAGCCACGCCGTCGATGAACAGCACGCGGCACCCGTCGCGTTCACCCTCGACGGCCACGAGCTGACGGCACGCGCCGGCGAGAGCATCCTCGACGCCGCGCTGCGGCACGGCTTCGAGATCCCGCATCTGTGCCACCAGCCGGGGCTGCGACCGGCCGGCAACTGTCGCGCGTGCGTCGTCGAGATCGACGGCGAGCGGGCTCTGGCCGCCAGTTGCTGCCGCGCGCCCGAGCCAGGGATGAGCGTGCATGCGGGCAGCGGGCGCGCACGCCGCAGCCGCGACATGGTGCTCGAACTGCTGCTCGCCGAGATGCCCGAGATCGGCCACAAGTGGCTCGACGCCGACGGCACGCAGGCGCATGGCGAGTTGTCTGCGGCGGCCGCCCGTGCCGGCGTGCGCGTCCGCCCGCAGTTGTCGTCCGGCCGCCGGCCGCCGCCGGCGGACGATTCACACCCGGCGATGGTCGTCAACCTGGATGCCTGCATCCAGTGCACGCGCTGCGTTCGCGCCTGCCGCGAGGAGCAGGTCAACGACGTCATCGGCCACGCATGGCGCGGCGAGTCGGCGAGGATCGTCTTCGACCTCGATGACCCGCTCGGCGAGAGCAGTTGCGTCGCCTGCGGCGAGTGCGTGCAGGCCTGCCCAACCGGCGCCCTCAGCGCCCGCTCGCGCGACGGCAGCCAGGTGGTCGACCGCCAGGTGGATACGGTATGCCCGTACTGCGGCGTCGGCTGCCTGATCCGCTGCAACGTGCGCGACGAACGGATCGTCAGCGTCGACGGACGCGACGGACCGGCCAACCGCGCGCGCCTGTGCGTCAAGGGCCGCTTCGGCCTCGACTACGTGCACCACCCGCAACGCCTGACGCGGCCACTGATCCGCCTCGCCGGCGCCGCCAAGGATGCCGCGCAGGCAACCCGCCCCGACGAGTGGCGGGCGCTGTTCCGCGAGGCGAGCTGGGAGGAAGCGCTGGCCCTGGCCAGCCGCCCCTTCCGGGAGCTGCGTCGGCAGCATGGCGGACGGACGCTGGCCGGCTTCGGCTCGGCCAAGGGCAGCAACGAGGAGGCCTATCTCTTCCAGAAGCTGGTGCGGACCGGCTTCGGCAGCAACAACGTCGACCATTGCACCCGCCTCTGCCACGCCTCCAGCGTCACCGCATTGCTCGAGGCGGTCGGCTCGGGTGCGGTCAGCAACCCGGTCAACGACGTCCGGCATGCCGAGTTGATCTTCCTCATCGGCTGCAATCCGACGGTCAACCACCCGGTCGCCGCGACCTGGATGAAGAACGCTGCCAGACGCGGCGCGCGGATCGTCGTCGCCGACCCGCGCGGCATCGACATCGGTCGCCACGCCTGGCGCGAGCTGCGCTTCCGTGCCGACAGCGACGTCGCCATGCTCAACGCGCTGATCCACACCGTCATCGACGAGGGGCTGGCCGACGAGGACTTCATCCGCCTGCGGGTCGAGAACTTCGAAGCGCTGCGCGAGCACGTGCGACGCTTCAGCCCCGAGGCGATGGCCCCGGTCTGCGGCGTCCCGGCGGCGACGCTGCGCGAGGTGGCGCGCGCCTTTGCCCGTGCCCGCAGCGCGATGATCCTGTGGGGCATGGGCGTCAGCCAGCACGTGCATGGCACCGACAACGCCCGCTGCCTGATCGCCCTGTGCGCGGTGACCGGCCAGATCGGCAGACCGGGAAGCGGCCTGCACCCGCTGCGCGGGCAGAACAACGTGCAGGGAGCCAGCGATGCCGGCCTGATCCCGATGATGCTCCCCGGCTACCAGCGGGTCGACGACCCCGCCGCGCGCCGCCGCTTCGAGGACTTCTGGCGGCTGCCGCTGGACGACCGGCCGGGCTACACCGTGGTCGAGATCCTGAACCTGGCACTGGCCGCCGAGAGCGATCCGCACAAGGTGCGCGGCATGTACATCATGGGCGAGAACCCGGCGATGAGCGACCCCGACCTGAACCACGCGCGGCAGGCTCTGGCCGCCCTGCAGCACCTCGTGGTCCAGGACATCTTCATGACCGAGACCGCCTGGCTGGCCGACGTCGTCCTGCCGGCGTCGGCCTGGCTCGAGAAGACCGGCACCGTCACCAACACCGACCGCATGCTGCAACTCGGCCGGCGGGTGCTGCAGCCACCCGGCGACGCCCGCGCGGACCTCTGGATCGTGCAACGGATGGCCCGCGGACTCGGCCTCGACTGGCGCTACCCGGGCGAGGAATGCGGCGTCGCGGCAGTCTTCGAAGAGATGCGCCAGGCCATGCCGTCGCTGATCGGCGGCATCTCGTGGCAGCGGCTGCAGCAGCACGGCAGCGTCACCTACCCCTGCCTGGACGCCGACGACCCCGGCCAGCCGATCGTCTTCATCGACCGCTTCCCGACCGCCAGCGGGCGCCTGCGGCTGCTGCCGGCAGGCCTGGTCAGCGCCGACGAGACGCCCGACGCCGATTACCCCTTCGTCCTCATCACCGGCCGCCAGCTCGAGCACTGGCACACCGGCAGCATGACGCGGCGGACACGGGTGCTCGACGCCATCGAGCCGCTGGCGACGGTGTCGATGAACCGCAGCGACATGGACACGCTGTCGCTTCGCCCGGGCGACCTCGTCACCGTGCAGTCGCGGCGGGGCGAGGTCGTCATGCATGCGCGCGCCGATGCGGGAACTCCCGCCGGCACGGTCTTCATGCCCTTTGCCTACCACGAAGCGGCCGCCAACCTGCTCACCAATGCCGCTCTCGACCCGGCTGCCCGCATCCCGGAGCTGAAGTACTGTGCCGTGCGACTGCGCCGCGGCGGCCGCATCGAGGCGGTTGCGGGCTACGCCCGGCCAGCGCCGGCAGCCGATGCCGACTGAAGGCGATCGCGCTCTGCCGCGGCTGACACGGGCGACGGCGAGCCTGACGCAGGAAATACGCGTCCTCGACGCGGCCGGCGAGGAGCGGACGATCCGCATCCCGGACGAGCGGCCGCTGACGGTCTACGTCGATCGGCACGAACTGGTGACGCTGATGACGCTCGGCCAATATCCGGAGTGGCTGGTCCTCGGCTACCTGCTCAACCAGAGGCTGCTCGACGATCCACGGCAGGTGGACTCGGTGACGGTCGACTGGTCGGTCGACGCGGCTGCAGTGCGGACGCGCAACGGCCGTGGCGGCAGCAAGACGCTGCGGACAGGCGCCGTACGCCCGGTCGTCAACACCGGCTGTGCTCAGGGAACGATGTTCGCCGAACAGATGGACGACCTCGGGATGCTGCGGCTGCCAGCCGTCGACGTCACCCGCATCGATCGGTCGACCCTGCTGGCGGCGCTCGAACGGATGCGGGAGCAGCCCAGCATCCACCGCGAAGCCGGCTCGGTGCACGGCACGGCGCTCTTCCACAGAAGTGAACTGCTGTTCTTCGTCGAGGACGTCGGCCGCCACAATGCCGTTGACACCGTCGCCGGCTGGATGGCGATGCACACCGTCGCCGGCGGCGACAAGCTGCTGCTCACCACCGGCCGCCTGACGAGCGAGATGGTGCTCAAGGCGGCGCGCATGGGCGTGCCGATCGTCGTCTCGCGCAATGGCATCACCGCCATGGGTCATTCGCTCGCCGAGCGGCTCGGAATGACCCTGGTTGGACGCGCCGCCGGCCGGCGCTTTCTCTGCTATACCGGCGCCAGCCGCTTCGACCCCGCGCCGGTAACCGCTGCGCCGACCCTGTCACCGCGTCGCTGACGACGCCGACACCCGGCCGCAGGCGCGCGACGGGCAGACGAGTCGGTCCCGGCGGTCGTTCGGGCGTCGCCGATCGCCGCGCTGCCCGACGTCCTGCGCACCCCGCCAGCGCCGAACCCGTTGCCTCGCCGGACTGTCGGAATTCTTTACAGCCGTCCCGAGGCGACACGTCTGGGCAGCACTGCGGCCCTGTTCGGCTTCCCGAACGACTTCCAGGCCTGCAGCCCGCAACGGCTGTTCACCGCCGTCGACAGCAACATCACCGACGTCAGCTTCTTCGTCGCCGGGACGACGACCGCTGCCACGACGAGCGCTTTCGCTGCCATCTTCGTCGATGTCGAGGTGGCCGGTCTGACGACAATGGAATTCCTCGACGAAAGCGGTGCTTCGATTTACTCCCGCGACGTCCTCGTCGGCGGCAAACAGGGGTTGAGCTTCCTCGGTGCGGTTGCCGGTGCAGGCGAGCGGATCAGCCGCGTCCGGCTGACTTCCGGACGCAATACCATCGTCTCGAACGGTGTGCTCGGCAACCCCAACGATGATGTCGTCGTGATGGACGACTTCCTCTATGCCGAGCCCAGCCGCGCCGTGCCGGAGCCATCCGGTCTCGCACTCGCTGGCCTCGGCCTGCTTGGCGGCCTGCGCTGGCGGCGCCGCCGCCGGCAGGAAGGCTGACGCACCGCAGCGGCAGATCCACTTGCCCGTTCCGTGACCGTGGCCGGCTGATCGCCGCCACGGAAGTGGCAACACGCCCTGCGCTTCCGCCGCCGGCGTGCCGCTGCTCTTGCCGCAAGGCTGACCCGTGGTCGTTGCTGCACGCGATCACAGCGTCCCCTGCCACTCGTCACGGCACACCTCTTCAGCGAGACGGCACTCGAGCCCACCCTTCGTCAAACGCAGGGAATCCACCCGGCGGAAACACCGCCATTCCCTTCATGCCACCCCCTCCACGGACATCCTGCGGCGGCGACCCCTCGCTGCGGCAACGCATGGACGCAGCGCCAGCGCGCGCCGGCGTGTACAATGCCCCTCGTTGCAGGTGCTGCGGAAGCATTCTCCGACCGCGGTCAAACGGGAAAGCGGTGCGTCGTCGATAGCGACCAGTCCGCTGCTGCCCCCGCAACGGTAAGCGAGTGCGGGCGCGCCATCACGCCACTGGACCCTGGTCCGGGAAGGCGGCGCGTCAAGACTTGCGAGCCCGGATACCGGCCTGTGACAAGCAGCGGAGGTGCCGCGGGGTGTGGCGCCGGTTCCCGGCTTGTCTCCATTCTCCCGTCGCTTCCTTTTCGCACATTCCGGCCTGCGGGGACGCCTGCCGGAAGCAGCAGAAACAGCATGGATCCACGCCTGCTGCCACTAGCTTCGCCGAGCCCGAATCCCGTCTGCCGGCCAACGTCAGCGTCATCAGCCGCGAGGACATCGGCAACAGTCCGGCGCGTGACCTGCCGGGAATCCTCAAGTCGAACGCCGGTGTCGTCGTGCGGGCGCTGTCGGGCAGCCCCGGCATCGACTCGACGATCGACATCCGCGGTTTCGGCGAAGCGCCGGCAGCAACACGCTGATCCTGCTCAACGGCCAGCGGATGAACCCGATCGACCTCGGCAGCGTGAACTGGTCGGCGATCCCGCTCGACAGCGTCGAGCGCATCGAGATCCTGCGCGGCGCCGGCAGCGTCCAGTATGGCGACAAGGCAACCGGCGGCGTCGTGAACATCATCACCGACAAATCCGGTCGCCCGCGTTTCGGCGCGACGCTCGGTGTCGGCACCCGTGGCACGCAGACCGGCGACCTCAACGCGGCAGCCGGCACCGGCGAGCTACGCTTTCCACTGATGCCGAACCGTCGCCGCGCCATCCTGATCCTCCTGCTGCTGGTACTGCTGTCGCTGGCGAGCCTGTGGACGGCGCTGACGACGGGCAGCATCCGCTTCGGCACGGCAGAGGTGCTCGCCGCACTCGTCGGCAACGAGCCACCCGGCGCCGACGTCATCCTGCAGCTGCGGCTGCCGCGCGGCCGGCGTCGTCAGGGTTCTGCATGACCCGGCCCTCGCCCACCGCTTCTGCGACCGCGCGCTGCTTCTGTTCGACGACGGGCGCAGCGAAAGCGGCCGGGTCGACGACATCCTGACGGCGGCGATCCTGTCCGGACTGTACGGCCACCCCCTACGCCAGTTCGACGACGACGGCCACCGCATCTTCGTGCCACAATGAACACGCCACGCGCTTCCTGAGATCCTGCCTCGTCTGCATCGCCGGCATCGTCCTGCTGCCGCAGGCGCGCGGCGAGACCGTCGTGCACGACGATGCCGGCACGACGGTCCGGCTCAAGGCACCGGCGACACGCATCGTCGCCCTCGCGCCGCACATCGTCGAGATGCTCTACGCCGCCGGCGCCGGCGGCAATCTGGTGGGCGAACTGGCAGGCACGCAGGCAACTGCCCGCGCCGCTGCCGCGGCCTTCCGCCAGGGTCTTGCGGCGCTGCGGACGGCGCACGCCGGCAAGCCCGTAGTGCGGGTCTTCTACCAGATCGGGAAGGCGCCGTTGACCACCGTCGGCGGTCCGCAGATCATCAGCGACGCCATCCGGCTATGCGGCGGCGACAACGTCTTCGGCCACCTGCGCCGGATGTCGCCGACGGTCAGCGTCGAAGCCGTGCTGGCGGCCAACCCCGAGGCCATCGTCGCCACCGGCATGGGCGACGCGCGCCCCGACTGGCTGCACGACTGGGACCGGTGGACCGGCATGACGGCGGTGCGGCGCGGCAACCTCTTCCACATCAACCCGGATCTGATGCAGCGGCAGACGCCGCGCATCCTCGACGGCACCGAGAAGCTCTGTGCCGCGCTCGACGTCGCCCGCAGCAGGCGGCCGCAGCCCTGAAGCGGCGGCGCCGGCGCAGGGCCGGCAACCGCCCGCGGGTCACCGCATCATGGCGCAGTGGGCGGCCTGCGCAGTCGCCAGCCGAGGTCCTCGTCCTGCACACTGTGGACATCGCATCGTTCACGACGCGCTGCAGGCGATTTCCTGTCGACCGGTCACACGTCTTGAGCCAAGCCGAGTTCCAGAGTCAGGCCGAGACGCTGTGCACTGGCGCCCTGCCTGCGATCCAGGGTAGCAAATCGCCGAACGCCCAGGTCCTGCGCGACGGCAATGTGCAGGGCGTCTGCGCCGCGCAGCCCCTGCTCAAAATCATTTACAAGTACCGCCGCTGAGCGGTAAGCAACCCGCGAGACGGGTACCAGCGTCAGGCCACCGGCAGCGAGGCGTTCGAACAAAGCCAGCACGTCACTGGCCTGCCGACGGAGCAGTTGACCGGCCCGGGTCTTGAGGGCGATGGCGCTGTGGAACTCGGTCAATGTCCAGTCAGCACTGACCGGTGTCCCGGCGAGATCCTCGAACCACCGTTCCACCCGGTCCGTTCCTGTCTCCGGTGTCAGCAAGGCCACCCAGACGCTGGTGTCAGCGTAGATCATCAGAAACGATCGGACTCCCGCATGGCCTCGACAACCGGTTCGCCCATCGACAGATGGGCGCGCAGTGCCTGCACCTGCTTCAGGAATGACGTCCTGTCAAACAGCTCCGCCATGGGTCGCAGGCGCAGATCGCCCGTCGCCGTGACCTCGATTTCCAAAGCGTCGCCAGCCTTGACATGTGCCTGGCGGGCGCACTCGCCAGGAATGCGTACCGCCAAGCTGTTTCCCCATTTCGCCAGACGTACTTTCATGCGCCAGCCCTCCACGATGTATAGCCGCGTATCTACAATACCATGCCGGGCCGTTCCTGAACATGATCCGGCGCGAGAACGTTTCCGGTCGCTTGCTCTGGCTGCCACCGACGGTCGAACCCGCCGTGTCCGGCGATGCGATGACGCATCAAAAAAAATGCCCCGCCGCGGCGGGGCCCGATGGAGCGGCAGAGCTTCGCCTACTGCTTGCGGCGCGAAGCCACCATGCCGAGGAGGCCAAGACCGAGGGCCGCCAGCGTGCCCGGCTTGGGAATGTCGAACTCCTGCTTCAGCTTGGCTTCGAGGGCACCCTGGAAGGCGACGAAATCCGCGGCGTTGCCGAAATTGGTTCCGGATGTGCCAACCCAGCTGCAGTTGGCAGCGCCACCGATACCGAGGCAGTTGACCGAGTCGATGGGAGGTGTGACGGCGTCGGCGACACACGCGGGGTCGCTGCCCAGGTTGTTCGCGCTGTCGGTGGTGACGTCGATCAACAGCTTGATGTCGGCCCCGGGGGCCGTCTCATAGGCGGTCCGCGCGTTTGCGGACAGGGTGATCGCATCGCCGATCGCCGTCGCACCGGTGTTGATGCCGCCGCGACCGGGATCGAGGGCGCGCAGGGCTCTCGTCAGATTCCCGATAATCGTCGCATCGGTGATCTCCTGCGTCGCGAAGAACTGCGAGAAGTTGGCGCCGAAGATGCCGCCGCCAATCGCCACTTTGCCGAAGAGCGCCGGGGTCGCGGTGAAGACGTTGTTGAGGACCGTGACGTACGAGGTGATCTACTGGGTGAACTGGGCGCCCGAGATGCTCCCGGAGCCGTCCATCGTCAGGTAGAGGGCGGTGGTCGGGGCCGCCTGCGCGCTGCTGGCGCCAACGGCGAGTACGGTAGTACGGCCGTGGCCAGGATGGACTTGACCGCATGTTTGATGGGTTGCATGTTCTTTCTCTGCAATGGCGAATGTCGGTCTGGATTGAAGTGGGCTGGGAAAGACTCCTTTGCCTGCGAGCACCAAAGCATGATCCGCGGCACAAGACGCCAGAAAGGGATCGCCACGTCGGCCAGCGATCGCTGCCGTTCGCCTGGCGCGTCAGCGCCATGAACAGCTCCGGCAGCCGCTGCGGCAGCCGTTCGTTGCGGTCGATCACCGAGTAGCGGTGACCGAAATCGTGCACCTCGCCGTCAGCGCAGCCGTGTTCGCCATCGAGCGGCGCGCGCGACCGCTCGGCCGGGCGATCGCGCAGCTGCGGGTCGCAGGCGCCGGCGACGGTCCGGGAGTGCCGGATACGTTGGCGAATCACCTGTCTTGGGAGCCGGATGGTCCCCGTCAGCCACGCATCGCGACATGATCCAACCGGTTCCATTGCAGCGCCCGCTGTCGCCAGTGCCCGGCAATTTGCTGCGTGAAATCCGCCCGCACCAGCTTGGCCCTCGACTGCAGCGAGGAATCGTCCTCGCGCCGGACGATGACGCCCTCCAGCGGTCCGTCGCGAAAGGCGCTCCGGCCATCCATCACCAGTTGCTGCAACGCCTGCAGGCAGCATTGGCCACGCAGCAGCGAGGGAACGGTACACAGGCCCAGGCTCCCGGCCCATCGGTCACGCCGCTCGGTGCTCCAGAAGCGGCCGGCTTGCACGTCGTAAACATCGAACAGCAACCACCAGTCGGGCAGGGCCGTGTAAGCAAGTGAGTGACGCGCTGCGCACCACTCCCCGAAGGCGACAAGATGTTCGCCCAGCGCGTCGAACAATGCCCCCTCGCGCGGTGCCAGCCACTGACCGAGACGCACGAACTGCCCGGCATGGGGTGCATCAAGGTAATGCCCACGGTTCTGAGCGCGGAGGACGCCATCCGGAGAAACCGAGAATCCGAGATTGGCGCCATCGAGCTTTTCTTCCACCACCACCGGCTCGGCGAGCAGAGCATCTGCCTCGACAGCAGACAACACCTTGTCGTCGCGCGGGATGCCGCTTCCCATCCAGGCGATGTGCGGCGTGTGCGGAAAGCGGAAAAAGGCGCTCATGGCCTGGGTGGCAAAGCCGGCAGATCACGTCCCGGAAACTTCTTCGCGTGGAACCGCTCGACATCCGCCGGACAGAGAAAATGAACCGAAATGCCTTGGGCTGCCAGTTGCGGCCACCAGTCCAGCCACTTGCTGTCGGCACCCTGCCAGATCGGCGGCTTGTCCGGATGCGCGTTCGCCACGGCCGCGAATTTCCTGTCGGGAGGGTCGAAACGCTCCTCGAGCAATGGATCCGGAAACTCGACGAAGCGGTCCGTCCGGGTTTCCGTGATCGGCACACGGCACACTCGACTGGCATTGGACTGGTTCTGCAGCAGCCACTTGAGGAAGGCGTCACCCGCCCCCTTTGGCTGATTCGGATACGTCCTGTTTCCGTACTCGCGGAGAATGCGGTAACCATCGTCGATCACCACCATGCCGGACCGCTGCCTGGCCAGCAGCGCGCTGACGCAAGCTTCACGGCACTTGCAGGAGACGTCCTGATGGCTGCCGTTGGCTACCAGCAACACGTTGGTGTCGATCACCACCGGCGTCATGCCGTCTCCCCAGCGGCCTGACGCCTGATCGCCTCAAGAGTGCGCGCCGCGATGTCGCCCATTTCGTCGCCAAAGAAGTTCACTGGCCAGTTTTCGATCTCACCGAAGAGATTGAGGCGCAATGCCTCCAGTTCCGCGCTCGCACCCTCGCGCTTGACGAAATAGACCGCGACGTCGGTCGCCTCGATCCTGCGCTCCGCGACCCGGCGCTGCAGACGCGTGAGGAAATGCTCGGAGTGGGTCTCGATGATCAACTGGGTACCGCGGGCGCTGCCGCTCTCGTTGGATTGCACCGCGCTGATGAAGGCATCCGCTAGGTTGGCCTGGGCCGACGGATGCAGATGGATTTCCGGTTGCTCCATCCAGACCACCGAATTGGGCGGTGAGTAGAAAGCCTGGACCAGCGCGGGCAGCACCTGCGAGACGCCCACCCCGACGTCCGTCAGCTTGACCACTGGCGACCTGGCATGGGTCCGTACCAGAACCTCGTAGTCCTTTCGCCCCTCGGCCACCGGGTGGACCTCGAAACTGTCGATGACCCCCAGGTCGCGCAACCAGCCAGCGATGAACACATCAAACGGCTGCAGCTTCTGCTTCGGGCCGCGGTTCAGTCTGCGCCCCTGTCCGGTCGCCGCCAGCAGCGCGGCGATCGTATGCTCACCAAGCGCCCCGACATGCGGCGGCGTCTCGCCAGACCACTGGTAGAGACGGCGTGCCGGCTCGCGCAGCGGTCCGAGGTAGTACAGCCGCTCCAGCATTTCTTCGGCCTGCAGCGCAAAGTCGGCCAGGAAGTCGGCGTTCTGATAGCGAAGGAGCGTGCGGTCGGCAAAGCGGTAAAACTTCTCCGGTGGTTCCAGCGGCCACTTGCGGCCCATTGCCATCACCAGCTTCAGCGGTTCGCAGTCGAGCGACGTCCTGTCTCCGCGCCGGTGCGATACCTCCAGTGACCTGGCGTCGCCCTGCAACAGCCGATAGGTAAACGACTCGGTCTCCGGCTGGCCGTTCTTGTCCGCCTGCAGCGTCGATGACAGCTCGAGTTCGCTGCCCTTGAACACTTCCGACGAATTCAACGGGTTCCTGACGGTCAATACCTGCCGCAGCCGCCAGCGGAGGGAAAACATGATCTTCTGGCGCAGATCATGTCCATGGACGCAATCGGCGAAGGTGCCGAGGTCGATCAGGGAATTCTTGTCCCCCAGGTGCAAGGCGCGCTTGCGGTCCGCCAGTTGTACCGTCTGTTTCAGGGCCAGCAGAAGGTGGCCGAGGCTGGACTTGCCGGAACTGTTGGTGCCGAAAATCACGGTCAACGGCGCGAGCGGAACCATGGCGGTGTCCTTCCACGCCTTGAAGTTCTGAATCTGCATCCGGGTCAGCATGACGGCTCCTTTCGTTCAGCGGGCATTATGCAGCGCATCCCACACCGCCCGCATTGGGCAGCGGTTGCGGTAGTCGCCGAGTTCGCGGGTTTCATTCCTGTCGGGGACGCACGGCAGCTTCGGCGCTTGCCGACCGCAAGAACGCTGGCTGCGGGCAGAAGCTTCGTTCATCCACGGAAGAGCTGCCGACGATGCCAGGCAAGGTAGCCGATGTGTGGCGCGGCCAACTCCGCCAGCCGCCAGCCCGGCTGCACCCCAAGCCGCACCTGCTGCTCGCCCGACAGTTCAGGGCTCACCAGCAGCCCGCCATCGTCGTCGAAGCTGATCCAGCCGCCATCGAACAGCGCATCCAGCTGCGGCGCCAGCAACAGGCCATTGAACACGTCGAGCCGCTCGGCGTCGCTGTCGCACTGCGCCCAGGGCTTGATGTGCGAGGCGCGCAGCAGCGGCAGAACGTCGAGCCCAGTGACGGCGCAGCGCCCTTGCCAATAATCGATCAGCGACTGGCGGAAAACGTCCTGCCCGAGACGCTGGATGATCAGGCGATCGGCTTCGGTCGTCGCCGGCAGCGCCTGCGTCTCTCGCCGGAAGGCCGCGGCGGCGCCCTCGCCGGCCAGCAGTCGCGCCACCGCGCCGGCTCTCTGCAGCAGCGCGTGCAGGGCCTCGTAACCAGGCACCGAGTCGAAAATAGCCGGCCAGTCGCCGGTAGACCGCAGCAGCGGCAGCCCGCGGTCGGCCGCCACCTTCTGCGCCCACGTGCGGGACGACAGGCCAACCCGAAACGTCTCCGCTGCCAGGACATGAACGGCCAGCGTGTCGGCGAAGGCGGTCGAGCGAAACACCAGCCAGCCGCAGTGCCGCTCCGGCGTGCGGTCGAAACCCCCGTCCTGCGCTGCCTTCTCGATGCGGGCCGCGACCAGCGCGCCGGGCGCGGCTGCAACGGCGCTGGCCGTCTCCCTGTCACCCCGCCGAAACATCTGCCAGGCGCCGAGGAAGGCTGCCAGGTCGCGGTGCGACCCGAAGGCGAGCCCGACCGGGTAGCTGCCGCGCTTGCCGGAAACGGTGCGCTCGCGGCGGGTGGCAGCATGGCCGCCCAGCCATTGGGACAGCTCACGTTCCGTCCGGCCGAGCAGCGGCGCCAGCGCCTTCGGCGCCAGGCCGATTTCCACCGCGTTGCCCGCCGCGTTGCCGGAAAAATACACGGCGCAGGTCTGGTTAGCGCCGGCGACCAGCCGGAAGTTGCCGTTGGCCAGCGGGCGACGGCTGCCGAGCCCTGCGAAGGCATCAAGGATGAGGTTCTCCAGTTCGCGGCTCATTGCGTGTCAGCCCGTCGTTCCGATCACCGCCAAGGCACGCTCGCACTCCTCGACAAACTTGCGGAACGAGCGGCTGCCGGCAACTGCCGCTTCGATATCCAGCACCGCGGTCAACGCCGGCTGGTCGCTGACCTCGTGGTAACGCCCGTTCCGGATACGCTGACTGAGCCAGCCTTTGGCGTCCCTGACCGCTTCGGCATCGCCCGGTGCCTGGAGATCATCCGGCAACCCGCGCCTGCCTGCCAGCGAATCCGCTCCAGCCAGCAGCCAGGCCTCGTACTCATGATTGGCGATCACCACCGAAGAATGGACATGCGGAACAATCGCGGCGACGCGCGCAGCCAGGTCTTGAGCGAGCTGAACCGGACAATCGTCATCGGCGTCGAGCAACACGAGGATAACGCCGTTGCCAGACTTCGCAGCGGCGAGCAGAATTTGGCGTCGAAACTCCTCGTCCCGCCGAATGAATTTGTCACGATGAACCCGAATCGGGACCCCGACCTTCAGGTCGAAAACCCCTCTCGCCAGGGCGATGCGCCGCAACAGGAGCGGCAGCGCCTGCACTTCCCCATCGCCCTCGACGATGCAGACGACCGTCCTCACGGCTCGGCTCCGAACAGGCGCAACTGCCGTCCTTCCGGATCGCCGAAGCGCGTCGGATCGGGCTCCAGTTGATTCAGCGTCAGCAGCTCGCCGGCGGTGAACAACCCATCCCGGATGGCCTGCCGCGAGGCCTCGTCGGCCGGCGCGATCCGGGTCACGCCGGCATTCGCCGAAACCGCCAGCAGGGTCTCCACGGCAATCGAGGCGTCGTCCAGCAGTTCCGGGCTGTGGCTGGTCACCAGAATCTGGCTGCGCGTCGAGGCGCGAGCCAGCGCGTCGCGCACGACGGCCGCTGCAGCGGGATGCAATGCCACCTCGGGCTCCTCGATACCGACCAGGCTTGGCCGCCCGGTCTCACCGCCCTGATACAGTGCCACCAGAATGCCCAGTGCCCGCAGCGTACCGTCCGACATGCTGTTGGCCGGGAAGCGCCATGGGTGCTTGGCGCCCGCGATTTCCTGACGGAACTCCAGCGTTTCCATGTGGCCGACGCCGGTACGTTCGACACCATGCACCGACGGCACCACCAGCCTGAGGTATTCCTCGACCAGTGCCTTGTCCTGCGGAGCGTAGCGCTCCATGAAGGACAGCACGCTGGCGATGTTTTCGCCCAAGGATTTCAATTCGGAACCGTCCTGGGGCTTCTGCAGGTCGCGGATCACGCGCGGACTGAGATTGTAGAAGCTCATCCGGCTCAGCGCATCGAAGACTGGCCGGAATACCGGCAAGCCGCCGGCGTTCACCAGCGCCAGCCGGTCGGGCGTGCTGACCGGGAACACCTCTTCGCTGGTCTTTTCCGGCTTGCCCTGCAGCACCAGATAGCTCGGCCCGCCGCCCGCGCCGCCGATGACGCACTCCTCGCGCTGAACCTCGAAGCCACCGGCCGGCCGGGCACCAATGTTGAAAGCGTAATGGCCCTCTCGCCCATCGCACAACCGAAAATCCAGCCGCACGCCGAAATGGGTTGGATGCCCGCCCGAGCGACGGCGCACTTCCGACAGGCCGCCGCGCAACTGCAGGGCATTTTCGAGCGAACCCTGCAGCGCGTCCTTGACGAAGTGGAGAACATCGAGGAAGTTGCTCTTGCCCGACCCGTTCGGACCGACCAGATAGGTCAGCGGCCCCAGTTCGACGTCGCAGGCGGCGATGCTCTTGAAGTTCTTGGCCCTGACCCGGCGGATGAAAACGGTCGTGTCCATCGGAAAACCCTTTGCGTCATTCATCGGTGTGCACCCTATCAGCCGCTGCCGGCCAACACATCCCACGCCTCCAGCACCAGGCGACGGGTGCGGTATTCGCCGAACTGGCGAGTCTCGTTGTTCTTGAGGACGCGGAAGGTCTCGGACGGGTAGTCGGCGCCCATGACGTCGGCGGGATCGAGGATGTAGCGCAGTTCGTCGCGGGTCAGGCCGTAGAGACGGGCGTAGGTCGCGTCCAGTTCGGCGCGCAGGCGGGCGCGGCGCTCCGGGTTCCAGGCGAAGGGCGGGCCGTTGTGGCCAAGGTCGGCTGCCCAGGGCTGGAGGTCGTGGGCGGTGTAGCTCAGTTCGAGGACGCGCGGGACGATGAAGGCGAGGTCGGCCTCGGTGTAGCGGTCCGGCGGCAGGTTCGGCAATTGCTTCTTTACATGATACTTGAGGTGCGTGCCTCCTACCTTCTGCCGCGCGACGTAGTCGTGCACCAGCGAGCATTGATCGGCGAGCAGGCCGGCGACCCTTGCGCCATGCCTCGGGTCTGGGAACATCAGCAGCAAAGTGTCGCCAGCTGCTACCTTCGGCACCACCGACGCAATCACCGTGCGCTCGTCGGTTGCGCGGCAGATGTCCCGCCAGCCCATCAGCCAGCCGCGCGACCAGCCCTTAACGGCCAGGCGGGATTCGACTTCGGTGGCATCGACCCAGTAGCGCGGCGTGACGCGAAAATTCGGGTCCTGCTTGGCGTCGACGGCAACATCGCCGCTCGATCCGTCGGCGGCATAGGTCGCCCAGCGATGGTCGAACTGATGGATCATCTTGGCCTCGTAGAGCGGCAGTCGGCCGGGCGCGGGAACGTCCTCAAAGCGATGGCTATCAGTATTCATCATGAACATCAGCATGAACCGGATATTCCAAGGGTTCTTCTCGGGTTGACCTTCCTCGAATAGTACCGGCGCGGCGCGGTAGAGTTTCTTGGTCAGTTCGGCGTCGCGCTCGCTGCGGAACACCGGGCAGGTCAGCGTGTTGGGGTTGATCAGACGAAATTCGTCGGGCGTCAGCCGGAAGCGCCGGCGCGGGTCAGACAGTTGCGCCACCTGCGCAGCGAAGCAGACGAACTCGGCGGCCGCGGCACGGCCGAGGGTCAGCAGGCAGAACTTCATGCGGCTATCGACCGCCGGAAACAGGCGTTCCCGGTTCTCGATGTCGTAGAGGCTCACCAGGTTGCCTTTGGACATCTTGTTGAACAGATGCTGCGAGAACGAATCGGTTGCAATGCCGGAGGGAACGATGAATCCTGCACGACCCGCCCGGCTCTTGGCATCGAGGAACAACTCGGCAAAAAGGTAGGCAAGATTTAACCGACCGAATCCCGATGCGGGAAACCGCATGCTCTCGTGAATGAAACTCTGTAGCGCCTCAGTCTGGCGAACGGCCTCCCAATACCCGTTAAACAGGTACGAGTTTTCGGTTGCCAAGGTGGCAATGAGTCTATCCCGGGCGGCCATGTGCTGAGCATTGGCAATCGAGGGAGCACGTGTCGCAAAGTATTCCTGCGGATCCAGTTGCAGCATTTCCCACGGCGGGTTGCCGAGCAACACATCGAAGCCACCCCTCGCCTTGACCTGCGGGAACGCCTGCCACCAGTGGAAGGCTTGCGCCGTCTGCGCGGCACGGGCAGCCGCTGCCGCGACGCCTGGGCGCGGGACGCTGCCGTTGAGCACCAGCCAGAGATCCTGGGTGGTCGGCACGCTCGCCATCGTCTGCGCCGTCTTCGGCAGGACGAAGGCGGCGACGAAAAGATCGGCGGCCAGCCGGGCGCGCGAGGCGGCGCTCTTCGCTTCGGCCTCGACAAAGGCGGCGCGCTTGGCTTCGAGCGCGGCCAGCGTGTCGTCGGGCAGCGCGTCGAGGGCAGCAGCCTCGGGCGCAGCGTCGAGGTCGAAGGCAAGGTTGAAGGCGGCGCGCGTCCTGGCCTTCTCGATGGCCTTCAGTGCGTCGCGGTTGGCTATCTTCAGCGCCGTTACGACGGCCTTGTCGTCGCCGGAGAGCGCGTTGAAAGCCTTGTCCGGGATGCCGGCTTCCAGGATCGCCGGGTCGAGGATGCCGAGCAGCGCGTCGCCGCAACGCAGGTGGTGGTCGAGAAAGGTCAGCGGCCGGTCGGGCGTGTAGGCCTCGAGCCAGAGCGCGGTGCGCGCGAGTTCGACGGCGAGCGGATTCTTGTCCACACCGTAGATGCAATGGGCGACGACCTCGCGCAGCGCGTGGCGGTAGTCGGCTGGCAGCGGGTTGCCGTCGGCGGCCGACAGTCGGGCGACTTCCTCGGCGATGCGGCGGGCGGCGGCGAGCAGAAAGTGGCCCGAACCGCAGGCCGGGTCGCAGACGCTGAGTTCGAGCAAGGCCTGCACCGGCTGCCGCGGGTGGGCGGCCAGCGTCTGCGCGATCACCGGGTCGAGCGCGCTGCGGATCAGCTCCTGCACCAGGCTGTCGGGCGTGTAGTACGAGCCGCTGAGCTTGCGCGCGTTGCCCTTGGTGCTGCCCACTGCCTGCTCTGCTGCGTCGCCGATGAAGCCGAAGCGGCGGACGCTGGGGCTCAGGGTCAGTTCGGGCACCAGTTCGAGCAGGCTTTCGTAGACGCTGCCGAGTTCCTCGGAATCCATGTCGCGATAATTGACGCGCGAGAGCGCGGCGCCGTCGCGGAAGAAGCAGAGGCCGAAGAGCGCGCTGAGCAGCGACTGGTTGTCGAGCTGGGCGGCGTCGAGGTCCGGGCATTGCGCGGCGTCGAAGAGGCCACCGAGCGCCGGCAGGCCAAGGGCCGGCTGGCCGCCACCGAGGCCGGCGAAGGTGATCGAGAGCGCCTGCCAGAGGTCGGCATGGCGATCGTAGCTGCGCCGCCGGGCGGCCAGCCGGCGCAGGCGGGCGAGGCTGTAGCCGGCGAGGTAGCGCGCCCTGGCCTCGGCGCTGGCCTCGGGCGAGAAGACGAGTTCGCGATCCTCGATGGTGGCGAGAAAGATCAGGCGGTAGACGAGGCGCAGGAGTTGCTCGAAGTAGATCTGGGTGCCCAGCTCGCCGCTCTCGATGCAGCGGCGCAACTCGCCGTTGGCCGGGTGCGCGAGAAAGCCGGTACCAAGCACACGCAGGGCAGCGGCGACGCTTTCGCGCAGCCGGTCGCGGACGCGGATGCCGTCTTCCTGGGCGGTGTTGCGCCAGTTTTCGAGCGGGCAGTCGGCCGGCTCGGCGCCGGCCTGACCGAAACGCGTGGCGTGGGCGAGCAGCCAGAGAGCGGCGAAATCGGGGTAGAGGCCTTCGCTGAAGACGGCTTCGAGATCGGCCTCGACGTAGGCGGGCCGGGTCAGGCTGGCGTTGTCGCGCAGGAGACGTAGCTTGAGGCCGTTGCTGACGATGGCCCAGAGCGAGGCGTGGCTGGCATTGAGAACCTCCTGGGCGAGCAGGAAGGGCGAACGGCGGCGCGTGCCGTCGCCGTGCCGGCTGCCCGGCTTGTCGAGCGGCTGGTCGTGACCGGCGAAAACGAGCGGCACGCGGCCGTCGACCGCGGCATGACCGATGGGGAAGCTGCGCTCGCCGATCATTACCGGGCCGACCCGCCTGATGTCCGCGAAGCCAAGCACGTGGCGGCAGAAGGGTTCGAGGAAGTCGTGGGCGCTCACCTTGCAGGCGTCGAGATCGGCGCGTTCGCGGCGGGCGGCGAAGTCCTGCCAGAGGTTCTGCGCGATCTTCCAGTAGCGGCCGATCTCGTCGCGCAGCTTGAGGCCGCGCGGGATGTCGTAGTCGCTCTCGGACTGCCGCTCGGCTTCGAGGTGGGCGATCCGGTTGAGGAAGTCGGGCGCCAGCAGCCCGCCCTCGATGGTCAGGGCGGTGAAGGCGAGTTCGGTGCTCGAGCGGCGGGCCATGGGCGAGTCAGGTGCCGAAACGGAGCAGGTTGCGGGCGATGGTGTAGCAGTGCAGGGCAACCGGCGCGAACTCGACCGGCACGCCGTCGAGGTCGGCCGTGCCGGTCCAGGTGCGGGTGGTCACCAGGGGGCGGCGGGCGAGCGGATGCCGGCTGGCCAGGGCCTTGATGCCGCGCAGTTCCTGCAACTGGTGGGGAATGCGGTCGGACCACTTGATTTCGACGGCGAAGCGGGGCTTCTGGGTACGCGGGTCGAGCGAGACGATATCCACTTCCAGGTCCTGCCGACCGGCCTTCCAGCGGGCGTAGTGGAGCGAGTGGCTGGCCGAGGTGTCGTGCAGCCACTGGCTCCAGACGGCGGTTTCGGCGAGATTGCCCATGGCGCGGTCTTCCGCCCCGACAAACCCGAAAAGGGCGGCGCGCACCGACGGGTTGGTGAGGTAGACCTTGAAGCTGCGGGCGCGCTGGAGCCGCAAGGCGCTCTCGTCGATGCGATGGACGCGGCGGATTAGGAAGGTCGCTTCGAGGTATTCGAGGTATTCGGACAGGCGCTGCTTGCCGATATTGGCATGTTGGGAGAGCGCCTCCAGACCGACCTCGTCGCCCGTGTTGAATGCCAGCACGTTGAAGAAGCGGTTGAGTTCCTGGGTATCCGAAATGCCGTAGAGGCTGGGCAGGTCCTTGAGCAGCACCTTGTCGATGATGTCCTGCCGCAGGAAACGCGCCGGGTTGGCACGCACGGCCGGGCTGGTGACCGCTTCGGGAAAACCGCCGAAGTTCAGGTAATTGAGGAATTCGTCGTTGAGGCTGTGGATGTCGGTGGCGAGGTAACGGGAGGGGCCGCCAGCTTCGTCTTCCCGCTCGCTGATCAGGCTTTCTTCCCGACCGGCAAAGCGCAGGTACTCGGCGAAGGTGAGGGGCGGCAGGACGAATTCGGTGAAGCGCCCGGCACCGGATTCCCGGCTCTTCATGCGCAGGGTGGCCGCGGCCGAGCCGCTGGCGATGAAGCGGATATGGGTGTAGGTGTCGACCAGGGACTTGAGATGCACTTCCCAGTCCTTGAGGTACTGCACCTCGTCGAACAACACCCAGTATTGGCCGGCCGCCGGGTGCTGGTGCTGCTCCATGAACAGGCGGACCAGGCTTTCCAGGCTGCGCCCGGAGTACAAGGGAGTATCCAGTGAAACGTAGAGGATTGCCACGCCGGGAACGCCGCCATCGAGCAGCCGCTGGACCAGGTGCTTGAGCATGACGGTCTTGCCCACCCGCCGCGGCCCGATGAGCACGACCGCCCGCCGCACCCCGGTTTCCTGTACCAGGTGAGCGAAATGGGGAAAGTAGTCGCGCCGGGGCCAGCCCGCCTCGTCGGCATCAATGCCGGCGCCCCCCTTCCACCACGGGTTATCGACGCTCAGACGGCGCTGGACTTCCTGCAGGGGGATTTCGAGTGCTGACGACATAAGCAATCAAGTGCAACCCTAAGATGTCACATTAAGCACGATGGTAGCTTCTTAATGTGACAACGACCAGCAATTTCAACAAATACAGAGCGTTGGGTGGTAACGATTGCATTCGTGGCTGTTGTGCGACTTTTCTTGCGCTATCGCGTGTGGCAATCGAATTGTTCTATAAACCAGATGGTTGGACGACAACTGCGCTACGCAGGCACGAGCACATAGACCCCCATCACATCGACCGGCAGACTCGGGGTGACGCGGTATTCGCCACTGCCGCGCGCGGCTTCGCGGACGCGGCGGTGGTCGTCGAGGAGCGTCTGGGCGCGCTCGCGGGCCAGCCTTTCGAGGGCAGGCTGCAGGTCGGGCAGGCGCTCGAGCTGCTGCTGCAGGTGATGGTCGCGCAAGGGCGGCGGCATGTTGCGCGCCGGTTCGGCGTCAAGCAACGAGCGCACGGCATCGCCGGCCAGCAGCCCGTCACCCTGCCCTGCGGCGACTGCGACCGTGACGGTTTCCTCGCACAGCAGCAGGCGCGAGTGCCCGCGGTGGGTGACGGTGAGCTGGTGGCGCAGGCGCAGGAGCAGAACGGCGGTGCGCGTGCTCACGGCCACGGTGAAGATGGCCCCGGCACGGGCGATGGCGGCAGCGGCATCGGCGACGGCCTCGTCATCGAGCGCGTTCTCGAGCAGGTGGTCGGCGAGGCAGGCGACGAGCGGATGGGTGCGGTGGATGAAGAGCGTGCCGGGCGCCGGCGGCTGATGGAAATCGATGCGCAGCGTGCCTTCCAGTCCTTCGCCGGCCAATCGTTCGCGCAGGGCGCCGGAGCTCAGGCTGCCGGCGTGCAGTTTCCAGTGGCCGGCGGCGGCGCCGGTCGTGACCTCCAGCGGGGCGCCAAGACGGGCGGCGGCGCGGCGGACGAAGCGGGCAACGTCGTCTTCGCCACCGAGCACGGCGAGCGTCTTCTGCCATTCGGGCAGGACGTCCTCGGGCTTGAGGCGGCGCTGGGCGAACAGGGTGCGGTTGCGCGCCGCCCGCTCGCGGGCCGACTGCCAGGCGGTCTCGATCTCGACCGCCGGCTGGCCGAAGTCGAGGGACTGCTGTCGGGAGGCCGTGGCGACGCTGCCCTTCCGGAGCAGCACGGCGCCGACCAACGCCTGGGTGAGCTTGCCCTCGTCGTCGGGCATCGGCACCAGAACCCCGAGTTCCTTGCGGATGCTTTCGGCCTTGCGCAGGATGACGTGCAGCACGGCGCCGTCGACCGGGTTGTCGCGGCCGAAGAGCATTGTCGTGCGGACTTCGCGCGCCTTCTGGCCGAAGCGGTCGACGCGGCCTTCGCGCTGCTCGTGACGGGTCGGGTTCCACGACAGGTCGTAATGGACGACGGCGGTGAACAGGTGCTGCAGGTTGATGCCTTCGGAGAGGCAGTCGGTGGCGACGAGGATGCGCTTCGCCGCCTCGCCCATGGCGTCGACCGCCGCTTCGCGCTCGGACGGGGCCGATTCGCCGGTGACGGCCTGCACCCGATGCTCCCTGAAGGCCTTGCGCAGCGCGTCGGCGACGTAGTGCGCGGTGGCGATGTAACGGCAGAAGACGACCGGCTGCAAGCCGGCGGTGGTGAGTTCGTCGAGGTGTTCGAGCAGACGCTTGAGCTTGGGGTCCTGCGCCGGTCCGGCGAGCGCCTCGGCCCTGGCAATCAGCTCGCCAAGCAGCTGGCTGTCCTCGGTGCAGGCGGCGGGTTCGATGTCCTGCGTCGTCAGGTCGTCCTCGGCGCCATCGAGGACGCGCTCGCGACCCTGCGCCTCGGCCTCGTCGAGGCTCTGCGCTTCGTCGGCTCCCTCGCCGGCCAGCCGGGTACGCAGCGCGTTGACCGCCGCCGCGGGCGACGAGGAGATGCAGCGCAGCAGGGCGAGCGCCGCCCACCAGCTCATCCGCTGGCGCAATGCTCCCTGGCCCTCGGCGCGTTCGACCAGCGCGCGGGCATAGGTGAGCACTTCATCGAACAGGCGACCCCAGGCGCCGGTGAGCTGGTAGGTGATTTCGGCGGTGAGGCGCTCCGGGAAGACCTGGCGGTCCTGCCATTCCTCGATGTCCGGCCGGCGGCGCTGGACGAAGTGGCGGGCCAGCCGCTCGCGCAGCGGCTGGCGGGCGTCGGCGGCGGCGTCCTTGAGTTCGCGGAACTGCGGGTCGAGCAGGCCGAGCAGGTTGAAGAAGGCTTCCTCGTCGCCCGAGTGCGGCGTCGCGGTGAGCAGGATCAGGTGGCGCTCGGGGTTTTCGGCGAGACCGCGGAGCAGGGTGTAGCGCTGCTGGCGCCCCTGGCCGCTGACCGTGCAGGTGTGCGCCTCGTCGACGATGACGCACTCGGGGCAGGCGCGCTGGAATTCGTCGCGCCGGCGGTCGGACTTGATGTAGTCGAGGCTGACCACCGTGTACGGGTAGGCCTCGAAGACCGACTGGTTCGCCGGCAGGCCGCGCTCGAGGCGGGCGGCAGTGGTGCTGCGCACGACGACGGCGTCGATGTGGAAGCGATCCCTGAGTTCGCGCTGCCACTGTTCGCACAGGTGCGGCGGGCAGAGGACGGACAGGCGGGCGATCTCGCCGCGGTCGATCAGCTCGCGGACGATCAGCGCCGCCTCGATGGTCTTGCCGATGCCGACGTCGTCGGCGACCAGCAGCCGCACGACCGCCTGCTTGAGCGCCATGAGCAGCGGCACAAGCTGGTAGGCGCGCGGCTCGACGGCGATGTTGCCGAAGCTGCGGAACGGGCCGGCACCGCTACGCAGCTTGAGTTGCAGTGCGTCGCGCAGCAGTTGTCCCGCGGCGTGGTTGGACGCCTGGCCGACGGTCGGCCACGGAAAGCTCGCCGGTGTGACTGGCTGGCGCTCGACCGGCAGGTAGATCAGCGTGGCATCGTCTGCGGCGGCGCCAAGCGGGCGCAGGTGCAGGGTGTCGCCGTCCGACTGCGGCAGGACGATCCACTCGCGACCGCGGGCGGAGACGAGGCTGCCGGGTTGAAAGCGGACTTGGACTTTCATCGATTACTCCCGGTGATCGGTTCCGGGGCCAAAAAGCCCCGCATGCGCAGCAAAGATTTCCCGCCAGCACCCCTGGTCCTTCGGAAAGCGCACGACATAGTGGCCGGCGGCCTCGAGGGCGCGGGCGATGGCCTCGTCCCGTTCGCGTTGTGCCGGCTCGTCGTGGTGCGGACCATCGACATAGATCGCTGCCTTCCAGTCGGCGTAGAAGAAATCGGCACAGGTGTTGCACGCGGGGATGCGCTCCTGCCCACGATCCGGGCGCCGGTAGCCATGGGCATCGACGTGGTCCAGCCAGGCCCGTTCGAGGCTGCTCCCGGAAATGCGCGACAGTTCCCCAGCCTGCTGCGCCGGGGTACGGCCGAAACTGCCGGTGGTGCCGCGGGCGCGGCTCAGTCGGCACAGGATGTCGAGCGCCCTGCCCTCGTTGCCGGCGTCCTGGCGGTCGATGACCGTGTGGTCGGGCTGGTTGTAGTAGGAGAGCAGACACCTGTAGCAGCCGGCCTCGCAGAGGGGGTTGCCGGATTCGTCGACCTCCTGCGCCAGAGTCGCGGGGTCCCAGATTCCGTTGGCCGGGCGACGGAAATGCATGATGCGCAGCGCTTCGTCGGCAACGCGGGCGAGCGCCTCCGGCTCGGTGGCAAGGCGGGTCAGTACGCCGGCCCCGCCTTCGGCCGACTCATAGAACAGGATCGCCTGGCGGTTGTCGCGGCCGGGCAGTGGTTCGGCCATCAGCTCACTTTCCTCGAGCTGGTAGACCGCCTCGATGCCGCGCTTCAGGGCATACTGCAGTGTGGCCATGGTCGATTCTTCGAGGGTTTCCGGCGGGCGCGCGATCAGCACGTTGCGGCGGTCTTCGACATAGGGAACGATGCGCTGCGGCGGCGTGCGGTCGGGCGGTGCGTCTGCATCCGGCTCGCCGCTCTCGTCCGTCCCGCCGACCCAGTGGCCGGTAACCGGGTTGATCATGAAGCCGAGGATGGTCTTTTCCTTGCGCCGGCGCCAGCCGAAGTTCATCCGCCAGACGGTGGCCGCCGGGCCGTATTGCAGCGTCAGCACCGTGCCTTGGGCATCGGCGAAGGCCCTGTCGCTGCGCTGCAACTGGCCGTCCGCCTCGGCGAACTGGATCGTGGTCTGCATTTCGTAGCCCTGGCGGGTGCGCTCCTCCTCGTTGGCGGTGATGCGCTCGGCACGGCGGGTGGACACGTTCTCGATGCGGTAGAGGTTCTGCACCGCCCTGGCGTCGGCCAGCGGCGCGTCGCAGGAAACACAGCGGTCGGCTTCGCGCTGGGTGCGGAAATGACCATAGCCGCAAGCCGGGCAGAGCCGCGCAACCTCGGTCGGCAGGACGGCACCCTGCTTCACCTGGTCGTCACCCGACACCGCCAGCATGGCGCGGACGACACGGTACTGGCTGCCCTCGTGGTAGATCAGGCTGTACGGTCCGAACTCGCTCAGGGCGAGGAAGCGCGGGCGGCTGAGGAAGTTTTCGCGGCCGATCTTGCCCTTGCGCGCCGGAATGTAGGCCATCAGCGGCAGGCGCGGGAAGTTGTAGCCCGGCAGGAAGCCCTGGCTGGCGAGGTAGCGGTAGGTGTAGAAGTCCGAGTTGGCGCTGCCTGATTCCTGCAGCAGCAGCGACTGCTGGCGGAAGGCCTCGTCGTGGCGCTGCTTGGCATCGCGCCGGTCGCGCTCGCTGGCAGCCGGGTTGTTCATGACCCGCTGGTTGATTTCCATCTGCCGCCTGGTCGCTGAAAAAAGGCCGCGCCAGCGGTTCAATGCCCTGTCGAAGGAGGCAAAGGCGGTTGCGAAGACGCGCCCGGGGAACTGCCCGTCGTACCAGGGTGCGCTTTGCGGCGTGAGTTCGCCGGCGAGCATGCCGAGGATGCGCAGGCCACGCTCCTGCGCCCGGCGCTGCGGCGCGTCGGCGTCGAGCCCGTCGCGCAGGTGCTGCGCCAGCGGGGCGTCCTCGCTGTTCATGTCGAGCAGGCCGCGGATGCTGCTGTCGAGCTTGACGCCGGTCTCGGCGAGCCAGACGGCGTGCAGGTGGCTCTGGATCAGTTCGCGGTTGGCGAGATCGAGGGTCGGCGGATTGACTTGGCCATGGACCATGCGCACCGGATCGCGGAAGAAATACTGGTCGTGCGGCGATTGGGCGGCGCAATAGGTGATGACCAGCGCCGGTTGACCCGCCCGCCCGGCCCGGCCGCTGCGCTGCGCGTAATTGGCCGGCGTCGGCGGCACGTTGCGCAGGTAGACGGTGTTCAGCGACGAGATGTCGACGCCGAGTTCCATGGTCGGCGAGCAGAACAGCACGGGCAGCCACTCGAGTGGCTTGCCGGTCTGCTCGAGCCAGTCGTCGCGATCCTTGCGCGTGAAGCGGAAGCGCGCCTCGCGTTCGAGCCGGTCGTCCTGCTCGACCTGCGCCGTATGCTCGCGCGCCTCGAAGTCGAACAGTCGGTGCGCCGGGTTGGCGAGCAACGCGGCGACATTGCCGTAGAGGCCGCGGAAGAACGGGTTGTCGTCGGCGCCCCGGTTGCTCTGGCCATCGGCCGCCCGCCAGACGATGCCGGTGCCGTTGAGCTGGTAGCCGGTCATGCCGAACTCGGTCTCTTCGGCAACCACCAGGCCGTAGGCCCTGGCCGCCCTGAGCAGCGCCGTGATGATTTCCTGGTAGTCCTCGTCCCTGATCCGGGCGGCATGGGGATTGTCGGTGCCGTTGTCTTCGCTCCAGGTGCCCGGTTGCTTGAGCAGGCGGCCAAGCTTCGAGCGGGCGCTGCCGGACACCAGGTACTCGACGTTGCGGCGATCCTCGTCGCGCGGTTTGCCGACGGTAATGAACCAGTTGGCCGCGACTGGCACCTCGTCCTCGCTGAAACCCCAGGGTTCGCGCAGGTTGGCGTAGCTGGCGGTCTTCAGGCGGTCGAGCTCGGCGCGGTCGAGGTAGCGGGTGGCGAGGCAGAGCCCCTGGCGCATGGCTTCGAAGACCTTCTCGAGAACCCGCTGGCGCACTGGCGGCGAAGCCGCCTGCAGGATCAGCGGGGCTTCCTGCCACATGTCCGGCGCGGCGGCGAGTTCCTCGATGTCGCGGTACGCGATGCGCACCAGTCCCAACTGTTCGAGGTTCGGATTGTTGAAACGCCAGCCGCGGCGCAGGTCGTAATGGATCCGGTAGCCGAGGATGCTGCGCAGCGTGTCGTGCACGTGGCGCCGCGCATTGCCGCGCACCTCGGGGTCCTGCATGTACTCGGCGCGCACGCCGGGGTCGTCGCGGCCAAAGCCGAGTGCCGAGAACAGCGCGCCGGCAATGGCGCTCTCGTCGATTTCGCCAGCCGGGCTGTCGTGCACCGCGGCCAGCAGTGCGGCGCGCTGCAGCAGGATCTGCAGGAAGTCGTTGAAGTGGCCGACCTGGAGCGCCGCGTCCTGCCGGTTGTCGGAGAAGCCGAGAACCTTCCTCGCTGCCGGGCTCAGCTTCGCGTCCTGCTCGTAGAGGTAGCGCAGCGAGGCGAGCGTGAGCATGGTCGTCGCCGAGCTGCGCCCCTCACCGGAGAGACCAGCGAGGCGCAGGTAATCGCGACCCGCGGTGTTGTGCACGACGCCGCAGTGCAGGCAGAAAGCGAAGCTGCCCGGGATGTACCAACCGGGAACGCCCGCGTCATCTGGCGCACCCTCGCGGCCAAGCCGGACGTGGACCGGCTGCCGGCGGCGATGGGTCGATTTCAGCCGATGGCTGTCACCGGAACGCTCCAGCCACGATTCCGGATAGCGCTCGAGCGCATCCTCCCAGATCCCGGAAGTGTCGGGCATGAAGAAGCCGTTGTGGACCTCCTCGTCTTCGTGTGCGCGGTCTTCGATGTTGCGCGGGGTGAACTGGCGGCCGGCGGCGGTGTTTTCGTCCCAGACCGGAAGGTATTCCTGGCCGCAATCCCGGCAGAAATGGACCGAATACAGCCTGCGCGCCCGGTCGCCGGGGACATACTGGCTGCCGTCGAGCGTCAGGAACCGCTTGCCGGGCGATTCCAGCGTCGTGAACACCTTGCCTCCACCGGAAATGAACTGGTGCAGCTTGAAGGCAAACAGGCTGCGTCCACCGTCCTCAGGCGGCTTGTCGGTGGTGTGGTAGGCGAGCAGCAGGAAATCGGCCAGGATTCCCTTCGCCGCCTCCTCCGCCATCCCGGCATCGACTGCGAGGCGGGCGCCTGCGGCCTCGAGGGTCATCGGCCGCGCCCGGCGCCACTTGCCCTCTTCCCGCGTCAGGCCGAGGGTGAGTTCGGTCCAGACGGCAAGCGGATGCTTCGCCAACTCGGCGAAAGCAGGATTCTCGGGCAGACCCGCCCGGATGACCACAGCCAGGGGTTCGCGGATATGCTCGACGAGGATCTCTTCGGGGGTGATGCGCTGCAGCGTTTCGGTGATCACATGCGCGGGCGAGATCGTGGTGCCGAACAGCCGCGTGGCGACGTCCGCAACGACTGCACTGCGGTCGGCTTCCAACCCTTCCGTCGCCATCGTTGCCGAGGTGCCGATGCACTGCAGCCGATCAGCCAGCGCCTCGCGAACGCGTCGTACCAGTAGCGCCACGTCGGCACCCTGACGTCCGCGGTAGGTGTGCAACTCGTCGAGCACCAGGAAGCGCAGGCCTTTGGCGTTGCGGATGACGGCCTTGTCCTTGTCGTCCTGACGCGTCATCAGGAGTTCGAGCATCATGAAGTTGGTGAGCAGAATGTCCGGCGGATGCGTCGCCAGCCGCTGCCGCTCCGCGTCGTCCTCCTGGCCGGTGTAGCGGCCGAAGGTCACCGGTGGCTGATCGCCGTAGTCGCCCAGGAACTTCCCGAGTTCCTCGAGCTGGCTGTTGGCCAGCGCGTTCATCGGATAGATGACAATGGCGCGAGTCCGCGGAGCGGGTTCCGCGGCCCTTTCCTTGAGGACGGCATCGACGATCGGGATGAAGTAGGCGAGCGATTTGCCCGACCCGGTACCCGTGGTCAGGACGTAGCTGGCTCCCGTCTGGGCGAAGCTGATCGCCTCTTGCTGGTGCTTGAAGAGTCGCAGCGAGACGCCGGCTGCAGTGAGGCTCTTGCCGCCTCGGAAAATCCGCGCACATTCCGGGTGCAGGCTGCCGGCCGCGACCAGTTCCTCGACAGAGAGCCCTGTCTTGAAGTTGGGATTGACCTGGACGAGCGGTGCGGGCCAGTAGCGCTGCGACTCGTAGGCGGTGGTGACGAAGCGCGCGATGTCCTCTGACCTGATGCGCGTGAAGCTGCGGGTGAACTGGCCGTACTCGCCGACCAGCCTCTCCCGGAACTCGAAAACGTCCATGCGTACCCTGCTCCCGGCGATTGTTGCGGCGCTGCGGCAGCGACCACGGCGCGAGCACGTAATCTACTTGAGATTGGGCGCGTGTGCGCGGCCGCGGGCCCTAGCGCGTCAGCGCCATGAACAATTCCGGCAGCCGCTGCGGCAGCCGTTCGATGCGGTCGATGACCGAGTAGTGGTGACCGAAGATGTGACCGACGTATTCGTCCGCCTTGGCGTCGAGGCTGATGCAGTAGCTGAAGATCCCCTGCCGGTCGAGTTCGCCGACCGCCTTGCGCGCATCCTCGATCAGCAGCCGGCCGTCGGACACGTCGACGTCCGACGGCCGGCCGTCGGTAAGGACCAGCAGCAGCTTCTTCTCCGCCCTGCTCGCCGCGAGGTAATGCGCCGCGTGCCGCAGAGCGGCACCGATGCGCGTCGAATAGCCAGCCTGCATCGCCGCCAGGCGGCGCTTGACGGCGTCGCCCCAGGGCTCGCTGCTGCCCTTGAGATGCAGGTAGCGGACGTCGTGCCGGGTATCCGAATGGAAGCCGGCGATGGCGAAGGGGTCGCCGAGCTGATCGATCGACCAGGCGAGCAGCGACACGGCCTCCTGACTCAGTTCGAGCACCGTCTGCTCGCCATCGCCGCTGCCGAACTTGTCGGCCAGCGACGCGGAGAGGTCGAGGAGCAGCAGGACGGCGAGGTTGCGGCCGTTGCTGCGATGGCTCATGTTGATCCGCGGATCGGGCGTGACGCCGCAGCGGCAGTCGATCAGCGAACGGACGGCGACGTCGACGTCGAGTTCGCTGCCATCCTCCTGAAAGCGCAGGCGAACCCGTTCCTGCGGCTTGAGGATGTCGAGCAGGCGCTTGAGCCGTCGGGCGAGGGTGGCGTGCCGGTCGAGCAGCCGGTCGATCAGCGCCGCGTCACCCGACGGGTGCAGCGATTCGTAGAGGCTCACCCAGTCGGGGCGGTAGCTCTGGCTGTGATGGTCCCACTCCGGGTAATGGCGCGGCGGCAGGCAGTCGATTTCGGCGCTGGCGCTCGCCGGACGGTGTTCGGCGAACATCTCCTCGTCGTCGGAGAGTTCGTGGAAGCGCCAGAGATGGCGGTTGTCGTCGCGGTAGTCGACCAGCGTATCGCTGAAGTACACCTCGGGCAACTGGTCGCTTTGCCGCCGGGTGCGAGCCACGTAGGCGAGCGCCAGACCGGCCATCGCCTGGCTGCTCGCCTCGCCATCCGCCAGCGCCTGCCGGAAGCGGGCAACGAACTCACGCAGGTCACCATCGGCGTCGCCGTCTTCGCCATCGAGCAGGGCGCGCGACAGCACGGCCAGGCGATGGCGCAGGCAGGAGAAGCGTTGCGGGTCGCAGGCACCGGCGACCGGACGCGGATGCAGCGCGCGGAAGATGCGGCGCATGCCCGGGTAGCGGCGGACGATCAGCGTGTCGATGCGGCTGTCCTCGAAGGTCTCGACCGCCAGGCGCTGCATCGGGCTGAGGTTGTCGGCGACGAGTGGCGTGCTCCAGCGCCGGTGGCCGGCGATGTGTGCCAGTGCGGCGCGATAGCGGTCGATGCCGCTGACGCCGCAGGCGTCGTCGAGGACGTCGGGCAGGCGGATGCCGCCCGCGTCGTCGTAGGGCTGCGCGGGCGGCATCGGCGACGCCGGGTTGGCGGCTTCGCTGGCCACGGCGTAGGGGACGAGCAGCGCCTGCTCACCCCAGAGGCCGCGCAGATAGAGATCGAGCAGGCGCTCGTGGTCGACCAGCAGGGTGCCGTGCCGCTCGCGCTGGAAAACGGCGCGGCTGTCGGCCGACTGCAGGCGGAAGTAGTCGCGCTGGCGTTCGGGGTGGGCAGCGTAGTTGCGCACCCCGTAGTCGACCCAGTTCGTCAGGCCGGCAATGCTCAGACTGGCGAGCAGCGTCGGTGCATGGACGAGGAAGTCCGGCAGGCAGGGGCTGGCGAACGTCTTGTGGATGCCGTGGATCGATCCCGAGGTCTGCTCCATCAGGCGCAGCGTCAGGTCGAGGTAGCGCTGCAACTGCCCGCCGGCGGCAAGCCGCCGCGACACCGCCGCCAGGCTCTGCAGGAACGGGGCGATGGCCTTGCCGTTCGGCGACCGGTGCAAGCGCTGCAGCGTCGCGACCACCACCGGCAGCGTCCCTTCGCCGACGCTGCCGGCGACTGCCGGCCATTCCTCGAGGAAGGCCAGCAGCGGTTCGGCGCCACGGCCGATGCGGCCGAGGAAGCGGGCGCAGTCGAGGTAGGCGTCGACGCCCGCAGGCGTGAGGACGGCGATGGCTTCGCGCAGGCAGTCGGCGAAGACGCCGTCGACCTGCGGCAGGCGGCAGTCGAGCCGCGCACGACAGGCGGCCAGGTGCTCCGCCGAGAGTGCCTCGCTGCGGGTCATGCCGGCCATCCGGCCATCAGCCACAGGCGAAGATGGCGTCGATCGCGTGCTCGAGCGTATCGCGGATGTCGCGGTCGTCGGTGATCGGACGCACGAGCGCCATGCGGCAGGCGTCGCCGGCAGCGACCCCGTTCCGGATCAGCGTCGCCGCATAGACGAGCAGGCGCGTCGACACGCCTTCGTCGAGACCATGCCCCTTGAGGCGGCGCGCGGCAGCGGCGACGGCGACGAGCTGCGTCGCCAACGCGTGATCGATGCCGCTTTCGCTGGCGAGGATCGTCGCTTCGAGCTCGGCCTCCGGGTAGTCGAAGTCGAAAGCGGTGAAACGCTGCTTGGTGGACTCCTTGAGATCCTTCATCAGGCTCTGGTAGCCCGGGTTGTACGAGATGACGAGCTGGAAGTCCGCATGCGCGCGCAGCAGTTCGCCCTTCTTGTCGAGCGGCAGCGTCCGTCGGTGGTCGGTCAGCGGATGGATGACGACGGTCGTATCCTGCCGCGCCTCGACGATCTCGTCGAGGTAGCAGATGGCGCCGATGCGCGCGGCGGTGGTCAGCGGACCGTCGAGCCAGCGCGTACCGCCGGCTTCGAGGAGGTAGCGGCCGACCAGATCCGAGGCGGTCATGTCCTCGTTGCAGGCGACCGTGATCAGCGGCCGGTCGAGCTTCCAGGCCATGTATTCGATGAAGCGCGACTTGCCGCAGCCCGTCGGCCCCTTCACCATCACCGGCAGGCGGGCAGCGTAGGCTGCAGCATAGAGCGCGACCTCGTTGCCCTGCTGGCGGTAGAAGGGCTCCTGGCGAACCTGGTACTGCTCACTGTCGGTCATAGCCTGCCCCTGCCGCGCGGGCCGGCGAACGCCGCCGCGCAGCTGCCCGTCATCGGTCCGTCTCCGTGCCGCTGCACGCCGCCCGACTCAACGATGCACACCGAGCCGGTCGCGCCAGCCCGGATGCAGCATGTCGGCGTCGCCGGGGAACGATTCGAAGGCGCGGGCGAACTCCCGGTGCTGGCGCGCCCATTCGATCGGGTCGGCGCCGGCCTTCCAGCACTCGTACGCCTGGCGCAGCGAGATCGCGCCCGCGGCAGGGCTGTCGATGTGGCCGTAGGAGCCGCCACCGGCAGTGTTGATGACGTTGCCGTGACCGAGGTTGGCGAAGAAACCCGGCAGGCGCAGGGCGTTCATGCCGCCCGAGATGATCGGCGTCGTCGGCTTCATGCCGTACCATTTCTGGTAGTAGGCGGGCCCCTGGTACTCGTCGCGTTCGATGATGTAGGCGATCGCCCGGTCGTCGGCGTCGCCTTCCATCTTGCCGAAGCCCATGGTGCCGACGTGTATCCCCGAGGCCCCCTGCAGCCGCGCCATCTTCGCCAGGACATAGGCGGTATAGCCGCGCTTCGAGCTTGGCGAGGTGACGGCACCGTGGCCGGCACGGTGGTAATGCAGATACTGGTTGGGGTATTGCCGACGGGCGGTGGTGACCATGCCGGGGCCGCCGACATAGCCGTCGACGAGGAAGGCCACCTTGTCGGCATCCGGGCCGAAGGTCTCGAGGATGTAATCGGCACGCGCACACATCTCGTAATGGTCGTCGGCGGTGATGTTGGCGGAGAAGATCTTGGCCTGACCGGTTTCATCCTGTGCCCGCTTCATGGCGTCGTAGACGAGCGGCATGACCTTCTTCATCGGCGCGAACACCTGGTTGCCCTGCGGCTCGTCGTTCTTGATGAAGTCGCCACCGAGCCAGAACTGGTAGGCGGCGGCGGCGAAGGGTTCCGGGCGCAGGCCAAGCTTCGGCTTGATGATCGTGCCGGCGATGTAGCCGCCGTCGCGGATCGGCCGTCCGAGGATGCGCCAGAGATCGGAGATGTCCTTGGCCGGCCCGTCGAAGAGTTGCAGCGCGCGCTGCGGGACGTAGAAATCGTAGATCTTGGCGTGCTCGATGTCGCCCATTCCCTGGTTGTTGCCGATGCACAGCGTCAGGAAGGAGACGATCATCATGCGGCCGTCGGTGACATTGCGGTCGAAGAGTTCGAGCGGATAGGCGATGCGCATCTCCTCGCTGGCCTCGTCGATGTGGTAGACCAGCGCGTCGACGCCGCGCGTGAAGTCGTCGGTCGTGCTCACCTCGACGTTGGTGCCGGTCGACGATTCGGCAGCGAAGTGGGCGGCTGCCGGCAGGTAATCGTAGCCGGCCTTCGGCTTCATCTTGTAGGCGACGAGGATGTGCCGGCCACCCTCGATCAGATCCTCCTCGCGAAGGCTGAGGTCGGCGTAACGGTTCGATTGGTCCATGCTTTGGCTCCCTGCGTGGATTTGGAAAAGAGCGATCGGTGCGGGCCGTGGATCGGAGTGCGGTCAGTTTAGGTGGCAACATTCATTATTGGAAGTTAAACTTTTTGCGAATTACAGTAAGCTATAGCTTTCCAACAGAGACCCGCCGCAGCTCATCGCTCCGAGCGTCGTCGCCACACGCGCCTGGCTGCCACGCGGCGGGCGTCGATGGCGGCGGCCTGGCAGGGCGAGGAGTGTGGCTGAAGTGCCCATCCTCGGGTCTGAGCGTACAATGTGGCCAACCAACACACACGCCACGACCATGTCCACCATGCCCTACCAGCCGCCCCGACATGTCCTCGAAGTCCTGCAGAGAATCGAATACGAGGCGCCGCTGACGGCGGACGACCCGCGCTACGTCGACACGCGCGAGGCCCGCGGCAGCCAGAGAACGCTCGATCGGCTGGCGCGCAAGTTCGGCCTGCTGCTGTCCACCGGCGACTTCCTGCCGCCGACGAAGAAACACGTGCTGTTCTTCGGCCACACCGGCAGCGGCAAGACGACCGAACTCCGCCGCTATGCCAGGGACCTGAACGGAGCGCAGCGTTTCCTGGTGGTCGAGGTCGACATCGGCGCCACCCTCGATCACAACAACCTGCAGTACGCGGACACGCTGATGGCGATGGCGCGCTCGCTGCTCGGCGCGCTGGACGCGGCAGGCGTGCACCCGCGGAGCAGTGCCCTGGCGGAGCTGGAGAACTGGTTCAACGAACGGGTGCTGAGCTCCGAGGAAGGCCGCGAATTCCGGGCGGAAGTCGAGACGGGCGTTCAGGCCAAAACCGGGCTGCCTTTCCTTGCGGAACTGTTCGCCCGGTTCACCGCTGCCTTCCGGACCAACGTCGCCTACAAGGACTCGCTGCGGCGGGTGATCCGCAACTCCTTTTCCCAGTTTGCCGAGGCCTTCAACACCCTGCTCCGGGATGGCGAAGAGGCGCTGGTTGCGGCGGGCAAGGGCAGGCGGGTTCTGTTCATGATCGATGGCACCGACAAGCTGCGCAGCGAGGACCGGCTGCGCTTCTTCGTTCATGACGCCGAGCAACTGCTCGCCATCGACGCCCATGTCGTCTACACCGCACCGCTGAGCCTGAAGTACGAAGGCAACCTGACGAACCGGCTGGATGCCGATCTCGTGCTGCCGATGATCAAGCTCGGCGAGCGCGACGGCAGCCGCTGCGCGGCTGGCGCGCGAGCGGTGAAGGACATTCTCCTCAAGCGCGCCGACCGCTCGCTGTTCGCGAGCGAGCGCGAGATCGAGCGCCTCGTCGAGCATTGCGGCGGCCATCCGCGCGAGCTGCTCAAGCTGCTCAAGCTGTGCTGCGAGTTCGCCGAGGAGGACAGCATCGATGCGCGGACGGTGGAGCAGGCGATCGCCCAGCTCGCGTCGGAGTATCGGCGTTTCCTCGAACCCGACGACTACCGCCTGCTGGCGCAACTCGATCGCGATGCGATCCATGCCGGCAATGACGAACGGACGCGCAGGCTGCTCTACCATCTGGCGCTGCTCGAATACAACGACGGCGCCTGGCGCCGCAGCCACCCGGTGGTGCGCACCCTCGAAGGCTACCGGCTCGCCGCTGCCGAACAGCCTCCGCAGCGGGGGGCGCTGTAGGGCGCGCGGTGGACCCGACTCGCGACCCTCGCTTCGAACGTGCGCGCCACCTGGCCGGTGCCGAACTGCGGCCCGAGCACTACACCGACTTTCAGCGGCTGCTCAAGACGCTGCGCTTCGGCAGCCGCTTCCAGTTGCTGATCTGCGAGTTCAACGACGTCCCGTACCGCGAGGCACTGATCGCCCGGCTGGACGACGTCCTGGCAGTGGCCAAGCTGGCGAGTGCCAGGCTCGCTCTGGCCGGCGCGCCGCACCCGGACTTCGCAGCCGTGGAAGCCGCACTGCGCGGTCTCGCCGCAGGATGCGATGCGGTTCACGTCTGCGGTGGCGAGAGCTGGTTTTCGCCGCCCGGGGACATGGCGGCGGGACGCTGGGAAGCTTTCAATCTGCGCCGCGAGGCCATCGCCCGCGACGTGCCGCTGCGCATCCTGCTGTGGCTGACGACGGCGCCGATCAGGCAGCTTGCCCTGCGCGCGCCCGACCTGTGGGCCTGGCGGAGCGGAATCTTCTCCTTCACGCTGGCGGACCAGCCTGCCATCCCCGCGCTGCACCCGTTCGACGAAGCGATCGACCGGCGTTCGCTGGTTGAGCGGACGCGGCGCATCGGCGAACTGCGCTCGGCGCTCGGCAGCGCAGCCGCCCTTCCCGAGGATCTTCGCCTCGGTCTGCTCGACGAACTCGCGGAGCTGCTGCGCAGCGTCGGAGAACTCGACGAGGCGCTGCGCATCCGGCTCGAAGAAGAGCTGCCGGTCCATGAAAAGCTCGGCAATGTGCGCTCGAAGGCGCTGACGCAGGGCCAGATTGCCGACATCCTGCAGGCGCGCGGGCAGCTCGACGAGGCGCTGCGCATCCGGCTGGAAGAACAGCTGCCGGTCTTTGAAAAGCTCGGCGATGTTCGCTCAAAGGCGGTGACGCAGGGCCAGATTGCCGACATCCTGCAGGCGCGCGGGCAGCTCG
>NZ_JAMTDQ010000058.1 GCF_023806635.1 Accumulibacter sp.
TGGCGAAGAACGACCCCGACAACGCGGCGATCCTGTCGCAACTCCTCTGCGCCAGCCTCAAGCGTTGCGACTGGGACGAGCTGCAGGCACGGCTCTCGCGCCTGCGGGTGCTGAGCAACGATTATCGCGATCTCTGCGACAACCCCTTCGTCGCGCTCTCGTTGCCGGGAGCCAGCGCGGAGGAGCAGCGCCGCGTCGCGGCCAACTACGCACGCCGCAGCATTCCGGCGAGCGTACTCGATGCGGCAGATTGCGCGGCGGTTGACCGCGCGGAGCGGCGGCCGCCAGCGGCACGTCTGCGCATCGGCTATCTTTCCGCCGACTACCGGAACCACCCGGTCGGGCTGATCATGCCGCAGGTGCTCGAGCTGCATGATCGGTCGCGGGTCGAGGTCTTCGGCTATTCGATGGGGGTGGACGACGGCAGCGAGATCCGCCAGCGGCTGCAGGCAGCCTTCGACCACTTCGTCGATATTGCCGACTGCAGCGTCCGGGAAACCGCCGAACGCGTGCGGAGTGACGGCATCGACATCCTGATCGATCTCAGTGGCTGGACATCGGACGGGCGACCCGAGGCGCTTGCTCTGCGCTGCGCGCCGGTACAGGTCAACTGGCTGGGTTACGCCGGAACACTCGGGCACGCGCGGCTCGCCGACTACCTGCTCGGCGACCCGGTGGTGACGCCGCTGCACGATGCTCCCTGCTACTGCGAGCGGATCATTCACCTGCCGCACTGCTATCTGCCCGCGGACACGACGATCGAGCTCGGCGCACCGCCGTCAAGGCTCGAGGCGGGGTTGCCGGAACACGGCTTCGTCTTCTGCTCGTTCAACAACAGCTACAAGTTCAATCCGCAGGTCTTCGACCTCTGGTGTCGACTGCTGCGCGAGATCGATGGGAGTTGCCTGTGGCTCAGCCTGCCTGCCGACACGGCCGGCGACCGCCTGCGGAGCGAGGCGCAGCGTCGTGGCGTCGATCCGGCGCGGCTGGTGTTCGCCAGCAGAGTGGCGTCCCGGCATGACCACCTCTCGCGGCTGCAGCTGGCGGATCTCGCCCTCGATCCCTTTCCCTACAACTCGCATTCGACCGGCATCGATGTCCTGTGGGCCGGGGTGCCGATGGTCGCGCTTCTTGGCGACACCTTTCCCGGTCGCGTGGGCGCGAGTCTGCTGCGCGCGGCGGGTCTGCCGGAACTGGTTGCCAGTTCGCCGGATGAGTACTGCGAGATCGCCCGGTCGCTGGCCAGGGATCCGCAGCGCCTGCTGCAGTTGCGCAACCGGCTGGCTGCCGACCGCAGCCGCTGTCCGCTCTTCGACATGCCGCGCTTCGTTCGCGCCCTGGAGGACGTCTACTTCCGGATGTGGGATGACCGGCATAGTCGCGCTGAGCCTGCCGCCGCGATCGCCTGATCAGCGCGCGTGCGGCCTGCGTGTGCTGGCAGCCAGGCGGTGATCGCGGTCCGGCGTGAGCGACGGTTCGCGCAAGAGCAGCCGCATGTCTGCGCGGTCGAGCCGGGCAACGTAGTGCGGTGGAAAGCTGCCGCCCTGCTGCTCGACGAGGTTCTGCACATAGCTCGGCGGCCAGCGTCGCACCATCGTCGCCCGCGCAGCCTCGTGCAGCGGCGTGAAGGCGCCGACGAACAGCATCAGGACGATCAGCCACGGGTACCCGACGCCGAGCGCTGGCCTGCCGGCGGCGCGCAGGACGCTGAGTGTCAGCAGCATCAGCATCGTCAGCGAGGCAAGCGAAGCGCGCAGCAGCAGATCGTTCGACGGGCCGAAGCTGAGCAGAGGCAGCAGCAGCAGCGTCATCGCGGCGAACAGCAGGATGCCGCGCGAGTGTTGCAGACGGGACCACAGCGCGAGGGCGAGCGCGCCGAACTCAAGCGCCACGAAAATCAGGTAGGCGAGAATGTGGTCGCGCGTTGCCGTCTCGTTCGCCGTGCCGGTGGCACCAGCCAGGGGGGGTGTGGTGCCGATGCCGCCGATGTCCATGGAGAGGAAGCGGACCATCAGGCCCACCATCAGGATCGTCACGAGCAGCGGCACGGTTGGCGGTGCCTGGTGCGGCTGCGACAGGAACTGCAGCGCCGCGAGCACGACGAAAGGAAGCAGGGCGGGCAGGCCGAAAGGCGTCCAGATCGGCAGCAGCGCCAGCAGCAACAGCGCGAAGCCGGGGAAGGCCGGATGCTGCCAGTGGCGATAGAACAGCGCGCTGGCGAGACAGATCGGCAGGGCATGGTTCGGCGCCCAGTATAGATGCGCCGCGAGTGACGAGTAGCTGAATCGCGTCCACCATTCGAGCCGCACCGGCACCTCCGGCCAGTCGCCCTGATAGGCCAGCACACCGAGCAGATCCATGCCGCTGAACGAAAGCACCAGCAGCAGGGCGAGTGCCAGTCCGGCTACCGGGCGTCGTGGCAGCGGCAGGCTGAAGAGGAAAATGGCCGTTCCGAGCACGGTCCAGAGATAGAGAGCCAGGTCGGCGCTGGCGATCCCCAGTGTCTTGGCCACGACTGCGGCGGGCAGGAAGTAACCGATCGCCGAACGCAGGATGTGGTGGATGCCGTCCTTCTCGGCATAGGAGACCGGCCAGTCGCCGAACACCAGGTCGCCCAGGACCGCATCGCGCACCATCCAGTCGATCGGCGCCGCCAGGAAGTGGCCGGCGCCGCCGAGGGCACACCAGGCGAAAGCGGTGGCGACGATCAGCAACGCCGGGGCTGCACGGTACGGACAGCGCCAGCGCACCTGCCGCCAGTCGACGGCCGACCGCGCCGACCAGAGCAGGAGCAACGAGAAGAAGACGGCAAACGGCCAGCGCAACCAGCCGGCGAGAAAGATCAGGTTCGGCAGCGCCAGGTAGAGCAGCGCAGCGACCGAGACCGAATCGATCGACTTCGCCGAGTGTCTTGCATCATGTGCGAGCAGCCAGGACGGGAGGCGCTTTTCGCTGGCGGCCGAAGCCTGCCTTGAGCCGGGGTCAGGCGCCTGTCGTGGCGGCGTCAAAGTTGACCCGCTCCTTCTCGACCACCAGTGGTCGCCTGAGCACCTGCGTGTGGATTGCCGCGATGTATTCGCCAAGGATACCGATGAAGAACAGTTGCACCGAGGCGAAGAAGAAGAAACCGATCACTACCGGAGCCATACCGACCGAGAACTGATCCCAGCGCAGCAGCTTGTAGGTCAGGTAGCCGATCGCCACCAGCAGGCTGAGACCCGAAAGGGCGAAGCCGGCCATCGTCGCCAGCCTGATCGGCAGCTTCGAATGGCTGGTGATGCCGAGGATCGCCATGTCGTAGAGCGTGTAGAAGTTGTTCTTGCTGATGCCGCGCGTACGCTGCGGCTGCACGAACGGCACCTCCGCATGTTCGAAGCCAATGTCCGCGATCAGACCGCGGAAGTACGGGTAGGGATCGTCCACCTGGCGAACGACTTCGATGACCGATCGGTCGTAGAGCCCGAAACCCGTGAAGTTGGGGATCAGCCGGGTTTCCGAGATGCGGCCGATGGTCGTGTAGAAAGCGTGTCGAACGAAGGACATCGCCACCGTGCGCTGGACCCCACAGCGGACGCCGGCAACGACGCGGTAGCCCTGTTCCCACCTGCGCACGAATTCCGGGATCAGTTCGGGCGGTTCCTGCAGGTCGGAGGCCATGGCGATCACCGCGTCACCGCGCGCCTGCAGCAGCGCGTGCATCGGCGAGCGGATGTGGCCGAAATTGCGGGCGTTGACGATCAGCTTGACGCGCCGATCGTTGGCGGCAATCGCCTTGATCCTTTGCACCGTGGCATCGGTCGACGCGTTGTCGATGAAGATGTGCTCGTAGTCGTAGGCGGGCAGTCGCTCGAACTGGGCACGGATGCGGGAATGCAGCTCCTCGACGTTGTCTTCCTCGTTGAAGCAGCCGGTGACGACGCTGATCAGTTTCATCTTCGGCCGTTACAGCCCGCGCTGGTAGATCAGTGCGTTGAGCTGCTCGTTCTCGGCGTAGGGGCTGTCGATGGCGTCGATCATGATCGGTTCGTCGGCCGCCACGTCGCGCAGCAGGACCTCGCCGCGCATCAGTTCGCGGCAGGAGATCTGGCCCTTCTGCAGCGGAATGGCGAGATACACGTCGTCATCCTGCAGTGCGTGCCCGTGTGCCAAGGCGCGTCGGGCGTAGACGCCGCGCACCAGTGCGTCGAGATACTGGATCTCTTGCCGGGCCGGAATCCGCTTCTGTGTGCCGGGCGCGCCACACATCTCGACTGCCTGCCGGTGTGCCTTGAACCACTGGTCGATCTGATGCGGCAGACTGCAATACTCCGAAGGCTGCACGCCGTCGCCGGCGATATCGATGTGGCGCTCGAAGGTGCGCGCACCCTTGGCGTAGGCGATCGCGATCGACGCCTGCCAGTCGCGGTGTTCGTGGGTCGAGAAGCCGATCACGTTCATCGGGTAGCGGTCGCGCAGGAAATCGATCTGGTTCAGCTCCAGTTCGCGGTTCTCGGACGGATAGAGCGACACGCAGTGGTTGATCGCGAGCGGGATTTCGCGCCGGTTGAAGAAGGTCACGAGATCGTCGACGTCCTTCAGCGACGAACCGCCGGTGGAGACGATGACCGGCTTCTTGGTACTGGCGATCTTCTCGATGAGAATCCAGTCGTTGATATCCGAGCTGGCGATCTTGATGATTTCGACCCCGAGTTCGACGCCGAGGTCCACCGATACCTCGTCGAAGGGTGTCGCCATCGGGATGCAGCCCGCTCGCCTGATGGCTGTGGTCAGGCGGGCGTACTCGCTGCGCGCGAGACGGGTGTCGAGCGTCTTGCGGATGTAGCGGACATCGGTGCGTTGACGGAAATCCTTGTGGATGAAGGCATCGACGTCGCGCAACTGCAGCTTGATCGCCGCCCTGACGCTGTTGAAGCGAACGATGCGCGAGAAATCGGTGATGATCTTCAGGCCGCGTTCGACACGACCGAGGTGGTTGTTGGCCATCTCGAGCACGAACAGGTCTTCGAAGATGCCGCCGGACGGCGGTCTGGGCAGACGAATCATTGGGCTTTTCAAGCCAAGTCGGATGGCGTCAATCTATCATGTTACGTGCCAGTTCGTCGCGTTCGAGGAAGGGGTACATGTCCTCCAGCGGTGCGCTGACGATCTGGCCGTCAGGCAGCCGACGCGAGCTGGTGCGCGGCTCGAACTGCTGCGTTTCGTCCAGGACGACCTGGCACAGATGCGGCTCGCTCGTCTCGAGTATGGCGGGCAGGCGCTGCGCGAAGTCGGCGCCGTCGAGCCGCGAGGCACTGATGCCGAAAGCTGTGGCAACCGACACGAAATCCGGCAGGGTGACGCCGGAATCTGGGTCGGCGCCGGCAAGGCGGCCGAAGAAGTTCGTCTGCGAGGTGCGGATCGACAGGTAGCCGCGGTTGTCGAGGACGAAAATCTTGATCGGCAGCCGGTGCTGGGCGATCGTCTGCAACTCCTGCAGGTTCATCATGATGCTGCCGTCACCGGCGAGGCAGATGATGCGCCGCTGACTGCCGCGGGCGGCCAGTGCGCCGAACCAGGCGCCAATCGCGGCCGGGAGGTCGTAGCCCATCGAGGCGCTGCCGGAGTTCGAGAACAGGCGCTGTCCGCGCTTCAGCGCGGCAGCTTGGAAGGGGACGATGGTCGCGGTGGCGTTGCCGCAGGCGATGATGTCGTCTTCGGTCAGCCGCTCGAAAAGCGCCTCGATGAAGTGGTAGGGATTGATCCTGCCGTTGAACTCGCGATGTTTCGGCAAGACCACGGGGTAATCGATCAAGCGTTGTCGGCACCAGGCGAGCCAGCGATCGTGTTCAGGGTTCGGGGGCAGCGGTTGCCTGGCAAGTCGCGCGTTCATCTGCGCCAGGAAATCGCGCAGGTCGCAGCAGATCGCGAGATCGGGTCGGACCACAGGCTTTGCCAGTTCTGCCGGGTCGATATCGACCTGTATCTTGAACGCCCGTGGTGCGAATGCCTGCCAGTTGTAGCCCACCTGACGGACGTTCAAACGGCTGCCGAGGATCAGCAGCAGGTCGGCATTCTGCACCGTGAAGTTGCCGGCGCGGGTGCCGATGGTGCCGGGCCGACCGCAGAACAGCGGGTCATCGGTGGCGATCAGGTCGTGCGTCCACGCCGTGGTCACCGGGATGCCGAGACGGCGGATCAGCATGGCGAACTCCTTGCTCGCATGGGCCGCACGGATGCCGGTTCCGGCGATGATGACCGGGCGGCGGGCCTGGTCCAGCCGCTGGAGCAAAACGTCCAGCTCGACATCGGAAGCCCTGTGGTCGGGCTCTTGCGGAGGAGCGAAGCGACGCATGCTGGCCGGTTCCACCTGTGCGCTCTGCACGTCGATCGGAATATCGAGCCATACCGGGCCTGGTCGGCCCGAGGCTGCGAGGTGCAGAGACTGATCGAGATGCCACCCGATGTCGTCGGGCTGGTCGACGATCGTCGCGCACTTGGTGATGCCACGCACCATCGGGATGATCTCGCTTTCCTGGTCGCCCAATTGACGCAGGCCGCGAACGGGCGTCGTCGCCAGACAGGTGGCGCGCTTGACTTGGCCCGACAGGACCATCATCGGCAGCGAGTCGGTCCAGGCGCCGAAGACGCCATTGATCGCGTTGATTCCCCCGGGACCGGTGGTGACGTTGAGGATGGCCGGCCTGCAGGCGATGCGGGCGTAGGCTTCGGCCGCCATCGCTGCCGCCTGTTCGTGATGGAAAAAAACGGGGGTGATGTCGGGATGACCACAGAGTGCATCATTGAGGAACATCGCCCCGCCACCGGTGACGAGGAAGACATGGCGAAGACCGTGATCGGCCATCGATTGAGCCAGGTACGTGGCGACGGTAGTCATGGGCTGGTCTGATCCGTGGGTGAAGCAAAGGCGCAAGTCCAGTTCGGCGCCGGCATGGACGCCCCAGAAATGGGCCTCGCCCCGACCAGCGCTTCTGCGACGAATGATCTCGCCGACGATCAGTCCTTCCCAGGACGCGCCGCACTTGGGATGGGCGAAAGTTACCACGAAAGATCGGATGGAGCATCCAGGATTTGATGGATGGTGCTCGAGCATAGGAGGGGCAACTCGTACTGGTGTGCCGGTGATGATCACGGGGCGACGCGCGGACGCAAGCCACTCTCAGGCCGTCGCGGGTGCTCGCTGCCATCGGGTGCGGGCGCGCTCTGCGGCCCAAAGCGGCGCAGGCTGCTGCGATCGACCGCGGCGCGCTGAACGTCGGGGCGCGCAGTGGTTCCTGATCGGCTGCAACGGCCAGCACGGGTACAATAACGAAGATGACGCGATGCTCACGGCAAGTGCCGCCGTGGGCATCATTCTCGGCGAGCGAAAGGGCAAGGCGGACATCCCGGCCACCAATGTCGATAACGATGATCACGAACGAAAACGGAACCAGGGGGGGCACGTGAAGGCGGTCATCCTCGCCGGTGGTTTCGGCACGCGGTTGTCCGAGGAAACCGTGGCACGTCCCAAGCCGATGGTGGAGATCGGTGGCAAGCCGATTCTTTGGCACATCATGAAGCTCTATGCGCACTTCGGTATCGTGGAGTTTGTGATTTGCCTCGGCTACAAGGGCTACATGATCAAGGAGTACTTCGCCAACTACCTCCTCCATATGTCCGACGTGACCATCGATATCGCCGGCAATCGCCTGCAGATTCACCAGAACCATGCCGATGCGTGGAAGGTGACGCTCGTCGATACCGGGGAGGCAACGCAAACGGGCGGCCGCCTGAAGCGTGTCGCTCGGTATCTGGAAGATGATGTCTTCTGCATGACCTACGGCGATGGCTTGAGCGATCTCGATATTGGCGCGGAAATCGCTTTCCACCGGCAACACGGCGGCTTGGCCACGATCTGTGCCGTGCAGCCACCGGGACGCTTCGGCGCCCTGGAACTGGCAGCCGAAAGAGTGGCGGGCTTCAGGGAAAAGCCACTTGGCGACAGCGCCTGGATCAATGGTGGTTTCTTCGTGCTCTCCCCGCGCGTGCTGGATTTCGTGTCCGGTGACCAGATTCTCTGGGAGCGCGAGCCGCTCGAAAGCCTTGCCAGCACCGGGCAGCTATTTGTCTTTCGACACGCGGGATTTTGGCAGCCGATGGATACGCTGCGCGACAGGAACCACCTGGAAGACCTGTGGAACTCCGGCAAGGCCCCATGGAAAGTCTGGGAAAATGAACATCCTGATCACCGGTAATGCCGGCTATCTTGGTCCGGTGCTGATCCGGCATTTGCGCCGATCTCTGCCGCAGCACCGTTACATCGGTTTCGACAGCGGCTATTTCGCCCACGTTCTGACGGGTGCTTCGCGACTTCCGGAAACACGGTGCGATGTGCAGCATTGGGGCGACCTGCGTGATTTTCCCTACGACCTTCTGAACGGCATCGACGTCGTCGTCCACCTCGCGGCGATTTCCAACGACCCGATGGGCCAGCGCTTCGCGGCAGTCACTGAAACCATCAACGACACGGCCAGCCGCGCGCTGGCCGTTGAAGCCCGGCGCCGCGGGGTGCGGGCATTCATTCTCGCATCGAGTTGCAGCATCTACGGCCAGGCAGCCGGGGCGCCACGCAGCGAGTCGAGTCCCCTCAATCCGCTGACCGCCTATGCGCGCTCCAAGGTCCGGATGGAAGAAGCCTTGCAGTGTCTGGCCGACGACCAGTTCGTCGTCACCTCACTGCGCTTTGCCACCGCCTGCGGCATGTCGGACCGTCTGCGGCTCGACCTCGTATTGAACGACTTCGTTGCTTGCGCCATGAGCAGTGGGGAAATCACGATTCTCAGCGACGGGACACCGTGGCGACCGCTGATCGATGTCAACGACATGTCCCTGGCGATAGAGTGGGCGATTCGGCGGCAGCCAGGCGTCGCCGGCCCCTTCCTGGCGGTCAACGTCGGCAAGACCAACCATCAGGTCATCGATCTGGCCAAAGCCGTGGCCGCAGCCATTCCTGCTACCCGCATCAGCGTAAACGCTGCTGCCGCACCGGATAAACGTTCCTACCAGGTCGATTTTTCCCTGTTCCAATCGATGGCGCCGGACCACCAGCCGCAGGTATCGCTGCGACAAAGCATCGAGCAACTCAGGAGCGGCATGCAACGCATCAAGTTTGCCGACAGCGAGTTCCGCAGTTCCGACTACATGCGCCTGAAGGTGCTCGAACGGCACGTGCAAACCCATCAACTCACGGACGACCTGCGCTGGACCGGCGTGCAGTAAGGCCGGCGCCTGCCTCTTCACCACTGCCACGGACACATCCATGACCCCTGATGAACTGCGCCTCGCCATCCTCCAGCAAGTCCGCCAATACGCCGACTCGGTACTCATCCCGCAACCCTTCGTTCCCGGCCAAACGCCCCTGCCCCCATCCGGCAAGACGCTGCATGCCGAGGACTTCGTCTCGCTGGTGGACTCTGCCCTCGATGGCTGGCTGACGACCGGCCGCTTCAACGACGTATTCGAGAGCGAACTGGCGGCCATGATCGGCGTCCGCTTCTGCCGCACCGCCAATTCCGGATCGTCAGCCAACCTGCTGGCATTGTCGGCGCTCACCTCACCACAACTTGGCGCACGTGCCCTGAAGCCAGGCGATGAGGTCATTACTGCGGCGGCGGGTTTCCCGACAACGGTCAACCCCATTCTGCAGAATGGCCTGATACCGGTCTTCGTCGATTCCGCAGCGCCCTGCTACAACCCGACGCTGGCCTCGATCGCCGCCGCCATTGGCCCGCAGACGCGCGCCATCATGCTCGCCCACACACTCGGAATCCCCTTCGCGGTCGAAGAAGTGCGAGAGCTTGCCGATCATCACGGACTCTGGCTGGTGGAAGATTGCTGCGATGCCCTCGGCAGCACCTATCGCGACCGCAAGGTCGGCACCTTTGGCCATATCGGCACCCTGAGCTTCTACCCCGCGCATCACATCACCATGGGCGAAGGCGGCGCCGTCTTCACTGACGATCCGCAGTTGGCGAAGTTGGTCGAGTCGTTCCGCGACTGGGGCCGTGACTGCTACTGCCCGCCTGGTCGTGACAACACCTGCGGCAAGCGCTATGAATGGCAACTCGGAAAGCTGCCACGCGGTTACGACCACAAGTACATTTACGCGCACGCTGGCTACAACCTGAAGATCACCGATATGCAAGCCGCCGTGGCGCTTTCCCAGTTGCGTCGCGTCGGGGATCTGATCGCGGCAAGAAAGAGCAACTTTGCGCATCTTCGGGAGCGACTGGCGCACCTGCAGGAGTTCCTCATTCTGCCGGAAGCGACACCCGGAAGCGACCCTTCATGGTTTGGCTTCCCGATCACCCTGACGCAAGCGGCCGGTGTCGAACGGGTTGAGTTGCTGCGCTATCTCGACGAGCGACGGATCGGCACGCGGCTGCTGATGGCCGGCAATCTCGTCAGGCAACCGTATTTTGCGGGTCGGCAATACCGCGTTTCCGGCACACTGGAAGGCGCTGACAAGATCATGGCGGACTGCTTTTGGGTCGGCATCTATCCCGGACTCGATGCAGAAAAGCTGGATTACCTCGCCGATCAGTTGGGGCAGTTCTTCGGCTACGGATTCTAGCTTGCCAATGTCAGTGGTTTCTGCACTTGCGCCACTACCGCGGGCCGACCTCGAGCACGTTCTGGCACATACCGAGGCGGTCTGGCGCGAAATGGCAGGAGCGTCGATCTTCATTACCGGAGGAACCGGGTTCTTCGGGCGCTGGCTGTTGGAGACGCTTGCCTGGGCCAATGAGCGGCTGCAGGTCGGCATATGCGCCACGCTCCTTTCTCGGGATCCGGCGACACATGCCCGCCGCAATCCCCGCTTGGCTGCCAACCGCTCGATGGCAGTCATCGGCGGCGATGTCCGCAGCTTTGATTTTCCCGCGGGCCGTTTCACGCACGTGGTGCATGCTGCCTTCGATTCCTCCCGGCCGATCGGCGATCGGATGGCGGCGTTCGACACGCTTGTCGCCGGCACGCGCAGGGTCCTGGAATTTGCCGCGACACAACCGCTCCAGAACATGCTCTTCGTCAGTTCCGGTGCGGTCTACGGCCCGCAGCCGCCCGGCATGGCATGCATGCCGGAAGACTACCACGGCGGGCCCGACCCGGCCTCGGCTTCATCCGTCTACGGCGAGGGCAAGCGCGCCGCCGAACTTCTTTGCGCCTTGGCTGCGGCGAATGGCCTGCCGGTCGCAATCGCGCGCTGCTTTGCCTTCATCGGCCCCGGCCTGCCGCTCGACGCCCACTTCGCCGCCGGCAATTTCCTGTGTGACGCTGCAGCCGGCAGGGAGATCGTCATCAAGGGCGACGGGAGCGCGCTGCGTTCTTACCTCTACGCTGCCGATCTCGCCATCTGGTTGTGGACCGTGCTGCTGAAGGGACAAGCGGGACGCGCCTACAACATCGGCAGCGAGGAGGCGATCAGCATCGGCGACTTGGCGCACACCATCGCGGCGCGCGCATCCGGACGCCCCCCCGTGCGCATTCTCGGAATGCGCGGCCAGGCCTCGGTCGAGCGCTACGTACCGTGCGTGCGCCGCGCTGTGCAGGAACTCGGCCTCGCCCGTACGGTTGCTCTCGACGACGCAGTCGACCGCTGCTTCCGTTGGCTTGAAAAGAGCCAATGATATGACGCGCATGCAGTCGATCCTGGATCGCGTCCTACCTGCGGCGCTGCATGAGCCGCCGCCGCGGCAGCTTTTCCTGATCTACGCCCCAGCGAAGCGCGGCTTCGCGTTTGCAAGCGTGATCGACGGAGTCGGGCTGGCGCCGATGGGATTAGCCGATCGACGTTCGAGCCCGGACGACAACATCGTCGGGCTGCCAAGCTGCACCATCGCTGCTTGGGCCTCGCACCACGGCGCCGGTATCGGCGCCGTGGCCGTCGTTTTTGGGGATTTGCAATCCCGATGTAGCGTTGGCGCCGCTGCTGGCATTTCTCCAAGCGCTGGGTTCCGGCCGGGTCAAGAGCCCGATCGAATTGCAGGCACACTTCGCTTCCGCCTTGGCCGGCGCCTATAGGCTGACGGCGCCCGCGCGGTACGCGCGCTTTGCCGATTGTCTGTACGCCGTCGATACGCTGTGTATAAACACGACAAGAGCCGCGAAATGCTCCCGAGTACGGTTGCATTCCGTCTCAACGGCGATTACGCTGTCTTTTCCGCACCGAGTCTCGCCCATAAGTACCAGCTTGCCGACTCGTCGCGACGGCGCGCTCCGATGCGGCTCGTCGACTGCGGCGCCTACCTCGGTGACACCATCGTGGCGCCCGCACGAAATGCATTCCATTTTGCTGCAGTCGCGGCATTCGAGCCGGACTCGGCAAACCTCACGCAGCTTCAGCAGCACGTCTGCACGGATTGCCACACCGGCTGCTTCCCTTGCGGCGTGAGCGACGCCACGACATGACGCTCAAGACCTTCTCTGCGTCAGCCAGCGCGGCCAGCCGTATCGACGCTGATTGCGCCGACGGTCACAGCATTCGGTGCGTCGCAATCGACCTCACTGCACGACTTCGCGCGAACCTTGATCAAGATGGACATCGAAGGCGAAGAGCTTGGCGTGCTCAACGGCGCGCTGCGAAGCATTGCCCCATCGCGACCGGCACCGGCCGCAAGCATGTATCATTGCCGGGCCCAACTCTGGGAGACTCCCCTGCTTATTGATGCTTGGCAGCTGGGGTGCTGCTTCGTTTTGCGCAGCCATGCCCGCGGCAGTTTCTACCTCTTGCTCCATGCCGTGCCCGACTGACGGCCGCGGGCATCCGGCAATGCCATCGACTCACGACAACTCCAACCATGACTCATTCCACCCCGACAGCGCAGCCCCGTCTATCGATCGTGATCCCGACAGTCAACCGGTCCTATTGTGTCGGCAGGGCGATCGAAAGTGCACTGGCACAGACCTATTCTCACATCGAGATCATCGTATCGGACAACGGGTCCTCCGACGGAACGCAGGAAGTCATCGCTCGCTACGACGATCCGCGGCTACGCAAATTCCGCCACGAAGAAACCATGCCGTCTGCGATTCACGGCAGCTTCGTTGTCGATGAGGCCCGTGGCGAGTTCTTCCTTGGGTTGTCCGACGACGACTTCCTCGAACCTACCTTCGCCGAGGAGGTCATCGGGCTGTTCGACAAGTACCCGGACTTGGCCTTTGTCTATACCGGGTGCTGGATTCATTACGGGGATGTCCGCGTGCCCTGCCTGCTGGGGCCGGAGGTGGAGGATGGCCCGAGCTTTATCGAAAATCATTACGCCGGCTGGCGTAACGTCTGCTGGTGCGCCTGCGTCTGCAGGATGTCCCTGATGCGCGGGATCGGCAACCTCGGCCACCTGCCGCTGGACACGAATATCGGCGACATGTACTACTGGACGCAACTAGCCTTCATGGGCCGGGTCGGCTGCGTGCAGAAGACTGTCTCCAACTACGTTTTTCTGACGAATGACAATGCAACGGGCGGCGTACCGCCGCCCGTTTGGGCCGCTGAGGAAAGACGCTTCATGGACGGCGTCGAAGTCCGCTTTCGCGATCGATGCGCGGATGATAGACGCTGCGAGAGACTTCGGATACGCATGGCCCGCTACCTGTCGATCACGACGACGCTACAGTTCGTCTGGGTCGCGCTACGCGGAACGACCAAGCTGCAACTCGTTTCCTACTTGCCAAGACTCCGAGGAGTCATTCGCCTCAACGGCGGACTGAAATATCTCGCAGCAGCCCTGTTACTCCCAAGGCCGGTGCTCAGGCGGGTGGTTATCGAGCGGGCCAGAGTGACCGCGCGGGGCAACAGCCGGATGCTACGCTGTTGGCAGAACCATACTTGGTAACAGGCCACCACATCGACCCTTCATGCCGACGATTTCATCCTTTCCGATTCCGCTCGTCTGGACTGCAATCCGCTGTGCCGCCAAAGGCAGCCTGCTGGCCGCCGCTTGGGCTGCATTGCCCTACTACTGGCACCAACCCCATCATCTGGAAGCGCGTCTTCGCCGCGCTGGTGATACCCAACGCCACGTAACGTCGCCTCGTGCTGTTGAAGGCAGCAAGGGCCGCCGCAGCGCATCAGTGCATCATTCGCAATTGGCGCAAACACCTTCTGTGAAATCATGCTTGCCCCGCTCGATCGCGTGATTCTGCGACATCTACCTGAGCACTTGCGCCGCTGGCCCCTTGGTGCCCCGGAGACGTCGCGAGCGGAGGAATGCAACAGGCCGCGGCGTACCGATCAGCTTGCGTCCAGGCGGAGCAGGACGGCACGATCATGAAGATCGTGCCGATCCTGTTCCCCCACCCGTGCCGTGGCGAGACGGCTCCCTACCTGTGCACCTTCCTGCGCAGCATCAATACCGCGTTGCCGCGGAGCGCCTACTACATCGTCGATCCAGCCTGCCTCGACTGGAATCGTTTCCGGCAACGCTGGGAGTTCGAACCATGGAACCAGTGGTTTCACGAGTACCGAATCGATGAACGCCTCAAGCCGGAACGGATCGAGTTCCTCGACGAAAGCCTTCTCGAGCCGCTCGTGCGCCAACATGTCACGCCAATCCGCGCCTGGCGCTTCCTGATCCTGAACAGATACCGGCCACTCGAGGATTTTCTCGAGGCGGCACTCGACCGTGCAGCAGCGGAGCTGGGTGGCATAGACTGCGTGCTCACGTGGCTCAATGTGGCGAGCCTGCAGTACGTCTGCGCCAGACGCGGCATCGCCCTCGTGCATAACGAACACGGACCCTTGCGCAAGCCCATCTGGCGCCACACGGCCTATTTCGACTTTTTCGGCGTCAATGGACAGACCGCTGCTGCGGCTGAATTTGCCGCTTTCTGCGAGCAGTTTGCGCAGCGAGACCAGTGGCCGTCGCTCGAGGACATTCGTGATGCACTGCTGACAGCAGCACGATCCGAAGCTCCGCTGGTGGCACCCTATCGCTGTGGTGTTGCAGCTCAACTCGAAGAGGATTCGAATCTGGTTGCCTTCGGCAATGGCTTTTCCAGCCTCGAGGTGGTACGCCATTGCCAGCGGAAGTTCGGCTGGGAGCAGGTGCTCATTCGCCTGCACCCGATGGGAATCGCCATGGTCCGCGGCCATCTGGACACATCGCCAAACGCCCTCGCTTTCATCGGGCAGTGTGACGAGATTCACACGGTCAATTCCAGCGTGGCGGCCGAAGCGCTGCTGTTCGGCAAGACTGTCGTGACCTATGGTGACACGCCGTTGCGGGTCGCCATGCGCCCGCAGCCCGACGGAGATGGAACGGTCTGGACTTCCGAGGGAGTGGCCTTCCCGGCGCGGGCGGCCACCTTTTTCTTCCTGAGCTACCTGATGCCGTACAGTCTGGTATTCGATCCCGCATACATTGGCTGGCGGCTGCGCCGGCCGAGCCATCTGGCGCGTATGGTGGCTCACCTGCGCCACTACAGCGGTCTGCCACCGCGCTACGAAGAAGGGCCCCCCTCCGGCAATGTCGCGGCGGAATTCGAGGAATTGCTCGGCCGTTTGGCCGAAGCCGGGCGCACGCAGGCGGCCACCCCCGCTGCGTCCGAAGGCGAACCATTTTCCTTCGAAGGCGTTCCCTCGTTCTACCGGCAGATCGATGAACGGCAAGCCCTGCTTCGGGAATGCCATGCCCTTCGGCACGAACACGATGCCACGCTCGCTTCAAGAAGCTGGAAGATCACCGCCCCACTGCGCTGGCTCGATGCTCGCCTCCGTTCGCGCCGGCCATCCTAGCCGCGAGACGCGACATTCGGCGATGATTGTCACCAGCGACCATCCGCGAGGCCCGGCTTGATCGAGACACTCAACAAGCTGATGACGCTGTTCCCGCAATCCGACCGGCGACAGGTCGCGGGCATCTTCCTCGCCATCCTGGTCGGCGCCGCCCTTGAAGCGCTCTGCGTCAGTCTCATCTTCCCGGTGGTGTCGATCCTCGCCAATCCGCAAGCTGCCCTCGCTGCCCCCTACGTTCGCATTGCCTACGAACTGCTCGGTGCGCCGCCGGTACGCAACTTCATAATTGCGCTGCTTGGCGCGCTGGTGGCGCTCTATCTCGCGAAGAACGGCTATCTCGCGGCGCTGACGCTGCTGCAGAGCCGATTCGCTTTTGCCAAACAGAGCTTTCTGTCGCAGCGCCTGTTTCGTCTCTATCTCGAGCGCCCCTATGTCGTCCACCTGCGCAGCAACAGCGGCAACCTGATCCGCAACCTGACGCATGAGGCCGACCAAGTCATCTGGTCGGTGTTGTTACCCAGTCTGATCCTGATGGCGGAAGGTCTGGTTGCGCTGGCGCTCGTGCTGGTACTGTTCGCGGTCGACGCGCTGGCGGCCGCTATCGTCTGCGCCATGTTCGGTATCGTCGGCGCGGGATTCTACCGACTGATCCGCCAGCGCGTCGCGGTCTGGGGCGAAAGGCGCCAGTACCACGAAGGCGAGCGCATCCGCCGCATCCAGGAGGGGCTTGGTGGCCTGAAGGAAATCAGGGTTCTCGGCTCGACGCCCTACTTCCTCGATTCGTTCACCTTCCACAACCGCGGCCGTGCCCGTTATTACAGCCGGCACATTCTTGCCCAGGGATTGCCGCTGCTCCTGCTCGAGGTGCTGGCCATGGCGAGCCTGCTCGCGATCGTCGCGGCAAGTCTGCTGCGCAACAATTCCTTCGAAATGGTGCTGCCGATGCTCGGCCTCTTCGTCGGCGCCTCGTTCCGCTTGGTGCCTGCTGTGAACCGGGTGATCATCACCTTCCAGCAGATTCGCTTCTGCAAGGCGACCATCGACACGCTTCACGCCGAACTCGGCCCTTGGCAGGAAGCGGCGTCGGCCGCCAAGCCGCCGCAGCCGTTGCCCCTCCTGCACGGCCTGCACATCGAGGACCTGCGCTTCACCTATCCCGGGGCAAAGCACACGACCATCGACGGCATCAGCCTCGACATCCCCAAGGGTGCCACCATAGGTTTCACTGGCAAGTCAGGGTCGGGAAAGACGACCCTGGTCGACCTGATCCTCGGCGTGCTGACGCCGGATGGCGGCCAAATCCTCGTCGATGGCCAGGACATCACGGCGAATCTGGCCGGATGGCAATCGCAGCTTGGCTATATTCCGCAGTCGATCTACCTGTCCGACCACACGATCCGCCACAATGTGGCCTTCGGGCTGCAACGCGAAGAAATCGACGACGACGCGGTCTGGCGTGCGCTGACGGCGGCCCAGCTCGACGATTTCGTGCGCGACCTGCCCGGTTGCCTCGAAACCCCGGTCGGCGAGCATGGCATCCGCTTGTCGGGCGGGCAGCGCCAACGCATCGGCATAGCGCGAGCACTTTACCGCGATCCGCCCGTACTGGTCCTCGACGAAGCGACTGCGGCGCTCGACAATGCCACCGAAAGTGAGGTCATGCGCGCGATCCATGCCCTGCACGGGCAGAAGACCATCCTGATCATCGCGCACCGCCTTACCACGCTGGAGGCCTGCGACCTCGTCGTACGCATGGAGAGCGGGCGCATCGTGCAGATCGGGCCTCCCGGCGAGGTGCTGAGACGGCACCACTGAGCCGTCCAGCCGGTGCGCGGGCGGGGAGGGCGCGGTGGCGCAACCAAGGCCGCTCGTGCTCCTTCACTCGTCCATGACGACGCTCGTGTAAACCTCCTGTACGTCATCGAGGCCCTCGAGCACGTCGATCAGCTTCTGCATGCGCAGCGCCTCGTCACCCGCAAGCTGGGTCTCGTTCTCCGCCTTCATGGTGACGCTGCCATATTCGGCGGTGAAACCGGCGGCGGCGAGGGCTTCCTTGACCGCCATGTATTCATTGGCGGGTGTGATCACCTCGACCGAACCGTCATCGTTGCTCAGGACGTCGTCGGCGCCGGCGTCGATGGCCGCCTCCATCAAGGCCCCCTCGTCGGTTCCGGGGGCGAAGAGGAGCTGGCCGCAGTGCCTGAACTGGAAGGCGACACAGCCATCGGTGCCGAGGTTGCCGCCATATTTGTTGAAGGCGTGACGGACCTCGGCGACGGTGCGTGTGCGGTTGTCGGTCAGGCAATCGACGATCACGGCTGCGCCACCGATTCCGTAGCCCTCGTAGCGGACCTCGATGTAGTCGACGCCTTCGAGCTCGCCGGTTCCCTTCTTGATCGCATTGTCGATCTTGTCCCTGGGCATGTTGACCTGCTTGCCCTTGTCGATCGCCAGCCGCAGGCGCGGATTGAACGAGGGGTCGCCACCGCCGGCCTTGGCGGCAACGGTGATTTCCCGTGCGATCTTGGAGAAGGATGCGCTGCGCTTCTCATCCTGCTTGCCCTTGCGGTGCTGGATGTTGGCCCATTTCGAATGTCCTGCCATGCTGCCCTCTGAAGAATTCCGCTACGCTGCGGCCACACCCCGAGCAACAAAACGGGCCGCAAATGGTCGATAATCAAGGCCGGCATTCTAGCACTTCCGCCGCACCATCCTTTCCCGTCATCGCTTTCCGGAGTCGTCCATGGTC
>NZ_JAMTDQ010000059.1 GCF_023806635.1 Accumulibacter sp.
CACCCCGGAATAGCTCGGGACGGAGAGGCTTGAATAGGGCGGGACGTAACAGTTGGCACGGCAGACGCGCAGGGCCAGCATGTGCCTGGCGTTTTTCAGTTTCCACCAGGCACCTGCCCGCTTAAGACGGTCCTGGATGACGTAACGGTGTGCCCTTTCGACTTCGCCGGACCCTATTGGCAGCTTGGCCATGAGCGCGTCTCGATAGTTGAACTGCCCCCGTCACATCCTCGACCACTCGCAGCCAGTTATCGGCGCTTCTTGACCGCCATTGACACACAGCGACAAGCAGATCACCAAGGTCGTCTATCAGCGCGTCGGCAAACGGGTGAAACCAACAAAGTAGCCGGGGTTGCGGAAATGGGGCGATTTCCAGGCAATGACAAGCGGTAACAGGATTCGAAAACCCAACCAGTAATCAGCACGTTACTGGCGGAGAGGGAGTCCGCCTGTTAGCAGTCCAGGATGATCCCACAAAGTACGCAAAGTACAATACATAACAAAAACATACAGAATGGACGCGTCCAAGATGGTCCTGTACAATCCCGCCAAATCCAGCTACATTTTGATAGTCGTTTTGATAGTGGGACGGATGGTATGGCACGCCAACAGCAACGACTTTCTGCACTGCAGGTCAGCAAGCTCACCAAGCCTGGGCTGTATGGCGACGGTGGCGGTTTGACGCTCCAGATCACCGCCACGGGCGCCAAGTCGTGGCTGTTTCGCTACATGGTGGCCGGCAAGCCGTACGGAATGGGGCTGGGGCCGACGCATACCGTGAGTCTGGCTGCCGCGCGGCAGAAGGCGCTGGACGCACGGAAGTTGCTTGTCGACGGCATCAATCCTTTGGTCGCCAAGAAGCAGAAGAAGATCGCCGCCGCGCTGGCCGCCGCCAAGATGATGACGTTCGATCAGTGTGCCGATGCCTACATCCAGACACACAAGGCGGGCTGGAAGAACGCGAAGCACGCGGACCAGTGGACCAACACCCTCAAGACGTACGCCAGCCCGGTGCTGGGCCATCTGCCGGTAGCCGATGTCGACACGGGTCTGGTCGTGAAGTGCCTGGCAGCCATCTGGGAGAGCAAAAACGAAACGGCCAGCCGCCTGCGCGGCCGTATCGAGTCCGTGCTGGACTGGGCGACCACCAGTGGTTACCGCAGCGGCGAAAATCCTGCCCGCTGGAAAGGGCATCTGGAGAACCTGCTGGCCACCATCAGCAGGTCCAGTCGGACGCGCAACCATCCGTCGCTGCCGTGGCAGCGCATTTCTGCCTTCATGGCGGCTCTGCGCGCACGAGAGGGGGTATCGGCGCGAGCGGTGGAGTTCTGCATTCTGACGGCGTCCCGATCGGGAGAGGTGCGCGGCGCGCGATGGGCCGAGTTCGATCTCGCGGGCAAGGTGTGGACGATACCCTCCGAGCGCATGAAGGCGCGGCGCGAGCATGAGGTTCCTTTGAGCGATGCCGCGTTGGCGTTGCTGGAGTCGATGCCAAGGGATGGCGAGACCGTCTTTGCCGGCATGAAGGGGCAACCGCTGTCGGATATGTCGCTGACTGCCGTGATCCGTCGCATGAACGGCGATGACAAGCCGGTGTGGGTGGATGCCAACGGCGACGGTGTGACCGTGCACGGTTTCCGCAGCACCTTTCGGATGTGGGCGGCGGAGACGACGAACTATCCGCGCGAAGTCGCCGAGCACGCGCTGGCGCACCAGTTGCCGGATGCCGTCGAGCGTGCCTATCAGAGAGGTTCGCACTTCACCAAGCGTGCTGCGCTGATGGCGGATTGGGCCGCGTTCTGCATGACGGTGCTGCCTGATGCGGTCGTCAAGCCGATTCGCACAGCCGCGTGATCGAGCGCTCCACATCTAGTGCGACAAGCGGCTGGCTGCCGGTCGCATTTCATGGGTGCCCCGCCGGTGTCGGTGTGGGCGCGGGTTCAGCGCTGCCTTTGTCCTGAGTCCGTCAGGACCAGCAGCTCGTTCAGGGTACGGACCACCGCAAAACGCGCGGGGTTCTGACCGACCGCCAGAGCCTTGAAGTGCGCCTTGCCGCACTCGATTTTTGCGCTCTCCCGGTCCCGCAGGTCTTCGGTGAACAGGCTGTACTTTGTCTCCACGACGAAGTACAGGTGCTCGCTGCCGTCGGTGTCCACCAGCACGGCCCAGTCGGGGTTGTAGGCGCCGAGAGGAGTCGGCACCTTGAACCAGCCTGGGAGCTTGGCGTACACTTTGATCGCTTCGTTCTTCTCCAGATCGTCGGCGAAGCTGCGCTCGGTGTCCGATTGGTAGACGACCTGTTCGTGGACAGACTTGCTGGCGGCGATCATCGAGCTGAGATAGCCGGACAGCTCCTCGGCGTCGAAGAGCTGCTGCGCGTAGTAGACCGCGTCGCCGATGCGCTGGTACTTGATTCCGTCCACCAGGGCCATGCGCTTGGCTCGGTTGATGATCTCGGCTGCGACTTCGATGAACTTCTGCGGATTTCGCCTGAAGTCATCGAGCCGCCCGCTCTCGACAAGAATTCGGCAAATGCTGCGGCGCGTGAGTGCGGTCTTGTCCTGCAGGTCGGTCAGGATGTCGGGGAGTTCGATGTCGCCTTCGTCGAGCGTCACTGGGGCAGAGGAGACCGTCTCGACCGTGTCCACGCCGGAGCGCGCAATCGCTAGGTTGGCCTTGTGCCACTGGAGGCTGGCGCTGGTGATGTTCTGGGCGGTCGCCAGCGCCGTGATGCACGTTTGCAGCAACTTCTCATTGTCGAACTGCACGCGGTAGGTCGTCCTGTGCTTGATGCGATCCCAGAGCGTCTTGAAGTCCGCCCCGTGCAACACGGCCTGGCGCGTTCTCACCTGTATGCGCTGGTCGGCGTTCCTGATCTCCAGGCGCCCGGCCAGCTTGCGGAGGATCTCCGTCACTTGGGGCTGCAGGGCGGCAAACGGCTCGGGCAGGGTCAGGGTGCCAGCCTTCAGCGCAGTGCGCAGCGCATCCTGCACCTTGCCCTGCGCATTCACGAAGCCGGCGGCCTTCAGGTGCTGCCACAGGACCTTGGACTGATCGAATCCCAGCGGCGCGAGCCGGCCATCGCCGCCGGCGACGCCGACTCCCGCGAACTGGTGGGTCTCCACGATACCGAAGCGGATGCCGGTTTCGTCCTCGATCTCCTTCTGGAGATTCTCGGCGAACTGTTCGTAGCTCTCGGTCGCGATCACGGTCAGCGTGTTGATGTCGAAGCCGCGCAGGCGCTCCCCGTGCTGGTTCACGCACAGCCGCAAGCCGCGTCCGATCGTCTGGCGACGCTGCTGCTCCGAGGCCATCTCGCGCAAGGCGCAGATCTGGAAGACGTTCGGATTGTCCCAGCCTTCGCGCAGCGCGGAGTGCGAGAAGATGAACTTGAGCGGCGTGTCGAGGCTCAGCAGCTTTTCCTTGTCGCGCATGATCAAGCTGTAGGTGTCGTCGTCGGCCTGGGTGTTGCCCTTGGTATCCTTATAGACTTCCAGCGTCTTGCCGCCGACCTTCTTCCGGTCGATCGAGAAATAGCCGTCGTGCACCTTCTCGGCCGCGGTGGCGAGGTCCACCTCCTGGAACAAGCTCTGGTAGTCGGGGTGCCTCGCGAGGCGGCGATACTCTTCCTCGAAAATCCGCGCGTAGTCGCCCTTCACCGGGTTTCCCGCGGCGTCGTAGTGGCGATACTTGTCCACCGCGTCGATGAAGAACAGGCTGAGCACCTTGATGCCTTGCGGACGGAGTCGCTGTTCCTTGTCCAAGTGCTCCTTGATCGTGCGGTGGATCATCTGGCGCTGCACCGCCTGCGCGTCTACGTCGCCGTGGGCTTCCCCTGGGCGGAGGAATCGCTCGCCGCCGGGAAAGCGCAGCTCCATGAACTGGTCGTCCCTGGCATCGCGGATTTCCTGCCCGATGAGGTGATCGCGGTAGATCTCCCGCCGGGTCACCTCTTCAAGCTTGTCGAGCGGCGCGACGGTGACCGTCTGCCGGGCGACGCCGTGGACCGTGGCGACGTCCACTTCCACTCGGGCGCCGACCACGCTCCTGCCACGGGACAGCGGCGCGATGAAGCGCACGTAAGGCTTGTTGTAGCCACCTTGCAGCGAGGCCGCAGCGACCTCGATCTGCTTCACCAGCTTGCGTTCGTAGGCATCCACCGCATCGAGCCTGAAGAGCATGTGGTGCGCGTGCTTGGGCGTTGCCGAGTAGCGCAGGTTGCAGAGCGGATTCATCCGCTCCATCGCCTGTCTGCCCTTGCCGTCGAGGCCGCCTTCGACGCTCTGCGGTTCGTCGACGATCAGGATCGGGCGTGTCGCGCGGATCAGGTCGATCGGCTTCTCGCCGCCGGTCTTCTCGCTGGCGCGATACATCACGTTCTTCGATTTCTCGCGGCGCAGCGTTTCGTCGGTTTCCTCCACCTGGGCCAGATGCTCGTCGCCGAATTTGTTGATCGCACCGACCGTCATGACCATGATCTGGATCTGCGGGCTGGTGGCAAAGTTGCGCACCTGGCCGAGCTTTGCCGAGTCGTAAATGAAGTGGTCGAACGGTGCGCCGGCGTAGAGTCCCTTGAGGTGCTCTGCGGCGGTCCGGATGGTGTGGTAGACGCCTTCCTTGATGGCCACCGAGGGCACGATGATGATGAACTTGGTGAAGCCGTAGCGTTTGTTCAGCTCGAAGATGGTTCGCAGGTAGACGTAGGTCTTGCCGGTGCCGGTCTCCATCTCGACGGTGAAATGGAAGTCGCGCGAGGCAAGCGAGGGGGAAGGCGCAAGGCCGTGGCGAAGCTGGACGGCGTGGAGGTTGGCCAACACTTCGTCATCGGGCAGCGAGAGGCGGTTGCCGATGCCGAGGTCGTTCTCGAACATCGCCATTTGCCTGCTGGCCGCGTCGCGCGTGACGGTAAACTCGGTCCGGCAGGTCTCCTGCCCGCGAAACAGGTCGCACACCGCATCGATGGCCTGGAGCTGATAATCGAGGTCGGGCTCGAAATGAAGCTTCATTGCACCCTTTCCGCATCCAGAGGCGCAACCCAACCCTGTTGAGTCAGTACGTTCACGGCGATGCCGATCTGGCGCGGTGAGAATTGCCGCTGCTTTCGTGCATTCCAGGCATGGGTGCGGGCGACGGCTTCTTCGCGGGTGTTCGCGGCTTCATGGTGCATGACCCAATGCACGGTAGACAGAAGCTCCAACCCGAAAGGCGACTCGAAGCCATCGACCAGCGCAGCCACCCGGTTGAAGCGGGCGCGTGTAGCGTCGTGTTGCGCGAGGAAGGCCGTCGCATCGCCGATGGCTCCGGGAAGCAGCGACAACGGTTTCTCCGGCGTGTCGCCGCCGTCGGCGTATCCAGAAAGGAGGTGTCCCTCGACGGCGCGCAATACATGGCCCAGATTCTCCGCGTAAGGACCGTAGTGCCCCGGCGTGAATCGCAGCCGCAAAGGCTCACCGGCTTCCTGCATGAAATACATCAGCTTGTGGACCTCCAGCAGGGTGATGAAGGGGTCCAGCAGCCCGCGGAGATAGCGGTGCGTTAGCTCGACCAGTACCGCACGGCCAGGGGACATGGCGGGTGCTGCGCGGCGGTGCGTCATCGCGTCAGGCAGCGGCGCCTGTCGCGGCGCATAGACGCGCACGCTGACGTCGCCGAGCGGCCGCAGGGCCGCTTCGATGCGTGGTCTGACCTGCGCCCAGTCCAACCCTCCCAGCCCGCTGCCGAGCGGCGGGATGGCGACCGAGCGAATCTGCTTCTCGCGAATGACCTGCGACAGGGTCGCCAGTCCCGCCTCGATGTCCTCGATGCGGCTCTTGCCGCGCCAATGGCGTTTGGTCGGAAAGTTGATGATGTAGCGCGGCGGGGCTAGCTGTCCGGTTTCGAACACGAACATCCTTCCCGGCTGTACCTCGGCGCGCCGGCAGGCCGCCGCGTAGGCGCTGAAGTTCTCGGGGAAGGCCTCCTTGAACTGCAACGCGATGCCGCGGCCCATCACGCCGACACAGTTTACGGTGTTGACCAGTGCGTCGGCTTCGTCCTGCAGCAGATCTCCGATTCGATATTCGATCACAGGTTTCCTCCCTGTTCAGTAGTACCAGCTCCGACGCACTTCGACGGGTGGTCGATGGTCGTTCGCAGGCAGCGCCTGCATCACCTGCTGATGGATCGCTTGCGAATGGACCCCGATACGTTCGACGAGCTGCCACGGAAAACGATTTTCGAGCAGGAACTCGGCCTGCTTGCCTTCCTTGCACTGCTGCCAGTTCGTTGCGTAAACGGCGCTCCAGTCGATCTCGTGCAAATGGGCAAGATCCCCGCGGTCCTCGAAGTAGTACGAGCCCGCGTTTGACAGCGTGAAAGCCCAACGCTGGCCGTGCTCGTTGGCCCAGGTGACGACTGTTTGCAAGTCCGCTTCCAGATGGATGATCGGCTCTTGGCCGCCACAGTAGCTCAGATCCGGATGATTGGCCCGAGAGATCACGAAGAGCATCACCGAACGTGGACAAAAATAGAACGGCACGCAATCCCCGACGTGTAAGTCAGGATGGCTGCTCAATGGCGGTCCCTTCAGGCGCCGCTGTTTGATGGCGCTCATGCCAATCGTCGTGCCACTCGGCGCGCGCCGGTCCATCTCCGCGTCGCACCACAGGCAGCCATCTGCCACAATGGAAGCGAGCCGGTCCACGTGGACGATGTGGTAGATCTTGGGCTTCGCCGGCACGGGCATGTTCACAGGCTCCGGACGGTTTTGAGCCCGTGCTGCTGGAGAATGGCGGTGAGGTTGGTCTTGGCCACGTCGTCCGCGAAAGCGCTGTCGCGAAAGACGACGGTCGTTTCACCGGCCGGCTGCAAGCTCTGGTGCCACGCCACCAAGCCCAGTGCCAGCGGTTCGACGTCGGCCTGCGGGATGGCGGGCGACAGGCAGACGAGCAGCGAGCCGCCGCCGATCGAGTGGATGACATGCGCCTGGCTGGCGCTTCCTGGCACCTGTTTCGTTTCGATCGGGACGCAGAGGTCGAGACCAAGCTTGAGGAGCAGTTCGAAGAGGATGTCCTGCTCGGTGCGGTCGGGCTTTAGGTGGTCGACCGAGTCGAACAGGGAATCCGGAAGCTTGTTGCGATCGGGTTCCCAGGCACGGATGTTGCTGCTGGCGAGCTTGAACACACGGAAACCGAGGTCGCCCGCGAACAGCGGGTTGTCGTCACGAATCTTCGTCCCTGCCCGGCGCAGGCGTTCCTTCGTGAGATCCGCGATCGTCTGACTGCTATGGTCGCCCGTAGGTTCAGGAAGCTGAACCAGAATGCAGCGCCTGTTACCGTTGTCGCTTGCGTTGATGGTTGCGGCAGCATGGCCCGTCGTACCGGATCCAGCAAAGAAATCGAGAATGATGTCATTGTCCGCTGCGTCGGTCCCGATCCGAATCATCCTCTCGATAAGCTTGGTTGGCTTCGGCGTGATGAATAGGTCGTCCCCGGCCGCTGCGCCCATAAGTTGGCTCAACTCCTGTTTTGCGTTTCGTGTGCTGCCCACATCCTTCCATGACCAATAGGTCTGGGGCACCACGCCCTGTCGCACCTCGGACAAGAACCGCTTGATTCCTGGGCGATTATCTCCCGAGTCACCCCACCAGATACGATTGTCTTTGTCCATTTCTTCGAACTTTGCTTTGCTGACTCGCCAGTAACTTCCCGCAGGTGGACCGGAAATGACTTTCCCGGTCTTGGTTGTTATCGGATACCGCCCTTGGGCATAGAAGTTGCGAGCCGCCAGATCGCTGAGCAACCAGACACCCCGAGGGTCGTTGTCCGGGTTCTTGTATCGGGCAACCATCGCGTCGGTACGTTCCAAACCGTTCGGTCGCCAAGTCTCCGCTTCCTTGCAATAAACCAAGACGTAATCGTGATCCTCGCTGAAATGGATCGCCGTATTCTTCGGGCCATCCATCTTGTGCCAGATTACAGTGGCGACGAAGTTCTCCGGTCCGAAGACTTCGTCCAGTATCGACCGGAGATTATGGACTTCGTGGTCCGCAATGCTGACAAACATCACTCCATCTTTCCGCAGTAGATTTCGAGCCAATCTTAGCCGCGGGTACAACATGTTCAGCCAGTCAGTGTGGAAGCGGCCGGAGGCTTCGGTATTGGAAGAGAGTTTCCTGCCGCCCTCGCCGGTCTGGCCCGTGAGTTGGAGGTAGTTCCGGATGTTGTCCCGAAAATCGTCCGGATAAACGAAGTCCTTCCCCGTGTTGTACGGCGGATCGATGTAGATCAGCTTGACTTTGCCCGCGTAGCTCTTCTGCAGGAGCTTGAGGACTTCGAGGTTGTCGCCCTCGATCATCAGGTTCTGCGTCGTGTCCCAATCGACGCTTTCGTCCGGGCACGGGCGCAGGGTGCCGGTCGAGGGCGTGAGGGCGAGCTGGCGGGCGCGACGTTTGCCGTGCCAGTTGAGGCCGTACTTCTCCTCGGCGTCGGTGACCGTCCTGTCGCCGACGAGCTGCTTGAGCACGTCGAGATTTACGGCGACACCGTCAGGCCCCTCGGTGATAACCTCGGGGAAGAGTGCGCGCAGTGCAGCGAGGTTCTCGGCCCGAACGTCGGGGGAACGGGTTTCCGGGTCGTCGGCGATCAGCTTTTTCATTGTCTCTTCGGTCTTCATAGTCTGGCGCATGCGGCAACGTGGGCTGCCGCGACACGCTTCAGTTCGAGGTTGATCTCCACGCGATGCGAAATCTGCTTCGCTCTAGCGGCGGCGGCGCGCAGGCGAGCCATCTTCGCATCGAGCTGCGCACATTCCTGCAACGCGTCACGCCGCTGCGCCGCGTGTTCGGCGCTGGCGGCGGCCGCGAATACGCCGGTGACACGCGCCGCCTGCAGCGCCAGCAGGGTGTCGATCCACGCTTGATAAAGTGCTCGCAGCGTGTCGCCCGGCTGCTTGCCGATCGACAGCGCGTCGCAGAAAGTGGGCCACCAACCAGCATCGTCGCGCTGCACGGCCCAGTCGGTGGCAACCACGTCGCCTTCCAGCACCGTCTTGCCTGCTTCGCCGAGTGACCAGCGCTTGTGGGCGGCGGAAAGGCTGCATCGTTCCCCCTGCTCCGTCACCAGCAGCAGCGGATACGGTATCGCGCGGTGCACCAGTTCCAACAATCTCGCCGCGCTGGCGGTGGCATGCAGGCGGAGACGCAGCACCGGGATTTCCAGATACTCGCGCGCGTCGTCGCGATACTCGGCTACGCCAATCGTTGTCGGCTTGAGCGTCGCCAGCCACGACATCTCGTCGATGCCGTCGTTGATCCGTCGCTTGTCGGCAGCCGTCGGCCCCGCGTTCTCCAGCAGCAGCTTCTTGGGTACGCGTCGATCGACGCGACTGCTGGCGGGTAGGTCAAGAGCAGCAATGAGCGCTTCGGCGTTCAACCCGTGGCCTCCGACAGAACGGCCAGCCAGGCGATGACCTCGAAGTCGTTGATACCCGCGAACTCGCCTGGCATGGCGTGCGTGCCGCCCGGAATGAACAGGCTGGCGACGGAGCGCTCTTCGCCCTTGCCGACCACCGAGGCGACGGCGGCGGCCAGCAGGCGCTGCGCCGCACGCATGTCTTCGCCCTGTCGGGTCGCCTTGTCGGAGCGCGCGCAGGCGCCGGCATCGGGCAGTTCTCGTCCGAGGCAGAGCCGCTTCAGCCGGTCGAGAATCTGCTTGGCCTGCGTGTAGGGCAGCAGGACCACGCCGTCGTCGCCTACGTGCACGAGGTACTGCGCACCGAGCGGATAGCCGGCCTCGACGCTGCGCCTGGCTGCCTCGCCTTCGGCGCGGAGGCAGAAGATGATGCCCGGTGCGATCTCGATGTCGGCGGTGGTGGTCACGGCGCCGGTGCCGAGCGGCAGACTTTCCAGCACGCCCGGGTGCGCTTTCAGGTATTGCGCGAGGTCGATGCGGAAATCGGTCAGGGTCAGATCGGCAATGGAAATGCCGGTGGACAGGTCTTCGAGGTCGATCACGGCGTCCTGCAGCTTGAGAAGCTGCTTGCGGCGGTACTCCAGATCGTTCATCGGGTTGCCCGAGTCCTGCTCGATGAGGTTCTCTTCACCGGTGGCGGAAATGTCGAGCAATACCATGCGACCGCTGACCCGCTGCTCGAGGTTGATGTACTCCTCCAGCTCCATGTTGGGCCAGAAATTGACGAGCTGGATGCGTGTGTTGGGCGAGCTGATGCGGTCGATGCGGCCGAAGCGCTGGATGATGCGCACCGGGTTCCAGTGAATGTCGTAGTTGATCAGCCAGTCGCAATCCTGGAGGTTCTGACCCTCCGAGATACAGTCCGTGGCGATGAGCAGATCCAGTTCGCCCTCGATCGCGAGTTCGGCGGGTCGCTCCCTGGCCCCGGGCGCGAAGGCGCTGAGGATCGAGCCCAGGTCCTTGCGCAGACCGGTAAGCGTCGTCTGATTGCTGCCCGTTCCCGTGATCAGCGCCGCGTCGATGGCAAGGCTCGTCTTCGCCCACGTGGCGAGCTGATCGTAGAGATAACGGGCGGTGTCGGCAAAGGCGGTGAAGACGATGATCTTGCGGTTGCCCGGGTTGATCGGATGGCGGCACTTGTGCTCGATCATCGCGCGCAGCTTTGCCAGCTTGTCGTCGCGCGACGCATCAACCTGCGCTGCTGCCGCGTGCAGCGTCGCCAGGCGATTGCGATCCTCGATCAGGTCCTGTCGCCAGCGAATGAGGTCCACGTCCTGCAAGAGAACCTTCACCTTGCGCCCGACGAGCAGACTCTCGAAGGCGGGGTCATCGAGGTCCACGTCCTCGATGGCCATCTCCTCCACCTCGGCAGCGTGATTCTCGATGCGCGCCAGCATGGCCTCGACGTCGCGCAATTGTCGCTGGACAGTGAGCGCGAATGAGGAAACGGCGCTTTCCATGCGCTTGAGCACGTTGACGCGCAGCAGATGGATCAGACTCTCCTCGCGGTCCGCCTGGCGGAAGAAGCCTTCGCCGCCACGCACGGCCGTGCTGTACTTGTCGTCGTAAGCAGCCTGGCGATGTGGCAGGACGTAGCGAAGCGGGGCGTAGGAGGCCAGATTCAACCGGCGAATCTCGCTGTTGATCTCGCGGATCGAACGGAACTCGCCGGCCCGGTCGACGTCGGCCTTGATGTTGATCGGCCGCAGCCGCTCGGGGAAGCGGCCCGTTTCGGCGGTGCCGTAGTACTTCTCGATGTGCTTGCGCGAGCGGGCGATGGTGAGCAGGTCGAGCAGGGTGAAATAGTCGAAGCCGAGCATCTCGATGAGCCGCGAGGGCGTTCGGTCGGCGTCGTCGGAATCGAGCCAGCGGTTGAACTGCTTCTGCGCCAGGCGCGTGGTGGCGTCGATGCTGCCGATGCCGTGATCGAGCAGTGCCGTGTCATCGCCCTCGGTGACGAAGGCGATCTGATTGCGCAGGTCGGCCAGGCGGTTGTTGACCGGCGTGGCCGACAGCATCAGGACGCGAGTCTTGACGCCTTCACGGATGATCCGGCGCATCAGGCGATCGTAGCGGGTCTCGCTGCCCGCGCGCGGTGTCTTCTTGTTGCGGAAGTTGTGCGACTCGTCGATGACGACGAGGTCGTAGTTGCCCCAATTGATGTGCGCGAGGTCGATGTCGCCGGACAGACCATCGTCGCGCGACAGGTCCGTATGATTCAGCACGTCGTAGTTGAAGCGGTCGGGCGCGAGGAAGTTGCGGCGATCGTTGGCCTTGTACAGCGTCCAGTTGTCGCGCAGGCGTTTCGGTACCAGAACGAGCACGCGATCGTTGCGCAGTTCGTGATACTTGATGATCGCCAGCGCCTCAAAGGTCTTGCCGAGGCCCACGCTGTCGGCAATGATGCAGCCGCCGTACCTGTCCAGCTTGTCGATCGCGCCGACAACCCCGTCGCGCTGGAACCTGTAGAGCTTCTTCCAGACCACGGTGTTGTGGATGCCGGTTGCGGACCTGATGATGCGCTCTTCGTCGAGGTCGTCGCCGCGGTCGCGGAACAGATGGTACAGGATGAGGCTGTAGACCAGGAACGGCTCGCGATGCGCTGCGAGTGACTGCAGGTCGCCAATCAGGGCGGTCTTGGCGCCAGCGTCAGGTGCGAGGCTGGACCACTGCGCGTCGAACCATTGACTGAGCAGTTGGGCTTCTTCTTGCGTCTCTGATGCCTGAATCAGGCTCAACGGATTGCCGGGTGTCAGCCCGAGCCCATCGGTGCTGAACGCGAGCGAGCCGAGAAGTGCTTGCCGGGGGCGACCGTCGTCATCGCGCAGGACGAAAGCTCCCTGTGGAACCGCGCCAACGGCCCGGCGTATCTCGGTCTTGTCCTTGAGCCACTGTGCGAGCCGCCTGGCCAACCAACGTGTCTGCAAGCGGTTACGCTCGGCGCGGTCGGCATCCGATCCCAGCACTGCGAGATCCGACGTCGCTGAAGGCAGCAGGAGGCGACATCCCGCCAGTGCATCCAGCTCTCGCCGCATCGCGGAAAAGGCGAAGAGGGAGAAGGCCGGCGTCACAACGTCGAGCTGGCAGCGTGGGCTGAGCTGCGGCCGCAACAGGTCGATGACCCGGTCGGCGCCGCTGTTTCGGATGAGCTTCACGAATCTCGTCCCACTTCAATCTCGCCCGGTCAGGGTGACTGTTCTCATGCTTGCGCGATCTTGCAGGCTCCGCGAGGCAACTCTTGGTTCTCAACAGGCCGCATTCAAGCGGTGACGCTGCATGGCCGCTGTGGTCGCGGATGACGGGCGCCTGCCGGTTGCGAGGGACCCATGCTCGTCCGTCCGGGTTCGCAGCGTGCGCGTGAGCGCGCCAACGTCAAGGACGCAACGTGCTTCCCTCGGAACCCCCGGCGCAAGTGCGATAATGTACCCGAATGTCCAGCACAAGCCCAAGTGGCGGACACCTTGAGGAGGGGTGGCTATTGTCGATTCTTGTAGGCAGGCGCGAGGGCGCATCTGCTGTAGTGATGGAAGGGCGGTTTGAGAGCCTGAGCGAGGCTCTCAAGATATGGTTTCAACGCCCGCTCACCGATCTCCCGGAAGCTCTGCGGCAGCGAGTGGAGCACGAGTTCTTGCCATTCACGTGGGACCTCTTGAGCCCCGGCCAACGTCGCAACTTTGCACAGCAGTGGGATTACAAGAACGATCCAGCCACGGAGCCGGAGCGCCAAGCCGCGTGGGACTTGGTTGCCCGCAGGCTGGAGATCGAAGCCAAGACGAAAGAGTGGGAACGCGCCTGCGCAGGGACGGCAACGGACTTGGCTACGAAAAAGGCGCGACTGACAGAACTGAGAGAAGCGATTGCCAGGATCGATCTAGCGGAGAAGCGCATGTCGGGCAAAGAGCGTAGTGAAAAAGTGCGGCGAGGCGACCTTTCAGACGAGTCGGCGAGAAAAGACGAGGATTTCGAGTACATCGCCTACCCGCGGGCAATGAAGCGACTGCGCGAACGCCTCGGCGCCACGCCGGAAGAAGTGGCTGTGTGGGTTTTCTGGGGCGAGACTCTAGGCGGTCTGGTCGCGTATACCAATGCGAACGAACTGGATCCACCGCCGCGGTTTCATTTTCTTCACACGATGGGTGCCGATTACGTGTCCCCGTTGATGGCATGCTGGTTTCGGCGCGACGACATTGAAGCGTTCGAGCCGGATGAGCGCTACATCACGGGCAAGGCATTGATTGAACGATGGGGCAAGGAACCGGACATTGAGCCCAAAGCCTTCGTGCAGGCGAAGATAGAGGAGTCGCGGTTGCTCGACATGCACCCCAATTGTGGGGGAACGCGAGCGACGTGGCCGGAGCAGGAACCCTGTCCTCCTATGGAGAGTGGCTTGTTCGCGCTCTCGCAGGTGCAGGCGATCGAAGCGGATGATTTTGGGATCGACGCGTCGCCGGTGCCCGATGCCAAACCTGCTGACCACTTGAACCATGACCCCGTTTTGCAGGCAAAGGCCAATGCGATTGCTCAGGAGATGCTGAAGAAGCGCCGCCGATGTGATGTTACACGCGAGAGGGTTGCGGCCACGCTGGCCACAGAGGTGGGGATGAAGGCGGAGACCGTTACGCGGCGGATCCGCAAGCAGTGGTGATTATCGGGACGGCTGCCCAACTGCCTTTTTTGCCCTTCTAACCTATTGTTTCTCAATGATTAAGGCGGGGCCCTTCGGCTACCGCCTGTTTTTTTGCCCGCGCAGAATACTGGCCAGGTGATCCGCTGCAATCCTCAATTGCACGGACAAGGCCACCTAGCAACGCGGAGCACCCGGCCTTGTTCGTAAGGAATGAACATGGCTGAGCAACTCAGGTATCTTCTCCGTCTCAAGCAAATCACGGCCTTCACCGGCATGTCTCGTAGCTGGACCTACGAGGCGATCCGGCGAGGCGAGTTCCCGGCGCCGATCCCATTGAGCGCGCGAGCCGTCGCGTGGGACTCTGCGTCCATCGCGGCTTGGCAGGCGGCACGCATCGCCGGCAAATCCGACGAAGAGATCCGCGCGCTGGTCGCCCAGCTGCACGGCGCCCGCAAAGTCGCGGCATAGGGGGCGGCCATGCGACGCGCGTACCCCACGCGGGGACTCAACCGGCCGGCCTTCGCGTTCCGACGCGACTGGCTGCCCGATGCGGTGACGTACTACCGCGAACAGAGCTTGAAGTTCATCGGCAGAGGTGCTTGGAGATCGGCCCTCTGCCCTTTCCACGCCGACACCACGCCCAGCCTGCGGGTGCGCATCGAGACCGGCGCGTTCCGCTGCATGGTCTGCGGCGCCCACGGCGGCGATGTGCTCGCCTTCCACATGCTGCGCCACGGGCTGCGCTTCATCGAGGCGGCGCGGGCGCTGGGCGCCTGGGAGGACGTGTGATGACTACCGAAACCCCTAGACAAGCGGCTCGCCGGCTAGCGGCGAGCGCGCTGCGCGCGGGCTACGAGCCGGAGGCGCTGCACGAGTACACGGATGTCGACGGCAAGACGCTCTACTGGCGCATCCGCCTCAAGCGCCCGTACAGCGGCGACAAGTGGATACGTCCGATGCGGCGCAGCGGCGAGGGTTACGCGCTCTGCGAACCCGACTTTCCGTATGGCAAGCCGCTCTACCGCCTGCGCGAGCTAGCGGCGCAGCCCAACGACCCCGCGATGGTCTGCGAAGGCGAATGGTGCGCCGATGCGCTCGTGCAGCGCGGGACGTTGACGACCACCAGCGGCGCGGCCGAATCGGCCGCCAAGGCCGACTGGCAGGCGCTCGCCGGGCGGCGCGTGACGATCTGGCCAGACTTCGATGAGGCTGGCCAGCGCTATGCCGATGCTGTAGCGGCAGCGTTGCGGGCGCAAGACTGCACCGTGTTCATCATCGACGTGGCGGCGCTCGACCTGCCGCCGAAGGGCGACGCGGTCGACTGGCTGGCGGCGCATCCGGACGCAACGGCGGCCGACATCGCCGCGCTGCCCGTCGTCGCCACCAGCGCGGCGGTAGGCGCATCGGCTGCCACGGGTGACGGTTGGCCGGAGCCGAAGCCGATCCAGGGGGCACTGCATCCGGTGCCGGCATTTGACGCGCAGATCCTGCTGCCGGAGGCACTGCGCGACTGGATCATGGATGAGGCCGACCGCATGCCCTGCCCGCCGGATTTCGTCGCCGCGGCGGCGCTCGTGGTCCTCGGCGCGCTCATCGGCGCGCGCTGCGCGATTAAGCCGAAGTCGCGCGATTCTTGGCTGATCGTGCCCAATCTGTGGGGTGGCAACGTTGGCCTGCCCTCGGCGAAGAAATCGCCGGCCATCGGCGTAGCCTTGAAGCCGCTCGACCGTCTGATCGCAAGGGCACTGGAAGCGCACCGCGCCGACATCGAAGCCTTCGAGGCCGACAAGACAGTGTTCGAGGCGAGAAAGGACGCCATCGAATCGCGCATCAAGGTCGCGGCGAAGGACGCCAAGAAGGGCGGCGATCTGGACGGTCTCGTCAAGGAATTGCAAGGCCATCGCCAACACGCGCCGGATGCGCCGGTGCTGAGGCGCTACAAGTCCAACGACACCACCATTGAGAAGCTGGGCGAACTGCTGCGCGACAACCCCGCCGGGCTGCTGGTGCTGCGCGACGAACTGGTCGGCCTGATCGCCTCGTGGGACCGCCAGGGCCGCGAAGGCGAACGCGCCTTCTACCTCGAAGCCTGGAACGGCAACGCCGCTTTCGACACCGACCGCATCGGCCGCGGCTCGATCTTCATCCCGAATCTGTGCGTGTCGATCTTCGGCGGCATCCAGCCCGACAAACTGACCGGCTACCTGGAGCACGCCGCGCATGCGCTGGCCAACGACGGCATGCTGCAACGGTTTCAGGTGCTGGTCTATCCTGATCATCGCACCTGGGAGTGGACGGATCGCCTGCCGGCCAAGGCGGCGCGCTAGCGCGCCTTCGTCGTGTTCGAGGTGCTGGCCGACTTCGACCCGGTGGCCTGGGGCGCCGCGCCGGCCGATGACGTCGAGAAGTTCCCGCATTTCCGTTTCGACGACACGGCGCAGGACATCTTCATCGAATGGTCGAGCGATCTGCACGGCACCAAGATGCCGGCCGAGGACCACCCGATCGTCGCGCAGCACCTGGCGAAGTTCGACAAGCTGTTCCCAGCTCTGGCGCTGATCCTGCATCTGGCCGATTGCGCGGCGAGCGGCCGGCGCGGGCCGGTGACGTCGGAAGCCGCGTTGCGCGCCGCCGCATGGTGCGAATACCTCGATGCGCATGCACGACGCTGCTACGGCCTGCTGACCGACGACGGTCTGCGCGCGGCGCAGGCGCTGGCCGACAAGCTGCGCCAGGGCAAGCTGGCCAACGGCTTCACGGCGCGTGACGTGCGGCGTAACCAGTGGCGCAGCCTGACGACCGAGGAAGCGGTACAGGCGGCGCTCGACTGGCTGGAAGACGAGGACTGGCTGCGCGCCGAGGAAGTCGGCGGCACCGGGCCGGGCAGCGGCCGGCGCACCTATCGCTACTTCACCAACCCCCGGATCGGCAAGGGGCACGAGCATGGCTGACTGGCTCGACCGCGTACGGCGCGAACTTGCGTCAAGGGCTGATCGGGGCACTGCCGAAACTGCCGAAAGAAATCCAACGGCAGTAGTGGCAGTACCGCATCCGGGCGACGCTGAAATTTCGCGGGACTCCATCGGCAGTAACGGCAGTATCGCGGCGCCGGAATCCCTGGAAATCGAGGCTGCCACGGACGACGACCGGCGCACCTGCGCACAGTGCGCGAACCTGACCGAACGCGGACTCTGTCTTGCGGCCCGGCGCGGTGACATCGTGGCGAGCCGCAGCTATGAGCCGATGTGCGATCTGCGGCGGCGCTGCGAGGGTTATGTGCCGGGGACGATGGATGTCGACCGGCGGCCGGGGCGTGAGCGGTGGCCGGGACTGATAAAGAAAGGAAGCGACGATGCAGGCCAATGAAGTAGACGCGCTCAGCGAGGGCGCCGTGATTGCGTACCCGGCGGCAGACCAGCCAACCTCGGCGGCGAAGGCGGGGCACTATGAGGCCGTGCGTTTCAATGCGATGAGGCACGGCATTCTGTCGCGGCTGACGGTGTTGGCCCATGAGGATGGCGGCGAGTTCGCCGACCTGCTGGCGGCCCTGATCGAGGAGCACCGGCCGGCCGGCATGACCGAGCGGCATCTGGTCGAGGAACTCGCGGCGATCATCTGGCGTAAGCGGCGAGTCTTGCTCGCAGAAGGGGCAAGGATCAACGACGGGCTGAAGAGCGTCCTGCGCAGCACGACGACACTGGTGCCGGCGGCCGCACCTTTCCAATCGGAACTGTCGGGAGAGCATGTCGACTTGCCCAGATTGCTGGACGCAACGGCCGAGCGAATCGCGGAACTTCAGCAGGAGGCCGAGTTGGACTTGGCGTCAACCCGCAAGGCGGTAGCGATCCTCGCCAAGGGTGGTCCGAATGCCTACGAGAAGGCTCGGCGGGCGCTGCTTCCCGGCTCGCGCGATTGGTGGGACGTCCAGGTCAGTGAGGAGGAGTACCCGGGCACCGTCGAAGGCCTGGCGGAGTTCATTCGTGAATCGCTCTCACCGCTGTGCGTTGGTATGGTGCAGCAGGTGCGGCATGTTGCGGCGATCAAGGCACAGACTCTGGGCGCCGGGTTGCAGGCGCATCGATTGGAAAACCTGAACCGTTACGAAACGCACCTCGACCGCAAATTCGAGCGGACATTGGCCATGCTCTTGAAGCTGAAAGAGCTGCGCGGCGGATGAGACCGGACGCCGTTAAAAACGGCGGAATGCTCGATGTGGCAAGGGATTCGCGCTGATTCACCAAAGGATACGAGGCAAGCTTGCCAAATGATTTCGGCAAAATCGGAGTGCAAGAGAATGGGCGGCAGCGGAAGCGGGCGGGGATACCAAGGCGGCAAGGCCACGACAAACGACATGCGTGTTACGTCCCGCCCTATTCAAGCCTCTCCGTCCCGAGCTATTCCGGGG
>NZ_JAMTDQ010000060.1 GCF_023806635.1 Accumulibacter sp.
ATTGCTGCGGGAAAAACACCGGCTGATCTGTCACGATGCCGGCTTCGTCGACGCGGCTGTCGCCCGGGATTTCGAGATCGCGCATGCGGGCGCCGTGGCGCTGTGCGGCCAAACGCCCGATGCCATCGCCGCCGAGTTGAAGGAACGCGGAATCGCGATCGGCGCTGTCGTTGCCAACGATGTCTTTCCCAACATGCCGTTGCCGATCGAGGAGGTCGCCCTCGAAACACTGCGCCAGAGCATCGAGGCGCTGCTGATCTTTCCCTACCGCCTGACGCAGTTGCTGTTGCCGCCGATGAAACGGGCGCGCCGCGGTACTTTCGTCTTCGTTACGTCGGCGCGCCAACTGCAGCCCGAGCCCGGGTTTTCCGTTGCCACCGCGGTGCGCGCCGGGACGACGGCCTTCGCCCTGGCGCTGGCGAAGGAGGCGGCGCCTTGCGGCATCCAGGTGAATGTCGTGGCGCCGAACTACCTGTACAGCGAAGCCTATTACCCGCGTGCCCGCTTCATCGATGACCCCGCAGGACGCCGCGAAATCGCCGGCAAGGTGCCGATGGGGCGTCTCGGTGAGCCACGGGAGGTGGGTGAACTGATCGAATTCCTGGTGTCCGGGCGCTCCCCGTTCACTACCGGCCAGGTGCTCAATTTCACCGGTGGATGGCCGTAGCTGACAGGCCGTCGCGCTGCAGGCCAGGGAGGGCAAGTGCTGGGTGGACGACAGCATCTGGCGGCGCAACGATGCAGTCGGTTTGCAGCGCGCACCTCAGAACCCTGGCGACGCAGAGCAGCCAGTCGGGTCAAGTCAGAACAGAGCTTGACGCCCGCCCAGAAAGATCAGAAACAAGCCGCAGATACGCTCGACAGTCCTCTTGCCGTGTCGATACCAATCAGCCATTCGATCAGCAGACAGAAGCAGCGCCACGCTTCCATACCAAAGGACAGCCAGCACTGCGACCATCGCCACCATGGCCAACAACGTTTTCAAGGATGCGTCGGCGGGAACGGCCCCTGAGAACACCGACGCATAGAACGCCATCGATTTCGGGTTTGCCAGATTGGTCGCGATCCCATCGCGCAGCGCGGAAGGGAAAGAGGACGCCCGAGCTGATCCACCTCTTGCCTTGAGCGGCTGGCCCGACCGCTTCAGCAGCTGAATGCCAAACCAGACCAGATAGGCTGCGCCCATCAGCTTGATTGAACATAACAAATACGGTAGGGAGGTCATCAGCACGTTGAGTCCAAACAAGGCCATGGCTGCCCAAAGCGCATTCACCGTGGAAATGCCGACCACCATGGCAATCGCTTCTACCCGAGAGGATGAAATCGCCCGATGAGTCACCGCCACGAAGTTCGGGCCGGGACTCACGACGCCGGCCAGGCAGACAACGGCGGCAGACAGAACTGCGGTGGTATCGAGCATGGCAACCTCACGTCAGGAGTGGGGTGCATGGTGCGCCCACGCGATTGATACGTCCAATACTGTCTGGGAAATGCTACGATAGCCCAAACATATCAGTCGGCCATGATCAACTTTCGTCTCATCCGCCATCTGTGGCTCTTTCTGGCTGTTGCCGAGGAGCAGCACTTTGGTCGTGCCGCCAAGCGACTGGGCATGTCGCAACCACCACTGACCGATCAAATTCAAACCCTGGAGCAGGCACTCAAGGTCAAGCTGTTTGACCGATCACGGCGCGGAACGAAGCTGACCCCCGCCGGTACTGCCATCCTCCCTGCCGTCAAGACGTTTGCCGAGCAGTTGGAACGGTTGGAACTTGCCGTTCGCGAAGCTGCAAGCGGACAGCGCCGCATGCTGACGGTGGGTGCAATCGCCTCTGCCATGGTGGAAGTATTGCCACCGTTGATCGAAAAGATGAGAACCACGCATCCTGACATGACCATCTCCATGCGGGAAATCGACAGCGTGGAGGCCGTTCCTCTTCTTCAGGCAGGGGACATTGACCTGGCGTTTGCCCGGCTTGAAGGTGATCTCGGCTCTGGCATCGCGTCGATGCCATTGCGTGAAGATCGCTTGGCCGTTGCCCTGCCCAACGAGCATCCCCAAGCCGCAAGGTCTCGGATTCGACTGGCTTCGCTCGCAGAAGAAGACTTCGTCATGTTCCATCGTAGGGTCAGCCCCAGCTATTTCGATAGCTTGGTGACGGCTTGCAACAATGCCGGCTTTTCGCCGCGCATCGTCCACGAAGTGGGTTCGGTGGCCTCGCAGCTTGCCTTCGTCGGCTGCGGACAGGGGGTTGCCCTCATACCCTCTGCGATGAAGCGGTTGGCGACCGAGACAGTTGTCGTGCGTCCTTTGGCCGAGAAACTGAGCGTCGTGACAACAGCGGTAGCGTGGAATGCCACCAGAAACAACCCCTCAGTCGAGGCGGCGGTTGTCGCACTGCAAGATTCATGAGGGGCGGATGACCCCTATGCGGCTTTGCTGCAGATGGGCGTTCCTGGCCGGTTGCCGACGGACGGCATGCTGCAAGCGCTGACTCCTTTCCGCTGCGTACCGGTCGGTCAGGCAAGACCATCAACGTTGCCGAGCGAGCGGTGCCTGCCGTGTTGCCCGGCGACGCGGTGAAAGGACGCTTTCGCGGAGCGCGATCGTCCCCTGCCGGTGGTCTGCCGCCACCCCGATCTGCCATCAGGCGCGTCGCCACGGATCTCCGACATCGCCGCGCTAACGGAATGCCCTGTCCGGGCACGGCACTTCTCATGGGGATTGCCCCTTGCCGGATGTCCCCGCCGGCCCGGCGATCGCCGCATCGGCGGCCAGCAGGCGGATCGCCGCCTTCTGCAACTGCAGCGGCACGCGCGCGCCGGGGACGATTCCCCGCCGTTCCGCCACCGCCGCGCCGATGGCGAAGTTCAGCGTCGCCTCGCGGCGGCCGTCGACGCGGGCGCTGACGGTGGCGTGTCCGCGCCAGGCGAGGCGCTCGCTGACGAGCGCGCTGACGGTGTTCTCGCGTTCGCTCTGGTGCTCGCGGACGAGGACCACTGCCGCTTCGGGGACCAGCCAGCAGACCGTCTGGCCGACCGCGAAAGCCGGCTGATGCGAGGCCAGCAACGGCCGCCCGAGCCACTCGATGAGCGTCGTGTCGGCCGCCGGCAGGTGCTGCAGCACCGTGCCTTCGAACAGGTTCGGCTGGTCGGTGAGGCGGGCGACGAGCGCGCTCGCCGGCTGTGCCAGCATCGCCTCGGGGGTGGCGGTCTGCAGCGTGCGGCCATGGTGCAGGACCGTCATGCTGTCGGCGAGCAGGCTGGCCTCCTCGAGATCGTGCGTCACGAGGACGATCGGGATCGCCAGCGAGCGCCGCAGCTCGATGAGCTGCCGCAACAGCCTGCGCCGCGTCACCTGGTCGACCGCCGAGAAGGGCTCGTCGAGCAGCAGCACCTGCGGCTCGCGCGCCAGCGCCCGGGCGAGGGCGACGCGTTGCTGCTGGCCGCCGGAGAGCTCGGCCGGGCGACGGTCGTCGAAGCCGTCGAGATTGCAGCGCGCCAGCCAGTGGCGCGCGCGTGCCGCCCGTTCCGCCGGCGGCAGATGGCCGAGCGCCTGCACGACGTTGGCCAGCGCGCTAAGGTGCGGGAAGAGCGCGTAATGCTGGAACACGAGACCGACGCGGCGCTGCTGTGGCGGAACGTCGATGCCGCGGGCGGCGTCGAACCAGCTCTCGTCGCCGCAGCGGACATGGCCGGCCGCCGGCCGGTGCAGGCCGGCGAGGCAGCGCAGGATCGTCGACTTGCCGCTGCCGGAGGGACCGACGAGCGCCAGCAACTCGCCGCTCGCGCAGCGGATGTCGGCAGCGAGCGGGATCGGCGCCGTCTGCTCGAGGCGGGCGCTGAGCGTCGTCATCGCCGCGGCGCCGGGCGTCCCAGCCGGCTGACGACGATCACGGCGACGAAGGAAAGCGCCAGCAGCAGCGCCGACATGCCCGCCGCCGCCGCATCGTTGAACGCCTGTACCTGGTCGTAGATGGCGATGGCGATCGTCCTCGTCTCGCCCGGCACGCTGCCGCCGACCATCAGCACGACGCCGAACTCGCCGAGCGTGTGGGTGAAGCTGAGCGCGAGCGCGGCGGCGATTCCCGGCCAGGCGAGCGGCAGCTCGATGCGCAGGAAGGTCTGCCAGCGCGATAGGCCGGAAACCCACGCCGCCTCGCGCAGCTCGCGCGGAATCGCCGCGAAGCTGCGCTGCATCGGCTGCACCGCGAATGGCAGGTTGACGATCAGCGAGGCGACGAGCAGGCCGTCGAAGCTGAACACCAGCTGGCGGCCGGTCAGCGCGTGGTAGGCCTGGCCGAGTGGCGAGGCGCCGCCGAGGCCGAGCAGCAGGTAGTAGCCGAGGACCGTCGGCGGCAGCACCAGCGGCAGCAGGATCGCCGCTTCCAGCGCCGCGCGGCCGCGCCAGGCCGACCACGCGAGCAGGCGTGCCAGCCAGACGGCCGCTGGCAGCAGCAGCAGCGCGGTGGCGCTGGCGAGTTGCAGCGACAGCGAGAGCGCCTGCCAGTCCATCGTCGCTCAGTCGCCTGGCAGCGCGAAGCCGTGGCGCTCGAGGACGGCGCGCGCCGACGGCTGCTGCAGGTAGTCGTAGAAGCGCTGCGCCTCGGCGCCGGCGCGCGCCGTCAGGGCCATCCGCTGCCGCAGCGGCGGATGCCAGTCGGCGGGGACGAGCACCGCGACGCTCCGTTTGGCCAGCTCGGGCGAGCGCGCCAGCGACCAGGCGACGAGGCCGCCCTGTGCCGAGCCGCTGAGCGCGAACTGCGCCGCCTGCGCGACGTTCTCGCCGAACACCAGCCTGCCCTGCAGCGGTAGCCAGAGACCCGCCCGTTCGAGCGCGGCGCGGGCGGCGCGGCCGTAGGGCGCATGTTCCGGATTGGCGATCGCCAGCCGCTGCAGCTGGCCCGCGGCCAGCGCGCCGGCCAGCCCGCGCAGCTCGCCGTCGGCCGCTATCGGCGATCCCTGCGGCAACAGCAGCGCCAGCCGGCCGATCGCGTAGAGTCGTCCCTGGTCGCGCAGCAGGCCTTGCCGGGCGAGCTGGAAGATGTATTCCTCGTCGGCCGAGAGGAAGAGTTCATACGGCGCGCCCTGCGGAATCTGGCGCGCGAAGTGGCCCGACGAACCGAAGGCAAGGATGATGCGCGTGCCGCGCTGACGCTCGTAGTTGGCGGCAATCTCGCCCAGAGCGAACTGGAGGTCGGCGGCGGCGGCGACGTTGACCGCCGCTGCCCTGCCGGTGAGCAGCAGCAGCGAGAGCAGCAGCCAGCGCAGCCAGTGCAGACGGGGGCCGGTCGGCATCGGCCTCAGGCCACCCGGTTCTGCGGCTCGCCACGGACGAAGGCCTCGATGTTGGCGGTGAGCTGGTCGGCGAGTGCCTGCATCGCCGGCTGGCTGGCCCAGGCGACGTGCGGCGTCAGCAGGAAGTTCGGCAGCGCCAGCAGCTCGGGCGCGAGCAGCGGGTTGCCGGCGACCGGCGGCTCGACGCTCAGGACATCGAAGCCGGCGCCGGCGATGAGGCCCTCGCGCAGCGCGGCGAGCAGCGCCGCTTCATCGACCAGTCCGCCGCGGGCGGTGTTGATCAGCAGCGCCGATCGCTTCATCGCCCGCAGTTCGTCGGCGCCGATCAGGTGGCGCGTCGCGCTGGTCAGCGGGCAGTGCAGCGAGATCACGTCCGCCTCGCGCAGGACGTCGGCGAAGGGCGTGTGGCCCGGACGCAGCGTCGCCGCGCCCTTGCGCTCGCTGCGCAGGACGTGCATGCCGAAAGCTTCGGCGAGGCGGGCGACGCCGTTGCCGAGGCTGCCGCTGCCGACGATCGCCAGCGTCGCGCCGCAGAGGTCGCGAATCGGAAAGTCGAAGAAGCAGAACTGCTCGGCACGCTGCCATCTGCCGGCGGCGACGGACTGCCGGTAGGCGATGAGGTTGCGCGACAGCGCCAGCAGCAACGCGAAGACATGCTCGGGAACCGTATGCACCGCGTAGCCGCGGATGTTGCTGACGACGACGCCGCGCGCCCGGCAGGCGTCGAGGTCGACGTTGTTGGTACCGGTGGCGGCGACGGCGATCATCTCCAGCGACGGCAGCATTGCGATCAGTCCGGCGTCGAGCTGCAGTTTGTTGACGATGGCGATCGTCGCCCCGGCCAGCCGTTCGCCGACTTCCGCCTGCAGCGTGCACGCATGCTCGCGCCAGTGATGCGGGAAAGCGGGCCGGCGGACCGCGGCGACGATCGATTCCCGTTCGAGGTAGACGATGCGGTGCATGGCTCAGTCCGCGAGCTGCCGGCCGTGGCGGCCGGCGATCTCGGCAACGCGGCGGGCCAGCACGGCGTCGCCGGCAAACAGCAGCCGGCCGAGCGCGGGGGCTGCGCAGAGTCCTTCGACCGCGTCGAGATCGCCGTGCAGGACGTTGAAGGCGCCAGCCGGGAAGCCGCTCCGGGCCGTCAGTTCGGCCAGCGCGACGGCCGCCGAGGGGGCTTTCGGACTCGGCTTGGCGACCACCGTCGAGCCGGCCAGCAGGGCCGGCACGGCGCGCTGCAGGAGCCCGGCCAGCGGCGCCTGGTGGTCGCAGACGATGCCGACGACGCAACCGCCGGCAATCGCCGGCGCTGCACCGGCAGCGCTGCGCAGCAGTTGCAGCGCAGTCGCGACCTCGGTCGCGGCGAGCGCATCCTCCTGGCCGCTTTCCTCGGCGATCAGGCCGGCGAAGTGGCTGCCATATCCGGCCAGGGCATCGGCCAGCGTCGCCAGCAGGGCTGCCCGCTCGCCGGCGGACAGCGCCAGCCACGCCGGCAGCGCCGCCGCGGCCGCATCGACTGCCGTCGCCGCCTGGCTGGCGCCGCACAGCGGCGTCCGCCGCCGGATCAGGCCGCTGCGCGGGTCGCGGACGTCGAAGAAGGCGGGCGCCATGGTCAGGAAGGCATGGCCGTTGATCCACAGCGGTACGGCCAGGATGTCGTCGGTGTCTTTCATCGATTCCTCGCAAGGATTTCGGGGGAGCGTCGGTCGTGCATCGGGGAGCTGTGGCTCAAAGCCCGGCAAGGGCCGCCACCCAGGCCTCGGCGGCCGGTCGCAGCAGCTCGAGGAGCGGCATCGGGTACAGCCCGATGGCCACGACGAGCGTCGCCGGCACGAGCAGCAGCGCCATCTCGCGCGGCAGCAGGTCTTCCGCGGCAGCCACTTCCGGTGCGTTCGCCGGCCCGAAGAAAGCCTGCCGGAATGGCGACAGGAAAGCGGCGGCGGCGAGCACCATGCCGAACAGCGCAGCGAGGCCGGCACCGGTGTGGTCATGCAGCGCGGCGACGATGATCAGCAGTTCGCCCGGGAAGCCGCTGGTTCCCGGCAGGCCGATGCCGGCGAGGCCGAAGAGCAGGAAGAGGGCACTGAGGCGCGGCATGCTGCGCAGGGCGCCACCGAGTTGCGCGATGTCGGTCGAGCCGGTTCGCCGCTGCAGGAACGACAGGACGAGGAAGGCACCGCCACCGGCGAGGGCGAAGTTCAAGAGCTGCAGCAGGACGCCCTGCAGCCCGGAGACCGAGAACGACGCCAGGCCGAGCAGCACCAGCCCGACATGCGCCAGACTCGAGTAGGCGAGCATGCCGCGCAGATTGCTGTGCACCAGCGCCGCGACGCCGCCGTAGAGGATCGCCACGGTGCCGAAGCCGGCGAGCAGCCAGTGCAGGTCGCGGGCGGCGATCGGCGCCAGCGGGATGGCCAGCCGGATCAGGCCGTAGGCGCCGAGTTTCAGCCCGACGAGCAGCGCGGTGACCGCCGCCGGCGCGTTCATCGCCAGCGGCGGCAGCCAGGTGTGCAGCGGCACCAGCGGTATCTTGGCGCCGAGGCCGAGCAGCAGGAGCAGGAAGACGAGGTGCTGCCGCTGCTCCGGCAGCGGCGTGGCGAGCAGTGTCGGCAGATCGAAGACCGGGGCTGCGCCGCCGGCGGGTGCGAAGGCGAGCGCCAGGAAAGCGAAGAGCAGCGGCACTCCGCCCGCCAGCATGACGAGGAAATAGCGGACGGCGGCGCCCTGGCGGCCGGTCCCGAGGCCCCACTGGCTGACGAGAAAGTAGAGTGGCGGCAGGGTGAGTTCCCAGCAGAAGAAGAAGAGGATGGTGTCGAGGGCACAGAAGACGCCGAGGGTTGCCGCCTCGAGGAGCAGCAGCATGGCGAAGTGAAGGCCCGGCGCGAGCGGCGACGTGGCGGCCGCCACGCGCCAGCCGGCGACGATCGCGCCAGAGAAGAGCAGCGCCGTCGCCGGCAGGAAGAGCACCGAAAGTCCGTCCACGCCGACCAGGTAGCGGATGCCGAGGGCGCCGATCCAGTCGTGCGACTCGCGCAACTGGAAGTCCGGGTCGGCGCCATCGAAGGCGCCGACGACCAGCAGCGAACAGAGCAGCGTCAGCAGGCTGCTGCCAAGCGCGATGGACCGTGCCAGCGGCGGCTGCCGCAGCAGCGCGCAGCCGAGCGCGCCGAGCAGCGGCAGCGCCAGCAGCGCGCTCAACAGGGGCCAGTGCGCGATCTCATTCATGTCGGACGAAGTGCTCTGCCAGTGCCGCCGTCGCACGGTCGGTCAGCTGCAGCCATGGTTCCGGAAAGAAGCCGGCGGCGAGCAGCACGAGCAGCGTGGTCCCGCCGACGAGATACTCGAGGCGACTGGTGCGGGCGATGCGAGCCGCCGGCAGGTCGCGCGGCCGCGGCGCCAGGAAGGCGCGCTGGAAGGCCCAGAGCAGGAAACCGGCGGCAGCGACGTTGCCGAGCGCGGTGGCGATCGTCGGCAGGGCACCGAAGGTCTCGATCGACGCCTCGAGCACCAGATGCACGGCGTCGAAGCCCGGTGTTCCCGGCATGCCGAGGATCGCCAGGCCACCGATCAGGAAGGCGATGGTGATGAAGGGGATGCGGTCGAAGAGGCCGCCGAGCCGCGCCAGCTCGGTGGTGCCGGTGCGGCGGTAGACGTAGCCGATCATCAGCAGCATCAGCGTCGCCGCCAGGCCGAAGTTGATTGCCAGCAGCAGCGCGCCCTGCAGTCCCGCGGGGTGCAGCGTGAACAGGCCGATGACGATCAGGCTGGTGTGGCTGACGACGGCAAAGGCCATCAGCCGTCGCAGATTGATCTGGCGAAAGGCGAGGATGGCGGCGAAGAAGACGCCGACCATGGCGAAGGCGACGACGTAGGCCTGCCAGGTGGTCACCGCTTCGGCCGTCAGTGGCAGCAGGAAGCGCGCCATGCCGTAGATGCCGACCTTGACGCCGAGCAGCAGAACCGGAGCGACGGCAATCAGGCCGTGGCCGGCCGAGTTGGGCAGCCAGCCGTGCAGCGGGAACAGTGGCGTGCGGATGGCGAGACCGTAGAACAGCAGGTAGAAGGCGACCGACTGGTATTTGCCGATCTGCGGCGTGCGCAGCAGGTCGAGGAGGTCGAAACTCCAGTGACCACCGATCACATCGGCGTGGCTCCAGGCGAGGACGAGTGCCCCGGCAACGAACAGGCCGCAGCCGAAGAACTGGTACTGCAGGAAACGCGACAGGGCGAGGTTCTCCTCGCTGCTCGACGCCCAGCGCCAGAGCAGGTAGGCGACCAGCGCCAGTTGCACCGCCGAGGCGGCGGCGAACCACAGCAGGTTCAGCGTCGTCAGCATCGTCATCAGCGCGCTTTCGATGAGCAGCAGCACGCTGAGCAGCTGCACCGGCGAGATCTGCTGCCGCGCCATGCCGTAGAACGAGAGCAGGACGCCGAGCAGCGCCGCGAGCAGGATGAACAGCACGCTGATGCCGTCGGCGGCGGCATGATAGGCGAGCAGGTCGAAGCGTTCGGCGAACTGCAGGCCGGCGCGCAAGACGTCGATGCGGGCATGCAGGTCGATGGCGACGACCAGTTCGCCGACCGCGAACAGGCGACCGAGGATCAGCGCCAGCGCCTGTCCGCGGATCAGCGGCAGGAGCAGGCCACCGGCCAGCGGCAGCCATTGCAGCGTCGCCAGCAGCGGGTAGCCGGCCTGCGTGCTCCAGAGGATCTCGCTCACAGGATCACCACGAAGGTCGCCATGACCATCAGCATCAGGTAGCGCGGCTGTTCGAGCAGCGTTTCGACGGTGTCGGCGTAATGCCCGATCTGCCGCAGATGCCGGCCGAGTGTGCCGCCGTCGCTGAGCAGCAGGCGGTTCTCGATGGCCTGCAGGCGATTGGCGAAAGCGAACAGCGCGCGGCCGGCGAGGCCGTGGCCGCGGATCAGCTCATCGCCGGCGGGGCTGGCCGGCGAACGCTCGTCGTCACGGGGCGCTCCGAGCAAGGGGTCGATGAAGCGCTCGTCGAGTGCCCGCACGTCCCGCCCCAGGGCGAGGGTCGGCCGCGTCAGCAGGCTGCTGGCCAGCGGCTCGATCCAGAAGCGTTGCAGTGCCGCCGTGTAACCCCAGCGCCAGTCCGCCAGCCAGCGTGGCAGCGGTCGCGCCGGCTGGCGCACGAGATGCATGTACGCCGGCGCGAGCAGGAACTGGTAGGCACGCCAGCTGGCGTGCAGCGCGGCGTGGCAGGCCGCCAGCCAGAACAGTCCGAGACCGCAGCAGAGGACCATCAGGCCGACCTGGGCGACGGTTGCGAAGACCAGGGCCGACTTGACGTCGCTCTGCACCAGCCCGCAGAGGCTGCCGTAGGCAGCGGTCAACAACCCGACGGCGGCGAGCAGCGCCATCAGGTCGGGCGCCTGCAACAGCAGGCCCTGCAGGCGGCAGAGGAGGTAGACCCCGGCGTGGACCAGCAGCGAGCCGTAGAAGAGTGCCGATGACGGCGTCGGGCCTTCGAGCGCGCGACCGATCCAGGGCGTGAACGGCAGCTGCGCCGACTTGACCAGTGCCGCGACGACGAAGCCGGCCGCCAGCAGGCGGACGGTGACCCGGCCCATGCTGCCGTCGCCGGCCAGCCAGGCCCACTCGAGGGTGCCCACCGACCACACCGCAAGACCGATGCCGAGCATGAATCCGGCATCGCCGACACGGTTGGTGACGAAGGCGAACAGCGCGTTGCGTGTCGCCGAGGGTCGTTCGCAGGCGTAGCCGATGAGCAGCCACGAGCTGAAACCGGCGAGTTCCCAGCCGACGAAGCAGAGGACCGCATTGCCGGCGAGGACGATCAGCAGCATGCCGGCGAGGAACAGGCAGAGGCCGAGGAAGAAGCGCTGGAAGCCGCTTTCCCGGTGCAGGTAGGTGGCCGAGAAGCGGATCGTGAGCCAGCAGATCAGCGCCACCAGCGTCGCCGCCGGCAGGCTGTAGGCATCGAGGACGAAGGACAGGCGGACGGGCACGGCGCCGATGCGCAGCCAGTCGCCGAAGGCCGGATGCGCTGGCAGTTCGCCGCCGAGGGCGGCGAGATCGAGCAGCACGAGCAGCAGCAGCGCGGCCAGTGCGGCGCCGCTGGCGATGCCCGCGGTCAGCGGCTCGCCGGCATCGCCGCCGCCACTGCGCAGCAACAGGCGCAGGGCGATCGGCAGCGCTGCCAGCAGCGGCAGCAGCGGCACCAGCCAGAGGACCTCACTGACCGCGGCGAGGGGCGCCAGGATGCTGTCGATGGCGTTCATGGCCGGGCCAGCGGACGCCGCAGCAGCGCTGGCGAAAGCGGCTCGCGGTGGCCGGCGAACCAGTCGCCCGAGCGCTCGCATTCGGGCAGCGGTGGCAGGCCGGCGGCGTCGGCGGTCCACGGCTGCCAGCCGCGCGCCGGGTCGAAGAGGTCGATGGCGCCGCTCGGCGGGTCGAGCGCGCCGAGCACCACCCAGCCGTTGCCGATCAGTTCCTGCAGCGGCGGCTGCCGCTGGTAGATGGCACCGATGATCTCGCGCGTCTGCTCGACGATCACCAGCAGGCGCATCGCTTCGTGGATCTCGACCATCTGCAGCGGCAGGCCGGTGCGCAGATCCGAACTGCTGCCCTGCATGACGCCGAACAGCCCGGCGAGATTGTGCATCACCTTGCTGCCGCAGCCGTAGCCTTCATTGTTGACGGTCGAGAAGTAGTACTCGAGGTTGATGCCGGCGCCGACCGGCGCGGCGGCGAGCAGCGTCGCCTCGAGGATGCGGCCGTCGCCATCGGGCAGCGGATCATAGGAGATCAGGAAGGCGCGGCGATCGAAGAACGCCCCGCGGCTCATGCTGCGGCGGCCGATGAAGGCCGTCGCGACGGTCGCGTGACCCAGCTCCGGGCGAGCCTGTGCCAGGTCGTGGCGGCGGTCCGCGAGATGCTGCAGCGCCTGCTGCGGCGTCGGGTTGCCGGGCGCCGAGGCGAAGCGGCGGCAGCGCTCGACGGCATGCAGCCGGGCGGCTTCGTCGCAATCGCGGCGCAGGCGGGCGAAGGCGGCCTGCTGTGCGGCATTGAGCGGCTCGTCCTCGTACCAGAGGAAGCTCTCGTCGCAGGTGTTGTGTTCGGCGGCAACGAAGCGGCAGTCCTCGGCGATGACGATTCCCTGCTCCGCCAGCCGGCGCCGTACCTGCGGCCGGTTGGCGAGGGCGGCGAGAACACGCGCGTTCGGGCCGCCGTGCCGGCCGGAGCAGGCACCACAGTCGTAGGCGCTGAGATGCGGGTTGTTGCGACTGTCGGAACCGTGGCCGACGATCACCAGCAGCGGCGCGAAGCCCTCGGTGAGGCCGATGCTGCGCAGGAAGCCGGCAACGCGCGCCACCTGCTCGTCCTCGCTGAAACCCTGCCGCGGACTGTCGGCGCTGGCGTCTCGGCTGGCCTCGTCGCCGTCGGCGGTCAGTTGCAGGGTGCCCGGCAGCGGCTGGTCGAAGGCGGCACGGCAACGCTCGAGCAACCCGCCGAAGCGACCGGCAGCGAGGGTGCGGGCGAACAGTGCGAGCAGTGCCGCGGGCGCGGCGATGGCCGTCAGCAGAGCCGCCAGCAGGCTGCCGCGGCGGCTCCGCTGGTGCAGTCGCTCCTGCCAGCGCAGGCGCAGCCCGCGTCGCCGCAGGTGCTGCCGGTGCGCCGCCCGGGCTGTCGCCGGGACGGTCTCGCGCACCGCGTTCGTCGGTCGGACGACGACCGGGCAGAGCGCCGTCGGCGTCTCGTCGTCGATCCCCTGCCAGAGCATCGGGACGCCGAAGAAACCGGCGGCGCCGAAGGTTTCGTAGGCCGGCTCGACTTCCTCGAGGTGGCGGCGGGTTCCCTCCTCACGGTCGTCCATGCAGAAGACGAGCTGCGCCGCCGCCCGCGGCACGCGCGCCGGCGAGCGACCGCGGTTGGCCGCCAGGGCAGCGAGGATCCGCTGCCGATAGTGATGCTCATAAGCCAGCAACCAGGCCAGGCCGCGTTCCTCGTCGGACAGCGAGGTGGCACAGGCGAGCAGCGCCTGCGTGCCGGCCGAGCCCAGTTCGCGCAGCTCGCCGGCGTCGAGACCGAGGTGCTGGGCCAGGACGAACAGCGGCCAGGCCATGCCGGCGTTGTCTTCGCCGGCACTGGCGCCGGCGGTCGCCGCGGCCAGTGCCAGTTGCGTCCAGCTCCTGCCGTTGCCGGCCACCGGTGCCAGCAGCAGTGGCCGCAGGCTGGCCAGGATCTCGTCCGGCAGGCTGCGGTTGCCATGCGCGTGCCGCAGCAGCAGTTCCTGCGGGTGTTCGATGAGATGGGCAGCGAGCGTTTCGAGCTGCATCGGCAGTCCCCAGACCCGGTGCAGCAGTTGCTCGCCGTAGAGGCGATCGAGGACCATTCGCACGGCCAGCAGATCGCCCAGGTCGACCGGTGGCGCATCCGCCCGTGGGCGGCTCTGCCGCCAGTGGAACATGCCCGCCCAGCCCGGTAGCTCCATGGCCAGTTGCTGCAGGTAGCCGCACCAGCGTCCGGATTCGATGCCGAGGCGCTGCAGTTCGTCGACGATCGCCTGCAGCGCGTCGTCGGGCAACTCGCGGATCTGCTGCCGCGCACCGGCAAACTCGTCCAGTTCCCAGGTCCAGTCACTGCCGGCGCTGGCGCGCCAGGCAGCGTAGAACCCCCGCATCTGCAGCGGGTTCTTCCAGGCAGCGAGACCGCCGTCGAGATGCGCGGCGAGATGACGGATCAGCATCGGCTGCAGGATCTCGGCGGCGTCCTCGCCGCTGAGGTGGGCCAGCAGCCCGGTGAGCGTCCAGCCGTCGCCGAGCCGGGCGTGCAGTTCCTGCCACAGTAGCGACGCCGGCTGCGCAGCCGGCGTCGCCGGCGGGTCGGCGCGCAGGGCGCAGGCGGTGGCCCAGAGATCGGCGACCAGTGCCCGCTCATCGCCGCCGGCGGCGGCGAGCAGGCGCTGCCGCGTGGTCGGCTCGAGGTCCGCCTGCAGCCTTTCGCCGGCCGCGCGCTCGGCGAACTGCCAGCGCAGGGTGGCAGCCGGGATCGTCCTTGCCGGCTGGCGCAACGCCACCTGCAGCACCTCGCCGCGCTGCCACGAACGGCCGCCGACGACGAACAGCGTCTCGTCGGCACGTGCTGCCGGCAGTTGCCGCAGTGCGGCTGCCAGGTCGCCGGCATCGATCCGCCCCTGCCGGAAGAGTTCGCGGCAACGCTCCTCGGGTAGCCACGGGCGGGCGCCCGTGAGGCGTGCCGCCGCCGCCAGCGCGTCGATGAACGGCACGTGCTGGAAAGCGTGCAGAGTATTGTGATGGACGAAGTCACGCAGCGGCGCCTGCGCCGGCAGGAGATGGGCGATGTGTCGCAGGCAGGCGAGAACCCGCTGCGCCGCGGTGCTCGGCGCGGCTGTGGCGGCGGTGTCGGCAGCGACTTCGCCCATCGTCGCTCAAGCGCCGAGTCCGGCCGCCAGCCGGGCCAGCGAGGAGGCCATCAACTGCAGCAGCGGTTGCGGATGCAGGCCGATGCCGACGACACCGGCGGTCAGCAGCCAGGCTGCCGCACACTCGACGCGGCCCAGGTCGGCAAACCAGGCGACGCCGGCAGGCGCCGCACCCATCGCCCGCTCGGGCCCCGTGGACAGGCAGCGGATGGCGCGCAGGGCACAGGCGGCGGCGACCAGCATCGCTGCCGAGAGCAGCAGCAGCCAGCCACCCCAGCGGCCGTAGGCACCGACCAGGACCTGCAGTTCGGCGACGAAGCCGGCGCTGCCCGGCAGGCCGACGGCAGCCAGCAGGGCGAAGACGATGAAGGCGGCGAAGCGCGGCGCGATCCGGTTCAGCGAGCCGTAGGCGGCGAGGTCGCGACCGTGTGTCCGCTCGTAGAGCAGGCCGATGAGCAGGAAGAGCAGGCCGGCGGTCAGGCCGTGCGCGACCATCTGCGTCAGGGCGCCGCTGAGGCCGGCCGGGTTGAGACTGGCAATGCCGAGCAGCACGACGCCCATGTGCGAGATCGACGAGTAGGCGATCATCGCCTTCAGGTCGGTCTGCCGCCAGGCGAGGACGGCGCCGTAGACCAGGCTGACGAGTGCCAGCAGGGCGAGCCAGTCCTGCAGCGCGAGCGCCGCCGCGGGCAGCGTCGCGACGGCGCGGATCAGGCCGTAGGCGCCCATCTTCAGGAGGATGCCGGAGAGCAGGATCGAAATCGGGCTCGGCGCCTCGACGTGCGCCAGTGGCAGCCATCCGTGCACCGGGACGATCGGCATCTTGACGCCGAAGCCGAGCAGCAGGCCGAGGAAGACCAGCACCTGCGTGCCTACCGGCAACTGCGCGCCACCGGCTGCCATGTCGGCCATCGCGAAGCTGTGCCCGGGTGCGACGTCGTAGAGCAGCAGCAGGGCGATCAGCATGAACACCGATCCGCCGAGGGTGTAGAGGACGAAATTGAGCGCGGCGCGATGGCGGTTGGCACCGCCGAGGCGGTCGATGAGGAAGAAGAGGGGGATCAGCGTCAGTTCCCAGCAGACGTAGAACAGCGACCAGTCGCGGGCGGTGAAGACGATCAGCAGGGCGGTCTCGAGGATCAGCAGCAGCGAGAAGTAGAGTTTGGCGCCGTTGCGCACGCTGGTCGAGGAAAAGATGGCGACGAAGCAGAGCAGCGTGGCGAGCAGGATCATCGGCAGCGAGATGCCGTCGACGCCGAGCGCCAGATGCGAGCCGACGCGCGGATTCCATGGCCGGCTCTCGAAGAACTGGATGTCGGCGGTGCTCGCGTCGAAGCCGGCCAGCAGCAGGAAGGCGCAGAGCATCGTCGCGGCCGCGATGGCACTCGCCAGATGCCGCATCAGGTCGACGCTGCGATTGGGCAGCAGGGCAACGAGGGCCGCCCCGAGCAGCGGCAGCAGCAACAGGGTCTTCAGCATCGCCGGATCGCGGTGGCGCGCCCCCCCGCCGCCCCGCCGGATGTTCTTCTTCGCATGGGGAAGATTATGCCAGCTTTGGCGGTCGCTGCCGCCGCTGCCGATGGCTCGGCGTGCGCGCCGCCCTTTAGTTGCGGCCATGACCCCGTCCAACCATAGTCGGTCGGTCGGCGACGGTGGGCGAACTGCTCCGTCAGCCGGCGCGGCGGCGCGGCGGCCCGGCGGGGTGCTCTGACGCAACTGGCGGATCTCTTGGTGGACTGGCCGATGACGCATCGCCCTGTTCTGTTGGAAAGATCTGCAGCTGACGCGCATGTTTTCAGGATATTGACGCAAAGCCTTGCGTCTATTGGGATTGCTACATCACGTTCTGGGCGTGACCAGGCAGCTACCGAGCGCCCGCTTCACAAAGGACCGGAGTACCATTGCCTTGTGCAAATCGCCACCGGAACCGTCATCGACGGAAAGATCGTGTTGGAAGGAGTTCCTCTTGCTGAGGGCGCCGTCGCAACCGTCATCAGCCGCGGCTCCGACGAGAGGTTTACTCTCACCGAAGCTCAGGAAGACGAACTGCTCGCCGCCATGGCAGAGATCGAACGTGGCGAGCATGTCACTCTTGAAGATCTTCTTCAGTCTTTGCCGAAACACACCTGAGCATGGCGCTTCGCGTCCAGGTCTCAGCCCGAGCAGCAAGTCAGGTTCGCAACGCTGCCGAGTGGTGGGCGGCAAACCGTCCTGCCGCCCCGGGTGCCATCGGTGCCGACTTTGGCGAGGCCGTCGCCTTGCTGGCTGAGCAGCCGGGCATCGGCGCAAGGTAGCAGGGGTCGCGAACGCCAGAGGTGCGTCGCCTCTTTCTCAGCCGCGTCGGTCACTTCATCTACTACAAGGCGCAGAACGACGGCCTTCACGTGCTCGCTTTCTGGCATGCAAGCCGAGAACACCAGCCGGTGCTTTAGGCCACGCCGCCCCACGAACGCTTCGAGCGGACCGGCCGCAAGCGGCGCGAAAAGGCTGCGCCGCTCGCATCCGTCCGTTCAAGCCAGACGCTGAACCAAGGCGCTCCGCGCTGGCTTGTGCACCCCGGCGCCTCGGTCTCCTCGCACCTTCGTTTTCAGCCTGCGCTCGCGCGATCGAGGTCTCGACGACTCGTTCGCCAACTCACTCGCAAATCCTCGATCCTCCTCGCTGCGGTGGACGTCCCCGCGGCAATCGAGGAGAAGACCATGAGTGAGCTGCGTGAAAGAATGAGCAACGCGATGTCCCTGCGTGGCATGGCGGCACGGACGCAGGAAGCGTATATCGGCGCGGTCGCCGATCTGGCGATGTTCTACAATCGATCGCCGGCCGAGCTGCGCGTCGAGGAGGTGCATGCCTGGCTGCTGCACCTGATTCGCGACAGGAAGCTCGCCTGTGCCAGTGTCAACAAGGCCTCGTGTGCGCTGCGCTTTCTCTGTCGGCGCGTGCTCGGTCTTCCGGAGGCCGGCTTCGACATCCCGATGGCGAAGGTGCCCAAACGGCTGCCGCAGATCCTCTCGCGCGAAGAGGTGGCGCGCCTGATCGACGCGGCGCACACCCTGCGCGGGCGAACGCTGCTGATGACCACCTACGCCGCCGGCCTGCGGGTGTCGGAAGTCTGCGCCCTGCAGCTCGGGGACATCGAGAGCGCCGCCGATCGCATGTGCCTCAAGGTCCGCCACGGCAAGGGCGGCAAGGATCGCTACACGCTGCTCTCCCCGCTCACTCGAGTCGGTGCCAGTGACGCTGGGCGAGGTCTTCCGCCGGCACGGGCCGGCGGTCCTCGCCAGCCACGTCCTGTCGTCGGCCGGGGCGAAGGTCTGGCGGGCGATCGTCGCCTGTCGCACGGCCGTGCTCGGCGGCCA
>NZ_JAMTDQ010000061.1 GCF_023806635.1 Accumulibacter sp.
GTGCGCCAACCTCAGCCAACCACCGCCTTGCGCGGATTTGAAATGAGAAGTGCTGGCTGCCGCCAGTCGTCAACCGGGTCAGCGCTGACAGCGCTCGGGCGGAACGGTCAGGCGTTGCAGGCAATCAGCTGCGCGCCTCGTCAAAGATAGCGCGCGGCATCGGCGAGATTGATCCGCTGCGCTGGCGGCAGATCGCCGCGCGCGACCCGCGCGATGATGAAGGCGCGGCGCATCGGCGGCGTTCCGAGCAGGGTGGCAACCGCGAAATCGACTTCGACAGCCGCCTCGCCGCTGCCCTCCCCGACGACGACATTCATCGGGCTGAGCCACAACTGTTTCGGTTCGATCACCAGGCAATCCTGCGGTTGCGACAGAACCTTCTGCAGGCACTCGAGTTCGCTTTCCAGGATCGCCTCCCCGCCGCCGAGTGCCTGCAGTTGCCGCTCGTTCGCCAGCAGTTCCGACTCCAGCCGCGCCTGCTCTGCCGGTGCCGCCGGCCCCTCGCCGAACATCGATGCGAGGCCGGGTCCGTGTTGCTGCAGCAAACGCAGACGGGCGCGGAGCAGCGAGCGGTTGCCCTGCAGTTCCAGCCGCTCGCTGCGCTCCTCGCCGATCTCGGCCAGGGCGTGACCGACCAGATACTCGAACAACTGGACGCCGATGGCACGGCGCAGCAGCGTTTCGTCCCGCTCGCAGATGCGGGTCCGGTGGTCGCTGAAGCTGACGCTCGTCTGCGCGACGTCGCGCTGCACGACGTCGCCGTGCAGCGCCATGCCAAATACCCGCTGCTCGGCGAAAGCCATGCCGAGAACGAGGTACGCCTCGTCCAGTTCGGGAGAGCTGTCGAACAGCGCATGCAAGTTGTCGGCACGACCGAGGAGCAGCGCAACATCCGCCGGGGCGACGAATAGCGCGCGCAACACGGGATCGGCCGACCATGCCGACTGCGAGAGCGGTCGCGCCGCCGGCAGTGCCGGGATCTGGGTGCGCAGGAAGGCTATCATCGTCTCGACCGCCGGCGCCAGGCGTTTGTGATGATCGGGCAGCAGCTTCAGGCGCGGGTTGGTGAGTGTGATCGCCCTGTCGACAGCCCAGCGAACCGTCTCGTCGGACACCCGTTCGGCGTCAAACTGCGCCGTCCGGTTCCTGAACCAATCGAGAATCCCCATATCATCTTCCTCCACCAGACCGCGCAGGGGGCGCGCGACAGCCGCGGGCGCTGGCCGCCGCACACTGCCGCGGCCGAGGCGACGCGCACCGCCGCCGCCTACTTCTTCTGTGCCTGCGATTTGCCCGCCTGCAACCCCTGTTCGTAAGCGCGTTGCTCCTTCTGCTTCTGCTGGTCGTAGAGGTAGCCGCCGGCGGCGCCGATCGCCGCGCCACCCGCAGCCCAACCCCAGTCACCGGTGACCGCACCCACCGCAGCACCAACGCCGGTGCCGATCGCCGCGCCGCTCAGGGTGCGCTGTTCGGTCGTGCTCATGCCGGCGCAACCGGCCAACAGCAGCGCGCACGCCATAGTCTGTACGACGGCCCTTCTTCCGTTCATGGCGATGCTTCCTCGAGTTCGTTGCGGAAACCGTCGGCAACGGTGCAAACGCCGCCGCCAACCCAGCACGGATACCCTGCGCACACTCTACCCGCGGGTCCTTCCCCATGCAACACCGCGACTGGACCGCGACTGGAGCGCCGGCGCTTGCGCTACAATGCTCGCACAGTACAAAGGGTGTCCCGAGCTGTTGACAAGTCAGTTCCGACCGCGGCGACACCAGCGGCGCGGCCGGCAGGCAGCTCCGGGAATGCCGCACGTCTGCCGACATTCCACCCCCATCATCCACCACGGACAACAGACCATGACCCAGTTGAACCCTACGGAAGAGTTCTTTCGTGACCTCGCCGAGAAGGTGAAGGGCCCCGGCGGCGCGCTCGAGGGCAAGAAGGCTCTGGTGATCGGCATCGCCAACGACCAGTCGATCGCCTATGGCTGCGCGCTCGCCTTCCGTGCGCTGGGTGCGAGCGTCGCGATGACCTACGTCAACGAGAAGAGCAGGCAGTACACGCAGCCACTCGCCGACCACCTCGGCGTCGACCCGGCCCTCTACCTTCCCTGCGACGTCCGCATCCCCGGGCAGCTCGAGGCCGTTTTTGCGGCTATCGAGAAGACCTGGGGTCAGCTCGACATCGGCCTGCACTCGATTGCCTTCGCGCCACGCGAGGATCTGCACGGCCGCGTCACCGACTGTTCGCGCGACGGCTTCCTGATGGCGATGGACGTCTCGTGCCACTCGTTCATCCGCATGGCGAAGCTCGCCGAACCGCTGATGAAGAACGGCGGCTCGTTGTTCACGATGAGTTACTACGGTGCCGAGAAGGTGGTCGACCGCTACAACCTGATGGGACCGGTGAAAGCGGCGCTCGAGGCATCGGCACGCTACCTCGCCGCCGAGCTGGGACCGAAGGGGATTCGCGTGCACCCGATCTCGCCCGGACCGATCCGCACCCGCGCGGCCAGCGGCATCGACCGCTTCGACGAACTGATGGACATCGCCGTGAAGCGCGCCCCGAGCCACATGCTCGTCAGCATCGAGGATGTCGGCATGGCAACCGCCTTCCTCGCATCCGACTACGCGAAGCTGATCACCGGCGAGACGATGCACATCGACGGCGGCTACCACGTCGTCGGCTGAGGCATCGAGCTTTGCTGGTACCCCCCACGCTCTTTGCCGGCCACGGTCGCCGCCGGGGGGCGCGCACCGTCCCTTCGGTCGTCTGGCGTCGTGGCACGACGACCGGGTAGCGGCAGCCGGCGGCCAGCCGCAGCAAGACTCAGCGAGTGACCAGCCCGACGTCCACCATGCCCGCCAGCGCCGTTGCCGACTCAGGCGACAGCCTGATCGATGCGCTGCTCGGCGGGATGAAATGGGGAACGCCGGCGCTGGCGTTGGTGCGGCGGTCGGTTACAGCTTCCCTGGCGTCAGCGGGAACGCCGTCTGGGCGGCGCCTGCGGCGTACGGATCGCCGCAGAATGAACCCGCCACCGCCTCGGCCCTCAGTCCGGCCAACCAGGCTGCGACACGCCTGGCGATGCAGGCGTGGGCAAACCTCGCCAAACTGAGCCTGGTCGAAATCGGCGAAAGCGCGACCGACGCCGGCGGCATCCGTCTCGCCCACACGGCCGAGCCCGCCATCGCGACCTACTGGGGGTGGTCGCTGTAGCCGAACGATTGCTGGCCGGCTGGCGGTGACATCTGGATCAATGTCTCTCAAGCCACCACGGACTGGTCGCCCGGCTCATCATCCTTTCCCGGTCAGAACAGCATGCCGAATGTCGGCCAACAACCGGACACCAACGGACCAGTCCGCCGCAGCCCACTGCGGCAGACTGATCGTTCCACTGGAACCGGCTGCGTTCCTACCTCTTCTTCACCGCCGGCAGGTCGGTGCACACACCCTCATGGACCTCGGCCGCCATGCCGATCGATTCGCCCAGCGTCGGATGCGGGTGGATCGTGTGCGCGATGTCGGCGGCGTCGCAGCCCATCTCGATGGCCAGGCAGATTTCGCCGATCATGTCGCCGGCCTCGGTGCCGACGATGCTGCCGCCGATGATGCGATGCGTCGCCTCGTCGAAGATCAGCTTCGTGAAGCCCTCCTCGCGGCCGTTCGCCAGCGCGCGCCCGGAAGCGGCCCAGGGAAAGACGCTCTTGCCGTAGGTGATGCCCTCGACGCGGCATTGCTCCTCGGTCTTGCCGGCCCAGGCGATCTCCGGGTCGGTGTACGCGACCGATGGAATCTGCAGCGCGTCGAAGCAGCGCTTGCTGCCGTGCGCGGCCTCGGCGGCGACATGCCCCTCATGCACCCCCTTGTGCGCCAGCATCGGCTGACCGACGATGTCGCCGATGGCGAAGATGTGCGGCACGTTGGTCCGCTGCTGCGCGTCGACCGGGATGAAGCCGCGCTCGGTGACGGCGACTCCGGCCTTCTCGGCGGCGAGCCGATTGCCGTTCGGCGCCCGACCGACGGCGACGAGGACGAGATCGAAGCATTCCTTCTCACCGCTGCTGTAACTGACCTCGATACCTGCTGCGGTCGCTGACGCGGCGACGACGCCCGTGTTGAGCAGGATGCGGTCGAAGCGGTGGGCGTTCTTCTTTTCCCAGACCTTGACCAGATCCCGGTCCGCGCCGGGCATCAGCACGCCGCCGAGTTCGACGACGGTGATGCGCGAGCCGAGCGCCGAGTAGACGCTCGCCATCTCGAGGCCGATGATGCCGCCGCCGACGACCAGCATGCGCTGCGGAATCTGCCGCAGTTCGAGGGCGCCGGTCGAGTCGACGACACGCGGGTCGTCGGGCATGAAGGGCAGCGCGATCGGTTGCGAGCCGGCGGCGATGATCGCCTTCTGGAAACGGATCAGCCTGCTGCCGCCTGCGGCCAGAGCGACCTCGAGATGATTCGCGTCGACGAACTGGCCCACCCCCTGTACGACCTCAACCTTGCGCCCCTTCGCCATGCCGGCGAGACCGCCGGTCAGCTTGCCGACGACCTTGTCCTTGTGCGCGCGCAGCCGGTCGAGGTCGATGCTCGGCGCGCCGAAGCTGACGCCGCAGTCGCCCATGTGCTGCGCCTCTTCCATGACCGCGGCGACATGCAGCAGCGCTTTCGAGGGGATGCAGCCGACGTTGAGACAGACGCCGCCGAGAGTCGGGTAGCGCTCGACGAGGACCGTCTGCATGCCGAGGTCGGCACTGCGGAAGGCCGCCGAGTAGCCACCCGGTCCGGCGCCCAGGACCAGCATCTCGCACTCGAGGTCGGCCGGGCGGCTCACCGGCGCTGCCGCCTGCGGCGCCGGAGTGGCGCTCGCCACCGACGCCGTCTCAGCCGGTGCCGCCGCTGCCACCGCCGCGCCGGACTCGATCAGCGCCACCAGCGACCCGGCCGACACCCGATCGCCGACGGCGACCCGGATCTCGCGGACGATGCCGGCGACGCTGCTCGGCACGTCCATCGTCGCCTTGTCGGACTCGAGGGTGACGAGCGCGTCGTCGACCTGGACCGTATCGCCGACGGCGACGCAGACGTCGATGACCGGCACGTCGTGGTAGTCGCCGATGTCGGGTACTTTCGCTTCAATGATCTGGCTCATCGCTCTCTCCCGGTCAGAGCAGCACGCGCCGCATGTCGGCGAGCAGCTGGGCGAGATGGACGTTGAAGCGCGTCGCCGCGGCGCCATCGATGACGCGGTGGTCGGCGGTCAGCGACAGCGGCAGGATGAGCCGTGGGACGAACTCGCGGCCGTTCCACACCGGCTTCATGATCGACTTGTTGACGCCGAGGATCGCCACCTCGGGCGCGTTGATGATCGGCGAGAAGAGGGTCCCGCCGATGCCGCCGAGGCTCGAGATGGTGAAGCAGGCGCCGGACATCTCGCCCGGCGTGAGCTTGCCGTCGCGCGCCTTCTTCGCCAGTTCGCCGCTTTCGCTGGCAAGTTCGACGACGGACTTGCGGTCGGCGTCGCGGATCACCGGCACGACGAGGCCGTTCGGCGTGTCGGCGGCGAAGGCGATGTGGCAGTACTGCTTGAGGACGAGGTCGTCCCCGTCGAGCGAACTGTTGAACTCGGGGAACTTCTTCAGCGCCACCGCGCAGGCCTTGATCAGGAAGGCGAGCATGGTGATCTTCAGTCCCGACTTCTCGTTCTCGCGGTTGATGGCGACGCGGAAGGCTTCGAGATCGGTGATGTCGGCATCCTCGTGGTAGGTCACCGCCGGGATCATCACCCAGTTGCGGGCCAGGTTCTGCGCCGAGATCTTCTTGATGCGCGACAACGGCTTGACTTCGACCGGACCGAACTTCGCGAAATCGACCTTCGGCCATGGCAACAGGTCGAGGCCGCCGCCGAGCGACGCCGCCGCGGCTGCCGGTGCCGGCGCTGTCAGGACGCCCTTGACGTAAGCGGTGACGTCCTCCTTGAGGATGCGCGACTTCGGACCGCTCGCCTTGACCTTGCTCAGGTCCACGCCCAGCTCGCGCGCCAGCAGGCGCACCGAGGGACTGGCGTGCGTGCGCGAGCCGAGGGCAAGGCCGGGAGGCGGCGGCGCGGCGGGTACGGCCGCAGCGGCAACCGCTGCTGTCGGCGCGGCAGCCGCGACGGCCGTGCCTGCCGGGGCGGCGGGAACCGGCGGGGAAACGGGAACGGCCGGGGCAACCGGAACCGGCGGGGCCTCGGGAACGGCGGCTGTCGCGGCAGCGACTTCGGCCGCCTCGAGCATGACGACCACCGCCCCCTCGGACACCTTCTCGCCAAGCGCGACGCGAATCTCGCGCACGACGCCCGCTGCCGGCGACGGAACATCCATCGTCGCCTTGTCCGACTCCAGGGTCACCAGCGCATCATCGACCTTGACGACGTCGCCGACGATGACGCAGAGGTCGATCACCGGCACGTCGTGGTAATCGCCGATGTCGGGGACTCTTACTTCGATCAGTTGACTCATCGCTCGCTCCCTCAGACCGTCGTCGGGTTGGGTTTGTTGACGTCGATGCCGTAACGGGCGATCGCATGCGCCACCTTCTCGCGCTCGATCGCGCCCTCGTCGGCCAGCGCCTTGAGTGCCGCCACGGTGACCCAGCGCCGATCGACCTCGAAGAAATGGCGCAGCTTCTCGCGCGTGTCGGAGCGGCCGAAGCCGTCGGTACCCAGCGTCACGTAGCGGCGGTTGAGGAAGGGACGGATCTGCTCGGCGAACATCCGCACATAGTCGCTGGCGGCGATGATCGGCCCGCGGGTGTCGCCGAGGCAGCGCTCGACGTGCGAGACACGCGGCTTCGCCAGCGGGTTGAGCATGTTCCAGCGCTGCACGTCGAGTCCGTCGCGCGCCAGCTCGGTGAAGCTCGGGCAGCCCCAGAGGTCGGCATCGATCCCCCAGTCGTTCTTCAGCAGCTCGGCGGCGGCGATGACCTCGCGGAAGATCGTTCCGGAGCCGAGAAGCTGCACGCGCGGCGTCACGGGACGGGTGTCCGAAGACTGGCCACGACGCAGCAGGTACATGCCCTTGAGGATGTCGGCCTCGGCACCGGCGGGCATCTCGGGATGCTCGTAGTTCTCGTTCATCACCGTGATGTAGTAGAAGATGTCTTCCTGCTCCTGGTACATCCGCCGCAGGCCCTCCCGCATGATGACGGCGATCTCGAAGGAGAAGGTCGGATCGTAGCTGAGGCAGTTCGGAATCAGGCTGGAGAGCACCAGCGAGTGGCCGTCCTCGTGCTGCAGGCCTTCGCCATTGAGTGTCGTGCGGCCGGCGGTACCGCCGATCAGGAAGCCGCGCGCGCGCTGGTCGGCAGCCGCCCAGCAGAGATCCATCGTGCGCTGCAGGCCGAACATCGAGTAGCAGATGTAGAAGGGGATCATCTGCACGCCATGCACCGAGTAAGACGTCGCGGCGGCGATCCAGTCGCTCATCGCGCCGGCCTCGTTGATTCCCTCCTGCAGCACCTGGCCGTCCTTCGACTCCTTGTAGAACATCAGCTGGTCGTGGTCTTCGGGAACGTATTTCTGCCCTTCCTGGTTCCAGATGCCGACCTGGCGGAAGAGGCCCTCCATGCCGAAGGTGCGCGACTCGTCGGGGACGATCGGGACGACGTGCCGGCCAACCTTCTTGTCCTTCAGCAGGATGTTGAGCAGGCGGACGATGGCCATCGTCGTCGACACCTCGCGCCCCTCGCCGGATGCCTTGAGCAGCGCTTCGAAGGCCGCCAGATCCGGAATCTCGAGCGGTGCCGCGCTGCCGCGGCGCTTTGGCAGGTAACCGCCGAGATCCATGCGGCGCTGTCGCATGTAGCTGAGTTCGGCCGAGCCCTCGGCAAACTTGAGATACGGCAGTTCGTAGAGCTGTTCGTCGGCAACCGGCAGGCTGAAGCGGTCACGGAAACGCTTGATGGCTTCGAAATCGAGCTTCTTCTGCTGGTGCGAGATGTTCATGCCCTCGCCCGCCTGGCCCATGCCATAACCCTTGATCGTCTTGGCGAGGACCAGCGTCGGCTGTCCCCTGTGCTCGACGGCCGCCTTGTAGGCACTGTAGATCTTGAAGATGTCGTGGCCGCCGCGGTTCAGCGCCCAGACCTGGTCGTCGGTCCAGTCGGCGACGAGTTCCTTCAGCTCCGGCGTGTTGAAGAAGTGCTCGCGGACGTAGGCACCGTCCTTCGCCTTGAAGGTCTGGTACTCGCCGTCGACGATCTCCATCATGCGCTGCTTCAGGACGCCCTTCTTGTCGCGCAGGAAGAGCGCGTCCCAGTTGGTTCCCCAGATCAGCTTGATGACGTTCCAGCCGGCACCGCGGAAGGTGCCTTCGAGTTCCTGGATGATCTTGCCGTTGCCGCGCACCGGCCCGTCGAGCCGCTGCAGGTTGCAGTTGATGACGAAGATCAGGTTGTCGAGCCGCTCGCGCGCCGCCATGCCGATGGCGCCGAGCGATTCGACCTCGTCGGTCTCGCCGTCGCCGAGGAAGGCCCACACCTTGCGGTCGCCGGCCTCGATGAAGCCGCGGCTGTCGAGATACTTCATGAAGCGCGCCTGATAGATCGCCTGGATCGGGCCGAGGCCCATCGATACCGTCGGGAACTGCCAGAAGCCCGGCATCAGCCACGGGTGCGGATAGGACGAGACGCCCTTGCCATCGACTTCCTGCCGGAAGCAGTCCATCTGCTCGTCGGTCAGCCGTCCGAGCAGGTGCGCGCGCGCATAGACGCCGGGAACCGAATGGCCCTGGAAGAAGATCAGGTCGCCGCCATGCGTTTCCGAGGGCGCGTGCCAGAACCACGAGAAGCCGACGTCGTACAGCGCCGCCGCCGAGGCGAACGAGGCGATGTGGCCACCGACGTTGCTGTGCCGGTTGGCGCGCACCACCATCGCCATCGAGTTCCAGCGGATGTAGTTGTGGATGCGGATCTCCATGTCGGCATTGCCCGGGTACTTCGGCTGCTGGTCGACGGGAATCGTGTTCACGTATTCGGTGGTCGCGCTGTAGGGGATGTCGATGCCTTCCTGGCGCGCCTGGGCGATCAGCCCCTGGATGAGGAAGTGGGCGCGCTCGGGCCCTTCCTGTTCGATGACGCCCTGCAGCGCGTCTTGCCACTCCTGGGTCTCCTGCGGGTCGGCGTCGCCGGCGGCGACCGACGGCGCGTTGTCGGGCAGAGCTGACATGAATGTGTCTCCTGGTCTACGGAATCGTGGAATGAATGATGCTTGCCTGCACGCCGGAAACGACGCCAGCGGCAACTGTAAACCCTCGCGTTGTCGCGTGGTACCGCAGCGCAACAATCAGGTCATACCGGATTGTAAAACGTCCTTTTGCATCGTGCAATGCCGCACGCTGCGATGCAACGTCGGTGCTGCTGCGCCACACTTCCGTTGACCACACGGACCGGCAGAAGTTGACCTGCGTCAACCGCGCCGCCGCCGGCGGCGGCTAAGGTTCTGCTTTTGTCGCAGGAAACCCTTTTCAACAGGAGAGGCAATGAGCGCACACGCAGTGATGTCGACGCCGCCGGCGGCAGCCGGCAGCAGGCTCCTGATGTCGGGCAACGAGGCGGTCGCGCGCGCCGTCTGGGAAGCCGGGACGCGCGTCGCGGCGGCTTACCCCGGAACGCCATCGACCGAGATCCTCGAGTGCCTGGCCGGCTATCCGGACCTGTACACCGAGTGGTCGGTGAATGAGAAGGTCTCGCTCGAGGTCGCTTTCGGTGCCGCCATGGCGGGATCGCGCAGCTTCTGCGCGATGAAGCATGTCGGCCTCAACGTCGCTTCCGACGCGCTGATGACGATGACGCTGACCGGCGTCAGCGGCGGCCTGGTGATCGCCGTCGCCGACGACGTCGGCCTCTCGTCGTCGCAGAACGAGCAGGACTCGCGCTACTGGGGCCGCTTCGCGCATGTGCCGGTGCTCGAACCAGCCGACTCGCAGGAGGCGCACGACCTGACGCTCGCCGCCTTCGAGCTCTCCGAGCGTTTCGAGGTACCGGTGATCCTGCGCCTGACGACCCGCATCTGCCACGTCAAGAGCGTCGTCACGACCGGCGAGCGCAGCGCCCACAGCGCCGCCGGCTTCCGCAAGGACGTCGGTCGCTGGGTGATGGTGCCGAGCGCCGCCGGCCGCCGGCTGCCGCTGATGTTCGAGCGCGAGCGCCGGCTGCGCGCCGAGGCCGAGGTGTCGCCGCTGAACTTCGCCGAGCCGGGCAGCGACCGGCGGATCGGCTTCGTCACCTCCGGCCCGGCCTACATGCACGTGCGCGAGAGCTTCCCCGATGCGCCGGTGTTCAAGCTCGGCCTCTCCTTCCCGCTGCCTTTCGACAGCCTGCGCCGTTTCGCCGCCGAATGCGATCGCGTGGTCGTCGTCGAGGAAGTCGAGCCGCTGATCGAGACCGAACTGCAGGCGCAGGGAATCGACGTCACCGGCAAGCGGATCCTGCCGCTGTCGGGCGAGTTGTCGCCGCAGGTGCTGCGACCGGCGATCGCCGGCCTGCTCGGCGAACCGGCGCCGGCGGACAGCACGGTCGCGCCGATGAAGGTCTTCCCGCGACCGCCGACGATGTGCGTCGCCTGCCCGCACCTCGGGGTCTACTACACGCTGTCGCAGTTGCGCAACGTCACCATCTCGGGCGACATCGGCTGCTACACGCTCGGCTTCGGGGAGCCCTGGAATGCCCTCGACGCCTGCATCTCGATGGGCGCCTCGATGGGCATGGCGCTCGGTCTCGACAAGGGACGCGGCGACAACGAGAAGGAGCGCAAGATCATCGCCGTCATCGGCGACTCGACTTTCCTGCACATGGGCATGCAGGGCCTGCTCGACATCGTCTACAACCAGGGCAACGTCACCGTCCTGCTGCTCGACAATCGCGCCGTCGGCATGACCGGCGGCCAGGACAACCCCGGCAGCGGTCGCGACATCCATGGCAACGAGGCGCCACGGGTCGATTTCGTCCGCCTCGTCAAGGCGCTCGGCGTGCGCGACGAGCGTGTCCACCTGGTCAACGCCTATGAACTGCCGGTCCTGCTGAAGACCCTGCGCGAGGAGACCAAGATCCCCGAACCGTCGGTGATCATCACCAGCCAGCCCTGCGTCCTGATCAAGGACTACCATGCGCTGAAGCCCTACATGGTGATCGACGAGCGCTGCACCGGCTGCGGCAACTGCATCGACGTCGGCTGTCCGGCGATCCACGTCACGCGCCGCGACCGCGTGACGAAAGCCAGCGGCCGTGAGGTCGACCTCGCGTTCGTGCGCATCGAGAGCGCCGCCTGCACCGGCTGCGGTCTCTGCCTGAAGCCCTGCGCACCCGACGCGATCGTCCACGTCGACACGCTGGCGATGCCGATCAAGGTCGTCCGCAAGAATCCCGCGCCCGTCCACAACGCCTAGCGCCGGCGGCGACGGCGGCGGCCAGCGTTGCCGCCCCAGCCGCCGCCTGCCCGCCCATGCCGAGAGGTTCCGAATCCGATGACCAGCAGATGCAAGTACGACACCACCAACATCCTCGTCGTCGGCACCGGCGGCCAGGGCGTCATGACCGCCACCGAGATCCTCGCCGAGGCGGCGATCGCCCTCGGCCATGACGCCAAGAAGACCGAGGTCGCCGGCATGGCGCAGCGTGGCGGCGTCGTCTCCTCGCACCTGCGCTTCGGCCAGAAGGTACTGTCGCCGCAGATCAGTCCCGGTACGGCAGACGTTCTGCTCGGCTTCGAAGCTGCCGAGGCGATGCGCTGGCGGCACATGCTGCGGCCCGACGGCCTGGTGCTGATGAACACCGGCCGTCTCGTGCCGCCGATCGTCGAACTCGGCCTCCACGACTACCCGGACGACCCGGTGGCCGAAGTGCGCGCCGCCGGCACGCATGTGGTGTCCTTCGACGCCTCGGCGATCGCCCTCGAACTCGGTGAGATCCGGCTCGGCAATACCGTCATGCTCGGCGCCATCGCCGATCACCTGCCCTTCCCCGCCGAAGTGCTCGAGCGTTGCGTCCTGCAGCGCTTCGCGCAGAAGAAGCCGGAGATCGTCGACCTGAACCGGCGCGCCTTCGCCGCCGGCCGCGCGGCCGCCGCCGAAGCGCTGCGCGCCGAGCCTGATGCCGACTGATCTGCGTTAGAATCGCAGCCTTTCCGCATCGCTCCCCCTGCCCCCTTCCCCCTTTCCCGGCCTCAACGGAAGAATCCACGTGACCGCAAGAATCCTCGACGGCAACGCGCTGGCGCAAAGGCTGCGCGCCGATTTCAAGACCCGTGCCGAAGCGCTGGCGGCGCGCGGCACCCGCCCCGGACTGGCGGTGATCCTCGTCGGTGAAGACCCCGCGTCGCAGGTCTACGTGCGCAACAAGGTCAACGCCTGCGCCCAAGCCGGCTTCCACTCGGTCCGCATCGGCTACCCGGCGGACGTCGACCCGCAGTTGGTCTTCGCTCGGCTCGCAGAACTCAACGCCGACCCGGCGATCCACGGCATCCTGGTGCAGTTGCCGCTGCCGAAGCATTTCGACAGCGACGCCGTGCTGAAGGCTATCGCCCCCGCCAAGGACGTCGATGGCTTCCACGCCGAGAACGTCGGCGCGCTGATGCAGGGTCACCCGCGCTTCATCCCGTGCACGCCCTACGGCGTCATGAAGTTCCTCGCCGATGCCGGCGTCGACCCGCGCGGCAAGGAGGCGGTGGTTCTCGGGCGCTCGAACATCGTCGGCAAGCCGATGGCGATGCTCCTGCTGCAGGCCAGCGCGACCGTCACCGTCTGTCATTCGCAGACGCGCGACCTCGCTTTCCACACGCGCCGCGCCGACATCCTCGTCGCCGCGCTCGGCAAGGCCCGCTTCGTCACCGCCGACATGGTCAAGCCGGGTGCGGTGGTGGTCGATGTCGGCATCAACCGCCTGCCGGATGGCAAGCTGTGCGGCGACGTCGATTACGCCGCCGTCAGCGAGGTCGCCTCGGCGATCACCCCGGTGCCCGGCGGCGTCGGCCCGATGACGATCACCATGCTGCTCGCCAACACCCTCGAGGCCGCCGAGCGGGAGCTCCGCTGATGCCCGACCGCGAGCCCCTCGTCGGCGTCGTCATGGGCTCCGATTCCGACTGGCCGACGATGCAGGCGGCCGCCGTGCTGCTCAAGGAATTCGCCGTTCCTTTCGAGGCGCGTGTCGTCTCGGCGCACCGCACCCCCGACCTGCTCTTCGAGTACGCCGCCGCGGCGGCAGCGCGCGGCCTGCGGGCGATCATCGCCGGCGCCGGCGGCGCCGCCCACCTGCCCGGCATGCTGGCGGCGAAGACGACGCTTCCCGTACTCGGTGTGCCGGTACAGTCGAAGGCCCTGTCCGGGCAGGACTCGCTGCTCTCGATCGTGCAGATGCCAAGAGGTATCCCGGTCGCCACCTTCGCCATCGGCGAGGCCGGTGCGGCCAACGCCGCGCTCTTCGCCGTCGCCATGCTGGCCAGCGGCGACGCGATGCTGGCGCAACGCCTCGCCGATTTTCGCCGCGCCCAGGCGGACAAGGTCATGGCGATGAAACTGCCCGAGGTGTGAGCCGCTGCCGCGCACCGTTTCCCCGACGATGATCCTTCCGCCCGCAACGCTCGGCATGCTCGGTGGCGGCCAGCTCGGTCGCTTCTTCGTCACCGCGGCGCACGAGATGGGCTACCGCGTCTGGGTTCTCGACCCCGATCCGCACAGCCCGGCAGCGCTGCTCGCCGACCGCCACCTGCGTGCCGCCTACGACGACCATGCCGCGCTCGACGAGCTGGCGCAGGCCTGTGCTGCCGTCAGCACCGAGTTCGAGAACGTCCCCGCGGGCACGCTCGACTACCTCGCCAAGTTCGTCGTCGTCCACCCGTCGGCGGCGGCAGTCAGCGTCTGCCAGAACCGCATCGCCGAGAAGGACTTCCTGCGCGAAAACGGCCTGCCACACGCGCGCTGCGCCACCGTGCTCAGCGAGCAGCAACTGTGGCAGGTGGATGACGGGCTGTTCCCGGGGATCCTCAAGGTCGCCCGCTTCGGCTACGACGGCAAGGGGCAGGCAGTCGTCGCCGACCGCCAGCAGGCGATCGCTGCCTTCCAGCACTTCAAGGGCGAGAGCTGTGTGCTGGAGGAGAAGCTGCTGCTCGACTCCGAGGTTTCCGTGGTGCTGGCGCGCGACCAGGCTGGAGCGGTGCGCAGCTTCCCGGTCGCCGAGAACAGTCATCGCCACGGCATCCTCGACGTCTCGCTCGTGCCGGCACGCGCCGCCGCCGCGCTGCACGCGCGCGCCGCCGCGCTGGCAGCGACGATCGCCGAGCACCTGGCTTACGTCGGCACGCTGGCGGTCGAGTTCTTCGTCGTCGGCGGCGAACTGCTGATCAACGAGATGGCGCCACGGCCCCACAACAGCGGTCACTACACCCTCGACGCCTGCATCGCCAGCCAGTTCGAGCAACAGGTGCGCGCGCTCTGCGGCCTGCCGCTCGGCGACCCGCGCGCGCATTCGGCTGCGGCGATGGTCAACCTGCTCGGCGACCTCTGGTACGAGAACGGCGTCGCCGGGCAGCACTACCGCGAGCCGGACTGGTCGCCGCTGTACGCCTGCCCGGGCCTCAGGCTGCATCTCTACGGCAAGCATCACGCCCGCCCCGGCCGCAAGATGGGCCACTTCACGGTCCTCGCCGGCGACGTGGAGAACGCCCGCGACATCGCCCTCGCGGTGCGCGCGGCGATCGGCATCAGCGATGCTCCCTGAAGGCGCCGCCATCGACCACGCCGTCGTCCTGCTGCAGGCCGGCGAGCTGGTCGCCTTCCCGACCGAAACGGTCTACGGCCTCGGCGCCGACGCCGCCAACCCGGCTGCCGTCCGCCGCATCTTCGCCGCCAAGGGGCGCCCCGCCGATCACCCGCTGATCGTCCATCTGCCGGCCGACGGCTACCTCGACAACTGGGCAAGCGACATTCCGCGACAGGCGTGGGAACTGACCGAAGCCTTCTGGCCCGGTCCGCTGACGCTGATCCTCAAGCGCGCCCGCGGCGTGCCGAGCGTCGTCACCGGCGGCCAGGAGACGATCGGCCTGCGGGTGCCCGCACACCCGCTGGCGCTGGCTCTGCTGCGCGCCTTTGCCGAAGCCGGCGGCGGCCTTGGCGGCCTCTGCGGCATCGCCGCGCCGTCGGCCAACCGCTTCGGGCGCATCAGCCCGACCGAGGCGGCGCACGTGCGCGCCGAACTCGGCGACTCGGCGCGGCTGGTCCTCGACGGCGGCCGCTGTGGAATCGGCATCGAGTCGACGATCCTCGACCTCAGCCGCGGATCCGGCGCGGCGCCGCGCCTGTTGCGCCCTGGAGCGATCACTCCGGAACGGATCGCCAGTGTGCTCGGCCGCCTGCCCGAGGTCGCCGGCCAGCCGCCGGCCGCCAGCGCAGCGGCGCTGCCGCGCGTGCCGGGAGCTCTGGCGGCGCACTACGCACCGCTGACGCCACTGCGGCTGCTGCCTGCGACCGAGATCGCCCGCGTCGCCGAAGGCGCGACGGTCGGCTGGCGCTGCGCGCTGCTCTGCCACAGCCCGACATTGGCAACGCCCGCGGCGGCGCTGCTCGTTCGGCGGTTGCCGGCCGACCCGTCGCGCTACGCGCGCGAACTCTACGCCGCGCTGCGCGAGCTCGACGAGGCGGGTGCCGACCAGATCCTCGTCGAGGAAGTGCCGTCGAACGCCGCGTGGGCAGCGATCGCCGACCGCCTGCGCCGCGCCGCCTGCGGCGCGGGTGGCCAGGAGTCGACGTGATCCTGTCCAGCAACGGCCAGACCCGGCTGTGCCGGCCCGACAATCGCCGTCGATCGACCACGGGAGACCGCTGATGACCAGGGCACGATTCCGTTGGGACGACCCGCTGCTGCTCGACGCACAACTGGTGCTGCTCGACGCCCAACTGGGCGAGGACGAACGCATGCTGCGCGACGCAGCGCGCAACTACTGCCAGGATCGGCTGATGCCGCGCGTCACCGAGGACTTTCGCGACGAGCGGAGCGACCCGGCAATTTTCCGCGAAATGGGCGCACTCGCCTGCTCGGGCCGACCATCCCGCCCGGGTACGGCGGCGCCGGACTCAACCACGTCGCCCACGACCTGATCGCGCGCGAGGTGGAGCGCGCCGATTCCGGCCGTGCGCGGGCTCAAGGTGCTGTCGGCCGGCCAGGCGCCAGGGATCTGGCTGTCGCACCTGATCGCCGGCGAGGCCGTGCCGCCGTTGAACCGTGGTTGAATCACCGGCATCCTCGGCGATGTCGGAGTAGCCAGCCAGGATCCGTACTGGCCGATTGCCGATGCGGGGAGCCCATCCGGGATTCCCGACATCGAAAGACAAGAAAGAACGAGATGTCACCAAGGGAGGGGCTGGAGCACGCCGAAGTGCTCTGGCTTCTGGGTAGCCTCAGCGGTTTCCACCGCCTGCCCTTCGACGCCACGCTCGTCGCGCAGGAGTTTCCACCACCGTACACGCTGGCCACCTTCCATGCCGCCGCCCGCTCCCTGGGTCTGAAGACCGGCACGGCGCCGTTGCCCAAAGCCGACTGGCACACGCTCCCGCTGCCGGCGGTCGCGTTCCTGCGTTCGCTGCCGCAGACCACTGCCGATCCGCGCGGAACTCCGGCAGACCCGGCGACCACCTCCACCGCGCCAGCGGCGCCGTCCACCACGGATTCCGTCGCCTCCCACACCCCCATCCTCGTCCTCAAGGCCGACCACGGGGAACTCCTCTACTTCCGCGCCGGCAGCCAGAGCCCGGAAACCCTGCCCATTGCCGCAGCCGGAGAACGGCTGCAAGCCGAACTGATCCTCGTCGCGAAGGCGCCCGGCGCCACGGCTGGGGACGAGATCGCCGGCTTCACCGCCGAGAAGAAGCGATTCGGTTTCCACTGGTTCGTCCCCGAACTCCTCAAGCACCGCAGCATCTGGCGCGACGTCCTCGTCGCCAGCCTCGCCATCCAGCTCGTCGGCCTGGCGACGCCGTTGTTCACGCAGGTGATCATCGACAAGGTGATCGTCCACCAGACGCACAGCACCCTCATCGTCCTCGGCGTCGCCCTCGTCCTGTGCGTGCTCTTCACCAGCGGCATGACCTGGCTGCGCCAGTATCTCGTGCTGCACACCGGCAACCGCATCGACGCCGTCCTCGGCAGCCAGGTCTTCAAGCACCTGCTGCGGCTGCCGCTGCCGTATTTCGAGCAGCGCCCGACCGGCACCCTCGTCGCCCGCCTGCAGGGCGTCGAAACGATCCGCGAGTTCGTCTCCGGCGCCGCCGTCACGCTGATCCTCGACCTGCCGTTCCTGCTCGTCTTCCTCGCCGTGATGTTCGCCTACAGTTGGCAGCTCTCGCTGATCGCCGTCGGTCTGCTCGCTGCCATCGCCCTGATCAGCTTCCTCGTCGCGCCGCTCTTCCGCGACAAGCTGAACCAGCAGTTCATGCGGCGGTTCCGGTTTTTCGGACAGTCGGATAAGCTAACGGTCATTGCAGTTGCGGCCGCCCCGGATGATGAAAGAAGATGCGTGTTG
>NZ_JAMTDQ010000062.1 GCF_023806635.1 Accumulibacter sp.
TGTGGGTCAGCTTTGGTGAGCAGAAACGGGTCAATTCTGGTGAGCGCCAAGGGGCCCCGCCGGCAAGCCGTCTCATCGATTCCGACCGCGCGCACCTCGGCATGCGACTCTCTGGCACGGGCCTTGCCGACATGGTGCTCAATGACCCGCCACAGTCGACGGGGCGGTACACGAACCAGGCGGCCAGCCGCAAGCACCGACATGGTCGGTGCCAGCATCAGCGTCAAGGCTTCGAACAGGAGCGTGAAGCGACTCCCCTCACGTGCCCACGGCACGGGAATCTGCGTCACCTTCCCGCAGCCCGAGCACGCCACTCGCGGCACTTCGGCGTGCAGGTACGCCTCGTACTGGAAGAAGTCGAGATGTCGCCAGGAGCGCGCCAGTCGATCATGGAAAGGTTGCGCCGCCGCTCCACAGGCCGGGCAGACGTGCCGGCTGCCGCCAAACGTCACTTGAAAGTCAATCCGGCCGGCCTCCCGGTTGAAGTCGACCTGCTTGACCTGCCACGGAGCAACCAGGCCCAGCGCCTGGGTGAAGAGCATCTCGATCATCACCTATCCCGACACAAGCGAAAGGCCGCCATTGTCCTCCAGGCCGATGGCGGCTGTCTGCCACCATCGGCCTTGCGGAAGCGTTGGCGAGGGTACGACGATGTCAAGGGTTCGGCTTCGCCCGGACTTCGTCCGCCCTTGACATCGTCGTACCCTCAATGCCCCTCCACCTACGCCGTTTCCACACGAAACGACATAGACCCCTCTTTCATGCAGGGATCTCCTGCGTCGCCGTCGCCGGGGCTCAGATGATTGTCATGTCTTCGACGCGAAAGGACAGCTCGCGCAAGTCGGACGATCGCTGATCGACGAGTCCGGGGACGAAGACCTGGTTCGGGATGATTTCGATTTCCGCTTGCGGGCCGGCGGCAGCGGAGAGTGGCAGGAAGAGCGAAAAACGGCCGTATCGGGTGATGACGCAGCAATCGGCGGCCCGTTGCCCGCTGCGGATCGAGAGTGACAGCGGCGAGGCGAGTGGCGCTGCGTGCACGCAGGCGAGTTGCAGGTACGAACGGCGGTCGCCGGGTAGCCAGCGACGCAGCCGGCTGCAGAGGCGGACGAGAACCGCGACAGCGCGACCCCCAAGGCTCGCCGCGGCGACAACGGGCTTTCGCGCCCCGCTGCTGCGTCGGCCGGGAATGACGGCGGCCTGCCGCAGTCTGATGCGCAGCGTCGCCGTTGCCCAGCCATCCGCCGTCACGGCGGCGAAGGCTGCCGGCAGGGCGAGGCGCAAGCGCGCATCCGTCGCGAGCCGATGTCGAAGCAGCTCGCGACCGTCCGCAGAAAAGCATCCGGCCAGTTCCGTGGCCAGCGACGCGACATCCTGCTGGAGGTCGGCGGGAGAATCTCCATGCGGATAGGAGTTGCACTGTTCCTCGACGTAGGTCAGCAGCCAGTGCGGATTCGCTGTGCCGAGGTGACGGGCGAGGACGCGCACGCACTCGGCTGCGATCGTCCGGCGCATGCGTCGCGTGATGCACCCTGAGTGCAGGCGGGACTGTGCCTGCACCCGGGGCAGGTGGGCGATGCGACGGGGGAAGGCGAGAAAGATGCGCAACCAGAGGTCGAAGTCGAAGGCGGTCGAGAGCGTCTCATCGAGCCCGCCGACCTCGTCGAGGACACGTCGCCGCAGAAAGACGGTGGGCTGGCAGATGAAGCAGCCGTTCTGGAAGTTCGCCACCGGCGTCGTTGCCGGCAGGGTTGGATAGCGATCGATGATGCGGTCGCACTCGTCGATGTGTTCGGCTTCGCCGAACACCATCATCAGCGACGGATCTGCCTGCAACGACGCAACGGCCGCTGCGATCGCACCGGGCTTGTAGAGGTCATCCGCATTCAGCCAACCGACGATGTCGCCGCGGGCCAGCGCCAGCGCCTTGTTGACTGCGTTCGCCGGCCCGGAGTCGGGCGCAGCATGCCAACGCAGGCGGTCGCCGAACTCGTGCGACAGACGTTCCAATGTCGAGTGCGTGTCGTCGGTCGAGCCGCCGTCGGCCACCACCAGTTCGAGCGCCGGGTAGTCCTGCTGCAGTACGCTGCGCGCGGCCGCCTCGATGAAGGCCGCCTGATTGAGGGACGGCATGACCACCGAAACGGCCGCCGGATTCATGCCGCGAGCCACGCTCTGGCTGCTGCCGGCGGCAGGTGTGCAGGGGAAATCGCCGCAGGGGCACCCGGGTGCCATCCACCGGCGGCGCTGGCGGACTCCCGCCGCCTCGCCACAGGCGCTGCTGCGGCTGTCGTGACGCTGCTCACGGCTGCTCTCCGGCGAGGCGACCGATGCGGTACCTGGTGAGGAGTTCATCCGCCTGCGGCGAATGCGGGCGTCCCCGACCCTTGGTTTCGTACGCTTCCGTCGCGTTCCTGCCACACCATGGCACCACCACGCTCGGTTGCGATGGATGCTCAGGCAGATAGGCGCCGACGTCATGGACGGCACCGCGGATGGCCATCCAGCAGTCGTCGGGACGTGCGTGCCTGGTGAGTTCCGCGAGCGTTATCAGCCGCTCGGTGGCAGGCGCGTGGCCCGGTGTCCCTGGCGCCCAGTGGCCAACGATCGCCCCGGCGGTGACGAGCAGCCAGAAGACGCCAGTGGCGTAGACGTAGAGTCGGCGCATCAGCGAAAATCGAAGTTTTCGAAGTGGATGTGGCGGGTGGTGATGCCGCGCTGGCACAGAGCCTTGCGGACGGCTGCGACCATAGCCGGCGGGCCGCAGACATGGCACTCGCAGTTGGCGAGGTCGTGGCTGGCGGGCAAAAGCGATGCCAGGTCCGGCGGTTCCTCGCCGGTGGCGTGCGCGTGCAGCGCCAGCAGTCGATCGGCGGCAGCGAGCGTCCGCAGTTCGGGCAGGTAAGCGGCGTCGGCCTCGCTGCGATAGAGGTAGATGAGGGTGGTCGGCTGGCTGAGCGGGCCGCCGCGCAACAGGGCGACGAAGGGCGTGACACCGATGCCGCCGGCCAGCCAGAGTTGCGGCGTTATCGCCCGGCCGGCGAGGAAACGGCCAAAGGCGCCATGCACGCGCGCCGGAACACCGGTTGCGATCGATTGCAGGTGTCGGGTGCAGTCGCCCAGGGCCTTGACGCCAATCCGGATCTCGCCGTCGACGGCGATGGAGCTGATGGTGAACGGGTGAAACTGGCCGCAGCCACGGAATCCCGCCCCGCTGTGGAAGGCGACGAGGACGAACTGCCCGGCGTCGGCGGCGATCGGTTGGGCGAGTGGTCGCAGGCTGATCTCGACGACGCCTTGGGCGATGGGCGTCGCCGAGCGGACGACGTAAGGTCGCGCAGCGAGCCCTGCATCGTCGCGGATGAAGCGCCAGCCAAGCAGTAGCGCTGCCAGCGCCAGCAGCGGCATGACCGGTTCGTCGATTCCGAGCTGCAGCAGGTGGCCGAGACCGAGGACGACGCCGATGCCGAGCGTTGTGTGCAGCCAGCGCCAGCTTCGGTACGGAATGCGGGTCGCGAAGGTGGCGGCCAGTCCGAACATCAGCAGCAGCAGCGACAGCCAACCGAGCCGCACTGCCCAGCCGTTCGCGAACGGCGACAGCGTCTGCCAGGCAAGGCCCGGGAACTCCGGCAACGAAGCGGCAGCGAGCGCCAGCGGATGCGCGAGCAGGACGATGTAGGCGATGACGCCGGCGCGGTGATGCCAGCGATACATGCGGGCAAGGCCGCCAAGCCAGTCCGCCAGCCAGGTTTCGCGCAGCATCAGCAGCAGGCTGCCGAAGAGCATGCCGCAGCCAGCCCAGCCGAGGATGATGCCGAGACTGCGCAGGGCCGGCAGATCCTCCGGCAGCGCCCAACATACCGGGCCTGCCGTCGACGCCAGCAGGAGCAGCGGGATGGTCAACCGACGCCGGGTGGGCCGCAGCATGTCTGGCGGCGGCGATCAGTCGGCACGCGCAGCGGGCTCGGCGGCCTGCTGCAGGTGCTCACAGACGTCGCGCCGGCCGCGCGGCAGCTCGAGTCCCCGCTGCCGGGCCCGTTCCTCCATCAGCCGGTGATGCTCGATCTGGTAACTGCGGCACTCGTCGTAGCTTCTGAAGCCGCGAATCCTCGCCTGATGCTCGATGCGCTCTTCCGGCGTCATCAGTTGCCAGCCACGGGTATTCGTCTCGCTCGCCCGCCAGGGTCCACCATTTGCTGCCGGGGCGGCGAGGGCCAGCAGCATGAGGGAAAGGAGTCTGTTCATGGTTCGGTGGCAGGCATCTGCCGTCATTGTCGGTCGACCGGGCCGGCCGGAGCAATAGTCCACCGCATCGAACCCGGGTGGCCATGCTGCGGAAGCACGCAGGGCGGGCGCGCCGGCTGACAGCAGCGCTGCGCGCTGGCCGCTGGTCGCTTCCGGCAGGCGCACTCCGGGGTGTCATCCCCGGCCCGCTTCAGCCACCTGCATCGTTCGTCGGCGGCCACAGTCGATGGACGAGCCAGGAAACGCCGATCGCGCCGGTGACCAGTGCCAGCGCGACGCGAAGGTCGTTGAGCGCCGCCGGTGCCGCGGCCAGCAGTCCGCCCAGGCCCAGCATCATCATCCCGGACAGCAGCTTCAGCAGGCGGCCTTCGGCGGCCGAGAGCTTGCGCGAGCCGAGGGTGCGGGTGAAGACCAGGGTGATGAGCAGCAGCGGGCTGACGTAGACCAGGTTGTAGAAGCCGAGGTAAGCGTAGTGCTGCCATGGTGACAGGTCCGACAGCGTCAGCAGGCGCGCATAGACCATCGGAAAGCCGGCGGTGCACAGGAGTTCGTACGAGTTGGCGACGATGGCCAGGGCAATCGTTCCGAGTGTCAGTGCGGTCAGGCTTTCGGCTTGCAGCAGCCCGCGCACCCGCCCGTACAGTCCGGGCTTGGCGGTTTCGGGGATGCTCAGCGACGGTCCTCTCCTGAACCAGAAGTAGTCCTTGATGTTGAACAGCGCCATGACGATGGCGAGCACTCCGGCGGCCGTCGTCACCAGGGCGACTTCGCCCAGCCAGCGGAAGATGTTGAGCCAGGCCGCCATGAACAGGAAGTAGATGAGGCCGGAGAAGAAGAGGAAGACGCTGCCGATGAACAGCATGCGGGCACGACTGCCGGCGTGGATGAGCAGCGAGAGCAGGAACAGGAGGACGAAGAAGGCACAGGGATTGAAGGCATCGAGGCCGGCGATGAGGATGGTGAACACGGGCAGCGAGATCTGGTCCTGGGCGATTGTGCCGAGCAGCGGGAGACTGATCCCGGCTGCCCGGGCGTCGGCCGGGACGACCGCCGCAGGCGGCTCGCCGCCGGTCTCGCGGCACGACCGCAGGGCCTCCTCGAGCGCTCGACCGGTCGTCTCGGGCCGATCGAAACCGACTTCCATCCGGCCGCAGAAGATGAACGCTGGAACGCTGCTCGCTTCCTTCCCCAGCGACTCGGCCAGAGCGACGTAGGCCGCGGCCGCGTCGCGATCGGTCGACAGATTGCGGCTGTGCAGCAGCAACCACGGATGGCGCGTCGGCAGCGCCTCGACGAACGGGCGTGCGACCTGGCAGTGCGGGCAGGTGCTGGTCCAGAAGAAGTACAGGTGAACGCGCGGCTCGCCGGCAGGGTCCGTGTCGACCCAATCAGGCGACGTGGCGGCAGTGCCCAGCGAGGAGAAGGCGGCAAACGCCAACAGGCCGACGACCAGGGCGCTCGTGGTCAGTCCGGTCAGCCGGCAGACGAAAGTGGAGCAGGCACGGGTTGCGACGCAAGGGGTCTTCATGTGGCGGGTTCAGGCGACTTCCTTGATGCGGTCGGCGCGATCGAGGGATACGGCTCTTCTTAGTATAGACTGGCGCCTCCTGAACCCTGAAGGAGAAGCGGCATGATTGGCTACGTGACACTGGGCACCAACGATCTGGCAAAGGCAGCGGCCTACTATGACGAGTTGCTGAAGGAGGTCGGCGCCCGGCGCCTCTGGGAGTTTCCGCGCGGCATTGCCTGGGGCGTGGCCGAGGACAAACCCAGTCTGTGCATCATGACGCCCTTCGATGGGCGCCCGGCGAGTGTCGGCAATGGCGTCATGGTGGCGCTGGCCGCCACGTCACGCGAGCAGGTCGGGCGCGTCCATGCGCGGGCGCTCGCTCTTGGCGGGACGGATGAAGGTGCCGTCGGTCCGCGCGGCGACGGCTTCTACGCCGGCTATTTCCGCGATCTGGAGGGCAACAAGCTCGCCGTCTTCTGCCTCGGCTAGAACCCGCCTGCAGCGGGCGGCCCGGTTTGCCGGGCCTGCGCGGCAGGCAGACAGCATCGATGGCGGCGAGCGGCGATGCGTCATTGCACGCCGGCCGCGGCAGCGACGCCGGCCGGTGGCGACGGAAACCAGTGCGCCGTGCGCCGGCAGATCTCGACCAGGGCCAGCATCACAGGCACCTCGATCAGGACCCCGACGACGGTCGCCAGCGCCGCGCCCGAGGAGAGGCCGAAGAGCATCACGGCGGTGGCGATCGCGACTTCGAAGTGGTTGGATGCGCCGATCATCGCTGCCGGAGCGGCGTCCCGGTAGGGCAGACGCAGCCAGAGCGCCAGGGCGTAGCCGAGAGCGAAGATCAGCACCGTCTGCAGGAACAGCGGGACGGCTATCCAGACGATGGTCAGTGGGTTGGCAAGGATGACCTCGCCCTTGAACGAGAACAGCAGCACCAGCGTGATCAGCAGGGCGACAATGGTGATCGGCGTGAGGACTTGCAGAAAGCGTTCCTTGAACCAGACTTCGCCCTTGCGGCCGATGATCCAGCGGCGCGACAGGTAGCCAGCGACCAGTGGCAGCGCAACGTAGATGCCGATCGACAGCAGCAGCGCCTGCCAAGGCACCGGCAGGCGACCGACGCCGAGCAGAAAACCGCCGAGAACGCCGTAGAGCAGCAGCATGGTCAGCGAATTGATCGCCACCATGACCAGCGTCAGCCCGTCGTTGCCGCGTGCCAGATAACCCCAGACGAGGACCATCGCCGTGCAGGGAGCGATGCCGAGCAGGATGCAGCCGGCGAGATAGCTGCGCCATAGGGGCACCTCGAGCATTCGGATGCCTTCGTGCAGGACGACGACGCCGGCTCCGTGCGCAGCACCGACAGGCAGGTCGAGCGCGAAGGGCATCTTCACCAGATCGACGGCATCCTCGCCGATCAGCGTCCGTAGCAGCACGCCGAGGAACAGGAAGGCGATGGCATACATGGTGAAGGGCTTCACCGCCCAGTTCACGAAGAGCGTCAGCAGCACCGGCCGGCCGCTGCGGCCGGCCCGGATCACCGAGGCGAAATCGATCTTGACCATGATCGGGTACATCATGAAGAACAGGCAGACGGCGATCGGGATGGAAACCACCGGCGCGCCGGCGACGTCGAGCGACATGCGATCGAGTTCCTGGGCGACGCCCGGGGCGAGCTTGCCGAGGGCGATGCCACCGGCGATGCAGAGCAGCACCCAGAGGCTCAGGTAGCGCTCGAAGACGCTGTTCATCCTGCGCGGCTCGGCGTCCTGGCCGCCGTTGCCGCAGGCTGGGGAGGCAATGCTCATGTCGGTCCTGGCACCTGCTGGCCATCAAGTCATCGATGGACGAACACTAGCAGAATTTTAAGTTTCTGGAAACATAGAATCTGCCTTCGCGAGAAAGGCAGGCCGGCTCAATGGCGCTCCGCCCCAGCCCGCTGCCGGCGGTCGAAATCGCGCATCCCTCACACGTCATGTGGTGGGCAGGAGCAACGGCCCGCACTCGCGGGGCTGGCACGACTTCTCCCAGCCCTGACAGACGTCAAGCGGGCGGATCCACCGCCGGCCGCAGCTGTGGTCGGCAGATTTCGGGGCGACCGTTGCAGCAGTTCTCCGTCAGGAAGCCGACCAGCCCGTCGATTCTCTCCATGCAGGCATGAGCACGGACGAAGCGGCCTTCCTGGACGGTGTGCACGAGGCCGGCGTGGACCAGCGTCTTCAGGTGAAAGGAGAGCGTTGGCGCTGGCAGTTCGAGCTGCTCGGCGATCAGGCCGACGGTCAGGCCGGTCGGCGCATGGTGTACCAGCAGGCGGAAGATGGCGAGGCGACTTTCCTGGGCCAGAGCAGCCAGCGTGGTGACGGCATCGGTATTGTTCATCGTTCCAACGATACCGAAATACTCGCCACTCCGCAAAGGCAATGCGGCGCGACGGCGGGCTGCGCCGAGCGGCTCCGCGGCGCCGAGACCAACCGCGCAGTCGGCTTCGGAGCGATTGCAGATCAGGCTTTACATGTTTCCAGAATTCTAGCAATATAGAAACGTTACTGGAGCGAACGCCGCGTGCGGCGGTCGGTTCGGCAGCTCCCTGGGGTCCAGCGGAGCATCATCCACCCATCGGAGGAACGAGCAATGACGGTCAAGGTCGGCATCAATGGTTTCGGTCGCATCGGCAGGCTGGCGCTGCGCGCCGCGTGGAACAATCCGCAGCTCGAGTTCGTGCACATCAACGAAGCGAACGGGCCCGTGGAAGCCGCCGCGCACCTGCTCGAGTTCGACTCGGTGCATCGCCGCTGGCAGCACGAGGTCGGTGTCAGCAACGGTCGCATGGTGATCGACGGCCGGTCGATCGGCTACAGTACGGCAAAGGATGTCGCCAGCGACCCGTGGCGCGAGGCCGGCGTCGATATCGTCCTCGAGGCGAGCGGCAAGTGGCGCACGGTCGAGCAGCTTTCGCCCTACCTTGCGGCCGGTGTGAAGAAGGTGATCGTCGCTGCGCCGGTCAAGGATGGCGATGTTCTCAACATCGTCATGGGAATCAACGATCGGCTCTACGATCCGTCGAAGGATCACATCGTCACGGCCGCTTCCTGCACGACGAACTGCCTCGCGCCGGTGGTCAAGGTCGTGCATGAGGCGATCGGCATCTCGCACGGAATGATCACCACCATCCACAGTTCGACCAACACGCAGAGCGTACACGACCAGATGCACAAGGACCTGCGTCGGGCGCGCGCTTCCAGCCTGTCGCTGGTGCCGACGACGACCGGTTCGGCGACGGCGATCGCGCTGATCTTCCCGGAACTCAAGGGCAAGCTCGACGGCCATGCGGTCCGCGTGCCGCTGCTCAACGCCTCGCTCACCGACTGCGTCTTCGAGATGCAGCGACCGACGACCGTCGACGAGGTCAATGGCTTGCTGAAGGCGGCGGCGCAGGGCACGCTGAAAGGGATCCTCGGTTACGAGGAGCGGCCGCTGGTCTCGATGGACTACGCCACCGACCCGCGATCGTCGATCATCGATGCGGCGCACACCCTGGTCATCAACGGCACGCTGGTCAAGATCTACGCCTGGTACGACAACGAGTGGGGCTATGCCAACCGCTATGTCGAACTGGCGGCGAAGGTGGCTGCGTCGCTGTAGACGCACCCCGGCGATCGGAGTAGCCGCCCCGGTGGCGGCAACGAAGCCCGCGCGCGGGCGAACGCGCCGCTACGGCGCGCCAGAGGAGATGGACGATATGAGCGACCCAGCGATGGGCAAGAGCGACAGGGAGCGCGCCGGGGTGCGCAACTACGTCCTGGTCACCGGCGCCTACTGGGCGGACACGGTGACCGACGGTGCCGTGCGCATGCTGGTGCTGTTCTACTTCTACGGCCTCGGCTACACGCCGTTCGCCGTTGCTTCGCTGTTCATCTTCTACGAGGTCTTCGGCATCCTGACCAACCTCTTCGGTGGTTACATCGGTGCGCGCTTCGGCCTCAAGACGACACTGTTCGTCGGCCTCGGCACGCAGCTCGCGGCGCTGTCGATGCTCGCCTTCGCGCCACAGGCGTGGCTCGTCGTTGCCTGGGTGATGGTGTCGCAGGCGTTGAGCGGCATCGCCAAGGACATGACCAAGATGAGTTCGAAGAGCGCCGTCAAGCTGATCGTCCCGGAGGACGCTTCGGCGACCCTGTACCGCTGGGTGTCGATCCTCACCGGCTCGAAGAACGCGCTCAAGGGCGTGGGTTTCTTCCTCGGCGGCCTGCTGCTGACGCTGCTAGGTTTTCAGACGGCGCTGCAGCTTCTCGCCGCTCTCGTCGCCACGACCCTGATCGCTGCCGCGCTGCTGATGCGCGGCGGCCTCGGCGAGGCGAACAGGAAGGCCAGGTTCGGCCAGATGTTCTCGCGCAACGGTGCCGTCAACAAGCTGGCAGCGGCGCGCATCTTCCTGTTCGGCGCGCGCGACGTCTGGTTCGTCGTAGGCCTGCCGGTCTTCCTGTCCAGCGTGCTCGGCTGGACCTTCTGGCAGTCCGGAGGCTTCCTGGCGGTGTGGGTGATTGGCTACGGCATCGTCCAGGCCAGCACGCCGGGCCTGCTGCGCAGCCGTGTCGAGGAGCAGCACGAACCAGATGGGCGGACGGCGACGATCCTCGCTTTCGTTCTCGCCGTGCTGCCGGCAGCGATTGCGCTGGCGCTGGCCGCCGGCATTGCGCCGGCACTGGTCGTCGTCGCCGGCCTGATCGTCTTTGGCGCTGTCTTTGCGCTCAACTCGGCGGTGCATTCCTACTTGATCCTCGCCTACACCGACAGCGACAAGGTGGCGATGAACGTCGGTTTCTACTACATGGCGAATGCCGCCGGTCGCCTCGCCGGCACGGTGATGTCCGGTGCCCTGTACCAGTGGGGGCTGCAGAGCGGGCCAAGTGGCGGCCTCATCGCCTGCCTCTGGGCGTCGTCGGCATTCGTCCTCGTCGCCGGCTTGCTGTCGCTGCTCTTGCCGCGCAGCGCCGGGCCGCGGACGAAGCCCATCAAGCTCGGCGATCTCGGCGACTGATCCGCAGAGGCGCCCGAGAATGCGACCGACCGATCGCGGACGGGCGCCTCATCGTGGCGAATGACTGCGAGTCGGTGGGTGCCGCCGATCGCCGGGAGAATCGCGGTTCGCGTCCTGCTCACGGGGCTGGGTGGAATCCTGCCGGGCCATCGGCATGAGCGAACCGCAGTCGGTTTCGACGCGAGGGCGGATCACACCGATGAGCTTCGTCAACGAGCATGTTTGACTTCCCGTCCTCCGGCGTAATGTGAGGTGTCGTTGAACAGGCACAACCGGGCGCGTACCTCACTGGTGAATTCGAGAATGCTCAGCGCTGCGGGGCTCTGTTCGAGGCGGTCGCGGTAGGCTCGTGGGTCGAGGCCGAGCAGGCTGCTGATCAAGAGCCGGTTGGTTCCCTTGTGGGAGACCAGCAGGACCGTACGGTGCCGATGCCGCTCGACGATGGCGCGTAGCGTGGGCAAGGCACGATTGAGTACATTGACGCCGGACTCTCCGCCGAGGGGAGCGATGGTGAACGGATCATCCTGCCAGGCGCCGTACTCGGCCTGGAAGGTGCACAGCACGTCCGATCGACGCAGGCCCTCCCAATGACCGTAGTCGATCTCGCGCAGGCCGGGCTCGGCTATCGGCTTCAGACCGTGGGCCAGTACGACGGTGCGGGCCGTGTCCATGGTACGCTGCAGCGGACTCGCGTATGCCGCATCCAGCTTCTCCCGCTTCAGCCGCTCGGCGAGGCAAGCCACCTGCCTGCGGCCTTCGTCGGAGAGAGGCACATCCGAGGAGCCGGCAAACCGGTCTTCGGCGGTGAGTTCGGTGGCGCCGTGGCGAACCAGGTAGATTGTGGTCGGCATTGGAGTTGTCCCGTTGGAGTTCGCCTTCCCCGTTGCAGGATCCTGGAGGGTCTTGTGGCCGGCGATCTTCCACGCAACGGCTTCAGGCAGGCCACTTCATTGACTGGCTAGGCCTGCCCTTTACCCGCAAGTCTGCAGATCATCCGAAGTCCAGTGTCGGAGCGAGAGCCCTTCGCGCAGGGATTGCAGTACCGAATAGCCGTGCCACATGATTTGATGCCCTGGATACGGGTCTTTGGCGCGGCCGATGTATCCGCCGAGTTGGGCTACCAGACGGACGGCGTCGCCGAGCCGAGTGGGCTTGGGGATTCGTTTTTTTTGGCGTAGGCCTGCAGCACTTCGATCTCGGCGTCGGAGAACAAGACCTCGGCGGGAAGATCGGGGCACTGTCTGCCCAGGAGCGTCATGAGCATGATGCGCCAAGCGATGACCAGATTGATGGCGATGGCCCGTTTGAGTCGCTCAGCGGTCTTGTGTTGCAGCGCCTCGATGCGGCAGCCGCTCTTCAATACGCGATGCCAGTCTTCGATGCGCCAGCGCAGGCAGTACCACCGCAGGCATTCCTGAGCTTGTTCTGGTGTGGTGATCTCACAGGTGGAGAGGTGGCCCCGCTTGTTTGGACAGCAAATACTCTTCGATAAGTGGAGCCCTGCCTGTTCCGGTCGGTTGACCGGTGATGCGGTTGGTTTTGACCTTCTGGGGTTTTATCTGAACCGAATAGAGCTCGGTGGAGCTTGTGGGCGAAGGGACGTGCGGTGGGAAAGTCGCCAGACTTTTCCACGGCAAGCGGCCCGGTGCGCGCTAGCGCATCGTCCACCAATCCACGGAGCCCCTTCCCCATGCCTTACGCCGCGGCTCGGATGGCCGACGCGAGGGCGGCGAAGTAGGCGGTGTCCGGCGTTTTGCCGTCCAGGGCTTGGTGCGGTCGGCGCTCGTTGTAGAAGCGGACGTACGTGGCCAGGTTGGCTCTTGCATCGGCGACGCTGTCATAGGCCTTGAGATACACCTCCTCGTACTTGACTGTCTTCCACAGGCGCTCGACAAAGACGTTGTCCCGCCAGGAGCCCTTGCCGTCCATGCTGATCCGGATGGCGTGCGCCTTGAGCAGACCCGTGAATTCACCGCTGGTGAACTGGCAACCCTGATCGGTGTTGAAGATCTCCGGGCAACCGTGCCGGTGGATCGCTTCCCGCACCGCGTCCAGACAGAAGTCGGTCGTCAGGGTGTTGGAGAGCCGCCAGGCAAGGACCCGCCGCGAGTACCAGTCGATCACGGCGAACAGGTAGAGGAAACCGCGGCGCATCGGAATATAGGTGATGTCCGCCGCCCACACCTGATTGGGCCGCTCGACCGCGAGATCGCGCAGCAGATACGGATGGATTTCATCCCCCCGCTGCCGGCGAGAGGTGTTGGGCTTCCGATAGAGGGCTTCGATCCCCATACGCGACATCAGGGTGCCGATGTGCCTGCGGCCGGCCTGGAATCCCTCGGGGCGCAGCAGATCGCGCAACATGCATGCACCGGCGAACAGGTGCTCGAGATGCAACTCGTCGATCCGACGCATCAAAGCCAGATCCTCCGGCGAGGCTTCGCGCGGTGTGTAGTACGCGCTCGAACGCGCCAGCCCGAGGAGCGCGCATTGATGCGTGACGGGGAGCTTGTGCTTGCGGTCAATCATCGTCTTGCGCTCAGCAAGCCCGCCTTGGTGAGCGCATGTTCTAAAAAATCGTTCTCCAGCGTCAGCTGTCCAATCTTGGCGTGCAGCTTCGTCAAGTCCGGATCACCGCTCGCGGGATTGCTCGCGTCACCGAAAACCTGAACCGCACGCTCCGTCAGTTGCCGCTTCCAGTCCGTGATCTGGTTCGGGTGGATGTCGTACTGCTGCGCCAGCTCCGCCAGCGTCTTCTCGCTCTTCAGCGCCGCCAGCGCCACCTGCGCCTTGAATGCCGGCGTGTGGTTCCGCCTCGTCCTTCTCGTCATGCTCTCGCTCCTGTTGAGACTGCTTCCGCAGCCATTCGATGGCGCAAGGCTACCACTTATCCTGCTGTTCGAAATTCCGGGGCCCCCTCTCGATCATCTGGTTCAACGTCTGAGCCGGTCCGTGCGCGATGCCGACCGCCACGATTCAGGCGTCGGCGTCTTCGCTTCCGTGCCCCTGCTGGGCTTCCGAACGATCGAGCTCAAGGGCAACTGCCAGGTTCGACTTGATGTCCTGCAGGAGCCCGCACAGCTGTCCCTGTTGTTCTTCCGACAGCCCCTGCAGCATTTCCGTGCGACTGCGGATGATCACTGTCTCGACCTGAGCCAGCAATTGCCGCGCCCGCTCGGTCAGGTGGACACCCCATACGCGGCGGTCGCCAGCGATCGGACGCCGCTCGATCCAGCCGCTCTTCTCGACCTGATCGATCAGGCGGCCGACTGTGGATTTCTCGATCTCGAGCCGGACCGATATCTGCGACTGGGAAAGCCCCTCCTGTGTGCACAGGATCGCCAATATCGACCACTGCGCACGCGTCAGGCCCAGTGGTTGCAGTCGGCGGTCGATCAGTTTGCGCAGCAGCCGTGCGGACTCCGTAAGAAGAAACCCGGCCCCCCGCTGGGTGTCATCGATGATCATGAATACGGCCTCGAAGATTGTGAATCACACGCTCGTGCGACCGATCTGCGGCTTAGCCCGCGCGCTCCCGCCGACGGCCATCTCGGCACAGCCGGGCTGCCAGGGCGGCAGGCAGCGCCTTGCGCGAGAAGCCGGCTTCGCCCTCGCCGATCCATGAGACAGGCTGCGCGGTTCGCTCCATCGCACCCTGTCGGCACCTGCTCGCGACGATTTCATGACGGCCTCCAGCTGGCACGGGCACAGACCCGCCCTGAAGCGCCGTGGATTATCGCAGTTTCTCCGACACCCTGCGTACGTTTCGTCCCGCAGGGCTCAGCGTCGAGCCCCGTCCCGGCGGAGCAATCAAGCAGCCGGACCGCCGCTGACAACGTGCGTACTGGTATGCGTGCTTATCATCGCTTGACTGATTTTTGGTTTGCATAGTATCATTACTTTGACAACAGGGTTTTCATTCCGTCGCCCGCTACCGTATCTGATCCAACTCAGAGGCGTGGTCGCGACGGATCTTGCAGGCTGACTGCGACGATCGTCGAACAGAGGAGAATCATGGGCAACGAAACGAAATCCACCAACCTTGCGACCAACAACGCAAAACTGATCGCCTGGGTCGAGGAAGTCAGCGCGCTGTGCAAGCCGGAGCGGGTCGTCTGGTGTGATGGCTCGAAGGCCGAGTACGACCGCTTGTGCAACCTCATGGTCGAGGGCGGAACCTTCATACGCCTCAACCCCGAAAAGCGGCCGAATTCCTATCTCGCCCGCTCGCACCCTTCCGACGTTGGAAGAGTAGAGGATCGCACCTTCATTTGCTCCATCAACAAGGAGGACGCAGGCCCGACCAACAACTGGGCCCCACCGGCGGAAATGCGAGACACACTGAACGGCCTGTTCGACGGCTGCATGCGCGGACGGACGATGTACGTGGTTCCGTTCAGCATGGGTCCGCTGGGCTCGCCGATCGCCAAGATCGGCATCGAGATCACAGACAGCCCCTACGTCGTCGTGAACATGGGAATCATGACCCGGATGGGGCACGCCGTCCTCGACGTGCTGGGCAGCGATGGCTTTTTCATTCCCTGCGTTCACTCGGTCGGTGCACCACTGGCGCCAGGCGAGAAGGATGTGCCCTGGCCGTGCGAGGCGGACATCAGCCGCAAGTACATCGTGCATTTTCCCGAAACCTACGAAATCTGGTCCTATGGATCGGGTTATGGCGGCAACGCACTCCTTGGCAAGAAGTGCCTGGCATTGCGCATTGCCTCCGTGATGGCCCGCGACGAGGGGTGGCTTGCCGAACACATGCTGATCATGGGTCTCGAATCACCGCAGGGTGAAAAGACCTACCTCGCCGCTGCCTTCCCGAGCGCCTGCGGCAAGACCAACCTGGCGATGCTTGTTCCACCCAAAGGCTTCGACGGCTGGAAGGTCACCACGGTGGGCGATGACATCGCCTGGATCAAGAAGGCTGCGGACGGAAGGCTGCGTGCGATCAACCCCGAAGCCGGTTTCTTCGGCGTTGCTCCCGGCACCAACATGAGTTCCAATCCCAACGCCATGCTGACGATACAGAGGAACTGCATCGTCACCAACGCCGCGCTGACCGACGACGGCGACGTCTGGTGGGAAGGCATGGACGGTGCGCCGCCGCCCCATGCGATCGACTGGAAAGGGGAGGACTGGACTCCGGGCTGCGGGCGCGTCGCGGCGCATGCCAATGCACGCTTCACGGCGCCCGCCAGCCAGTGCCCGAGCATCGACACCGAGTGGGAGAATCCGGAGGGCGTACCGATCAGTGCGTTCATCTTTGGCGGCAGGATGAGCAAGGACATGCCGTTGGTGTTCCAGGCATTCAACTGGAGCCACGGCGTTTACCTCGCCGCGACCATGGGTTCCGAGGCGACAGCGGCGGCGATCGGCCAGGCGGCGATGCGTCGAGACCCGATGGCGATGCTGCCGTTCTGCGGCTACAACATGGCGGACTACTTCAGTCATTGGCTGAACGTCGGTCGCCAGGTGCCCAACCCACCGCGCATCTTCCGCGTGAACTGGTTCCGCAGGGGCGAGGACAACAAGTTCCTCTGGCCCGGCTTCGGTGAAAACATGCGCGTCTTGAAGTGGATCGTCGATCGGGTGCATGGCCGGGGTTTCGGTATCGAAAGCCCGATGGGCTGGATGCCGCGGCACGAGGACATCGAGTGGGAAGGACTCAACTACCCGAGCGACACCTTCTACAACCTGATGTCGGTCGGCCGCAAGGCGGGGACTGCCGAGGCACATGCCCACGAAGAGCAGTTCGACATGTTCTTCGACCGCCTGCCCAAGGAGTTCATCTTCGAACGGGAACTGCTCCGCTCGCGGCTCTGGCGTTCACCCGAGAAGTGGGAACTGGCACACGAAGCTCACTGAACCGCTTTCCTTGAGCACACAGCCGCGCCGTCGGGCAGTTGCTGCCCACTGCGCGGCGGGGTCCAGCGTTCAACCGCCGGCCGCTTGTCCGGCAGGATTGGCCGGCACTCGGCTGCGACACGCCCAGGACATGCGCGATCGGCACATGAAGTTCCTGGCGGCGCTGCCGGACGACACGGGCGGCGCGCGTTATGTGGATTGGACGTCGCCGGGCCAAGCGGGCAATGCCGCCCGCAAGACACCGGTCGGTGACGCCCGCCAGCCTAGCCCTGCCCTTTACCCGCAAAATTAGGTCTGGACTTTTTTGGTCGAACCAG